>DATLUG010000051.1:0-32702 GCA_035533215.1 Candidatus Micrarchaeia archaeon | reverse complement strand
GCGGGGCCGTGGGATCTCACCTGGCTGACCTCGTCGGTTGGCCTGGTGCTGCTGTTCCTCTACGGCCAGTGGTTCGCGATCGTCCGCCGGCGCTGGAATGCCTTCGGCACGGTCGCCTTCATCATCGGCCAGGTCGCCGTGATTCGGGTCGGGATCGTGCTGGCGACCCCGACCCACGGGCGGACCAGTGTTGGCAGCTTCCTCGCGACCCTGACCCCCGCCCGTCTGACCGGCGTGCTGGCCGCCATCGCTGCCCTGCTGATCATCGGTGGCCTCGCCATCGTGCGCCGCGTGACCGTGTGAGTGGCCGGGCGTGGCCAACACCCGGAGAGGGATCAGATGCCCTCGGCGACCGGCCGGCACAGGTGGGTGGAGCCAGGAACGACGAGCAACGAGGCACCGAAAGGAAAGTCCGAAGCGGTGATCGAAGTAGAGCGGATGCCAGGCCGGCACCGCCGCGGGAGGGATCGAGCGATGGCGCCTGTTGGGCTCCATGCACCTCTGGGTCTACTCCCGCGAGAACCTGTCGCGCCGCCACCGCCGCCGCTTTGCGGCTCTGCGCCACGCCGAGCTGAAGACCGCCCGAGCGTGGGCGATCAAAGAGGACCTCCGGCGCCGCTGGAGCTACCATCGCTCCGCCGCCGGCCTGCGCCACTGGAAGGCCTGGTACCTCTGGGCCATGCACTCCCGCCTTGCCCCCGTCATGGCCGTGGGTCGCATGCTCCAGCACCGCCTACGCGGGATCCTGGCCTACTTTCGCCATCGATTCACCAACGCCGGCAGCGAGAATCTCAATTTCCGCATCCAGGCCGTCCGCACCGCCGCCCGCGGCTACCGCAACCGCGGCACCTCAAGTCCGCCATCTTCTTCCATTGCGGTGGCCTCGACCTCTATCCCGCCACCCGCTCAATTCCCGGATGCACCGGCTCTTCAGACTTGGGCGTGACCGTCTGGAATGGGAGAGAGGGGACGCTCAGAGTTCAGAACATGAGAGGTATTGTCCAAGGCTGAGGCAGCAGACCGTCCCGGGTAGCTGTCAACGGAAGCTGTCAACCTCGCCAAACGCTCGCTCAACCGGCGGAGATCGCACGAACCGCTAGGAGGCTGGGGCACCATCCCCCGTCCTTCCGAAGCCTATAGGCACGGTGACGGGCCGGGAGGCTCCTCTTGGATCTCGTACGGTGGCGACGGGGCCCTCCCACTCCCGAGCGACGACAGGCGCGCGATCGGACTATGGCAGCCGAATTGCTGGGCGGAAGCGGAGTTGGGGTCATCCGTGTCGCGACGAGCTGCGGAAGTCCGTGATGACGTGCCTCGCCCCGGTTCCGATGGACGCGTCATGAGCCAGCTCGTGCCCGACTTCGCGCGCGGTCTGGTCACCCCGTGGTGTGCGGAGCGCATCGGTGTTCACCAGTGTTGCCAGCCGCCAACGGCTGCGAGAAGACTTCACGACGCGATGACAGCGTAAGCCGGGTGCGCCGGATATGCACCTCGAGCATCTGGGCGGCGGAAGCGGCATCGTGGCGCTCGATCGCGTCCAGCAACAGGCGATGTTCGGCGTTCTGGGTCTGTAGGTCGGGGAGGAGGACGATCAGTGCCCGGCGGTAGGGTTGTGCTCGGTTGAGCAGCGTCTGCACTATCCGAAGGAGGGTGGGAGCATTCGACCCTGCGTACGTTGCCAGATGAAACTGCACATCCTCCACCAACCAGTGCAGCCTGCCATCCAGCTCGTCGCGCCCGCTCAGGTCCTCCATGGCCTCGACCCGACGCCGCAGCGCGAGGCAGTCCTCTGCCGACAGGCGCGGGAGACTCAGTGTCACGGCGAGGGGATCGAGTTGCTCGCGGATTCGGTACAGCTCGTCGAGTTCCCCCGGGTCAAGCGTCGACACACGTGCCCCCGAATGGGGCACGATGGTGATCAATCCTTCGCTGGCAAGTTGTCGCAGGGCCTCGCGAACGGGAATGCGACTGATCGCGAATCGGCTCGCCAGATCTTCCTGGCGCAAGCGTTGCCCCGGAGCCAGATGGCCCCCTAGGATTTCTTCTCGCAGTTGCTGGGTCAGCAAGTGGGACCGGGGCAGGTACCCTTCCCGGCCCGAGCGATGGGTCATGGTCGGGGGTGCCTCCCCGCGCTGGGCGGACCTGCCCCTTTGAATCCCCGTCTCGACTCCGCACCGAGAGCCCGGTCGCCGCTGCGCATGGCATCGCTTGTACAAGGCGGCCGCGGCTCGGGCCATGATCCGCGACGTTGACGACCGACCGGACACCCCCACCTCCGCTCCCGGGCGCCGCCGTCGAGCCCATCCACCCCATCGACCAGGCTTCGCCGACGCGCCTGTAGGTCGGTCGGTCGCCCTCGACCGTCAATCACGCACGCAACTCTATCGATCGGCACCCGTGAGGGGCTGAGACCCCACCAGCGATGAGCCCCCCCACGTCGTGAGCATCGGACTCGGGCCCCGTGGTGCTCGCTCGCTATCGAGCATCTGTTCGTCGCCGGTTGCCGCGGGCGGCCACCCGGAGACAGCAGCCGAGGGAATACGGCCCCTTGACTGTTTGGATCCAAGCTGCCAGCATGACGCACGTCGTCGACCTGCGCTGCGAGGTGACGGAAGCAAAGCTCGCATCATATGGATCCAAACTACAAAGTTCTCAGTGGCCTCCTCAGACCAGTACGCCTCCGAGGCAGGCTGGTCGCATGGGACGGAGCGCACGGGCGGGCCGCCCGTGCGTCGGGCCATCTCAGGGCACGGTTCGGCTGTGGGCTGCATCGGCCCCGTCCAGGACGCCCCTCAGCGCGTACCACCGCGCGTTGCCTTCTTCGCTCGCTCAGCCAGGCATCGCATGGCTCCGTGCCCAAGTTGGCCCACCGTCGATCGACCAAAGCCTCCTGGGACGGGCTCCGCCTCGGGCCCACCCCTTCCTCCAGCCCGACCTCGCTGACCGGAGCGACCTCGGCGCTCGGGATTCCGACCACCCACCTCAGCGTCCATTCATAGCTCGTAGGAGACTCAAGTGAGTGACACCCCATCCGAGAGAGAGGACCCTCCGCTGGTGTCAGCAATCCACACCCGACGCGGCCACCACCACGCCTGGCGGGTCGGGCTACTCATGAGCGCCGCGCTCGCCGTCCTGGCCGGCTGGGGTCCGCTGTCCCTTGCCTCGTCGCGTGCCTCGGCTAGCGGAACGGTGACCTTCGCCGAGCATGCCGGCCTCAGACCCACCTACATATTTCCCCTCTACAATGGCGCTGAGTCACTCTATGCAAATCAGAACTACCTCATGCCCCTCATGTGGCGTCCCCTGTACTGGGAGGGTCACCCGCAATCCACGTCCACCACGATCGACTATGCGATGAGCCTGGCCGACCCGCCCGTGTGGAGTGACGGCGGCCGCACGGCAACGATCACACTTAAGCACTACATGTGGTCCGATGGCGTCCCACTCTCAACCCGCGACATCGAGTTCTGGCTGAATCTCCTCAGGGCGAATGCCGTGGACTGGGTCGGCGACTCGCCTGTTAGCTGGATACACCGGATTGCCGCGGTGCGGTACGAAACGCGGTCACGCTTCAGCATCACATTCAACGGAACCCTGAACCACTACTGGCTCATCAACAACGGCCTTGTTCAAATATTTCCGATTCCACAGCAGGTCTGGGACCGCACCTCATCCGCGGGGTCGGTGGGCAACTATGACCGCTCCGCAAGCGGCGCCCACGCGGTGTACAACTTCCTCAACTCTCAGTCAAAGTCGCTCACCACATGGGACACGAACCCCCTGTGGCAGGTGGTTGACGGCCCCTACCACCTCAAGCCGGGAACCGGCTTCGATGCAACGACTGGATTCACCACGCTCGTTCCCAACCTCCGATACTCGGGCAGTCCCAAGCCCCGCATCGCAGCGCTCGAGGAGGTCCCATTCACGAGCGACACCGCCGAACTTGACGCGCTCCTCGCCGGCCGCATTGACTACGGCTATCTGCCCTACTCGGATCTCACTCTGCGGCACCGCCTGCAGACTTCCGGCTACACCATCAAGCCATGGACGTTCAACGGGTTCACCGCCATCGAGCTCCAATATGCAAACCCGCGCGTTCGACAGCTCTTCCGGCAGCTGTACATACGGCAGGCCCTTCAGCACCTCATTGATCAGCCTCAGTATGTGAGCAAGGTCCTGGGTGGGTACGGCATCCCCAACTATGGGCTGGTGCCCCTGCAGCCCTCTCTCTATGTCACTCGCTATGAGAACCACAACCCGAATCGATTCGATCCTGCCGCCGCGCGCAGCCTCCTTCAGAGCCACGGCTGGCACGTGGTGACGAACGGTCTGACCACCTGCACACATCCCGGAGCTGGGGCTCGCGAGTGCGGAGCCGGCATCGCCTCCGGCGCGCCACTTCAGCTCACACTCCTTTACAGCGCTGGCGTACTTGCTTACGCCGAGGAGATGCAGGCGTTCCGCTCGACTGCAATCACCGTCGGCATCGACATCACCCTTGAGACGGCTCCCGGCGCGACGGTAGTCGGGGACGTCTACGCCTGTACACCCACCGCGCGTTCAGGATGTCGCTGGGATCTCACTTACACAGGCTCTCCGAGCTGGACCCTTTACTTGGATACATACCCTTCAAACGCGGACTATTTTGCGTCCGGCTCCGCCGGTGATATAGCGACGGGGCCCGCCGCGCCGCCAGTGCTCAGTCGCTCTCTCGCCCTCGCGGGTGCGTCGCACACGTCTCCGTCGCTGGGCGGCCTGTTCACGGCGGAGAACTACTGGGTCCACGCGCTGCCGACTCTCCTTGTTCCCAACACTGACTACCAGATCTCGGTCATAAGCAAGCGGCTTCACGGGCTGTCCGCGCAGAATCCTCTGGTCACGATCGAGCCCGAGTTCTGGTACCTTGGCCGCTGATGACGGTCATCAACGCAACAGTGCGGAGCACGCGGCGAGAGGTGTCTCTCAGCGTCTCGGGGGAGGCGTCACGGCGGCCCGCGAGGCGCGACTTCGATGGGAGGGTGAAGTGACCAGCCAGGCTGGGTGGGGATGGCCCTACGGCAATCCATACGAGTGGATGGCACGCACGCGGACGGGCTTCGGGCCGGTGATCATTACGTGCGCTCTGTCGGGAGGTGTTCAGGGCCGCGAGGCGAATCACCACATACCTGAGACTCCCGCGGAGATTGCGGAGCAGGCCCATGAGGCCTACGTGGCGGGCGCCTCAGTGGTTCACATCCACGGGCGCCGGCTGCAGAACCTTGGCGAGTGCACGCTGGAAGCGGAGGTTCTGGCGGAGATCAATGCAATGGTCCGCTCGCGGTGCCCTGACATCATCATCAACAATACGACCGGAGGTGGGCCTACCACCGTGATGGAGGACCGCTTCGAAACCCTGCTTGCTCTGCCGGAGGAGGCCTCACTTAACATGGGGCCGGACATGTCCCGGTTCCGGATCGGAGCGCGCACGTCTCCGCTCCCACACCCCCACGACGAGCAGGAGTATGACGAGTGCCTGCCGTTTACCTATGGTCTCATCGAGCGCCTGGCTCAAGCGATGCTGGAACGCGGGATCAAGCCCGAGATGGAGATCTACCACTCCGGGCAGTTTTGGGTCACGCGCAGCCTCATCGAGAAGGAGCTGGTGCATCCCCCTTACTTGCACCAGTTCGTCATGGGCTACCAGACGTCGGCGTGGCCGACCTTCGACTCCGTCCTGAACCTGCTTCGCGAGCTTCCAGAGCCTGAGTCGAGCGTGTTCTCGATCGCGGGCATCGGTCCGTTTCAGCTCCCACTCACGACTCTCAGCATTATGCTTGGTGGCCACGTGCGGGTGGGGCTCGAGGACAATGTGTACTATCGCCATGGGGAGCGAGCGACCGGCAATGGGCAGCTCGTTGAGCGCACCGCCCGAATCGCGCGAGAGTTGAATCGTGAAGTAGCCTCCCCCGACGAGGCTCGTGAGATCCTCGGCCTCTCATCGACTCCAAGCTCGTACTCGGGTTCCTTGACAGCCAGCGCGGTTGAGATCTGAGCGGGCCCGATATGCCGGTCATCACGGACGTCGGGGTCGTTGGCGCCGGTGTGGTGGGGCGGAGCTGGGTGCGCGTCTTTCGGCGGGCTGGAGTGGACGTGAGACTCTTTGACCGAGACCGGGTCCAGCTGGAGCGCGCGCGAGTGGATCTTGACCAGGTTTCTGACTCGAGCGCCGCGGGCGGTCAGCCGGTGCGAGATGGTGAGACGGTCGCGAGAACGGGGCATGTAACCTATCACGAGGCACTCGCGGATGTGTGCCACGGGGTCACCTACATCCAAGAGGCTGCTCCGGAGGACTTGGCAGTCAAGAGGGCGGTCATCGAGGCGCTGGACGGCTTGAGTGGCCCAGATGTAATTTTGGCGTCCAGCACATCGGCCTTGCTGATGACAGACATGGCGGCTGCGACTCGACACCCGGAGCGATGTGTCGTGGTGCACCCAACCAATCCGCCGCACCTCCTTCCGTTGGTTGAGGTCGTTCCGGGGCAGGCTACCGACCGGGTGGTCGTTTCCGCTGTGGTTGAGTTCATGCGTGCGGTGGGCCAGGTTCCCATCATCTGTCGCAAGGAGGTCCACGGGTTCGTGCTCAACCGGCTTCAGTTCGCCCTGACGCGGGAAGCATTCCATCTGGTCCGCGAGGGAGTCGCATCGCTTGCGGACGTGGACCGATGCGTGACCGATGGTCTGGGACCAAGATGGGCGTTTCTGGGCCCGTTTGCCGTCGAGCACACAAACGCCGAGGGCATAGGGGACGGCATGAAGAAGTTCGCGGCGCCGATCCAGCGGGTGTTTGCGGAGGTGGCTCAGTCGTACGGTTGGCCAACGACTGCGGAGGTTCAGTCGTGGGAGGAGGAACTCGATCGTGATCTCGGCCGGGAAGACCTCGTGAAGTATCGCGACGCGATGCTGGGTGCGCTGCGGGAGCTGAAGTCGAGTCAGCCGAGGCCAGGTGGGGAGACGCGATCCACTCTGTCCTCGCCGAGCCTTGCGAGCCCGGAGTGAAACGGTGCAAGAGGCAGATGGCTCGGGGGCCGGCCTCGACGCGGCGGATGGAGTCCGCGGGCGTCTCGCGGGCGATGGCGAGGGCAGGGTAGTGGCTGAGCTGGAGTTGAGGCCGCTGAGAGTGGTCGAGGCGAGCGGATCGCCCCTCGCCCGAGGCAGGCAGATTGGGGAGCAGTTGCGGGACGAGGTTCAGGACGGACTTCAGCGCTGGAAGGAGGCGGTGGCGCGACGCGTGGCCTCCTCTTTCGAAGAGTACTTGGAGATGTGGCTGGCGGCGACTAACTTTGTGCCGGCCATCATGAGGTGGTGTCCAGACCTGCACGCAGAGGTCGAGGGAGTGGCTCAGGGCGGGTGTGTGGACCCACGCGAGTTGATGGCATTCCAATGGCAAGACGAGGAGTGGTGGTTTTGGTGCGGTAGGCGGCCCAGTCCCAAGGGGTTGGGGCGGGCGTGTACGGCCATGGGCTTCCGCGATGGACCGCACGGAGGTGCACTCCTAGCGCAGAATATGGACGTGCCTGCGTACCTCGATGGCGGCCAAGTCTTGCTCAGGATTCACGACGACGACGGGATGAGCATTTTGGTATACACTGTTGCCGGGCTCATAGCGTTGAACGGGCTCAACAGTGCGGGGGTCGGCGTCTGCTGCAATACGCTGATGCAGCTTCAGCCCGATGCCGGCGGCCTCCCAGTGGCGTTTGTAGTGCGCTCAGTTCTGACGATGCGATCGGTGGGCGCGGTGCGTGACTTCCTGAGTGGGATCCAGCATGCGTCGGGACAGAACTACATGGTTGGTGACCCGCGGAATGTGGCCGATTTCGAGTGCTCAGCTGGCGGTGTGACTGAGTTGCTGGCGGGAAGCGCTGTCGTCTGTCACACCAATCATCCGCTCGCGAGCAAGGATCTCCGCCAGGGCTTGAATCCGAGAGCGTTGACGCCGGCCACGAGTGAGGAGAGGCTCCGCTGCGTGGAGAGGGCAGTTGTAGATCGACACCGGCCGTTCGGCGTTGAGGCGATCAAGGAGACCCTGAGCGATACCTCAGTCCCGGTCTGTCTCTGCGGAGACGCCAGCGGCAGCGGGTCGATCACAATTGGGTGCCTGGTGCTTGAGCTGAGTAAGAAGTCCCGCCTGCACGTTGCACCAGGTCCCCCAGTGATGACGCCGTTTGCCGTGGTTGACGTGTGAGGCGCGGGCCGCGGACATGGGAGAGGAACGCCACACGCCTCTGACCCGGCTTCGACAGCAGGGTGGGCGGATGGCCAAACGACGGTGAGTTCAGGCTGGGATGAGTGGTCCGGGGGCGTCCCCGGGCCGGCGTGTGCCTGTTCGGCGGAGGAGGGGCTGAACTCGCGGCGGCCCAGATTCGAGATGGCGTCAGCACCGCGAGGGCGGCGAGGAATCGGGTCTGGACCGGAGTGAGATCGGTGCGCCAGACCCCCCCGGGGTTGCAATCGCCGGTGCAGAGGGGGCAGGGGGCTGATTCTCGCCGCGGTGATCAAAGGGGCCTTCGGGACGGGTACACTGTAGGTTCCAAGCGGCCGGATTCATTTCGATCTCACAACCCGGGTGCCGAGGGCCGGGATCGAACCGGCGACACCGGGTTTTTCAGACCCGTGCTCTACCAACTGAGCTACCTCGGCGCGACCGCGGAGTCTATCACAGGCGTCAGCCCTGGCCAGCCGGCGCGAGCTGGCGTGCGCGATCGCGGGAATGTGCCCCGGCGGCGGTGGCGGCCGCCTCAGACCGGCCGCCGTTCGGCGGCGCGGGCGGTGGCCGGGGCGATGTCCCCCGCCGCCACCATCGCCTGGAGCACCTGCTCGCGACGTTCGCGGGCCGCGGCGGGGTGGAGGAGGGGGTCGAGCGCCGTCGGCGCCTGCGGGAGCCCGGCGAGGAGGGCGACGTCGGCCAGCGTGTCATCGCGCAGCGGGCGGTGGAAATACAGTCGACTCGCCGCCGCCGCTCCGTACGCTCCGCCGCCCAGGTACACCTCGGACAGGTACGCGGCGAGGATCTGCCGCTTGCTGAGGCGGGTCTCGGCCTTGAGCGCGAGGACCATGTCCACCCACCGGCCGGGAAGCGTCCCGTCCCAGCCGCGCAGGTACACGTCCTCGATCAGCTGCTGCGTGATGGTGGATCCGCCCTGGCAGGTGCAGCGGTGGACGAGGTCGTAGGCCCCGGCTCGCAGGAGGCCCTCGAGGTTGATCCCGTGGTCCTGATAGAACTGGGTGTCCTCGACCGCGACCAGCGCCTCAGCCAGGCGCCGCGGGACCGCCGCCGGCGCCAGCAGGGTCCCGTGGTGGGCTCGGTCGATGGCGGCGACCCGGCCGAGGATGTGAGCGGTCGACGGCGTCGCCATCCAGGTGGCTCCGACCGAGGCCACCCCCAGTCCCAGCACGCAGAGGACCGCGACGGCGCCGCCCCGACGCGCGCGGCGCCAGCCGGGGCGCCGCGGCGAGCGGCGCTGGTGGCGCTGGTCGGGGTCGGCCACCGGCCGACGGGGACGCGCCGCCTCGACGATCGCCATGCCCTGAGGGTAGCCGGGGGCTGCGATCCCTCCCGTGTTCGCACTCCGTCCCCGTATCGTGCCGGGCGATGCCTGCGTCCTCCTCAGAACCGGACCGCACCGCGTGGCGCAGGCGCCGGGGCTGGACCGTGCTCGCCCTCGTCTGCTTCGTCGCCGCGATCATCGTGTCCTGGACCGAGGGTGCGCGCGACCTCCGGCTCGAAGGGGTCGCGATCCTCGTCGCGCTCGTCGGGTGCGCTGCGCTCCTGCGGGCCGCGCGGCCGGGGGCGTCCGGCGGCTGACACGCCCTCACGGGCTGTGCCCGGATGCTTTGCCCGCGTCGGCCACCGGTCCGCCGCCGCGCCGAGGCCCGACCCGAGCGGGACTCAGATGGATCGAGCACGGCAACTCCGTACCCAAGGCTGGCCGGCGAGCCTCGCTGGGACGGCCGGGCGCCCGGCGGCTGGGCGCCCATCCGGGTGAGATCGGGCGATGGCGCGCCAGGCTCGGTCGTGCCTCGTCGTGGGCGGCCGTCCGGCGCTCGGCTAGGGTCGCGGTGACCGCTGCGGTCGTCGCGGCGCCGTCCTGGGTGGAGGTCCTCCAGCCGAGATCAGGACGACCGGCGCGACAGGGCCGCTGCGACGGGTGCGTCCGGTGCCCGCACCCCGTCGGCTCGCTGGGGTGAGATCGCGGGGGGAGGGGGCGGGGAGCGGCAGACCGGACGGTCGTCCGGACTCAGGCGAGCCGCTCCAGCACCATCGCCATCCCCTGGCCGCCGCCCACGCACATGGTCTCCAGGCCCAGGGTCTGGTCCCGGGTGCGGAGCCCGTTCAGGAGCGTGCAGGTGATCCGGGCCCCGGTCATCCCGAACGGGTGACCGAGCGCGATCGAGCCGCCGAATGGATTGAGCCCCTCGGCCATGGGGTCGAGGCCGATCCCCCGGGCCGCGGGGATCACCTGGGCGGCGAAGGCCTCGTTGATCTCCACGATGTCGATGTCCTGGATCGACATCCCGGCTCGCCGGAGCGCCTGCCGGCTGGCCTCGATGGGGCCGAGGCCCATCACCTCGGGCCGCAGGGCCGAGAGCCCGGTGGCGACGATCCGGGCCAGCGGCCGCAGGCCGAGCTGAGCCGCCCGTGCATCCGACATCACGATGACCGCGGCGGCGCCGTCGTTGAGCGGGCAGCAGTTTCCGGCGGTGACCCGCCCGTCCTCACGGAAGACCGGCTTCAGGGTCGCCAGCGTGTCCAAGGTGGTGCCGGGGCGGGGCCCGTCGTCGCGGTCGATCACGCGACCGTCGGCAAGCGGGACGGGGACGATCTCGCGGGCGAAGAAGCCATCCTGCTGGGCGGCCACCGCCCGGGCCTGGCTGCGGACCGCGAAGGCGTCCATCTCGTTGCGGGTGATCCCCTCCTGGTCGGCGACGTTCTCGGCCGTGAGCCCCATCGCGATGTACAGGTCGGGCAGGCCCTCCTGGTTGCCCGGCAGCAGCCTCGGGTTGCGTGCGCCGATCGGGTCCGAGGTGCCGTTCACGTACCGGCTGACGGTCTCCACCCCGATCGAGGCGAAGATCTCACCCTCGCCGGCACGGATGGCGTGGGCCGCCATCCGGGTCGTCTGCAGGGACGAGGCGCAGTAGCGGGTGATGGTGGTGCCCGGAGCGTCGACCCGGGCCAGCAGGCTGATCGCCCGCCCGAGGTTGAAGCCGGCCTCGCCCCCGGGAAGGCCGCAGCCGCAGAGGACGTCCTCGATGGTGCGCGGGTCGAGGGCCGGCACCTGGTCGAGGACCGCCCGGAGCACGTGGGCGCCGAGGTCGTCCGGGCGCCAGTCGACGAGGGAGCCCTTGCCGGCCCGCCCGATCGGCGAGCGGCCGCAGGCGACGATGACCGGCTCCGGCATGGCGTGCCTCCCGTGGCGGGCCGGTCACTTCTGGACCGGCTCGGTGCGCCCCGATGGTGCCACGGGCGCGGCCCCCCCGCTCGGCCGCGCGCCGCGCCCCTCGCCGCTGCCGCGCCGCTCGCTCCCTCCCGTTCAGGCGAGCCGCTCCAGCACCATCGCCATCCCCTGGCCGCCGCCCACGCACATGGTCTCCAGGCCCAGGGTCTGGTCCCGGGTGCGGAGCCCGTTGAGGAGCGTGCAGGTGATCCGGGCCCCGGTCATCCCGAACGGGTGACCGAGCGCGATGGCCCCCCCGAATGGGTTGAGGGCCTCACCCATGGGGTCCAGGCCGATCCCCCGGGCCGCAGGGATCACCTGGGCGGCGAAGGCCTCATTGATCTCCACGATGTCGATGTCCTGGATGGTCAACCCCGCCCGCCGGAGCGCCTGTCGGCTGGCCTCGATCGGACCGAGGCCCATCACCTCGGGCCGCAGGGCCGACACCCCGGTGGCGACGATCCGGGCGAGCGGCTGGAGGCCGAGCTGAGCCGCCCGAGTGTCCGACAGCACGATGACCGCGGCGGCGCCGTCGTTGAGCGGGCAGCTGTTGCCGGCGGTGACCCGGCCATCCTCGCGGAAGGCGGGCGACAGGGCGGCGAGCACCTCCAGCGTCGTCCCCGGGCGGGGCCCGTCGTCGCGGTCGAGGACCCGGCCGCCAGCCAGCGGGACGGGGATGATCTCGCGGGCGAAGTAGCCGTCCCGCTGAGCGGCGACCGCCCGGGCCTGGCTGCGGACCGCGAACGCGTCCATCTCGTCGCGGGTGACCCCCTCCTGATCGGCGACGTTCTCGGCCGTGAGCCCCATCGCCAGGTACAGCTCCGGCAGCCCCTCGGGGTTGGCCGCCTGCAGGCGGGGATTGCGGGCGGCAGGGAGGTCCGAGGTGCCGTTCACGTATCGACTGACGGCCTCCACCCCGACCGAGGCAAAGACGTCCCCCTCGCCGGCGCGGATGGCGTGGGCCGCCATCCGGGTCGTCTGCAGGGAGGAGCCGCAGTGGCGGGTCACGGTGGTGCCGGGCGCGTCGATCCGGGCGAGCAGGCTGATCGCCCGGCCGAGGTTGAAGCCGGATTCACCGCCGGGTCGACCGCAGCCGCAGAGCACGTCCTCGATGGTGCTCGGGTCGAGGGCCGGCACCTGGTCGAGGACCGCCCGGAGGACGTGGGCGCCGAGGTCGTCGGGGCGCCAGTCGACGAGCGAGCCCTTACCGGCCCGCCCGATCGGCGAGCGGCCGCAGGCGACGATGACCGGCTCCGGCATGGCACGCCTCCCTGGGTCGGCCGGGCCGCGGCTGGGCCGGCTCGCCGGCTCCGATGGTGCCACGACCAGCCGGGGCCGGCCCTCGGCGACCCGTGCGCGACGGCGCGCCGGACCGCCCTCCGTCCAAAGGGGGTGGCGACTCCGTCGGCAGGCCTGTGTTACTCTGAGGGGGCTCTGCTACGGCAGGGACGTTCGCCGAAGGTGCTCCTCGCGGGCCTGACGAACCACCAGAGCCCCCGCGAGGTCGGCTGCATCAGCGGCAACGGAGAAACGGTATGGCGATCGGAACAATCAAATCCCTCAACGAGCGCGGCTTTGGCTTCCTGGCCGCGGAGGACGGTGTCGAGTACTTCTTTCATCGCTCGAGTGTCGAAGGCACGTCGTTCGAGCAGCTGACTCGCGGGCTCCAGGTGGAGTTCGAGATCGAGCCCAGCCCCAAGGGTCCCCGTGCGGGGCGGATCCGCACGGTCTGATGGCCTCGACGGCCGTCGGGAAGCCGCCGGCCCCTCGCCCCTTTCGACGACTGCACCCCGACCTTCCGCCTGCCCGGAATTCCCTCTACGACCCCTGGCAGTGCGGATTCCTGCACGATCGTCGCAAGGGAACGTGCCTGTTCGATGTCCGTGATGCCCAGCGCGCGATGCGCGCGCTGGGTTTCGCGGAGCACCTCTGGATCGCGCTGGGGCAGGCCCGGCTGACCTTCGACGACTTTCGCGCCCACGTGGACGAGGTCCACGCGGCGCTGTCCGTGCACGCCGACACCGCCGAGGCTCGGCGGCGCTCGCTGGTGCCGTCGGCGGTGCGCATCGTCCAGAACTACCTCGCCTGGGCGGACCGGGTCTGCTCCCACGGCACCGGGGTGGTGGAGACCGACGACCGCCGTCGGCCGACCCCGTAGTCGGCGCCGTCCCCAGCGCGGCCCCGTGACCCAGCCCCAGACGGTGTCCGCCCCGGTCTTCGACGTCGAGACCCCGGCCTTCCAGGCTCGCGTCGTCGACCGTTCGCGGAGGGTGCCGGTGGTGGTCGACTTCTGGGCCACCTGGTGCGCCCCGTGCCGGCAGCTGGGTCCGACCTTGGAGCGCGCGGTCCTGGCCCGCGCCGGGGCGGTGGAGTTGGCCAAGGTCGACACCGACCGCAGCCCCGAGCTGGCCCAGGCGCATGCCATCCGCGGGATCCCCGCCGTCAAGGCCTTCCGCGACGGTCGGGTCGTGGCTGAGTTCGTCGGCGCCCAGCCGGCCGCGGTGGTGGAGCGCTTCCTCGATCGGCTGGTCCCGTCGGCGGCGGACCGTCTCGCCGCTGGCGGGTCGGAGCCCGAGCTCCGCCTGGCCTTGGAGCACGACCGCTCCCATCTGCCGGCGCGGCGGGCGCTCGCGAGCCTGCTCCTCGCCGCCGGCCGACCGGCCGAAGCGCTGGAGGTGGCCAAGGCGGCTCCTCAGGACCGGCTCTGCGACGGGTACGCCGCCTGGGCCGAGCTGGCCCTGGCCGCTCCGGACGACGCCGAGCTGGACCCTCTCCTCGCCGCCCTCGCCAGCCGGGACTGGGCCGCCGCCGCGGGGCTGGCGATCGTCTCGGTGCGGGCACGCTCGGGGGCGGTCCGCGACGCGGCCCGCCGGGTCGCGATCGGGTGCCTCGAGCTGCTCGGGCCCGATGACCCCCGCACCGCCGAGGCTCGCCAGCAGCTCGCAGCCGCCCTCCACTAGCGCGCCGGCCCCGCCGGGGCGACGGCGTCGCGGCAGGGCGGCCGGCGTCGCCGCCGATGCGCCCCTTGCGCTGCGGTGTCGCCGCCACTATGCTGCTTCCCACTGCAGTAGGTTGGAAAGACCGGGGGGTGGTGGGCGATCGGGTCGAGAGGCACGGCCAAAGGCGTGGGGCCAGGCGCGCTGCCGCCGGACGGCTGGCGGCCCGGAGGACTCGGGGGGACGACGTCACACGCGGAGCGAGTCGCTCCGGCGATGACCCTTGTCCCGCTCAGCAGGACGTAAAGGAGGACTTGGAGTGAACTGGCTGAGAGGTCGTCTCTCCCTGGCAGCGCTGGTCGGCGTGGCGCTGGCCGGCTCTGCCCTCGGCGCCACCTCGACCGCCGCTCGCACCACCCGGACGCAGGCCCAGTCGGGGGCCATCAGCGTCGGCGTGGTCGCGCCCTTCACCGGCCCGGCCGCTGAATTCGGCACCCTTCTGGGTGCTCCCTGCTACGCCGCCACCATGCTGATCAACAAGGCCGGTGGCGTGATGGGGCACAAGTTCACCTGCGTGCCGGTCGACGACACCGGCGACGCCGCCGACGCGGTGCCCAACGTCACCCGGGCGATCGCCACCGTCTCCAACTTCGACCTGGCGATCGGGCTGGAGAGCAACACCGCCGCCACCACCGTGCCGCTGGTGAACCGGGCTCACATCCCCATCATCACCACCAATGGACTGGTGGCCTACGACAAGACCAAGGACAAGTACTTCTGGCGCCTCACCCCGGCCGACAACGCCAACGGAGCCGCCTTCATGGCCTTCGCCGCCGAGCACGGCTGGCGGCGGGCGGCGGTGGTCTTCGAGAACAACATCACCGCCACCGGCAACCTGCCGGGGGTGCTGGCCGCGGCCAGCAAGCTGCACACCAAGATCGCGCTCAACCTCACCATCCCCGCCGACGCGGCCTCCTACTCCAGCGTGGTGGAGCGGGTCATCGCCGCCAAGCCCAAGGTGCTGGTCTTCTCCGCCGACCCCCAGTCGACGGCGACCTTCCTGTCCGAGTACTCCCAGCTCAACGGCGGCAAGCTGCCGCCGATGGTCACCGCCACCGACGCCCTCACCCCCGACTTCTTCAACGCCGTGTCCAAGGCGGTCGGGGTGCACTACATCACCCACAGCATCTTCCTGGTGGGCTCCTACTTCAGCAACACCACCCCCGCCTTCTTCTCCTACCGCAAGGCGATGTTCACCGACCCCCACACCAAGAAGATCGCCGGCGTGATCACCACGGTGGGACCGCCGGCCTCCGCCTTCGACGGCATCAACATCGCCGCCCTGGCCATGCTGGAGGCCCACAGCACGGTGGGGTCGGTCTACAACTCCTACATCACCAAGGTGGTGGCGGCAACCCACGGGGCCCAGGTGGTCCACACCTTCGCCGCCGGCAAGGCCGCTCTGGCGGCCGGCAGGAAGATCCAGTTCCAGGGGGTGGTGGGACCGGTGAGCTTCAACAAGTACCACAACTTCGCCGGCGAGTTCGCCGCCACCGTGTTCCGGCCCAACAAGAGCGCGGTCCGGGTGGCCATCATCTCGGGGGGCGAAGTCTCCCAGCTGCTCGGCTGACCGACCGGCCGGGACCCACGGAGCCGACGAGTTGCAAGACCGCCAGGGGCTCAGCCGCAGCGACGCTGCGGCGCCAGCGGCTGGGCCCCGCCGCCTGGGGGCGGTGGCATGTCGCTGCTGATCGACGCGATCGGCTTCGGCATCGCCTCCGGGGCGGTGATCGCCCTGGGCGCGGTCGGGTTCACGGTCCAGTTCGGGATCAGCAGCATCCTCAACATCACCTACGGGTCGCTCATGACCCTGGCGGCCTACCTCGGCCTGTTCCTGGTCGGCGCCCGGCTCAGCATCTGGCTGGCCCTCGCCCTCGGCGGTCTGATGGTGGGGCTGGTGTCGGTGCTCTACCACCGGCTCCTGCTGGGCCCCTTAGTGCGGCGGGGCACCCGTCCCTTCGGGCTGATCGTGGTGACGGTCGCCTGCGGGATCGTCCTCCAGTACGTGATCGTGGCCCTGGTCGGCCCCAACGCCCAGAGCTTCGGCAACGAGAGCGGGTCCACCCTGCACGTGCTGGGGATGACCTTCACCTTCGCCCAGGTGGTGATCATCGCCATCACCGGCGGGCTGATGCTGGGGCTCCACCTGCTGCTGACGCGCACCAAGCTGGGTCGGGCGATGCGGGCCACCTCCGCCAACCGCATCCTGGCCCAGAGCTGCGGGATCGCGACCGACCGCATCAGCGATGTGGCCTGGCTGATCTCGGGGACGCTCTGCGGCGCCGCCGGGGTCGCGCTGGCGATCACGGTGGCCACCTTCGACTTCACCCTGGGGTCGATCTTCCTCATCCCGATGATCGCCGCCGCCGTCCTCGGCGGGGTCGGCCAGCCCTACGGCGCCATGCTGGGCGGCCTGGTGGTGGGGATCACCAGCCAGGTGGCGGGGGCGCTCTGGAACCCCGCCTACCAGGACGTGATCGCCTTCGTCATCCTCATCATCATGCTGCTGGTGCGACCGCGCGGCCTCTTCGGAGCCGCCTGGTCGTCGCGGCGGCTCTTGGCATGACCCCGGGCTGAGCGGGCGCACGGAGGGACGGCGATCAGCGGCTGGGAGTACTACGCGGTCGTCCTCGCGGTCTACCTCGGGACCGACCTGCTGGCCGCCTGGGGGCTGAACTTGGAGTTCGGGGTCGCCGGGGTGGCCAACCTCGCCTTCATCGTCGTGATCGCGGCGGGCGCCTACACCTACGCCGTCCTCACCCTCGGCCCGGCCACCGGCAACGGCGGCTTCCAGCAGTACATCGTCGGCCTCCACCTCCCCTTCGCGGTGGCGGTGCTGGCGGCGGCGGCGGCGGGGGCGGTGGTGGGGGTGCTGATCGGGGTCACCGGCCTCAAGCGCCTGCGCCAGGACTATCAGGGGATGGTGATGCTGGTGGTCTCGCTGATGGCGGCGACGGTGGTGGGGGCCGATGCCGGCCTCTTCAACGGCCAGGCCGGCCTCAGCCTCGTCTCCAACCCCTTCTCCGGCTCCGGCAGCGCCAGCGGCGACTGGACCTACGTGGGGGTGGTGGCGCTCAGCTGCGTTCTGGGCTTCCTGGTCCTGCGGCGGTTCACCGGGGGGCCGCTGGGCCGCACCCTGCGGGCGATGCGCGACGACGAGCACGCCGCCGCCGCCATCGGTCGCAGCGTCGTCAACCTGCGGCTGCTGACCCAGGCCGTCGGGGGGGCCTTCGGCGGCGTCAGCGGGGCCCTCTTGGTGGGGTTCATCGGCGGCTGGTCGCCGAGCGCCTGGGCCTACCCCGAGACCCTGGCCCTGCTCACCGCCATCATCGTCGGCGGGATGGGCAACAACGTGGGGGTGAGCATCGGAACCTTCGTCATCTACCTCCTGCTGCTGCAGGGGGTCCAGTTCCTGCCCCAGATCGCCTCCCACCCCGGGCTCACCGAGGCCTTCGGCTGGATCATCCTGGGGGTCACCACCGTCGCCTTCGTGTGGCTGCGACCGCAGGGGGTGTTCCCTGAGCGCCGTCCCCGCTTCCGCCATCACCCCGAGGACCAGGAGCTGGACGCCGGCGCGGCGGCGGGGACCGGGCTCTCCGACTCCGTCGGGGCCTGAGCCGATGGCGGACGCGACCCCGGTGCCGCCGTTGGCACCGCCGCCCGCGGGCGGGGTGGTGGAGAGGGCCGGGCCGGCGGCCGGGCACGGCTCCCGCCACCAGGGGCCCCCGCTCCTGGAGGTGGAGCAGCTGGTCAAGCACTACGGCGGCGTGCGCGCGGTCGACGGCGTGTCCTTCGCGGTTCCCGCCGGGTCGATCACCGGGCTGATCGGTCCCAACGGCGCCGGCAAGTCGACCGTCCTCGCGGTGGTGAGCGGGTTCGCGCCGCCGACCGGAGGGCGGATCCGCTTCGCCGGTCGGGCGGTGACCGGCCTGCCGATGCACCGACTCGCCCGCCAGGGGATGGTCCGCACCTTCCAGCTGGCCCGGGTCTTCGGCGGCCTCACCACCCTGGAGAACCTGCTGGTCGCGGTCCCCGGCCAGCGCGGCCTCTCCCCGTTGGGAGTCGTGGGCGGCCGCTGGATCTGGGGCGGGGAGGAGCGCCGGCTGGTCAAAGAGGCGCGCCGGGTGCTGCGGCGGTTCGGGATGGCGAGCAAGGCCGACGACTACGCACGCACCCTGAGCGGCGGCCAGAAGCGCGCGGTCGAGATCATGCGCTGCCTGATGATGCGGCCGCGGCTGCTCCTCCTCGACGAGCCGATGGCGGGGCTCAGCCCCCGGCTGGTGACCGAGCTGGAGCGGATCCTGCTGGAGCTGCGCGACGAGGGCCTGGCCCTGCTCATCGTCGAGCACGAGCTGGAGACGGTCGACCGGCTCTGCAGCACGGTGGTGGCGATGGCCCACGGCCGGGTGATCGCGGAGGGCACCATGGCCGACCTGCGCACCCGCCGCGAGGTCCAGGACGCCTATGTCGTCGGCTGATCCGACCCCGGTGCGGCTGGCGCTGGCGGTGCGCGGCCTGGTCGCCGGGTACGGCGAGCAGCCGGTGGTCGACGGTGTCGACATCGACCTCCCCGAGGGGCGGGTGGTGGCGGTGGCGGGGCCCAACGGCGCCGGCAAGAGCACCCTGCTCAAGGCCATCCTCGGGATCGCCCGCCTGCTCGCCGGCACCATCACCCTCGACGGGACCGACGTCACCGGCCTGCCGCTCCAGAAGCTGGCCCGCCTCGGGGTCGGCTACGTCCCCCAGGTCGACGAGGTCTTCGACTCTTTGCGGGTGGGCGAGAACCTGGACATGGGCGGCTACCTCTGCGGCAAGCGGGAGCGGGCGGCCCGGATGGCGCGCACCCTGGAGGTGTTCCCCCAGCTCCGTCCCATGCTCCACCGCTACGTGGAGACCCTGAGCGGCGGCGAGCGCAAGATGACCGCCATCGCGCGGGTGCTGATGCTGGACCCCCGGGTGCTGATCCTCGACGAGCCCACCGCCAGCCTCTCGCCGGAGATGTCGCGGATCGTGCTCCACCAGCAGGTCCGCGCCCTCGGCAACCTGGGCAAGAGCATCCTCCTCGTCGAGCAGAAGGCGGTGGCCGCGCTGGAGGTCGCCGACTGGGCGTATCTGATGGTGCGGGGCACGGTGGTGATGTCGGCGCCGGCGACGGAGATCCTCCACGACCCCAGGATGCGGGAGGTGTTCCTGGGCGGGGCGGTCGCCGAGCGGGCGGAGCGGACGAGCTGAGCTGGTGAACATCGCCGAGGCCTTCGTCGCCACCCTGCGGTCCCGAGGGGTCGACACCGTCTTCGGCCTGCCGGGGTCCACCGAGGCGCCGCTGCTGGAGGCGATCCGCGCCGACGGCGCCATCCGCTACGTGCTCGCCCTCCACGAGGGAGCGGCGGTGGCGATGGCGGACGGGTACGCCCGCGCCACCGGCCGGCCGGGGCTGGTGGGGCTGCACACGACGGTGGGGACGATGAACGGGATGAGCCAGCTGTACAACGCCGCCCGCGACGGCTCGGCGGTGGTGCTCGCCGCCGGCCACAAGGACCGCGCCGTGCTCGCCGAGGACGGCTTCTGCGCGGTCCCCGACCTGGCTGCCCTGCTGCGTCCGTTCACCAAGTCGGCCTGGCAGAGCCTGGCCGCGGAGGCCGTCCCCGCCGACCTCGCCCGGGCCATCGACCGGGCCCAGGCACCCCCCTCCGGCCCCACCTTCCTCGCCGTGCCCGAGGACCTGATGCGGGCGGACGGTGCTGTCGGGTGGACCCCGGCCGCCCTGCCGGGCGTGCAGCGCTCGGCGCCCGCGGGCGCCGCCGCGGCGGCGGTGATCGTCGAGGTGGTGGCGCGGCTGAGGCGGGCCGCCCGGCCGGTGGTGGTCGTCGGCACCCAGGCGGCCCACGCCTCCCCGGCACTGCAGATGCTGGCGCGGGCCCTGTGCCTGCCGGTCGTCGCCGCCGAGCTCACCGACCTCGGCCAGCTCACCTACCCCGCCGACGACCCCTTCGCGCTCGGGATCTATGGCGAGGAGCCGGCGGTCCTGCTCGGCTGCGATCTGGTCCTGGCGGTGGGCTGCCGCATGTTCTTCCCGTTCTCGGAGCGGCTCCGGCCCCGCCTGCCGGAGGCGGCCGAGGTCATCCACGTCCACCCCGACCCGGCGGTGATCGGGCGCAACCTGCCCACCGCGATCGGAATCCCCGGCGACTGCCGGGCGGTGCTGGAGCAGCTGGTGGCAGCGGCCGGCCCCGCCGGCGGCCTCGACGACGGGACCCGTGCCGCCCGCAGCGAGCGGGCCCGCACCTGGCACCGGTCACGCGACGCCGCCCGGGCCGGCGAGCGCGAGGCGGCCCCGGCCGGGCCCCCGATGGCGGTGGCCCGGGCGGCCGCCGCGCTGGGACGGGTGTGGCCGCGGGGGACGATCGTGGTGGAGGAGGGGGTGCGCGCCTCGCGTCTGCTCTTCCGGCACGGCCGGGTGCCGGAGGGCGGGGCGGTCTGGCGCAGCAGCGGGGGCGCCCTCGGCTGGGGCGTGCCCGCCGCCGTCGGCGCCAAGCTGGGCCGGCCCGACCGCACGGTGGCGGCGGTGGTGGGGGACGGCAGCCTCCACTTCTCGGTCCAGGCGCTGTGGACCGCGGTGAGCCAGCCGGCGCCGATGGTGGTCGTGGTCCTCGACAACGGCGGCTACCTCGCCGTCAAGCGGGCGGTGGAGAACTGGCTCGGGTTGGCGATCGATCCCCGGCCCCATCCCGGCACCGAGATCCGCGGCATCGACCACGCCGCGGTCGCGGCGGGGTACGGAGCCGGCGCCACCGTGGCGACGACCCCGGACGAGCTGGCGGAGGCGGTGGCGTCCGGGCTCCGGTCGGAGCGGGTCCAGCTGGTGGTCGCGCCGGTGGCAGAGATCCGGCCGTAGGCGGAGGCCAGGCCGGCCAAGGAGGTGTTGTTCGTGTTCGGTCCCACCTGGAGCTGCTCCGAGCGCCGTCACCCGGTCCGCGTCGAGGCCGGCGGCCGCATCCCCCTGGCCGACGGGACCACCCTGGCGGGGAGCTGGTTTCGGCCCGACACCGATGCGCCCGTCCCCGCCATCCTCAGCGTCCACGCCTACAACAACGAGTTCCAGCTGGCCCCCATCCATCCCGCCGGCTTCAGCTACCAGCGGGGCTGGATCGAGGCCGGCGACCCCGCCTTCTTCGCCCGCCGCGGCTACGCCCACGGGGTGTTCAACGTGCGCGGCATCGGCGCATCCTCGGGCGAGTTCCAGGCGATGGGACCGAGGGAGGTCGACGACATCGTGGAGGCGATCGCCTGGATCGCGGCCCAGCCCTGGTGCAGCGGGCAGGTGGCGATGTTCGGGATCTCCTACTTCGCCTCCATCCAGCTGCACGTCGCGATGCGCCGGCCGCCCGCCCTGCGCGCGATCTTCTGCCCGTTCGGGCTGACCGACTTCTACCGCGACATGTTCTATCACGGCGGCATCCTCTCCCACCGCTTCCTCTTGCAGTGGAAGGACAAGTTCGATGCGGTCCGCTACCGGAGCTGGTTCCGGGAGCGCCACGGCGAGGCGGCGTACCGGGCCGCCCTCCAGCGGGCCCTCGACGACGAGGAGATCAGCGAGGTCCCGGGGCTGGTGGCGGCGCTGCGTCATCCGGAGGGCGCCGACGCGTTCCTCGCCGACATCGTCATCCAGCCCTTCGACGACACCTTCTACGCCGAGCGCCGGGTCGACTACGGCGCCACCGACGTGCCCGCCTACCTCGGCGCCTGCTGGGGCCTGTTCGGGCTCCACCTGCCGGGGGCGTTCCGCAGCTGGGCCCGCTGGCAGGGGCCCAAGAAGCTGCTGGTGGGGCCCCCCCTCTACCTCGACCGGCCCCTGACCCAGCTCCACCACGAGGCCCTGCGCTGGTTCGACCACTTCCTGCTCGGCAACGACACGGGGTTCCTCGACGAGCCGCCGATCCGGCTGTTCGTGCCCGGCCGCGCGACCTGGCGGTCGGCGTCCCGGTGGCCGCTGCCGGAGACCCGCTGGATGCCATTCTTCCTGCATGAGCAGCAGCTGCTGCACGAACACGACCCCTGGCCGCTGGAGCGGTCGACCAGCTTCGAGGAATCGCCCTTCGGACACGGCGAGGCGGTGTTCCGCACCGCCCCCATGGTGGAGGACACCGTCGTCATGGGGCCGTTCGTGCTGGAGCTGTGGTGCCGCACCACCGACACCGAGCTCCTCCTCCATGCCTCGGTGTTCGCCGCCGCCGCCGACGGGAGCGAGGAGGAGCTGACCCGGGGCTGGCTGCGGGCCAGCCACCGGGAGGTCGACCCCCTGGCCTCGGAGCCGTGGCGTCCGCACCACCCCCACCGTCGCCATCAGCCGGTCGTCCCGCTGGAGCTTCTCCAGCTGCGGGTGGACCTGTGCCCGGGGGCGCGCCGGCTGGCGCCCGGCGACCGCCTCGGGCTGCGACTGAAGGGCGCCGACGACGAGCCGCCCCCGGACGCCATCCGCGGCGCCGGCTACGGCCACCTGCAGCGGCCGACGGCGGCCCGGATCGAGGTGTGCCACGACGAGGACCACGCCTCCCGCCTGCTGGTCCCGGTGGTGGAGGGGAACGTGCTCGGCACCTTCCTCTCCGGGGGCGCGCTGCCGCCCGCGATCGGGCCCCTGCCGATCGCCAAGTTCCGCCGCCCCAAGGGGGAGAGCGCGCAGGGGTAGCGGCGCCAGGGCGTTCGAGACCGGTTCCGGCGGTCGCCCGTGGGCAGCTCCGGACCGAGGCGATCGGGCGCTGCCAACCAGGGGCTCGGGGTCGGTTGGAGGCGACTGCCCGCCCCCTATCGGCGCACGCGGACCCGGTCCCCCGCCGAAGCGGAACGGCTGCGGCGGGTGCGAAGCCCGGCCCCGCGGATGGCCAGAGACCGTGGCGACGCTGGCGAGCTGACCGGTCCGGGCCGTCGGGACCGCCCCGGCCGAGACCCGGTGCGCCGGGCGCCGGGATCGGCCGCCTCGCGGGTGCGCCCCGGCGTGGGACGCGCGGGCGGCGGCGGCGGGCCGACGACGAGACCGCGCCCACCTGGCGCTGCCCCCGCTCGGGTCATGGGCTCACCACCGTGATCGACGCCGCCCGGGCGCCCGCGATCAGGCGGTCGTCATAGGTGACCACGCCCTCGAGGTCGGCGCCGAGCTCGAGCGCCGCGGCCAGGTGGAGGGCGTCGAGCGAGCGCAGGCCGGTCGGCTCCAGGCTGGCTGCGCTGTGGAACGTCGAGGCGGCGGGGAGGACCAGGGAGATCGTGTCCAGGGCCCGGGCGACGATCTCGTCGTCGATTCCGAGGCGGGTGGCAGCCCGGACCGCCTCGGTGGCCAGGAGGTGAGAGGACCAGCAGGGTTGGTGGCGCGCGACCCACTGCCGCATCGCGGTCGACTCCACCTCTGCCACCACCAGCTTCAGGAACGCCGAGGTGTCGACGTACCAGACCATCAGGTCACCGCTCGTCGCGGAGCTCGGCAAGGACATCGGCGCTCCGCCGCGACGCCGGGACCGGGGCCGCCAGGGTCTCCGGGAGGCGGCGGGCCGGGTGGACCCGCCCGGAGGCCAGCAGGGCTCCGCTCCCCGTCGCCGCCGACGGGGGAGCGAGGATGGCGACCAGGCGGCCGCGCTGGGTGACCCCCAGGGTCTCCCCTCGCTGGACGCGCCGGAGCGCGGCAGATGCCCGCTGCTGAAGCTCGCGGATCCCGATGGTCTCCATGTGCTGCAACAATAGTACATGGCATCTCCTGCCGGTGGGGTGAGCCTGGCTGCCTCCCCCTCAGCCGGGCGGGAGCCCCATCAGCCGCTCGGCGTTGCGGTGCAGGATCAGCTCGCGGTCGTCCTCGGGGATCTGGGCCTCTCTGATCACCTGGAGCTCCTCCAGCGGCCACCGCTCGCCCTGCTCCGGGCCGAAGGGGAAGTCGGTGCCGAACAGGATGTGGTCGGGGCCGAAGAAGTCCAGGGCGCAGCGCAGGGCCGAGGCCGAGCCGTTGCTGACGGAGTCGTTGTAGAAGCGGCGGAAGTGGTCGATCGCCCGACCCCCGCCGCGCCGGCTCTGCTCGGCCATCCCGAGGCGGCTGTACTCCGCCACCATGTCGTCGGCGAAGGCCTCGATCCGCTTGCCGTAGTAGGGGACCATCCCCCCCATGTGATGGGTGATCACGGTGAGGGTGGGGTGGCGGTCGAAGACCCCGCCCAGGACCAGCCGGGCCATCGCCACCGTGGTGTCGAAGGGCCAGGCCACCATCCGGTCGAGCAGGTCGCGCCGGATCCAGGGGTGGAGCGGGGCGTGCTGGGGGTGGATCCAGATCGGCAGGCCGACCTCGGCGCAGCGGGCGTAGAGCGGCCACATCGAGGGATCGTCGACCGGAAGCCCCTCGATGTTGGAGAAGATGAGCACCCCCCGGAGGCCGAGCTCGCCGCGCAGCCGCTCCAGCTCCTCCATCATGGTGTCGTCCACGACCGGGAGGACCCCCACGCCGAGGAAGCGGTCGGGGTGGGTCCGGCAGAACTGGGCGATGCTGTCGTTGGCGACCCGGGTCAGGCGGTGGACCAGGCTCCGCTCCAGCCCCAGCCACACCGGCGGACGGGCCAGCACCAGCACCTGGACGTCGAAGCCGTGCCGGTCCATGAAGGCGAGGCGGCGGTCGCCGTCGCGGAGGTGGGGGCTCTGCTGGCGCAGCCCGGCCAGCTCTTGGCTGGGCCGCACCGCCAGCAGGGCGTCGATGAGGGGGTCCGGGAAGACGTGGGCGTAGGCGTCGATGATCACGAGGGCTCCTCCAGCGGGCGTCGCCCGGTCCCGCCGGGCGTCGGGGCGATCACGTCAGGGGCGACCCGTTGAGGGTGACCGTGAGTCGGGTGGGGACGGGGGCGCGAAAGGTCTGGGCCGCGTGGCAGGCGCGCTCGGCATGGTCGACCAGCCGGCGCACCCGCTCGGGCGGTGCCGGGCTGGCCACCGTGAGCGCGAAGGTGACCTCCTGGAAGGCCCCCGGCGGCCCCCCCAGGTCGTACTTGTCGGCGACGCTGAAGGTGGCGCGCACGTCGGCCTCCGCCTCGTGGACCTGGACCCCGTAGAGTGGCGAAAACTTCGCCAGCTGGGTGAGCAGTCAAAAGGCGGCGCCGGCGAGCAGGTACTGGAGCGGGGCGGGGGCCCGGTCGTGGCCGCCGCGCGAGGGCGGCTCGTCCGACTCCAGCCGGAAGCGGCCCACCCGGCCCACCATGTGCAGGTCGCGGTCGATGCGGGCCACCGCCCGCTGGCTGAGGACCGGCGTCGCCTCGGTGTCGGCCCGGGTGGCGTCGTACACCTCTTGCATCCGCTCCAGGTCGACCCGGGCCTTGGGATCCGTCATCGGTGTTCCTCCTGGGCACAGCGCCAGAGCCGCTCGGGGGTGAGCGGCAGGTCGACGTGGCGAACCCCCAGCGGGCTGAGCGCGTCGGCGGCGGCGTTGGCGACCGCGGCCGGCACCCCGATGCTGCCGCTCTCGCCCACCCCCTTGGCCCCGAGGGGGTTGAGCGGGGAGGGGGTGGCACGGAACTCCGAGCACAGCTCCACCGTCATCTCGGCGGCGGTCGGGGTGGCATACCCGATCCAGCTCGCCGTCTGGGGCTGGCCGTCCTGGTCGTGGACGACCTCCTCGAAGAGCGCCGCCGCCAGCCCCTGCACCGCCGATCCGGTCACCTGGCCCTCGGCGAGCAGCGGGTTGATCACCGTGCCGGCGTCGTCGACCGCCACCAGCCGCAGCAGCTCCACCCAGCCGGTCTCGGGGTCGACCTCCAGGGCGGCCAGGTAGGCGCCCGAGCCGTACAGGAGCCCGGGGAGGGCGAACCGACCGGCCACGCTGAGCTCCGGCAGGCCCGCCGCCGCCGGCCCGGCCGCGTTGGCGGCGGCGACGATCTGGGCCAGGGTGGCGGTGCGGGGCGGCGGCCCGTCCGCGACGAAGCGGCTCTGGTCCCAGCGCAGCTCGCCCTCGTGGGCGTCGAGGAGGTGGGCCGCCCAGGCGCGGGCCCGGCGCCTCAGCTCCTCCACCACCCCCACCACCGCCGAGCCGCCCACCGCCGCCGAGCGGCTGGCGTACGTCCCCATCCCCGGGGGCACGTCGGCGGAGTCCCCCTGGCGCACCTCGACGAGGCCCGGATCCACGCCGAGGGCGTCGGCCGCGACCTGGGCGAACGTGGTGAGGTGGCCCTGCCCGTGGGCGGTCGACCCGGTGCGCACCACCATCCCGCCGTCGGGGCGCAGGCTGGCCGCGGCCGACTCCCACATCCCGTTGCCGGACGACTCCACCACCACGGCCACCCCGATCCCCAGCCGCCGGCCCTCGGCGCGCGCGGCCCGCTGCCGCCGGCGCCAGCCGTCGTAGTCGAAGAGCGTGCAGGCCCGGTCCAGGAGCCCTGGGTAGTCGCCCGAGTCATACACCGCACCGACCGCGGTGCGGTAGGGGAGACGATCCGCCGGGATGAGGTTGCGCCTGCGGAGCGCCACCGGGTCCTGGCCGAGCTCGACCGCGGCCAGGTCGCAGAGCCGCTCGATCACCTGGGTGGCCTCCGGCCGCCCCGCCCCCCGCAGGGGGCCGGTGGGGGTCTTGTTGGTCGCCGCCCCGACCACCTCCACATCGGCGGCGGGGATGTCGTAGGCGCCGGTGAT
Organism: Candidatus Micrarchaeia archaeon; assembly: GCA_035533215.1. Lineage (GTDB taxonomy): Bacteria > Chloroflexota > Dormibacteria > Aeolococcales > Bog-877 > DAHUZL01. Next base: position 5,593 of record DATLUG010000051.1, on the reverse strand, counting down.
GAGCGTCGCGAGCGAGGCCGACACCACCCCGGTGTGGCCGAGCAGGTAGGCGCCGAGGTCCGCCGTCACCCGGGCCCGGAGCGCCAGGAAGCGGCCGTCCGCCGCCACCGCCAGGCTGGCCTCCACGTCCATCCCCCGGCCCTGGTAGGCGGCGAGGAAGTTCTCCGACCTGGTCTCCACCCACTTGACCGGGCGGCCGAGACGAAGCGCCATGAAGGCCGCGACCGCGTGCTCGGCGGCGAGCCCCCCCTTGCTGCCGAAGGCCCCCCCGACGTCGCGCACCACCACCCGGGTGCGCTCCCGGGGACGGTCGAGGACGTGGCAGAGCTGGGCGAGCGGACGGTGGGGGTCCTGCGACGAGCAGTGGAGGGTGAGGAGGTCGTCCGCCGCGTCGTGGCTGGCGACACAGCCGCGGGGCTCGATCGGGGCCGCCACCAGGCGCGGGATCCGGACCCGGCATCGCACCGTGCGGTGGGCCGACGCGAAGAGGGCGGCGACGTCCCCGGAGCCGGTGCGCCCGCGCAGCAGGACGTTGTCCGGCGCCGCCGGGTGGAGCGCCGCCGCGCCCGCCAGGGCCACCTGCGGGTCCACCACCACCGGCAGCGGCTCCAAGTCCAGCGCCACCAGCTCGGCGGCGTCGGCGGCGGCCGCCCGCGAGGTGGCGACGACCGCGGCCACCGCCTCGCCGACGAACCGGACCACGCCGTCGGCCAGGCAGGGCATCGGCACCTCGGCGGCGGTGAAGCTGGGGGGCAGCGGCACCGCCGCCAGCGGCAGCGGGCGGACCAGGCCGGCGAGGTCCGCAGCGGTGACGACCTGGAGCACCCCGGAGACGGCACGGGCGGCGGAGTCGTCCACCCCGCGGATGCGGGCGTGGGCGAGCGGGCTCCTGGTGAAGGCGAGGTGGAGGCAGCCCGGGAAGGGGAGGTCGTCGACGTAGGCGCCGGCCCCGGTCACAAGGGGCAGGTCCTCGCGGCGGGGCAGGGAGCGCCCGACCCAGGGGGCGCCCTCCTCGCCGCTCACCTCACCGCCGCCGCGCTCGCCAGGGCGGCGACCAGGGCCTTCTTGGAGACCTTGCCGAAGGGCGAGAGCGGGAACTGCTCCAGCACCTCGAGTCGCTCCGGGAGCTTGTACTTGGCGACGCCGAGCTGGAGGAGGTGGTCGCAGAGCGCGGTCAGCGACAGCGGCCCGGCGCCCTGGAGGATGACGCAGGCGCACATCCGCTCCCCCAGGACGGGGTCGGGGACGGCGATGCAGGCCACGTTGCGGACCCGCGGGTGGGTGAGGATGAGGTTCTCCACCTCCTCGGCACTGATCTTCTCGCCGCCGCGGTTGACCAGGTCCTTGATCCGGCCCTCGACCAGGTAGGCGCCGGACGGGTGGCGCCGCATCAGGTCGCCGGAGCGGTAGAAGCCGTCGGGGGTGAAGACCCGGGCGTTGTACTCGGGGACGCGGTAGTAGCCGCGGAGCGTGTAGGGACCCCGGACCGTCAGCTCGCCCAGCTCGCCATCGGGCACCTCGCGGCCGTCCTCGTCGACCAGCCGGACCTCGTCGTCGGGCGAGACCGGGGTCCCCACCGTCTCCATCCGCACCGCCTCGGGGTCGCCCGGGCGGGTGAAGAACAAGGTCCCCTCGCTCATGCCGAAGTTCTCCTGCACGAAGGCGTTGGGGAAGACCTCCGCCATCCGCCGGCGGACCTCGGGCTGGAGACGCTGGCCCCCGGACTGGAGGAGCCGCACCGAGCCCAGGTCGCGGGCGCGGCCGGCGGGGTCGCCGACCCAACGGATGTAGAGGGCGGGCACCGCCGCCAGGTGGGTGACCCGGTGACGTTCCACCAGCTGGAAGACATCCTCGGCCCTGGTGCTGGGACCCAGCACCACGGTGGCGCCGGCGAGCAGGAACCCCTGCACCCCCGGGCACGCCAGCGGCATGTTGTGGGCCAGCGGCAGGACGCAGAGCTGCAGGCTGTCCCGGCCGATGGCCTGCACCGCGGCCGCGGCCCTCGTGTTGTACAGGTAGTCGTTGTGGGTCCGCGGGATCAGCTTGGGGATGCCGGTGGTGCCGCCGGAGAGGAGGAGCGCGCAGGGGTCGTCGGGATCGACCGCGTCGGCGGCGGGCTCCCCGGCGGCGGCGGCCGCCGCCAGGGCCGCGTCGACCCGCTCGCTGGCGAGCTCCCCCAGCATCACCACGTGCTGCAGGCAGGGGTGGGCCGCCTGAACCTCGGCGGCGAGCAGGGGGTCGGTGCCGACGTAGGCGGCGGCGTCGGCGAGGCCCACGAAGTGGTCGATCTCGTGCCGGCGATGGGGGGCGAGGGCGAGGATCGGGATCACCCCGAGCCGCTGGCAGGCGAAGTAGAGGGTGAGGAACTCCGGGCAGTTGGGCAGGTGCACGACGACGCGGTCGCGCCGCCGCAGCCCCCGGCGGCGGAGCCAGGCGGCGAGCGCCGCGGCCCGCCGGCCCAGCTCCCCGTAGCTGATCGTCTGGTCGTTCCATATCAGCGCGGTGCGGTCGCGGTGGCGCTCGAACAGGGCGGAGAAGACCTGGTCCAGGGTCTGGTCGCGCCAGTAGCCGCGGGCGCGGTAGCGGGCCGCCAGCTCCTGCGGGTAGGGGACCACCCCGTCGACGGGCGCGGCCGGCTCAGCCACCTCAGGTGGTCGCCGCGAACCCGCCGTCGACGACGACCACCTCCCCGGTCACGAACGGGTTGCCGGTGAGCAGCGAGACGATGGTCTCGGCGACGTCGTCGGGGGTGACGCAGCGGCCCAGGGGGGTGAGCCGGGCCCGTCGCTCCATCAGGCGATCGTAGTTGTCGCCGAGCGCCTCCGCCATCCACTCGCCGACCATCCAGCCGGGCGCCACCGCGTTGACGCGGATGGCGGGTCCGAGCGCTCCGGCGAGGGTGCGGGTGAGGTTGGCGACGGCGGCCTTGCTGGCGGCGTACGGGAACGGCTGCGGGCCCGGACGCAGCCCGGCGATGCTGGCGAGGTTGACCACCGCCGCATGCGCCGATCGTCGCAGGAGCGGAACGCAGGCGCGGGTGACCTGGAAGCAGCCCCGCACGTTGACGGCGAAGACCCGGTCCCATTCCGAGAGGTCGAGGCCGTCGAGGTCTGTGGGGGGGGTGGGGATGGTGGTGCCGGCGTTGTTGACGAGGGCGTCCAGCCGTCCGAACGCCGCCTGGAGCTCCCCCACCATCCCCAGCACCGCCGCCTCGTCGGCGACGTCCGCCTGGCACAGGAGGGCGCGCGCCCCGTCCCGCTCCAGCTCGCGGACGACCGCCTGGGCGGCGTCGCGGCTGCGGCTGAAGTTCACCGCCACGTCGTAGCCGCGGCGCCCGAGCACCAGGGCCGTGCTCCTGCCGATGCCGCGGGCGGCCCCGGTCACCAGTGCCGCCGGGCGCCCCTCCCCCTCGGTCACGGCCGCTGTGCCCCCCGGCTCGTCACCCGGCCCTCCGCTCGGCCAGCGGCGCCGTCCGGGCCGGGGCGGTGAGCCCGAGGATGCGCTCGGCGTTGGCGTGGAAGACCTTGTGCAGCACGGGGTCGGCGTAGCCGAGCTCCCGCCACTCCCGCAAGATCCGCTCGTAGGGGAGGCTGGGGTAGTCGCTGCCGAACATCACCTTGTCCTGGAGGCGCCCGCGGATGTCCCGCTTGAGGCCCGCCGGGAAGTACTGCGGCGCCCAGCCGGAGACCTCCCAGTACACGTTGCCCTTGTGGAGCGCGACCGCGGTCATCTCCTCCACCCAGGGCCAGCCCGGATGGGCGGCGATGATGGTGAGCTGGGGGAAGTTCGCGGCCAGCTCGTCGATGGTGAGCGGGTGGGCATGGCGGATCCGCGACCCCAGCCCGCCGGGGAGCCCGGCCCCCATGCCTGTCGTGCCGACATCGATCATCACCGGGACGCGAAGGGCGGCGATCGCCTCGAACAGGGGGAAGAACCGCGGGTCGTCCACCGAGAAGCGCCCCATGATGGGGTGGAAGTGGAAGCCGAGGAGATGGAGCTGCCTCACCGCCGCCTCGGCCTCGGCGACGGCGGCCTGGCCCTTGAGCGGGTCGACCGCGCCCCACGCCTGCACGATCGTCTCCGGGTGGCGGTCGCGCATGCCGGCGACGTAGGCGTTGGTGCAGGGGGGCGCCCCGGTGGCCGATTCGATGTCGAAGGCGACCAGCACCGCCTCGACCCCCGCCTGGCGGAACTCCGCCACCACCTCGTCCTCGGACTTGGCCACCCAGTCCCGCTTCCAGTAGGTCGCGAGGGCCTCGACGAAGGGGCCCTGGGAGGTGATCCAGGCCTGGGTCCCGGGATAGCAGTGGAGGTCGACGATCCGCATCGGTGGCGTAGTCCTCACTGAGGTAGGTACCCGAACGATAGCGCGGGCCCGGGCGCCCTGGCTAGCGCGCGCCTCCGGGAGCGCCGCCCCCGCCGGGAACAGCGTGGTCCGCTGCCCGCGCGGGGGTACGACACCAGCATCCGCCTCCTCGCGTTGAAGCCGTGCCGCCACGCGGAGCGCAGGCTCCGGGCCGAGGCGGCGGGTTGTTGGGGCGGGCGCGTGGGCCTCCTCCTGGTCATCGTCTCGGCAGAGCAGACCATCGGGGCGGCGGTCCAGGGTCGATCGACTTCCACCCAGGTAGACTCTGTCCACCATGCCTCTCAACATCAAGAATGAACGGGTCGCCGAGCTCGCGGGAGAAGTGGCACGCCTCACCGGCGAGACCAAGACCGCGGCGATCGGACGGTCCCTGGCGGAGCGTCGCGAGCGCCTGCGCGCGGGGGCGGGCCGCGCGATGCCCCGCCGCGAGCGATGGGTGGCATTCCTCGAGGGCGAGGTGTGGCCGCAGGTGCCGGCCCCGCAGCGCGGCCGGCCGGTGACGCGGGCCGAGCGCGAGGCGATCCTCGGCTACGGCGTGAGCGGGGCGTGATCCTCGACAGCTCGGCGGTGATCGCCATCCTGGTCGGTGAGGCGGCCGCTGCCGAGCTCGTCGCGTGCTTGGACGACGCCCCGCACCGGGCCATTGGCGCCCCCACCGCGACCGAGACGGGTGTGGTGCTGGCGTCGAGGCTGGGGCCGCCCGGCCTCTCCATCCTCGGCCGGTTCCTCGACGAGTTCGAGATCGACGTGGTCCCCTTCAGCGTGGTCCACTGGCAGGAGGGGGTGCACGCCTTCCAGCGTTTCGGCCGCGGCCGGCATCCAGCCGGGTTGAGCTTCGGGGACTGTCTCACGTACGCGGTTGCCAAGGTCGCCGGGGATGCTCTCCTGTGCACCGGTGGCGACTTCGCCCGCACCGACCTCGCGGTGGCGCCCGCCGCCGCTCGGTCCTGAGCCGACGCGGCATCGGGGTCTCGGCGATCAGCCGGCCCGAGGTCGCCAGCCGCTTACCGTGCGGTTCGATCGGCGACGGCGGCTGGGGCGGAGCGTGCACGCTTCATCGGTTCCAAGCGCCGCTCACCACGGGCTGAAGAGGGTGCCGTGAACCGGAGTCGCCGCCGCCATGACGAAGCCATGTGGGCGCAGAGCAGCGAGCCCAGCACGGTGGACGCTGCCGTGGTCGACCGCGGTCGCATCGGTAGGAAGGCTGGTCGCGGCGGGACCGTTTGG
>DATLUG010000050.1:0-62393 GCA_035533215.1 Candidatus Micrarchaeia archaeon | reverse complement strand
GCCACCACCAGGCCCCAGAGGCCGATTGGGACGGACACGGCCTCCACCCAGGGGTAGAGGTCGGCGGCGCTGGCCAGGCGCAGCGCCCACAGCACCAGGATCACGCCCCCCGCCGTCCACCAGGTCCGGCTGAGCCAGGCGGTCGGCGGCTCGACCTCCCGCCGGTGCGACCCCCGCCACCATCCGTTCATCGGGACACGGGCCCACGCGCGCACGGCCGAGCGCGGGGCCTCTGTGGCGATCGGCGGGCGTGGACGGCGCATGGACCCCACGACAGCTACCGGCTGAGACGAAAGGCTTGGATGTTCCCCAGGGTCGATGTGCCGACCAGGTCGTAGACCGTCCCGCCGTCGGGCGACAGCACCACGTCCAGGGCGTTTGCGGATGCGGGCAGGACGTGGATCACGCTCTCTGTGGCCAGCGCCACGACCGCCACATTGCGAACCGCGCCCCGGCCCTTCAGGACGTAGAGCGTGCTCCCGTCGGGGGAGAGGGCCACAGCCCGCCCGGAGTCGCCGATGCTGAACTGGGTCGTGATCTTGCCGCTGGCGAGCGCCACCGCGCTGACGACCCCGTTGGCCTGAAGCACCCAGAGCGCGTACTGCCCGGGGTTGGGGATGGCCGCCACGGCGAGCAGCGGGACGGGGACGACCCCCTCGACCCGGTCCGCGGGGAGATCCACGGTCGCGACGCTCGCCGCCGTCGCGGTGCCCTGGAGCACATAGAACGTCGTCCCGTTGGTCCCGGCGGCCACGGCGCGCACGGGGTCGGCCACCGGCACGGTCGCCTGGAGCGCGCCGGTCGTGCCGTTGCGGATCTCCAGCGCCCCCGTTCGGCCGGTCGCGAGCCCCACGCCGAGCTGGCCGGTCACCGACTCGGCGACGGCCACCGCTGAGGACGGGGCCGGCACCGCGCCCTGGTCGGACCGAGACGCCACATCGATCTGACGGAGGGTCCGCTCCGGTCCGGTACCGGCCAGGACCCACATGAGACCGTTGGTGGCGGGCGTGGTGCCATCCACCATGCCCGCCGGGGCGGGGATGATCAGCAGCGGCTTGGGCGCCGGCGACGGCCGACGCCGATGCACGGTGGGCGTCGGCCCGCAGGCCGCTGCGCCCAGCGCCAGGAGCCCTGTCGCCAGCGCTCGACGCCATCCACTGGTTCGCCTCATGCCCGTGTGCCTCCACTTCCCAGCCGTCATCGCGACTGCGTGTTCCGTCGTGCCGCCCGGGGGATGCGGGCGGCACGCGGGGGATCCCGCCGGGTCGAGGAGCGCCCCGCTCGCGGGATCACGCCACGCGCCAGGACCCGTCCGGACCGTTGCCTACGCGCCATGATCGGGCCTCGTCCCCCGGCGGGCCGCCGTCGCCACCGCAAGACCCAGCAGGATCCCCGCCGCACCGCCCATGGCCAGGAGCCGACGCCGATCGGCCGGCGAATCCCACTCTCTCCCGAACAGATGCCGGGCCGATTCCCACTGCGCCCGACGGTCGAGCCGGCTCTGCCCCGCGACGCGGTCCGCGAAGACGAACGGGACGTCCACCACCGTCGCGCGGTCGGCGACCGTCAGCACTTCGGCAAGGATCTTCCACCCCGCCGGCCGGAGCGCCGCCACGTCCACCGACCCCGCCCGCAGCGCGAAGAAGCCGCTCATGGGGTCGGACGTGGCCCGGAGCCGCGCGCAGCACACGTGCGCGAGGCCGCGCGAGCCACGGGACAGTGCCAGGCGATGCCACCCCGACAAGCCGGCCCGACTCCCGCCCACGGCATACCGGCTCCCCACGGCCACGTCGGCCATCCGGAGCGCGGCGACCAGCCGCGGGACGAGCTCGGGCGGATGCTGCCCGTCCGCGTCCATGACGACCACCGCCGCGCCGGTCGCGGCCCGCATCCCCTCCACCACGGCCGTCGCCAGGCCGGTGCCCACGCCCCGGTGCCACCACCGCAGCGACGGGGTGGTCAACGCAAGTTCCTCGAGCCGGCCAACCGTGACGCCGTCGTCACTGTCATCCACCACGATGATCTCGTGCAGCTGCTCACCCAGCGCCGCCGCCAGACCCGTGAGGACCGCGGGGAGGCAGGCCGCCTCGTTACGACTGGGCAGCACGACCGAGACTCGCGACGGAGCCGCGCGCTCGGGGTCGGACCGCCCGGCTGCGGTCCCGGTGGCTCCCGCGGCACTCGTCATGGGGACGCTCCTCCTGCGACGAAGCGCAGGCTCACCAGGTTCGAGAACCCACGGGCGTACGGTCGGGCCAGCCAGGCCTGATAGAAGACGGCGTCCGGCTGCACCTGGACCGCCCGGATCGTGAAGTGGGCGATGCCGTCCCGGTTGGTCACGGCGGCCACCGGGGACTGGCCCTCGGCATGTCCGTTGATCGCCGTCTCTCCGGGGAAGACGCCGCCCTCGGCGTAGACCACCTGGCCCAGGTCGACCACGATGCCGGCACGGCGGCGCGGCTGATCGAGCGGGGTGAGGAGCGTCACCGCGAGGCGGACGCGCCCGTCTCGCGGGATGGCACGCGCGATGGCGGCCGGCTCGATCTGGACATGGAGGACGTCCGGGGGCTCGGCCCGGAGGACGGACACGGCCGCCGGGCGCGGCGTCAGCCCGTACACCACCAGGGTCTCCCCCACCGACGGCATCGACGCGACGCCGGGCGCCCAGAGCTCGTAGTCGGCCTGGGCGTGCCCCGCCAGGCGGCGCGGACCGCGGCGGACGATCCAGACGGTGCTCATGTAGGGGCCGAGGCCGACGGTGAAGTGGGGCTCGACCGTGCGGCCGGTCTCGTTGCGCACCACCAGGGTGACCGCGTCCACCGTGCCGAGCTGCCCCGTCGTCTGTTCGGCGAGGAGGTGGACCTGGAGGGGCGGGGGACTCGTGATGCCGAGGACCAGCGCGAGGCCCCCGCCCGCCAGGCCGGCGCCCGCCGCCCAGCGCAGTCCCCGCCGTGCCCCGGGAGCGGTGGCGGGGGCTGCCACCGGGGCGTCGGCGACGGTGAGGCTGGCGACGAGCAGGCCGGGGATCAGGAAGAGGAAGTAGTTGCTCAACGAGCGCGTGGGGAAGAGCAGCACCAGGGCGGGCAGGATCGGCAGGGCGCGTTTGACCTGCGGGTATGCGGCCACGGTGAGTGCGAGCAGGCCGATCCACACGCAGACGGCCGCGATCGTGTAGGCAACGAGGTCGCCGCTGCCGCGGGCGAGATAGAGGCTGACAGCGACAAGACCCTGGCCGAGCGGAACGAGCCCGTGAACGAAGGGGAGCACGGTGCCGAGGATCCAGGGGCGAGGGCCCCAGACGACGAAGGGCAGGTTGGGGATCAGGAACGCTGCGGCCAGAAGGCCCGCATACCGGAGCACACGCCGGACCCAGGGGCGGCCCGCGCCTCGTGCCTCCAGGGCGATCGCGACGCAGAGAAAGGGGACGAGGAACCAGAGCGACTGCTGGACGGCACAACCCAGCCCCAGGGCCACCGGGCCCACCCAGCGGGCGATCGAGCGCTCGGTGGGGTCGCTGAAGCGGTCCCACCGCCACAGGGCCAGGATGGCAAAGGGCACGAAGAGCGCGTCAAGGATCCCGCCCGTCACCTGGCCGATGTAGACGCCGAGACTTCCCACGATGAGGGCGGTGAGCCGCCAGGGTCGGGGAAGCGTGAACCAGAGGGCCAGGATCGCCAACCCCCAGAAGGCGGCGTCCATGTAGTTGGCGGCCTGGGGGTGCACGCCCAGGGCCAGCAGCGGCACATAGAGCAGGAAGGACAGCGCGGGATAGCTCAGGCGTGTGACCAGGGCGCCGCTGAGCGTGGTGGTCATGTCGACCGGGGGCACCTGGAAGTGGGTCAGCGTCCACCCGAGGTTCACGGCGTAGGGATCGTGGCCGGCGAGGAGAGCCTGGGCGGCCCCTTGGCCGAAGGCAATCTCATCGGTGCCGTACGCCGGCGACGCATAGATCGCCTGCTGCGTCCACAGCGCGAGGGCCACCAGCGTCCCGACGAGGAGGACCGCGTCCACGGCCCGCTCGATCCGCGGCGGGAGGGCCACCACGGCCAGGGGCAGGAGGAGCACCCCGCCCGCGACGAAGCCCAGCCCGGCCGCGGCCGCGCCGGGCACGACGGGCACCGCGGTGAAGAGCCGCAGGCCCCAGAGCAGCCAGACGAGGCTGGCGAGCAGTCGCAGGACGATCCCCGCCAGGACGGCCGCGTCGAGGGGCGTGCGCCGCCGGCCCGGCGGGTCCAGTTCAGGGAACACTGGGAGCGGGCGTGTGCGACGACGACACCTCCTGTCCCGTCCGAACCCGCACTGGCAAGGGGTGCGTGAGGACCGCCGCTACAACCGGCAGGACCTCAGCGGGCTAGGCCGTCGTGAAGAGCAGGCCGACGTCCCCCCACAGCGTGACGTGGAACCAGTACTTCCCGGCGCGTCCACGGACCACCTGATTGAGGCCGGTCTTCGTGATCTTGTAGACGCGGCTCAGCAGGGTGAGCTTCGGATCGAAGACGGTGAAGGTCAGGGCATGCGGCGCGGTCGACCGAGGAGTCCACGCGACCGCGAAGGCGAAGAAATAGTGCTGCCCGCTCGGCAGTTCACCAAGGAGGCGCGCACGATCGGCTGCATAGATCGTGAACTGGTGGCATCCGGCCAGGTCCCTGGCCGGGACCGTCCAGATCAGCCGCACCCCATCGACATTCACCGCGACAGTCCCCCCGCCCGCGCAGAGCGTGTGGCTGGTCAGAACCGCAGTGAAGCTGCCACCGGGGGCCGGGCCGGGGAAGGGACCGGGGGCATACCCAGCGAGCACGGTCGGGGCGGCGATCGCGGCTCCGACGAGGGCGCTGGCGACTACGACCGCTCGGGCCCGATGGTGGAGGTGCCAGCCCAGGTTCCGGATCATCCTGATGCCCTCCTTGGGCTTGGCGGGCCGAAGCCCCTCGTGGGGTCGATCCCCCCGACTGTGCGTACCCCATGGATCACGCGAGCTACCGTTCCCGCGTGCCGTCCGGGCCATTAGGCTCCTCCACCGGAGGGGACTCGAACAAGCTCATGTCGCCCCAGCGTGGATCGCAGTATACACGGGTGGACCGCAAATCGACCCGATCAGCGGGAATCCGCCGGCCAGGAGCCCGGACGGCCCGGTGTCGGCCCGATCAGAACGCCTGGTCGAGCCCCCAGGTGATGGCCGCTGCCACGAGGGTCTGCGCCACCAGGTCCTGCCAGGAACGAACCTTGACGACGAGGTGCGAGACGAGCGCGCCGACGAGGCCGCCGGAACGTGTCAACCCCTGTGAGGCAGATCGAGTCAGGAATCATTGGGCCGACGCCTCCAGGTCGGCAGGCGGCTTGATCCAGGCCGGCCCCGGGAGTCGCGGGGGTTGGGGAACCCCGCGGACCAAGCGCTCGGGGTGGGCGGCGTAGGCGGTCGCGAGCACCGCGGCGCGGGCCGCGGCGCGGGTGTCGACCCGCCCGTGGTGGACGTCCGCGGGAGTGTGGTAGCCGAGTCCGGAGTGGCGGTGGCGGTCGTTGTACCAGGGGAGGAAGCCGCGACAGAAGCTCCGAGCGTCTTCGACACTCCCGAACCGCTCGGGGAAGGTCGGGTGAGACTTCAGGGTCTTGAACTGCGCTTCGGAGTAGGGGGTATCGTTGCTCACGTGGGGGCGGGAGAGGGATCGGGTCACGCCCAGGTCCGCGAGCAGCAGGGCCACGGGCTTCGAGGTCATCGCCGCGCCGCGGTCGGAGTGAATGGTCAGCTGTCCGTCGGGCACGCCCGGCGCGGCCACCGTCTGGGCGATCAGCTGCTCGGCCAGGGCGGCCGCCTTGCGGGTCGCCACCATCCAGCCGGTCACGTACCGGCTGTAGATGTCGAGGATCACGTACAGGTAGTAGCAGGACCACCTCGCGGGGCCGAGGAGCTTGGTGATGTCCCAGCTCCAAACACGCCGGGGCGCGCCCGCCACCAGCTCGGGCTTCACCGTCGCCGGGTGCACGGCCTGCCGCCGGCGCTCATGGACCTCGTCCGCGGCGCGCCGGATCCGGTACAGGCTCGACACCGAGCAGAGATACGTGCCCTGGTCCAACAGCTCGGCCTGCACGGTGGCCGGCGCCTGATCGACGTGAGCGGGATCATGCAGGAGCGCGGTGACGGCGGCGCGCTCCGGGAGCGTGAGCGCCCGCGGCTGCGGGCACGGCGCGCGCACGGGCCGGGGCCGCGACGGCGTCTGCCGGTGGGTGCGATACCAGGTGGCCTGCGGGATCCCCACCGCCATGCAGGCGGCCCGTCGGCTCCCCAGGTCCCCCGCCGCGTCGCACGCCGCCGCGGTCGCGGTCTCCATCGCCTGCCTCATCGGGGCTCGCCGCCCGCCATCGGCGCGCTGCTCGTGGTGAGCGGCTCGAGCAACGCGGAGAGCTTTCCCTGGACATCAATCACCTGTCGCGCCCGCGTGAGATCCTGCTCCAGCCGCGTGCATCGAATCGCCAACCGGGCGATCGCGCGATCGCCCGCGACGGTCGGCGCCGGCCGACGGGCTGGGCCAGCGCCGCCATCCCCCCGCGCTCGCGTTGCTTGCGCCACTCCGACACCAACGAGCGGTACAGGCCCTCGCGCCGCAGCCCGGCGCCCTTGCCCGCTTTGTCCATCCCGTCGTACTCGGCCAGGATCCGTGCCCTGGAGGCTGCGGAGTAGCTCCGCGGACGGGCCCGCTCTCGCCCCTCCGTCGCGGCCTCGCCGGACGTGCCGCGCGACGCGGCGCGGCTCTCCCGGCTCCCCGTCTCTGCCATGCGTCTCCTCTCCCTTGCCGCCCTTGCCTCCATCATTTCAGGTCAGCAATCTGCCTCATCCATGGTAGACACAGAGGGCAGGTTCTTCGCTGCGCTGGGGGACGAGCGCTGCCGCCGGATCCGTCGGGTGAGCCGGGATGGGGCCTCCTGGATCGCGGGGGTCGTCGACGAGCGCTGCCCCACCGCCATCCCGTGCCCCGACCCCTTCCACGTGGTGCAGGGGGCCATCGACGCCCTCGATGCGGTCCGCCGCCAGGTCGGGAATGCCGCCCGGAAGGGAGGGGAGCCGAGCCTGGCCCCGGACCTCAAGGGCGCCCGCTGGGCCCTCTGGCACAACCCCGAGAACCTCACCGAGCGCCAACAGGCATCCCTGGCCGAGATCGAGCGCACCCATCAGCCGCTCTTCCGCGCCTCCCTGCTCAAAGCGGAGGTGCGCGGGGTGCTCCACCGCTCGGTGCGCCGCGGATGGCCCCGCCTCGACCGCTGGATCCAGTGGGCGCGCCGCTCCCGGCTGGCGCCCTTCGTGAAGCTGGCCCGGACCATCACCGCGTCCGGCGCCAGCATCGCCGCCGCCCTCCGCTACGGCCTCTCCCATGCCCGCATCGAAAGCGGCAACCGAAAGATCCGCCGCATCATCCGTCGCTCCTTTGGCTTCCACTATCCCGCGGCGCTGATCGCCCTCGCCAAGCTCCGCCTCGGTGGCCTCTCCCCCGCCCTCCCAGGCCGAGCTTGACCCACGGAAACGTCACAAGTGCCGGAAATGAAAGCGGGATCGTCAGCCGGTCGGGTCACGTGATCGTCGATGGGCAGTGAGGGTGGCCGGACCGCGGCCGTCCCGATGCTAGGTGCGCACCCGGGCGTGCGGGGACACAAAACCGCAACGGGGCGCTGGTCGTCGGCAAACAATGCGGTGGCAGCGCCGTCAGGTTCCGGTGTCGATCTGGGCACCAGCGGGATCGTCGCATCCCCGCAGCGATGATGCGCAGCAGGCCACGTTCCCAGGACCGCGGCGCAGGCGGCGGGCCGGGCCGAGGCGGATGCGGTTCGGAGGGGCAGGGCCCGGGGGATCGGGAGGGTCCTTCGTCTCGTCGTCGCGGTTGTTGGGGAGGACGGGGCGGACCGGAGCGGCTGGACGCACCGACCGACCACTCCCGACCGGCTGCGCGTTTCTCCGAGCCGGGGCGGGTGCCGACACTGGCGGCGACCGCAGCCGTGTCGACGACGCCACCATCGCCGCCGCCCACCACCTCAGCGGCCCCGCCGCCCTCACCCGCTCGCAGAACTTCCTCGCCCAGCCGCTGCCGACCCTGGGGTCCCGGGACCCGGCCCAGCCCGAGGGGTCAGCCAGCAGCTGCGGGGACGCTGCCGCGGGACCCCATCCTCACCATCTATCCGGAGACCTGGCGGGTCACCGGCTGAGCCTGGTCGCCCGGCGCGCTCGCGACCATGAGCGCGTCCGCCGCGACGCAGCCCGACGGGCCCGCGATGAGCGGGTTGACGTCGAGGGCCCGGAGGCGGTCGCCCAGGTCCTGGGCCAGGACCGAGAGCCGGCTGACCGCCCGGGCGACGGCGCCGCGGTCGGCGGCCGGCAGCCCTCGGACCCCGTCCAGGAGCGGGCTGAGGCGGAGCCGGCCGATCAGGCGCAGGGCTCCGGCCGGGTCCACCGGGGGCAGCGCCAGCCGGCGGTCCTGCAGCCATTCCACCAGCACCCCGCCCGCCGCCACCAGCACCACCGGGCCGAACTGGGGGTCGCGGACCACCCCCAGGTGCAGCTCCACCCCCGGCGCGGCCATCCCGGTGACCAGCACCCGGGGGCCCAGCCGGCGCTCCAGGTCGCGGTAGGCGCGGGTGAGGGCGGCGGGGTCGGCGAGCCCCAGGTGGACCCCGCCCACCTCGGTCTTGTGGGCGACCCCGGCCGCCGCCGTCTTGCACGCCACCGGCCACCCGACCGCGTCCGCCGCCAGGACCGCCTCCCGCGGCGAGGTCGCCAGCCGGTGCGGGACGGTCGGGATCCCGTAGGCGGTGAGCAGCGCCAGCGTCTCCGCCGGGTCCGGACCCGGTGACCGCGCCAGGCGCGTGCGCCATCCCTCGCGCACCGCCGGCGCCACCGGCTCCGGCGGATCGAGCCTCGCCCGCCGGCCGAAGTCACGGCGCTCGAGAAGGCCCCGGAAGGCGGTCAGCCCGCTCACCGTGCCCTCCAGCACCGGCACGCCCGCCTCCCGCAGCCGCTGCGCCGCCCGCCGATCGATCGAGCTGCGGCAGTTGCTCAGCAGCGCCACCGGCAAGTCGGTGGTGGGGGCCACCCGGAGCAGGGTGCCGGCGTACTCGCGCTCGGGATCCTGCTCGTGGGTGAGGTCGACGACCAGGGCGAGCGCGGCGGTGTCGGGGTCCTGGAGGAGGATCCGGCAGCAGTCCTCGTAGATCGCGTCGGCACGGTTGCCGGTGCCCCAGGCGTCGAGCGGGTTCACCGCCGGCAGGCCGGGCTCCAGCACCTGCTCCAGGCGGAGCCGGGTGGCGTCGCCGATCACCGCCAGCGGCACCCCGGTGTCGAGGGCGCAGTCGATCAGCATCGCCCGCTCGCCCCCCGAGTCGTGCACCGCGGCCAGCCCGCCGGGGCCGGCCCGGCGGCCGCCGCCGCACAGCTCGACCGTGTCCAGGAGCTCGTCCAGGGTGCGGACCCGGATCACGCCGTGGGCGTCGCAGACCGCGTCGAACACGCCGTCGGCGCCAGCGAGCGCCCCCGAGTGGGCGGCGACCATCGCCTGGGCGAAGGCCTCCCGCCCCACCTTGAGGGCCACCACCGCGACGTCCCGTCGATGGGCAAGGTCCAGCGCGGCGCGGAAGCGGACCGGGTCCCGCACCGTCTCCAGGAACAGCGCCACCACCCGGGTCGACGGCTGCTCCAGGGCGAAGCCCAGGTAGTCGGCCATGGTGGTGACCAGCTCCTGGCCGCAGGACACCGCCAGGTTGAAGCGGATCCGGCGGTCGTTGTGGAGGAGGGCGGAGAAGGCGGAGCCGGAGTGGGTGAGGAACGTCACCGGGCCCGGCTGGAGGTCGGGCGGCTGGTAGAATCCGCAGGCGCGCACGGCCGCCTCGACATGGACGAACCCCATGCAGTTGAGGCCGCACACCGCCATCTCCGCCACCTGCGCGATCCGTCGCAGCCGCTCCGACAGCGGCGCGCGGCCGTCTGGGGTCTCCTCGTGGCCGCTGGCGAAGACCGCTGCGCCCCGCACCCCCAGCCGGGCGCAGAGCCCGAGCTGCTGCTCGAGGAGCCGGTTCGGCACCCCCAGCACGGCGAGATCCACGGCCTCGGGCAGGGCCTCCAGGCTGGGGTGGCAGGGGTGGCCGAGCACCTCGGTGCGGCTGGGGTGGACCGGGTACACCCGGCCCTGAAAGCCGCCCTCCAGCAGCTGGGTCATCATCTGCCAGCCGAACGAGCCGACCACGTCGCTGGCCCCGACCACGGCCACCGAGGCCGGGACCAGCATCGCGCGGAGGGCGTCGGCCCGGCCCTGCGTCACCGGCTCAGCCGGCGCCGTCCGGGTCCCGGCGGCGGGTGAGCCGGCGGCGCCAGCGCTCCCGGCGCTGGTCCCGCTCGATCTGGCGCACCGCCAGGGCGGCGGGGATGCCGCACACCCCGCCGCCGCCGTGGGTCGCCGAGCTGGCGTGGTAGAGGCCGCGCACCGGGGTGCGGTAATCCGCGTAGCCGGGTGCGGGCCGCATGTGGAAGAGCTGCTCCAGCGAGAGTTCGCCGTGGAAGATGTTGCCGCCGATCAGGCCCAGCTCCTGCTCCATGTCGTGCGGCCCGATCACCTGGCGGGCGATGATGGCACCCTTGAGGTTGGGGGCCAGCTCGGTGTAGAGGTCGACGATCCGGTCGGCGTAGGCCTCCAGCTCCTGGCGGTGCGGCTCGTTCGACCAGGTGTGGGGCACCCACTGGGTGAACATCGAGAAGATGTGCACGCCCTCGGGGGCGAGGGTGCGGTCGAAGACGGTCGGGATCACCCCGTCGACGAAGGGCCGGGCCGCCGCGCGTCCCTCCCGCGCGTCCTGGAAGGCGCGCTCCGCGTAGGCGGTCGAGAGACACAGCTCCACCGACCCGGTGTGGTGGTCCTGCAGGGTGGTGCCCGGATCGGCGCGGAAGTCGGGCAGCTCGCCCAGGGCCAGGTTGATCTTGACCACCCCGCTGCGGCTCCGCCACCGCTCGATGTCGCGGCGGAAGCCCTGGGGCAGCTCCTCGGCGGGCAGCAGGTCGAGGAAACAGGTTCTGGGGTGGATGCAGCTCACCACCACCGGGGCCGAGAGCTCCTCGCCCCCCGCCAGCGCGACCCCGGTGGCGGCGCCGTCCCGGGTCAGGATGCGCTGGACCCGGGCCCCGGTGCGCACCTCGGCGCCGAAGGCCTCGGCCGCCCGCCGGCAGGCGTCGCTCACCGCGCCCATCCCGCCCTTGGGGAAGCCCCAGCTGCCGAGGTGGCCGTCGCCGACGTCGCCGATGGAGTGGTGGGCCATCACGTAGGCGGTTCCGGGCTCGTCCGGGCCGGCCCAGGTCCCGATCACCCCGTTGACCGCCAGCGAGGCCTTCACCTCCTCCGACTCGAACCAGTCGTCGAGGAGGTCGGTGATGCTCATCGTGAACAGCCGGGTGAGGTCGCCGACCGCCCGCGGGTCGAGCCCGCGCAGCCGCCAGGCCAGCTGGGCCTGGTCGCGCAGGTCGAGCGGATGCCGCGACCCCAGCGTGGGCGGCACGCTCATCAGCAACGGGCCCATCACCTTGGCCAGGCGCTCCAGCCAGCTGTCCCAGCCCGGCATCGCGGCGGCGTCGGCGGCGGAGAAGCGGGCGATCGCCTCGTGGTTGCGGCGGGCGTCGTCGGCGTAGAGCTTGAGCGAGCGCCCGTCGGGCCATGCCTGGTAGTAGGGCCCCATCGGGAACACCGTGTAGCCGTGACGCTCCAGCTCCAGGTCGCGGATGATGGTGGACGGCATCAGGCTCATCACGTACGAATACGTGGTGACGTGGATGTCGGGGTGATCGGGCCAGGGGGCGCTGGTGTCGGCGGCGCCACCGGTCTTGGCGCGCGCCTCCAGCACCACCGTGCGCCGTCCCGAACGGGCCAGGTAGGCGGCCGCAACCAGGCCGTTGTGCCCACCGCCGACGACGATGGCGTCGTACGAGTTCACCATGCCGGGCCCTCGTGATGGAGCCGCTCGGGTGGTCGGCTCGCGCCCGGTCAGGGGTGGGTCAGGTCAGCCCCGCGCACGGTGGCATCGGTCGCGCGGTGCGCGGATGACCGGGGCGTCGATGACGGGAGCGGTCCCGCGTGGCCGACGGGCGAAACCTTTCAGCCCGTCGCGGTACGGTCGATCGTCGCCCCTTGACAGTTGCGGATCGGCTATCTAACGTTTGCGATTCTATGTCAGCAGCTGGGGCGGCCGCAAGCTGGCGCCGGGGCGTGCGGCGGTGACGCGGGGAGCGCGGGACCGTTCGGGGAAGCCCGGCCGGTGACCGTCCCCGCGGCCGCCGACCTGGTGGTGGTGGGGGCCGGGACCATCGGCGGCTGGGCCGCTCACTTCGCCGCCGGCGACGGCGCCGACACGGTGGTGGTCGAGCAGGGCCTGGCGGGAGGGGGCGCGAGCAGCCGAGCTGCCGGCATCGTGCGGGCCCAGGCCGGCACCGCCGCGGCGGCCGCGCTCGGTCGCTGGTCGATCGACTTCTACCGCTCGCAGCCGGACCGGCTCGGCACCGACTCCGGCTTTCGCCCGCTCGGGTACCTCCTCCTCGCCACCAGGGCCCGCGAGGCCCGCGAGGGCCGGGCCCGGGCCGCCCAGCAGCAGAGCCAGGGCCTCGACGTGCAGTGGCTGGACCCGCCCCAGGTGGAGCGGGTGGCCCCGCTCCTGGCCACCACCGGCCACCTCGGCGGCACCTACCGTGCCGCCGACGGCTGCATCGACCCGGTCCGCAACGTGCGCTGCTATTCCCTCGCCCTCCAGCGTGCGGGGGTGCGGCTGCTGGAGCGGACCCTGTGCCTCGGTCTGCGCACCGAGACCCGCCGCGGCTCGACCCGGGTCACGGGCCTGGTCACGTCGGCGGGGACCATCGCCACCCCGCGGGTGCTGCTCACCGGCGGCCCCACCATCGCGGAGCTGGGTCGCCGCTGCGGGGTGCGGATCCCGGTTGGCGCGGTGCGCCACCAGGTGGCCGTGACCGCCCCCCACCCGGCCTTCCTGGAGGAGCCGCAGACCATGGTGTACGACATGGCCAAGGGGCTCTACTGGCGGGAGGAGGAGGGCGGGCTGCTCTTCGGGATGAGCAACCCCGACGAGTCGCCGGGGCCGGCGTCGGCGGTCGACTGGCGCTACCTCGCCCGGATGCGTCGGCGCGTCGGCCGCTGGGTTCCGCTGGCCTCGGGGCTCGAGCTGCGCAAGGTCTGGGCCGCCACCATCGACTACACCGCGGACCACCTCCCGATCCTGGGCCCCGGGCTGGACCGGGACCGCCGGCCGATCGGAGGGCTCACGGTGGCCGCCCCGGGCGGCCACGGCATGATGTGGGGGCCGGCGGTGGCCCGGGTGGGGGCGGACCTGGCGCTGCACGGCCGGACCGACCTGGTCGATGTCGCCGACCTCGGCCTCGGCCGCTTCGACGCCGAGCAGCGCAGCCGGGTGGCGGGCGAGCCGATCGCGCTCCCCTTCCCGGTCATGGTCGAGGCGTCGGCGTAGCCGGGAGGTCGGGTCGAGCGGGGAGCCCCCACGGCCCCCGCCGGAGCCGGCCCTGGCCCCGGGTGCGGCCGAGCCCGTCGGGCCGTGGCGGGCGGAGGGCCGGCTCCGACCGGGCGGTGCCCATCCCCGCGTCCCCGCCGGTGGCGCCGGGCACGGCGGCGCTGCCCGACCCGGTGCCGATGGTCGCTGGCCGCCGGTCCGGGCCCGTCCCGCGCCACAGCCAGGGCAGCACCGCCACCGTCGCCAGCGCCAGCACGGCGCTGGCGACGAACGGCACCGCGACGCCGGCCCCGAAGAGCACCCCGCCGATCGCCGCGCCCAGCGCCGCGGTCCCGGTCTGCACGCTGGCGTAGAGGCCCTGGCCCCGGCCCGCCGCGGCCGGCCCCACCGCCCTGGCGAGCAGGGAGAGGGTGGCGGGGTAGCCGGCCGCCGACAGGGTCGCCTCCACCGCGCTGAGGGCGATGAGGAGCGCCGCCGAGGGCAGCAGCGGATACAGGGCGGCGCAGGCGGCGGCGGCGCCCAGGGCGGTGCCGCTGAGCCACCGGCGGTCCCAGTGGTCGGCGAGCCAGCCGGCCGGCCAGCTGAGGAGGACCAGCGGCAGGGCGTAGAGGGCGAACGAGACGCCGATCTCCCAGCCGGAGGCCCCCCGCCTGTGCATCAGCAGCGTCCAGTCCGCCTCGTACACGCCGAGGAGGAGGCCGCCGGCGGCGCTGATGGCCAGCACCCCGCGCAGGATCCGCCAGTCGGGAGACCAGGCCGCGGCCACCTCCGCCCGCGGCTGCCGCCGGGCTGCGGGCAGAGCCCGTCGCAGGACCAGGGACGCCGCCGCCGCCGCCCCCGCGCCCACGAAGAACACCAGGTTCACCGAGATCCCCGCGAGCAGGCTCCCGGCGATCGGGCCGACCACCATGCCGCCCATCTGGGCGCCCGCGAGCATCGCGTAGGCGCGCCCGTGGCGGCGGGCCGGGACGAGGTCCACCACCAGCGCCTGGGCGGCGACGTCAGCGCCGCCCGCGGCCGCTCCCTGCAGCGCGCGGAAGACGATCGCCAGCACCACCGGGCCGCCCAGGACGAAGCCGAGGGTGGCGAGCGCGTAGCACCACAGGCTGCTCTGGAGCAGCCGTCGTCTCCCGATCCGGTCGGCGAGCCGCCCGAGTGGGTACTGGGCCACGAAGCCGGCGCCCAGGAACGCCGCCATGACCACTCCCACCAGCGCCACCGGCACCCCGCGATGGCGCAGGAGGAGGGGCAGGATGGGCAGGATCGCGGTCGCCCCCGCCCACTCCACGGCGACCGCTGCGATCAGCCCGACCAGCCCGAGGTGCGCGCGACCGGGCGTGGCGGCGGGCTGACGGCGCCACGCCTCAGCCCGCCGCCGCTCGGCGGCGCGGTCGGTGGTGGGGGGTGCGACGGGGGTGCTCATGGGGGACCTTGGGTGGATGGCGGTGGCTCGCTCGGCGCGGGCCGCGCGAGGTCGGTAGGGAACTGGGGAGCGGCCGGGCGCGCGCGAGCCGAGGGTGAGGTGGGGCTCCGGGCGGCGACGGACCGCCCGGACCGGGGGACCCTGCGGCGGTGTGAGCTCCCCGGCCGTCTGGCCGGGGCCGGGATGGCTCAGCCGATGGTCAGGCGGTGGTCTGCGACGCGGAGGAGGCGGAGGGCGTCAGCAGGAGGTCACACGTGCGCCGCGGTCAGCGCACGTGGGCCAGGGTCGGGCATCTGGGCCCGAGCCGCGTACGGGTTGAGCCGCCGGTCGGACGCCTCCGGCCGCCGCCACCTGGTGCCGGGGCGGCCGCCCAGGACGGCGCGGAGCCGGCCGGTCATGCGGGGACCGCGGACGATCGGGGTCGGGGTGAGGGACAGCATGGGAGGGGTCGTGCATCCCGGCCGGCCACTCTCAGCTCGGCCGACCGTACGCATTTGCGAATAGTATAGCCGGCGGAAGGGACCTCCGGCACGCCGATGCCCTCCCCGCACCGCGCCGCCCGCTCGGTGCGGGGAGGGCTTGCCCGCGACGAGCTGGGCTCGGCTCCGGTTGGCGTCGTGCGACCGGTTCCGGCCGTCCCCCGGGGGTGGGCGCGCGCCTCCCGCACGGCAACGCCGACCAGGTGCTGGGCGCCGCGCGCGCTCCGGGTCCGGTCGGCGGGCCGCCCGATCGGCACCCGCTCGGCGGGGACGGGGCCGACGCCCGGCCCGCTCCCGGCCCCGCATGCCGCCCCGCCGGCCGCACGATCGCGGGTCCGTGCTCCGGGCTCCCAACGGCGCGATGGAGGCTGCGTCGAACGTGGACGCCGCGGGCGGTGGTCTCGGACGAAGAGGATCGGGACCAGCGACGCGCCCATCCGAGTCGCAGCCGCGCCCCCGGTCGGCGATGATCGGCCGCGAGCCGGCCCGGGCCCCCGCCTGGGCTCAGGCGGACGCGGCCACCTCCGGCTCGGGCAGCGCGCGTGGGCCGGGCGGGGCCCCCCGGGGGGGGGCGTCCGCGGCCGGCTCGCCGAGCCGGGTCAGGAGCCCCGCCAGCAGCTCGCGCTCGGCGGGGCTGAGGGGGGCGAGCCACTCAACCTCCAGCGCGACCATCGCCTGCTGGCAGCGGTCCCGCTCGGTCCGCCCCGCCGCAGTCAGGGTGAGCCGGTGGCGGCGGCGGTCGGTGAGGTCGGGGTCGCGTCGGACCAGGGTGGCGTTCTCCAGCTGGTCGAGCAGCCGGACCACGTCGCCGGGGTCCAGCCCCAGGGCGTCGCCCAGCTCGCGCTGGCAGCGCGGCCCGTTGTGGTCGAGCCAGGCCAGGATCGCGTAGAGGGGAAGGGCCGCACCGTGCTCCGCGAGCCGGCCGGCGAGCCGGCGGCGGGCCTCGGCTCCGACCCGGACGAGCAGGGCGATGGGGTGACCCGCGAACTCCGCCGGCAATCGATCGGACCGGGCGATCGGCACGCCGCCAGTCTAAGAGGCCGCGCGCGCGGTTGCCAACGTCGGCGGCCACCGCGGCGGGGTCGGGGGGCGGCGGGGCGTTTGCTACGATCGCCGACCATGCCCGATCTGGCGTCGGCGTTCGCCCGTGCCCTGCAGCAGGCGGCCACCGCGCTGGGGGCGCCCGCCGACCTGGACCCGGGCGTGGAGCGGTCGGGTCAACCCAGCCATGGCGACCTCTCCTCGCCGCTCGCCCAGCGGCTGGCCGGCCGCCTGCGCCGGCCGCCGCAGCAGATCGCGGCCGACCTGGCCGCTGCGGTGCGCGCGGCCGGGCTCGAGCACGTCGGCGAGGTCACCGTCAGCGGCCCCGGGTATGTGAACCTCCGATTCGACGATGCGACCTACGCCCCGGCCGTGATCCGGGAGGCGCTGGCTCCGCTGGCGGATCGCCTCCTGGCCAGCAGGGAGGAGCGCAGCCGCAAGACCATCGTCGAGCACACCCAGGTCAATCCCAACAAGGCGGCCCACGTCGGCCACCTTCGCAATGCCTGCATCGGCGACACCGTGGTCCGCATCCTCCGTGCCCGCGGGGTGCCGGTGGAGGTGGAGAACTACATCGACGACACCGGCGTGCAGGTCGCGGACGTGGTGGTCGGGCTGCGGGTGCTGGGGCTGATCCAGGCGCCGGACGAGCCCTTCGATCGCTACGGGTCGCGGGTGTACGTCGAGATCTGCCGGCGCTACGAGCTCGAGCCGGGTCTGCTCGAGGAACGTCGCAGCACCCTGCGCGCGATCGAGGCGCGCGAGCAGCCGATCGCCGCCGAGGCCCGCGCCATCACCTCGCGGATCGTCCGCGCCAACCTCGCCACCATGGCCCGACTGGGGATCGGCTACGACCTGCTCACCTGGGAGTCCGACATCCTCGAGCTGGGCTTCTGGAGTCGCGCCCTGGCCGCGATGCAGGCCGCGGGGATCCTCGACCATCCGAGCGAGGGCCCGCTCGCGGGCTGCTGGGTGCTGCCACCGGAGGGTTCGGCGGCGGCGGACGACCCCGAGGCGCCCGCCGCGGGCGGGGCGGCGTCGGCCAAGGTCATGGTCAAGAGCGATGGGGTCGCCACCTACACCGCCAAGGACATCGCCTACCACCTGTGGAAGTTCGGGCTGCTCGACCGGGACTTCCACTACCTGGCGTGGGCGCCCGGCGGCCCCGCCACCAGCAGCGCCACCGCGTCCGCCGACGAGCTGCCGTCGGCCCGGTACGGCCACGCCGACCGGGTCGTCAACGTCATCGACCAGCGCCAGTCGGCTCCCCAGCTGGTGGTGCGAGAAGCGCTCCGCCGGCTCGGGTACCCGGCCCAGGCGGCGGCCCTGCACCACCTCGCCTACGAGGTGGTCTCCCTGTCGCCGGCGGCCGCCCGCAGCCTCGGGTTCGCCACCGACGACGGTCGCTCGATGTATCCGATGAGCGGTCGCCAGGGGCTGGACGTGCATGCCGACGCCCTCGTCGACGAGGCCGTCCGGCGGGTGCGCGAGAAGTCGAGGGACGGCCGCGTCGCGGACCAGCTGGCGGCGGCGGCGATCCGCTACTACCTGCTCCGATTCAGCCTCGGGGCCATCATCACCTTCGATTTCGACGAGGCGCTGCGCACCACCGGGGACACCGGCGTCTACCTCCAGTACGCTCACGCCCGAGCCTGCGGGATCCTCGCCCGGGTCGAGCCGGCGCCCCTGCCCGAACGTGCCCCCCACCGGCTGGAGGGACCGGAGCGCGACCTGGTCGCGTGCATCGACCGGCTCCCGCTGGTGGTGACGGAGGCCGCGTCGTCGCTCGCCCCCGCCCTGCTGGCGACCTACGCGTTCCAGCTGGCCAGCGCCTTCAACGACTTCTACGAGCACACCGAGCGCATCTACCGGATCGAGGACCTGGCGGTGCGAGCCTTCCGCCGCGGTCTCGCCGACGCCGCCCGACTGACCCTGGCCCGGACCCTCCAGCTGCTCGGCATCGTCCCCCTGGAGCGGATCTGACCACGGCGGCGAAGCCCGGCCTCGGCCGTCGGCCGGCCGCGGTCCCGGGTGCATACTCTCCCGCGATGCCCGAGATCGCCCTGTTCCCGCTCCATGTGGTGCTCTTCCCCCACATGCCGCTGGAGCTCCACGTCTTCGAGCCGCGCTACCGCGCCATGCTGCGTGACTGCGAGGCGACTCGCACCAGCTTCGGGGTGATCGCGATCCGGCGCGGCTCCGAGGTGGGCGGCGAGGCCGAACCGCACGCGGTCGGCACCCTGGCCCGGATCGAGAAGGTGGAGCGGCTCCCCACCGGTGCCGTCACCCTCCAGGTGGCCGGCACGGCCCGCTTCCAGGTGGTCCACGCCGGCCGCCGCCGTCCGTACCCGGTGGCCGAGATCGCCTACCTTCCCGATCGGGTGGAGGACGAGGCCGAGGCCCGATCGCTGGCCCAGACCGCCCTGCGCAGCTTCGGCGCCTACGCCGGCATCCTCCGCCAGCTGGCGGACCGCCCGGACACCTCGGCCGCCGCCCTGCCCGAGGACCCCGAGCTCCTCTCGTACCTCATCGCGGCCACCCTCGCCGTCGAACTGCCGGCCAAGCAGCGGCTCCTGGAGGCCGCCAGCACGGTGGAACGGCTCCGCGAGGCGCTGCGCCTGCTGCGGCGGGAGCGGACGCTGCTGGAGCACCAGCTGGCACCACCGGTCCTGACCGGGCTCCGGCCACCCCGCCAGAGCCCCAACTGACCGGGCGCCGAGCGCCCACGGGACCGGGGTCCGACCGGGATCCGGCCGCGGTCAGTGGAGGATCAGGATCAGTCGCTCGCCGCTGGGCCCGGTGAGGCTGCCGGGGAGGTACGAGGAGCTCACCTGCACCGCGCGGGTCAGGTGGAGGGTGTACAGGGCGGTCGCGGCGGTGCCGCCGGCGTCCACGCGCGTCACCACCAGGCCCGGCTGGGGCGCCGGCACGGCGGTTCCGGGTCGGACGCCCTGGAGCTCGACGTCGAGGGTGGTCGCGCCGGCGAATCCCACCGTCGCCCGGGGGGCGCCGCGGCCGCCGACGAGCTGGAAGACCACCCACAGGCCGTCTGGGTGCTGGCCGTACCGAGCCGTCTGCACCGTGTACCCGAACGCGCTGCCACCCAGGGTGGTCGTGCCGGTGAGGGCCGGGAGCGCGCCGGTGCCGGCCGGGACCGTGGGCGACGGCACCGACGTGGGGGAGCTGGCCGCCGTCGGGGAGGGGACCGCGGTCGGGGAGGAGGCCGGAGCGGTCGCCCGGGGATGCGCCGGCGTCGGCGTCGCGCTGGGGCCGGTGGCGGCCCGGTGCGGCGCGGGCTGGGCGAGGTGGAGGCCCAGCAGGACCACCGCCAGCGCCACCGCCGCGGTCGCCGCGATCCGCGCCGCGGTGCGGTCCAGAACGGCTGGCCTCGAGCGCGGTGCCCGCCGGGGTGCGGAGGCGGGCGAGGTGCGACGACCGGGTCGCTGCGGGGGGGGGCCGGCGCGTTCCGACGGCTCGGCGGCCGCCGCCGTCTCCGCGGCCACCTGATCGTCTGCGCTCGGAGCCGCTGGACGATCGGTGACGGGGCCGCCCGCGGGAGCGGGCGCCGCCGGCGGCCGGGCCGGCTCCGATGGGAGCTGGGCCCGCCGTGATGCGGGCGGTCCGTCGCCCCGTGCGGGCGGCGCGCCCCTGCGGTGCTCGGCCGACGGCGGCGGCGGGGGTGTGGGAGCCATCGGGCCGGCGGTCTGCGCGACGCCCGGGACCCCGGCTCCCGGCGCCTCCGCCGCGGCGTCCTTGACCGCCCCGTCGGACGGTTCCGCCGCTGCCGCCCCCCCCTGGCCGGCGTCCGGCTCCGCGGCCGCGACGTCGGCGTGCCGTGGCGGCTGGGACGGGTGCCCTCGGACCTCGACGTTGAACGGGGAGGCCGCCTCGGGGGCGTCGGGTTCGCGCCCGGTCGCGGGGTCGGGCGCCCCGGCCGCCGGGGGGTCGGCCAGGGCCGTGTCGGCGAGCGCGGCGACGGTCGGATCGGGCTCCGCCGGGGCGGTCGGGTGGGCCGCACCGCCGGGACGGGCCGCGAGGGCGGGCTCCACCACCCGGGTGCGCTGGAGGAGGGCATCGATGGTGCCGTGGGGCAGGTGGATGCGGGGGAGGTTGGCGATCCGCTCGGTCTCCTCGCGCAGGTACTGGAGCCCGATCTTGCACCGCTCGCAGCTCACCAGGTGGCTCTCGAGCTCGGCCTGGCTGGTGGTCGGCAGCTCGCCGTCGAGCGCGCAGCTCAGCGTCAGCAGGCTGCACTTGACGGCCATCAGAACGAGATGTCCCGGTAGATCCCGCCGAACTCGCGCCGGGCGGCGGCCACCAGCCGGGCCGCGGTCTCCGGCGAGCACTCGAGGGCGATCCCGACGCCGCGGTAGTCGAGCCCGGCGAGGTCGCGGAGGAGCAGGGCGGCACGGCGGTCGACCGCGGTGGCCATCAGGGCGCGCTTGACGGTGTTCACCCGCGCCGCCGAGGCCACGTCCGCGCCCAGGCTGAGCAGGGGGACCGGCTTGCGGAAGAGCTTGGCGAGCCCGCGGGGCTCGGGCGGGAACCGCTGCCGCTGCCGGCAGGCCCGCGTCACCGCGCGGAACAGGACGGCGGCACCCTCTCGCTCCAGGCTGGAGGGCGGGAAGCGCCGAGCCTGGTGCACGCCCGCCGCGACGTAGTCGATCGCCTCCTGGGGATCCCCAACCAGATGGGTGGCATAGGTGACCAGGGTGTCGACATGCTGGCGGACGAGCGCCTCCAGCGTGCTCGCGGCGATCTCGGGCGGTGCTAGGACGGTGTTCATGACGGAGCGTGCGGTGGCACGCGAGCTCGGGCGCAGCATACGCAGACCGAGCGCGCGATGCAACCGCGGGCCGGATCCGGGGCCGAGCGGCGGGCGGTCAGCCCCGGTCCACCCGGGCCCACTCCCCGTCGCCCAGCACCGGTGCGAGGAGCCCGACCGCCGTGAAGGCGGCGGTCGGAAGACCGATGTCGGCAAGCCAGCAGGTGCCGGTGACGGGGCCGGCCGCCGGCGCCAGGCAGCCCCGCTTCGCCACCCCCAGCATCGCGGTGTCGGTGGCGGCGACGCAGGGATCCCCGGGGAGTCCGGAGGTGGCGTCGAGCCCGCTGGGCACGTCGATGCTCAGGACCCGTGCGAGGCGAGCCTGGTTGAGGTGGCGGATGGCGGTCGCCACGGGCTCCCGGGGGTCGCCGCGCCCCCCGGTGCCGAGGAGCCCGTCGACCGCCAGCGCGGCGCCCGCCGCCGCACCCGCCACCGCCAGCCGCGCGGCGGCGGCCGTGGACGCGACCCGGGGATGGAGCTGCAGCCGCTCGGCGGCCTCCAGCTGGCGTCCGGCGGCGGGGCCGAGCCGGGCGGGGTCACCGATGACGACCAGGCGTACGACGACGCCCCACTGGGCGAGGTGGCGTGCGGCCACCAGGGCGTCCCCGCCGTTGTTCCCCCGCCCCGCCAGGACCACGACCGTTCCGGCGCCCGGTTCGCCGTCCACCTCGGCGACCAGCCGGAGGGCGAGCCGGGCGCACTGGAACCCCGCGAGCGCCATCAGGGTCTCGGTCGCGAGCCCCAGGGTCTCGGCCGCCCGGTCGAGGCGGCCGACCTGGTCCGCGCCGAGGGCGACCGGTGGGACGGCCGCCGGGCTCAGCGCCGAGCGCCCAGGGAGGCTGCCACCCATCGCCGCACGTCCGGCTCGGACCGTCCCTCCGAGGCCGCCCAGTCCACCCTGACCGGGTCGCCGACCCGAAGGCCGAGGGCGGCAGCGGCGCTCACCCCGTTGCCGGCGATCTCCAGATGGTCGGCAGCGTTCCACACCAGGGCGAACCCGCGCGGGATGGCCGCATGGCTTTGGGCGAGGCACTCGATGCGGCGCCCGTCCTCCAGGGTGGCGGCGACCGGGACCGGGTCGTACCAGGGCGTCCGGGTGACGCTGAGGACGGCGCTGCCGCAGTGGTCGACGACGAGGACGCGGGCGTCGGTCCCGAGGGCGTCGCCACGGTCGCCCACCCCCGGCAGCGCCATCGGGGCCGCCACCTGCGGCCCGAGGTCCTCCAAGCGGAGCTCGCCGCCCGCCAGGCGGGCGCCGATCGGGACGATCAGGTCGAGGCCCGGTGGGCCGCCGGGCCTCGGCGGCATCCGCAGCCGCGCCGTGTCGATGCGCACCGCCCGCCGCTGGGTGCCCCGCAGCCATGCGTGGCAGAGGAGCCCGTTGTCGGGCGCCACCAGCAGCTGGCGATCCACCTCCGCCGCGACCAGGGGTCGATCGGAGCCCGCCCGCGGGCCGACGATGGCGCAGTGGACGGTGCCGGGGGGGAAGGCCGGCACCGTCGCCGCCAGCCAGTAGGCGCCCGCTGGAACGTTCCCCAGGGGGACGTCGTGGGTGAGCGTCACGACCTGGAGGCCTGGGGACGCCCGCCACGCTCTGCCGACCAGCGCGCCCGCGTATCCGTCGCTGGTCCCGAAGTCCGTCAGCAGCGTGAGGGCGGCCGCCATGGCCCCATTGTCGGGCACCGCCGCCGGGTTCGAGTCGCCGTCACGGGGCCGCGTCGACCCTCACCCGCACCGAGGCGGTGGCGTCGGTGCCGGAGAGGCGGAGCACGACCCGATAGACCGCGGGCGGGAGCGGACCTCCCGACCGCCCGCGCCCGATCCACCGGACCCGGAATGCCGAGCCCGCCGCGGGGGCCGCCATCGCCGCTGAGGCACGCACCCGGGTCACCGCCAGGGCCGACGACACGGCGTTCGGGCCCGGCGGCCCCAGGGCCGTCGCCGTGAGAGTCCGGCGGCCCGGGCAGCCGCCGACCGCCTCCACCCCGATCGATGTCGGACGCCCGGTGGCGACCGTGAGCCGGGTGGGGGCCACGAGGTGTGGCGTGGCCGCCCCGGCGGAACAGGTGGCCGCGCTGGGGAGCGGCGCCCGCGCCGGGAGGGGCGACGCGGGTGCCTGCGTCGTGGGCGCGCGGTGCCGGGGGAGGGCGGGGGCCGCCGCCGCGCGGGAGGGGAGGGGCGTCGGCCGATCAGGAGACCGACCGCCGGGGAGCTGGAGCATCGCTTTGGGCGGGGCGGGGGCACCCTGGGTCGCCCGAGGCTGCTGGGTGGCCCTCGGGACCACCAGGACCGCGGTCAGCGCCGCCGCCGCGATCGCGACCGCGCCGGCGGCGCTCCAGGTGCGCCGGCTCCGCGCCGTCCGAGCGACCCCCGCCACCCCCTGGAGCCAGGCCGGCCACCCCGCACCGGGCGACGGCCTGGGCGCCTTCGCGGGCGCGGCACCGCGGCGAGACGTCTCCAGCAGCGCGCGCCGGATCCCCTCGCGGGTCGACGCCGTGAGGGTGAGCGGCTCCATCGCCCGGATCAGCTCGGTGCGCAACCGCCTGCTCAGCTCGTCGTGGTCGTCCATCGTCCTCTCAGGTCGGCCAGCGCCCGGTGCAGACGCGACTTCACGGTTCCAGGCTCCACCCCGAGGATCGAGGCCGTCTCCTCCACCGAGCAGTCCAGCCCGATCCGGTAGGCGATCACCGCCCGGTGCTCGGGGGCCAGGGTGCGGAGGGCGGCGGCGAGGTCGGCGGCGAGGTCGAGCGCGTCGTAGGGGTCGAGCGGCGGCCCGGCGGCGATGCCGACAGGCTCGGCGTCGACCGGCGCCGCCACCCGCCGGCGGCGCTGCGAGCGGGCGGCGTTGGCGACGATGGCGAGGAGCCAGCCGCGCTCGGCGCCCGGGTCGCGCAGGGAAGCCCGCGCCTGCCAGGCGCGCAGGAACCCCTCCTGGACGGCGTCCTCGGCCGCCGGTCGCTCGCCGAGGACGAGGTAGGCGGTGCGCAGGGCAAGGTCTCCGTACTGTTCGAGCCAGCGCTCCACCGTGGCGGCGTCGGCGGCTGGGCGGCGCCGCTGGTCCGAGGACGCCGGCGGCGACCTCTCGGGTTCCCCGGCACCCGTGGCGGCGGACATGGCGCGGAGTCTAGGGGGGCTCCCGGGGGCGTCAGCGCTGGGTGCTCGGACGGAGCCGGCGCGCCGCCGCGAGGTGGGTGGCCGCGAGGCTCCCAGGTGGCGAGCCCGGGATGGGGCGCGCGGCCCACCGCCCTTGGGTCAGGCCGCTCTGGCCCTGGCTCGCCGCGCCCGGGCGGGGTCGCGGCCGCCGCCAGGGCGGGGCCCACGGGCGGCACGCCCGGGCGCGGCACCGGGCCGAGCGGTCTCCGCGCGAAAACGGGGCGGCCCGGAGGCCGCCCCGTCGTCATCGTCATCGCCCCGCCGCCGCGCGGGTCGGGACTGGATCAGTAGTCGGGCATCGACGGCGCCGCGGCCCCCGACTTCTTCTCGGGGATGTCCGTCACCAGCGACTCGGTCGTGAGCAAAAGGCCCGCGATCGAGGCGGCGTTCTGGACCGCCGAGCGGGTCACCTTGGTGGGGTCGATGATTCCCGCCGCGACCATGTCCACGTACTCCCCGGTGGCGGCGTTGTAGCCCTGGCCCTTGGGCAGGGTGCGGACCTTCTCCACCACCACCGAGCCCTCGGCCCCGGCGTTGTTGGCGATCTGCCGTCCCGGCTCCTCGAGCGCGCGGCGCACGATCTGCAGCCCGGCCTGCTCGTCACCCTCGTAGTGCACGTCCTCCAGCGCCTTCTGGGCGAGCAGGAGCACGGTCCCGCCGCCGGGGACGATGCCCTCCTCCACCGCGGCCCGGGTGGCCGACACGGCGTCCTCCATCCGGTGCTTGCGCTCCTTGAGCTCGGTCTCGGTGGCGGCGCCGACCTTGATCACGGCCACTCCGCCGGCCAGCTTGGCGAGCCGCTCCTGCAGCTTCTCCTTGTCCCAGTCGCTGGTCGACTTGTCGATCTCGGCCTTGATCTGCTCGATCCGGCCCTTGATGGCGTCGCTCTTGCCGGCGCCCTCGACCAGGGTGGTGTCGTCCTTGGTCACCTTGACCCGGCGTGCCCGTCCGAGCTGGTCGAGCTGGACCGAGTCGAGCTTGAGGCCCAGCTCCTCGCTGATCACGGTGCCGCCGGTGAGGATGGCGATGTCCTGGAGCATGGCCTTGCGGCGGTCGCCGAAGCCCGGGGCCTTGACCGCGACCGCCGTGAAGATGCCGCGGATCTTGTTGACGATGAGGGTCGCCAGCGCCTCCCCGTCGACGTCCTCGGCGACGACCAGCAGCGGCTTGCCGCTCTGGTGGATCTTCTCCACCACCGGGAGCAGGTCGGCGATCGCCGAGACCTTGCGGTCGGTGATGAGGATGTAGGGGTCCTCCAGGACCGCCTCCATCGCCTGCGCGTTGGTGACCATGTAGGCGCTGACGTAGCCCTTGTCGAACTGCATCCCCTCGACGAGGTCCAGCTCGGTGGCGATCCCCTTGGACTCCTCGACGGTGATGACGCCGTCCTTGCCCACCTTCTCCATCGCGTCGGCGACGGTCTCGCCGATGGAGGGGTCGGCCGCAGAGATCGAGGCTACCTGGGCGATCTTCTCGCGCTCACTGATCGGCACCGAGTGCTTCTTGATCTCCTCGACCACCAGCTCGACCGCCTTGTTGATGCCGGCCTTGACCTGCACCGGGTTGGCGCCGCTGGCGACGTGGCGCAGCCCCTCGGTGATCATCGCGGAGGCCAGCACCGTGGCGGTCGTGGTGCCGTCACCGGCGATGTCGTTGGTCTTGCTGGCGACCTCCTTGACCAGCTGGGCCCCCATGTTCTCGAAGGGGTCCTCCAGCTCGATCTCCTTGGCGATCGTCACCCCGTCATTGGTGATGACCGGGCTGCCGAACTTCTTGTCGAGGACCACGTTGCGGCCCTTGGGGCCGATGGTGATGCGGACCGCGTCCGCCACCCGGTCCACACCCCGCTTGAGCGCGGCCCGAGCCTCGCTGTCGAACAACAGTTGCTTCGCCATGCAGTCCTCCTCACCGAATCGGAACCGGACCGGTCCATCCCTGAATCCTGCCCGCGATTTTAGCACTCGGAGCCTCCGAGTGCTAGCAGTCCCGGGGGGACAGTGCCAGCTGGGAGCGGCCAGGAGGGCCCGCCCGGCGCCCGCCCCGGCCCCGATCATGGGCCGATGGCACGACGCGCCGGCCGTCCCCTCCCGGGCGGGTACCACCTCGCCGAGGACGACGGCGCCCTGGCGCCGGCGGCGGCCGACTTCCTCAGGGAGCAGGGGCCCTTGGGGTTCGCCGCCGGGTCCCTGCTGGAGTGGACCTGCGGCCGGGACCGCGGGGCAGGGTCGGCCGCCCCCACGGTCGCCGGGATCCTCGGGCCCGACGGAGCCCTCCACGCGGTCGTGATCCGGCGCGGGGGACGGGCGATCGCCGCGGCGCCCCTCGTCGACGCGTGGCCGGCGGTTCTCGCGGTGGTCCGGGCGTGGCGGCCGGATCTCGACCGGCTGGGGCTGTCGCTTCCGCTCCACGACCACCTGGCCGCCGCCGAGCCCGGAGTCCTGGCGGGCTCCTTTGGCTACACCGTCTGGCTGACCCGGCTCGGGATCCTGCGGACGCCGGCCCGACCGCTGCCGCCGGCGCGCCGGGTCCGCGCCGCGGACGCCGCTGCCGTCCAGGCGATCTACCGTCACGTCACCTGGATGCGGGACGACGACGCCGACAGCTGGCGGCGTCGCCTGCGGCGGCAGCCGGCCTGGGTGGCGGAGCTGGACGGCCGGGCGGTCGCCGTCGCCCGCTGGACCCACGCCTTCGCCGGAGCGTTGGAGGTCGGAGGGGTCGCCTGCGCTCCGTCCGCCCGGCGCCGCGGAGCCGCCACCGCGGCCATCATGGCCGCGATCCGGGCGGCGAGGCGAGCTGGCCGCACGGTCCTGCTGAGCTACGGCGACCCGGAGCTGGGACCGCTCTACCAGGGCCTCGGCTTCGAGCACGTGGGCCGCCATCGCTTCCTCGAGTGGGCCACCCCGACCTGACCCAAGGGGCCGATCGTGGGGCACGGCCCTCCCCGGCGGCCACCGTATGATCGGAGCCATGGCCGACGCGCGGCGCCTCGCTGCGATCTCCGCGCTCGGGCTCCTCGGGGCGGTCGCCGCTCGGGAGGGGCTGCGGCGGGCCCGCGCGGCCGCCCCCGGCTCGATGCTGGACTGGGAGCTGGTCCGGCGCACCGCCTACGCGCGCTGCGGGGAGCCGGCGGCGACGCCGGACGCGGCGGCGCGTCTGTCGGAGCTGCAGCCGGCCTACGACGGGATCGCGGAGGAGCTCTCGCGACCGCTCACCGACCTGGTCGGCCCCGGGCTCGACCTCGGCCGCCTGGGCTCGATCGCGGTCGTCGACCGCCGCGGCCTCATCGACCGCAACATCGGGATCATGGTCCGGATCACCGACGCCATCGAGTCGGTGCGGGCGGAGCTTCCGGCCCCATGGCTCCAGGGACTGGCGCGGGTGCCCCTCAGCCTCTACGTGGGCGGGCTCCTGGCCTTCCTCTCCCGCCGGGTGCTCGGTCAGTACGACCCGGTCCTCTCGCTGCTGCCCAGCGCGCTTTCCGACCGACCGACCCTCCTCGTCGTCGAGCCCAACATCGCGGGCTTCGCCGCCGGCGGCGGGTTGGACGTCGGCCAGGCCCGCCGCTGGCTGGTCCTCCACGAGCTCACCCACGCCTGGCAGTTCTCAGCCCACCCCTGGCTCGGCGACCACCTGACCACGCTCCTGCGCGGGCTGGTGATCGAGCCGCTGCGGGCCGCCGGGCTGGCGGGCGCGCCCAGGGACAGGACCGCCGACCCGCTCCGGCTCCTCCGCACCGCCGGCCGCGGGCTCGCCGGGCAGTGGCGGGCGATCGCCGGCCTGCAGGCGGTGATGTCGGTGCTGGAAGGACACGGCAACTACGTGATGCGCGAGGTTGGACGTGGTCAGCTTCGGGACTTCGAGCAGCTGGACGCCGCCTTCCACCGCCGCCAGCAGCAGCGCTCGCTGCTGGAGCAGCTGGTCGTGTGGCTCACCGGCATCCGGGCCAAGCTCCAGCAGTACGAGCGGGGCGAGCGCTTCCTGCGGGCGGTCGAGTCGGCCGGCGGACCGGCCCTGCTGGCCCGCGTCTGGTCAGGGCCCGACGCGCTCCCCAGCAACGCCGAGCTGCGGGCGCCCTTGCTGTGGGTCGCTCGCATGCAGGCCGGTGGCGGTCCGGTCACGGCCGCGTCCGCTCCGCTCCCCCCCGAGCCGGCCCCGCAGCCCGCCTGACCAGCCCCGTCCGTCCGCCGAGCGCCGAGCGGGGCTGCAACGCGCCGGCTCGCGCGTACACTGCGCGCCATGGCGCGCGGTGAGCGATCGGCGGTGGGCGCGGGCCGTCCGGGGCGCCCCCCGGGGTCCCCGGCGCGGGACGCGCCCGGCCGACGGCGGACGGCCGTGAGCAGGAAGGAGCACCGACCATGATCCAGACACTGCTGCGCTGGGTGTGGGCCGGTCCCAGCTCGGGACGCCCCGGCTCCGGCGCGCCCGCCTCCCCGTGGGCCGTGGTCCCGGCCCTGGTCCTGGCGCCGGCCGGGGCCGGAGCCCAGGGCCCGCTCCTCCACGCCCACCGCATCTTCGGTCGCCACAAGGACACCGGTCCCGCGGGTCCGGAGGACGCCGCGGACTCCCCCGAGGCCGACGAGGGCGGGGTGGACCTGCCGGGGTGGGCCTCGCCGGCCCTCGGGGGCCGCGACGGCGAGCGGGAGGAGGACGCGGGGGCCGAGGCGCTGCCGCCGTCCTTTTCGACCGACTCGGAAGCGACTGAGCCCGTCGTGCCGGCACCCGCGCCGGGCCGCGGCTGGAGGGAGCGCGAGCACCCGACCTGGTCCGAGGGGGCCGACGAGCCGGGGGACGAGGTGGCGGGCGCCACGGACACCGCGCTCGAGCAGCCCCCGGTGACAGGTGGGCCCGAGGATGCGGACCCGGCGGAGGGGGCGGACGAGTCCCTGGAGCGGGAGGGGCTCGCCGACGAGGGGGAGGTGCTCGCCGGCGAGGGGGAGGTGCCGGATCTCCCCGAGCCGCTGGAGGTGCCGCTCGCCACCTTCGGGGTTCCCGAGAATCCCACCCTCCTCCTGCGCCCCGAGCTGGCGGTCGCCGCCGAAAGCGCCGCTGCCCCGGCGCCCGATCGCTCCGAGCCGGTCGCCCCCCAGAATCCGCCGGAGACGGCCGAGCGCTCGGCCCCCCCCTCGGAGGTCCAATCGGTGGTCGATCTCACGCCGGCGGCGCCCCGCGCCGATCCCCGCGCCTTCCCGCTGCCGGAGGGGGAGGTCGTCTTCCGCAACCTCCGCACCGCGTTCACCGACCCGTCGCGGCTGCTGCGGCACCTCGCCAGCGACGGCCACACGGGCGTCCTCGAGATCGTCAGCGGCACCGATCGCAGCAGCTATGTGGTCCTCCTCGACGGGGGGGTGGTGGCGGTCGCGCTGGAGGCGGCGGGGGTGGTGCGCACCACCAACCGGGTCGGGTTCCCGGCGTTCCCCGACGGGCAGGACACCCTCAACGTCTTCCGCTACCCGCCCGCGGTCGCCCGCGGGCTGGGACTTCTCCTCCACGCCCCGGTCCACTTCAGCGGCCTCGGAGCGGTCTTCGTCGACCTCGACGGGCTGAACACGTACCTGCACGGCCGCCAGGCCGACGGCGGCATGGTCGTCGCCGATGGCGACCGGCTCGGGGTGGCCCTCTTCGCGGCCGGCGAGCTGGTGGGGGCGTACACCTCCGACGACCGGACCCTCGGCGACCTGGAGCGGATCCGGCCCCTGGCGGCCAAGTCCGACGCGGAGATCGATGTCCGGATGGGGGGGCCGGCCGAACCGCCGGCCATCCCCCTCGACGAGCTGCTCCGGGGCCTCGGCACGTGACCGGAGGCGACCCCGAGCGCGAGGTCGCCAGCAGCCGGGAGCGTTTCGCGCAGGTCGCCGCCGCCTACCGCCGCAGCCCATCCCACCGCGACCCGGTCGCGCTGGAGGCGTTCCTCGCCATCGCCGAGCTGGGGAGCTCGCAGCGGGTCCTCGACGTCGCCACCGGCGCCGGCCACGTGGCCGTCGCCGCCGCGCCCCGGGTGCGGGCGGTCGTTGGCCTCGACATCACCGAGGAGATGCTGGAGCAGGCCCGCGACCTCGCCGCCGAGCACGAGGTGCGCAGCTGCGAATTCGTGCTGGGCGACGCCGAGCGCCTGCCCTTCGCCGAGCACAGCTTCGACCGGGTGCTGGTGCGCGCCGCCCCCCACCACTTCCGCAACCTGGCCCGGGCCTGCGCGGAGGCGTTCCGCGTGCTCAGGCCGGGAGGCGCGTTCTGTGTGTGCGACACCTCCCCGCCACCGATCGTGCGCGACTGGCTGGAGCACGTCGAGGTGCGCCGCGACCCCTCTCACGTCCGGGCGCGGGTGCTGGAGGAGTGGCGGGCCCTGCTCACCGCCATCGGTTTTGTGGTCGAGCACGCGGAGCGCATCGAGCAGGAGCGCGACGTCCTCACCTGGTTCGGGCTCATGCGCGTTCCGGAGGCGGTCGTCCGCGAGCTGCTCGACTACTACGACCGCGCTCCCCAGGCGGTGCGGGGGGCGATCCTGCCCCAGTGGAACGACGGCCGCTTCTACCACCGCTACTGGCACGCCATGGTGCGCGCCCGCCGCCCCCTGGGGGGAGCGGACGGAGCCGGCGCCCCCCCTACCATGAGGGGTGGATGGCCCAACCGGTCGACCTGAGCGGGCTCCATCGCGAGCTGGACGGTCTGAAGCGGCAGCTCTGCCACTGCGAGTCGCGGGGCGAGTGCCTCGGCTGCAAGGGGATGGAGATGGTCCGCCAGCAGGCGGAGGCGGTGATCGCGGCCGCCTCGCAGCCGGTGCTGCTGCAGGTGGCCCAGGAGGCGGCCACCCGCGACATGCTCACCCAGTTCGGCGCCATGCAGGAGCGCCTGCTGGCGGACCCCGAGATCCAGCGCGCGGCCGAGACGATGCAGAGCCAGCTCCTCCAGGACCCGGAGGCGCGCCACCTGCTGGAGGAGCTCATGCGCCGCTTCCAGGGCGGCGGCCCCGAGGAGACGGGGGCGGCCGACGACATCCCCCCGCGGGGCTGAGCGCCGGCCGCCTCAGCGCAGGAGGGCCACCCGCACCGCGTGGCGCTGGGCCCGGTCGCGGATCACCACCGTGAGGAGGTGGAGGCGGCGGTCGAGACGGCTCGTCACGGCGGCCCGCGGGTCGGACCCGGAGAGCCGGTAGCGGGTGTAGAAGCTGGGGACCGCGATCACCAGGGCGCGGCCCCGGGTGAGGCCGCGGAAGCCCACCGCAAGGCGGCCGTCCTGGGGGTCGTACCGCACGAGGGTCAGCCGTCCCGGGGTGGCGCGGGGATAGGCCCGGGCGACCGTCAGCAGTCGGGCGGGCTGGCCGGCGAAGGACCAGCTCCCGACCGCGCTCCACGCCCAGTACGCCCAGCCGACCCGGAAGCGGTCGAACTCGTCCATCTCTCGGGCGATCCACGCGTCGGCGGCGATGGTTGGCGGGCCGCCGAACTCGCCCACCCAGGGGGCGGCGCCGGCGGTCCGCGCCTGGGCCAGCAGGAGCCGCAGCGGGGTGGCGTACTCGGGGGTGGGGCGCTGCCAGGGCGGCTCGAGCAGGGTGGCGAAGACGTGGCTGGAGAAGACCTGGTTGGGGTAGGGGAGACGGCCCACATACGTCGGGAGGCCGAAGTCCAGGGTCTGCTCGGTGATCCACATCTGCCGGGGGGCGACCCGGGCCATGGCGGCGATGCAGCGGGCCTCGAACGGGAGCAGCAGCTTGGCCTCGAAGAGGCCGGGCGGGGCCGGGAAGGGGTGCGGCTCGTTCCAGAGGTCGAACCCCGCCACCGCCGGGTCCCGGGCGAAGGCGGCGGCGACGAAGCGCCAGCTGGCGATGACGTCCTGCTGCCAGCCTCCCAAGCCGGCCCAGAAGATGCCGTAGCTGGCGATCACGCCGGGCGCGAGGTGGTGGTCCCACGGCGGCGGGGCGGGGAAGCGACGGGGCAGCGCCCCCGCGACCGCCCAGGACGGGGCGCCGTCGCCCCCGTACGCCTGGCTCCAGTCGAGGTCGTGGAGGCAGAGGATGGTGTAGATCCCGTGGGCCGAGGCGCGTCCCACCGCCCGCCGGATCCGGGCGAGGTAGGCGCGGGAGAAGCTGCCGGGGTGGGGCTCGATCCCGGCCCAGGTGACGGGCACCCGGACCACGTCGAAGCCGTCGGCCGCCATCTGGGCGAAGGCGCCGGAGGTGGGGAGACGGCCGGCGGCGACGTCGGCGGGGTGCAGCAGGCTGGTCACGTCCATCCCCCGCAGCAGCACCTCGCGGCCGCCGCCGTCCAGGACCGCCTGTCCATCGCTGTGCAGCCAGGAGAGCCCGACCGCGGCGCTCGCCGGGACGGCGGCGGCGGCCCGCGGGAGGTAGGGCGGGTACCGGTTGGGGATCACCGTGTAGACCGCGAGCACCGCCGCCAGCACCAGGAGGAGGAGGAGGCAGCCGGAGCAGCAGCCGCAGCAGCCCGGGCGAGTGCGCGACCGCCGCCGCCTTCCTCCGGTCACCCGGCCGCGAGCCGTGCCCAGCCCCCCGGTGCGGTCGAGCCCCCCGCCCGAGGCGGCTCGTCCCCCATCATCTCCTCCACCCGGTGCCGGTCCCGCCCGCAGCGGGCATGCCCCGCCATCGTGGGCGGGCGCACGAGTGCTGTCAATGCGGGGCCGACGCTGGCCGCGGCGCCCGGCGGCGCCCGTATGATCGGGCCGCCGGGCCAGCCGGGGCCCGTGTGGAGGGATGTCGGCATGCGCCTGCGTCGAGCGGTCCTCGCCTGTCCGGGGTCGAGCCCCCGGATGATGGAGCGCGCCGCCGCCAGCGGTGCCGACGAGGTCTTCCTCGACCTGGAGGACGCGGTCGCCCCCAGCGAGAAGGTCGCCGCCCGAGCGCAGGTGGTGGACGCGCTCCGCCGGCACGAGTTCGGCCGCACCATCCGATGCGTCCGCGTCAACCAGATCGGCTCGGCCCTCGTCCTCGGCGACATCGCCGAGGTGGTGCGCGGGGCCGCCGGCCACCTCGACACCCTCATGCTCCCCAAGGTTCAGGACGCCGGCGACATCGCGTTCGCGGACCGCCTCCTCACCGGGCTCGAGGCCGAGCTGGGCCTCACCCGCCGGATCGGCCTGGAGGCGCAGATCGAGGACGCCCGCGGCCTGGTCAACGTGGACGCCATCGCCGCCTTCGACCGGGTGGAGACGGTGATCTTCGGGCCCGGGGACTTCGCCGCGTCGATGGGGCTGCCGCAGCTCACGGTCGGCGCCGAGTCCGCCGCCTACCCCGGCGACCTCTGGCACTATCCCCTCTTCCGGATCGTGGTGGCGGCGCGCGCCTGCGGCAAGCAGGCGATCGACGGGCCATTCGCCGCGATCCGCGACCTGGAGGGTCTGCGCCGGTCGGCGGAGCGATCGGCCGCGCTCGGCTACGACGGCAAGTGGGCGCTCCACCCGAGTCAGCTGGAGCCGGTGACGACGGCGTTCACCCCCCGCCGCGCCGACTTCCAGCGGGCCCGGGCGATCCTCGCCGCCCATCGGGCGGCGGCCGAGCTGGACCATCGCGGGGCGGTGATGCTCGGCGACGAGATGATCGACGAGGCCTCGCGCAAGATGGCGGCCCAGCTGGTGGCCCGCGGCACGGCGGCGGGGCTGGACGCGAGCGCGGACGACGGCACCGGGTGACCGCCGCCGACGGGTCGGTGGGATCGGGTGGGGCGGCCGGATGGTCGGTCGCCACCCGCGCCGTGCACGCCGGGCTCGGGCCTGACCCCGGGTCCGGGGCGATCGCCCCCCCGTTGATCACCAGCTCCATCTATGACCTCGACCACCCGGCGCCCTACTCGTACGGGCGCGAGCACAACCCGACCTGGGAGCGGCTGGAGGCGGCCCTCGGGGCGCTCGAGGGCGGCGGGGGGACGGTGGTCTTCGGCTCCGGGATCGCCGCGATCAGTGCGGTGATGGCGACCCTGCCCGAGGGAGCGGTGGTGGTCGCGCCCGTCGACGCCTATGGTGGCACCCGCACCCTCCTCGGCGAGCTGGAGGCGGCCGGTCGCCTGCGCGCGCGGCTGGTGCAGACCGGGGACACCGACGAGGTGGTGCGCGCCTGCGAGGGGGCCAAGCTGGTCTGCCTGGAGACCCTCACCAACCCCCTCCTGCGCGTCCCCGACGTCGCCCAGGTGGCGGCGGCCGCCCACGCCGCCGGGGCCGCCCTCCTCGTCGACAACACCTTCGCCACCCCGATCCTCCACCAGCCGCTGCGCTGGGGGGCGGACCTCGTCGTGCACTCCGCCTCCAAGTACATCGGTGGCCACAGCGACTGCATCCTGGGCGCCGCGGTGGCGGCGAGCCCCCGGGCGGCGGAGGCCCTGCGCCGGCACCGCCACGGCCATGGGGCGATCCCGGGCCAGCTGGAGGCGTGGCTCGCGCTCCGGGGCCTGCGCACGCTGGCCCTGCGGGTGCCCCGGCAGATGGCCACCGCCGCATGGCTGGCGGCTCGGCTGGCCGCCGACCCCAGGGTGCGGCGCGTCCACCATCCGAGCCTTCCGACCCACCCCGACCACGACCGAGCCCGCCGGCAGCTCCACGGCGGCTTCGGGGCGGTGGTGTCGGTGGAGCTGGACGGCTCCGCCGAGGACGCCGAGGCGGTCTGCCGGGCCGCCGAGCTGTGGACCCACGCCACCAGCCTCGGCGCGGTGGAGTCGACCCTGGAGCGGCGCGCCCGCTGGGCCCCCGACGCCCACCTGCCGCCGTCCCTCCTGCGGCTGTCGGTGGGGATCGAGGACAAGGAGGACCTCCTGCGCGACCTCGGTCAGGCGATCGCGCGCGGGTGCGCGGGACGCGCCTCCGCCTGATCACGGCGCCGTCGGGGGCGGTTGGTGCCGGTGGCGGAGATCGGATCAGGGAGTCCGAGGCGCCTCGGCGTCGCGCGCCGCCACGTGGCACGCGACCGCATGGTCGGGTGCGAGGGTGAGCAGGTGGGGCGGGACCGCCCGGCCCACCGGCTCGACCAGGGGACAGCGCGGGTGGTAGGGACAGCCGGCGGCGGGCTCGGCGAGTTCGGTTGCCGATCGGTCGAAGGCCCCGCCGCGACGCAGGGCATCAGCCTCCGGGTCCGCCACCGGCACCCCCTGGGCCAGGGCCCTGGTGTAGGGATGGAGGGGAGCGTCGAGGACGCGATCGAACGGTCCCGCCTCCACCACCCGCCCCAGGTACATGACCTGGATCCGGTCGCTGATGTGGCGGATCATGCTGGCGAAGCCTGCGACGCTCTCGAAGCGTCGGGATGGAAGCCCAAGGTCGCGGCTGTACTGTTGGTCGGCCAGACGGGACCGTCCGAGGCGGCAGCTCAGCTGGATCGTCACCATGGCCATCTGCCTCCGACCCTCGACGAGTCGACCGGCACCCGCCACCATCGCGCGGGAGAGAACGCGGGGCCGGGTGGTCCCGGCCGTACAGGCAGGTGGCCTCGGCTGGGAGTCGCCGCGGCCTTCGTGGACGGCATCCTGGTCCGAGGGGACGTGGCGATGGACGGCCCTGGGATCGCGGCCGTCAGACTGCCAGGTCCTGGGACCGGAATCGCCGCGCCGGGACTGGTCGACCTGCAGGGGAACGGCTATGCGGGGGTCGACCTGCTGGCGTCCGACTCCGATCCGCTGATGGAGGTGGGCACCAGACTCGTGCGCGCGGGGGTGCCGCCGATCAGCCAACCCTGGTGAGCAGCGATGTGGCGCGCATGGTTGACGCGACACGCCGGATCACCGCGTTCGCCGAGCGTCCCCGTCGCGGACCGCGGCTGAGCCCAGCCGCGGCCGTCCTCGGCGTCCACGTGGAGGGACCGTTCCTCTCCCCACGCTGCGCCGGGAGCCATCCCGTCTCCCATCTGCTCCCGCCCGACACCGGTGTCCTGAGGCGGCTGTCGGATGCGGGCCGGGTGCGGACGGTGACCTTGGCGCCGGAGCGGCCCGCTCCGCTGGAGCTGATCAGAACCTGCGCGGAGAGCGGGGTGGTGGTCTCCCTGGGCCACCGTGACGCGGCGGCGGGCCAGGCGGGGTTCGCCTTCGCGGCGGGGGCCACAGCGGTCACCCACCTCTTCAATGCGATGCCCCCCCTGCGTGCTCGCGCCGGGGGGCTGGGGGGGGCGGCGCTCGCCCGAGCCGGTGTGGCCCTGCAGCTGGTCGCCGACGGGGTCCACGTCGCGGACCCTATGCTTCGCTTGGCCTTCGCCGCCGCACCCGACCGCTGCAGCCTGGTGAGTGATGCCATCGCTGCCGCTGCGATGGCAGACGGGTCCTATCCGCTCGGAGATGTCACCGTCGGCGTGGCTCGCCGCGGCGACGGCACATTGGCTGGGAGCGCGGTGGGCCTCGCCGCCGGCATGGCCCATCCTCGCGGGATCGGCATCAGCACCGTCGAGGCTCTCGCTGCGGTCACTCGCCGGCCCGCCAGGGTCCTCGGCGAGTTGCAGATCGGCCGCGTGGGCGCGGGCTGGCCCGCCAGCCGTCTCATCGTTGACGAGGAGCTTCGCATCCGGAGAATTGTGTTCGAGGGACACGAGATCGAGCCCGACCCGCGGATCGTCTGCTGACGGGTGGCGACCCCCCGGGCGGTGACGGGAGCATGCGGCCCCACGTGCGGGCGCCCGCCTCAGGTCCAGCCCAGGGCACTCCCGATGATGGTGGTGATCGCCGTGGCCACGGCGCCGCGGTCGAATGCGTCCCCGGCCGCTACCCGCGCCAGCATCGCGCCGTCGAAGAGCATGCCGATCGCCCGGGCGAGGGGACCGACGGGGAGCTCCGACGGAGCGTCCCCGCGCCGGATGGCGTCCCGGAGCAGGAGCGCGGCCGTCTCCTGAGCCTGGTCCGACTGCAATCGCAGCAGTTCGCGCACGCGAGGATTCTGCTCAGCCTCGCCGAACGCGCTCGCCTTCACGCCGGCCCA
Organism: Candidatus Micrarchaeia archaeon; assembly: GCA_035533215.1. GTDB lineage: Bacteria > Chloroflexota > Dormibacteria > Aeolococcales > Bog-877 > DAHUZL01. The sequence continues at coordinate 25,087 of DATLUG010000050.1, read as the reverse complement.
GCTCCCGGTGGCGAGGTCGCTGACGAAGGTACTCACCGCTTCGGCGAGACGAACCCGGGGGTCGCCGATCGCTGTCAGCTCGACAGCGCGGGCAGCGGTGCCGGCGGCCGACTGGCTGGCGCAGATGGCGAGGAACAGCTCCGCCTTGCTGGTGAAGTAGCGATAGATGAGCCCCACCGACACCCCCGCGGCGGCCGCGATCGCCGGGACCGTGGTGCCGTGGTAGCCGGTGGCCGCGAAGGCCCGCTGCGCGCCGTCCAGGATCCGCGCCGCCGTACCCGGAGCGGGGTGGGAATCCGTGCGGCTCGCATCGTGCTCAGCCGGGGCAGGGACCGCCGCCACCCCGGACGGTGCGCCCGCGTTGCCCGAGCCCCGACCAGCGTCCGGCATGCACCCTCCCCGGTCCGTGACGGCTTGACACCCTCGGGTGTCTCGCCTAGACTGCGGAATGAACGTTCATTCAGTATGACATGAACGGGCGTCCCACGCCATCCCCCGACGGATCGCCCCGGGGGCCTCCCCGCCTCCGCGGAGCCTTCGTGTTCGCCAAGCTGGGCCGCTTCGACTTTCGCCATCGTCGCCTCCTCCCGCTGGTGATGCTGGGCATGGCGGTGGCCGCCCTCGCCGCCTCGGCGGGCTTCGGCGGCCAGCTGAGTCCCGGGGGATTCACCATCCCCGGCTCGAACTCCGCCCACGCCGAGGCGCTCCTGAGCCGGGCCTTCGGCAGCGGCAGGACGTCCCTGGTCGTGGTCTACGTCAGCCCCCGCCCGGACGCCCCCAGCCGGACGGTGCAGGCGACGGTCGCAGCCAGCCTCCGACGCCTGCACGGCTACGGCCCGGTCAGCTCGATCCTCACCTTCGCGACAACCGGTGACCGCACCCTCGTGGGCGACCACGGACGGGCGACCTTCGCGGTGGTGAACCTGCGCCTCTCAGAGAGCGCGGCCATCACGCGGCTGGGCCTGCTGACCCGCCGAATCGCCCATCCCGCCGGGCTCGCGATGTACATCACCGGCGCCCCACCGGTCGACGCCCTCTACAACTCAACCCTGCAGCGTGAGCTGACCCGAACCGAGGAGATCACCCTGCCGATCTCGCTCCTGCTCCTCCTCTTCGTGTTCGGTTCGCTGGTCGCCGCCGCCCTTCCCCTGCTCACCGCCGGCCTGGCGCTGCCCACGGCGCTGGCGATCATCGGCCTGCTGGCGGCCCATCTGCAGATGTCGATCTTCGTCACCAACGTCGCGACCATCGTGGGGCTCGGCCTCGCCATCGACTACGCGCTCTTCCTGGTCCGCCGATTCCGGGAGGAGCTGCTGGCCCATGACGTGGAGCTGGCGCTGGAGCGGACCATGGCCACGGCGGGCAAGGCGATCACCATCTCCGGCGTCGCGGTGGCGATCGGACTCAGCTCGCTGATCCTCTTCCCGGCCCCGGGGCTGCGCAGCATGGGGATCGGCGGGGTGGTGGTCGCCTGCTGCACGCTCCTCTTCGCCCTCACCGCCCTGCCCGCGGTCCTGGCCCTCTTGGGAACGAGGGTGAACCGCCTTCGGATCGGATGGCCGCGCGGGCTCACCCGGAGGGGTCGCTGGCCGGTGCCGGCGACCGCAGGGGCGGCGGGCCCGGGCCGATTCTGGACCCACGTGGCGCGGCTGGTGATGCGCCGCCCACTCCTGACGGCGGTCCCGGTCGTGGTCCTGCTGCTGGCGGTCGGCACCCCGTTCCTCTCCCTCCGGCTCTCCACCGGCGGAAGCATCGCGGACATCCCGCCGGGCACCGCCCGGGACGGATTCGCCCTGCTGACCCGTGACTTCCCCAGCGCCGGCGGGGGCGACGTCCTCAACCCGGTGGTGGCGTACCCGACAACAGGGCTCACCGCGAGCCGCCTGCGTGGCCTCGCCGCCTACCGCGCCCGTCTCCTCCGGGTGCCCGGGGTGACGTCGGTCCAGAGCGTGGTCGACCCGCCGCCGCACGTCGGGGCGGCGGCCTACCGGCGCTGGCTCGCCCTCCCCTCCCGCCGGCGCCCGCACGCAGTGCAGGCCTACATCGCCGCCTTCCTCTCCGGTGGGGTGACCCAGCTGCAGGTCGCCAACGGCGCCAGCGCCAACGGGCCGGCGGGCAGCCGGCTGGTGGCGCTGGTGCGCCGCGTCCGCCCACCCGCCGGTGCCCACACGTATGTCACCGGTGGGGCGGCCGACCAGGTGGACTTCATCCAGGCCTTCCAGCGCACCGTCCCGCTGGCGGTGCTGGTGGTGATGGGGGTCACCGCACTGGTGCTCCTGCTCACCTTCGGTAGCCTGCTGCTGCCGCTGCAGGCGGTGGCGATGAGCCTGCTCTCCCTCAGCTGCGCATTCGGTGCCCTGGTGTGGATCTTCCAGCAGGGACATCTTGCCGCACTGCTCGGCTTCACCCCCTCCGGATCGATCGTCGCCACCGATCCCGTCCTCATGTTCGCCATCGTCTTCGGCCTCTCGATGGACTATGAGGTGTTCCTGCTCTCCCGTATCCGCGAGCGATACGTCGCCACCGGCGACACCCGCCGCGCCATCGCGGACGGGTTGGGCGCCACCGGCGGCCTGATCACCAGCGCGGCCCTCATCATGATCACCGTCTTCGGTGCCTTCGCGCTCAGCGACATTCTGGAGCTGAAGGCTCTGGGACTGGGGATGGCGCTGGCGGTGGCGGTCGACGCCAGCCTGGTCCGAGGGGTCCTGGTGCCCGCGCTGATGCGGCTCCTGGGGCCCGCCACCTGGTGGGCGCCCCGTGGTCTGCAGGGCTGGGTGGCCCGGCTGGGGTTCTACGAACAGCCGTCGGCGCCGGCGCCGACATCGGACCTGATGAACGCGGCCAGCTGAGAGGAGGACCACCCCATGCAATTCGGTCGCTATCTGGACGACTTCGCGGTCGGGGCCACCTACCGCCATTGGCCCGGCAAGACCATCACCGAGGCCGACGACCATCTCTTCTGTGCCATCACCCTCAACCACCATCCCCTCCACACCGACGCCGCCTACGCCGCCGAGCGGACCCAGTTCGGCCGCAACGTGGTGGTCGGCAACCTCGTCTACAGCCTGGCCGTCGGGATGAGCGTCGCCGACATCAGCGGCAAGGCGATCGCCAACCTCGAGGTCGACCAGCTCCGCCATCTGGCTCCCACCTTTCACGGCGACACGGTCTACGCCGAGTCGACGGTGCTCGGGGTGGTGCCCTCGCAGCACAAGCCAGACCGCGGCGTGGTGACGGTGGAGACCAGGGTCCACAACCAGCGGCAGGAGCTGGTCTGCTCCTTCCGACGCACGGTGCTGGTGCCGACCCGGGCCGGGCACCCGGACCTTCAGCCCCCGGACCTGCCGCCGTCCGCGTCCGACCCGATCGGGTAGCAGCGGCCGACCGGGCGCGGTCGGGGAGGCGCCGGCTCCGCTCCCGTCGACCCCCGAGCCGCGGCTCCCCGCTCGTCCTGTGTCGCGCGCACCGTGCGCCGAGTGCTGACGGGCGCCTACGCGGTCGGCCTGGGCGTGGGGTCGCGGGCCGCCGACTGCCTCGGTCCACGCCGGGTCTCGGCAGTGGGACCGCCACTGCCCAGGAGTGCGCGGGTCAACCGATGTTGCTGCTCCAGGAGCTGGTCGAGCGCCGCATGGAGGTGACGGTCGGTGACGGTGAGCGGACCATGGGCGGACGGCGCAGCCTCCTCGGCCGCCATCAGGGCGCTCCGTCGGAGGAGCTCCTTCAGGAAGGAGGCGGTCACCCCCTCGGTTCGGGAGATCAGCCGGTCCGCGTCCGCAAGCTCCAGGGTCAGCGCCCCACGGTACAGGTGAAGCAGTCGGAGACGGGACTCGGCGTCGGGAAGAGGGAGCAGCACCGCCTCGTCGACCCGCCCCGGTCGCGCCGCCAGCGCCGGCTCCAGGATATCGGCGCGGTTGGTGGTGAGGATGAACGCAATGTCGAGATCCTCGTTCAGGCCGTCCATCTCGTTGAGCAGCTCGAAGAGGAGCGGATGCCCACCCGGATGACTGCCGCGCTCCTCGGCGATGAGGTCCACGTCCTCGATCACCACGATCGCGGGAGGGAGGGCCCGAGCCACCGAGCAGGCCTGGTGGATCATCCCGAGGGCATTGCCGGAGAGGATGATCGCGGTGGACTCCGGCGCCCGGCCCAACAGGTATCGCACGGTGTGGGTCTTGCCGGTGCCGGGCGGGCCGTACAGGAGCAGGCCGCGGCGGAGGTGCTGCCCGCTGGCTCGCAGCTCCTCGCGATGGCGGGCGATGCCGAGGAGGTGTCGCTCGATCGCTGCCAGCGCGGCCGGCGGGAGCACCAGCCCCTCGCGAGCAACCGACGGGCGATCGTGGAAGTTGAGGAGGACGCCGGTGGGGCCGAACATCTCGCCACCGAACCGGATCACCTGGCCGCGGAACACGCTCAGCTCCAGCGCAAGCCGACGAATCTCCGCGAGGACCGCGCCGGCCCGCTCCACCTCGCGGCAGCAGACCTCGACCCGCAGCCCCTCGCGGGGCCCGTGCCGGCCCCCCTCCTGGAGGAGGAGCGCGACCGGACCCTGCGGGTCGTCGACGAGGTAGAGGCCGCAGCGGACACAGGCCCGGGTCACGCCGCCGGGGCCGATCGGCAGCTGGCTCAGCGCCACGCTCCCGGTCCGCAGATCGCCGAAGCCGCCCCGCCGCCGGGCGAAGAGGTCCGCCATCGAAAAGGTGGGGCGGAACTCGAACCCGGTGATCCCGATGAGGGTGTGCCGGCGCTCGCCGCTCCCCAGCCAGCTGTCGAGGGCGAGCTGGACGTTGGCGTGGTCGTAGGTCGGCCAGAGGTCACCGACGACCGGGAGCTCGGTCGCCCCCGGGCCGAGGTGGTCGCCAAGGCTGCGCTCCAAGCTCGGCAGTTCGTCCACCCGTGCCGCCGCCACCGCCCCCCGAGCCAGCCGGCGCGCCAGGCGGGCGAGGTCCCGCCACTCGGGCGGACGCTGCTCGAGGGAGGGCTTGCCGGCTCCGCCGCTCGGCGCCTGCCCGCTCTTGCCTGATGGGCCGGTTCCGGTCACGACCGTTGGGCGTCCTCCGCTCACGGGGGGAGTATCGCGCCGCCGAGGGGGGGCGCGGCTGGGAGCGATCCCGCCGCCGCCCGGCCGGTCGAGAGGGCTTGACCCTGACGCTGCGTGAGGGCGTAGGGTGGCGAACGAGATGGATGCGGAGCACTACCCCGTCGGCACCGTCGCGACGATGGCTCGGGTCACCGTGCGGACCCTCCACCACTACGACCACACTGGCCTGCTGCGGCCCAGCGGACGAACCGCGTCCGGCTACCGCACCTACTCGGCGGCAGACCTGGAGCGATTGCAGCGCATCCTCTGCTACCGCCAGCTGGGGATGCCCCTCACCGAGATCCGGGCCATCGTCGACACGCCCGGCGCCAACCGGCTGGAGCAGCTGCGCCGTCAGCATGGACTGCTCGCGGACCGGGTCCGCGAGCTGGAGCAGATGCTGGCGGCGGTGGAGAAGATGATGGAGGCGGATCGAATGGGACTGAGGCTCGACCCCCACGAGGTGGTGGAGGCCTTCGGCGACAAGGATCCCGCGGCGTTCGCCGCGGAGGCCGAGCAGCGCTGGGGCACGACCGCGCCCTGGGCGGAGTCGCGGCGTCGCACCGCCGCCTACACCAAGGCCGACTGGACCCGCAATCGGGCCGAGTTCGAGGCCATCTGCCAGCCGCTCGCGACCGCCAACGCGGCCGGCGTGCGGCCCACCAGCCCAGAGGCGATGGCCGTCGCGGAGGCGCACCGGCAGCACATCGACCGCTGGTGGTACCCGTGCTCGCGCACCATGCACCGCGGTCTGGCCGACCTCTACGTCGCCGACTCCCGCTTCGCCAACACCTTCGACCGCCTGGCACCGGGGCTCAGCGCCTACGCTCACGACGCCATCCACGCCAACGCCGGGGGCCGCCCCGATGACTGAGGTGCCGGTCCCCGCCATCGAGCGCAGCCTCTACCCGATGCCGGCCCTGGTCGCCCGCTCGGTGCGGGAGCTGGCCCGGACCCAGCGGTGGTCCGAGGAGGGACTCGACCGCGCCACCCTCGCCCAGATCCCGGACCCGTCAGGCGCGGCGGTGCTGGTGCCCCTGCGACGGCGGCGGCACCAGGACATCCTGCTGGTTCTCGGCGCGAGCGGCGGCGCGGCCGAGTCCTCCCGCATCCGCCTCACCGTCGCGGCGGAGACGACCGACCTCGAAGGGCTGGCGGACCGGGCCCGAGCCGCCGGCGGTCACACCGCCGGCGGCTCGCTCGCGACCCCCTGGAACACCCTCGACCTCGTGACCACCGACCCCGACGCCGATACGGTCGGCTTCACCCAGCGGCTGACGGCCGACCGCCGAGACCCAGCCTTCGCCCGCCGGCTGGTGGCGGTCAGGGGCGGGATGGCGTCGGGGTGAGGTGGCGGTCGAACCAGTCGAGCACCCGGGTCATCCGGTCGACGCGGCGGTCGGGCCGCCCGGTCGCCATGTAGACGTGCGACTCCTGCGGATACAGGACGTACTCGACGGTGCGACCGAGCAGCCGCAGCGCGATGAACAGCTGCTCGTTGTCCTGGGGTGGGCAGCGCAGGTCGGCCTCCGCCTGGAGCATCAGCAGGGGCGTGTGCAGATCGCGGACGTGAGCCAGCGGGGACTGCCGCCAGAGGGTGGCGACCCCGGCCGCCGTGAGCGTGTCGCCCAACCGGGCACTGCGGTTGTAGAGGGGGCCGGTGTCGGAGTTGGCGAAGGCGCTGACCTGGTTGGTGACGCCGTTCTCGGCCACCGCCGCCCGGAAGCGCTGGCTGGTGGCGACGAGCCACTGGGTAAGGAAGCCGCCGTACGAGAGGCCCATCACCCCCAGGTGATCGGCGGTGGCGAGCCCCTCGGCGAGGCAGTGGTCGACGACGGCGTGGACGTCGGCCGCGTCGACCTCCCCCCAGCGACCGCCCAGCAGGGCGCCGGTCCAGTCGCGCCCGTAGCCGGCCGATCCGCGGATGTTGGGGAGGGCGACGCGGTAGCCGCGGCCGGCGAGCAGGTATGCCTCCAGGGGTGGGGTGGGGCCCCAGGCTCCCACCGGACCGCCGTGGACGTCGACGACGAGCGGGAGCGCTCGCCCACCCGCCCCGTGCGGGGAGACGACGAAGGTGTGGACCGGGCCGGCGGGGCCCGGCGCCCAGATCTCCCTCACCTCGACCGCGGGCAGATGGCGCTGCCAGGCCGAGCCGAGGCGGGTCCGCGGGGGCAGATCGGGCCGAGCCGGCCCGGTCGCGCCGAAGCTGAAGAGCTCCGGCGCTCGCCCGCGGTGGGCGCTGACCACGCTCACGGTCCCTCCCCGGGTGGCCACGCTCCAGACCAGGTGGTCGCCGGCCATCAGCGAGCTCGGTTCCCCGGCCGGGCGACCGGCCCCCCCGTCCACCGGGAATCGCCAGGGCACGGTCCGGCCCCGGTCGGTGACCAGTGCGACGACGGCCTCGTTCCCGCACCAGTCGGGCCCCGGGCGCGGCTCGACGGCCCAGCCCGTCAGGTCGGTGTCGGCGAACACCCCGACCGGCCGATCGAGGCTCGGAGCGAGAGCCACCGGCGGCCCGCCGCCAGCGGCCGGGCCCACGAAGAGGCCGGGCAGGGCGTCGTCGGGAGGGTCCGCCTCGTCCACCCCGATCGTCGCCAGCCAGCGCCCGTCCGGCGACGGGGCCGGCGCGCCCGCGGGCCCGGCCAGGGCCAGCACCTCCTCCGGTTCCCCGCCCACCGCCGGGATGCGCCAGATCGTCGAGCGCGGGTGCTGCTCGCTGGCCTCGCCGCGGTCGGCGGCGAAGACGATGGCGGTGCCGTCTGGCGCCCAGGCCGGGTCGCGCACGTCGTAGTCGCCCCGGGTCAGCTGCCGGGGCGCGGCGCCGGCGCGGGCCCCCACCACGAACAGGTGGTCCCGACGGTCACGATGGCCGACGCCGTCGAGCCGCCAGTCGATGCGGGTGATCCGCCGGGCCGTCGGGGTCCGACGCGGCCCCCCGTCTCCGACGATGAACCGGGGAGGCCCGGCCGCCGCCGTGAAGGCGATCCGGCGCCCGTCCGGTGACCAGGCGGGCGCGCCCCCACCGTGCCGGGGACGGGCGAGCACCCACGGCTCGCCGCCGGCGAGGTCCATCACCATCAGCGCCGTCGGCCGCCCAGGATGGTCCGGGTCGGCTCGCAGGAAGGCCAGCCGCCTCCCGTCCGGGCTGATCCGGGCCCGGCTGTCGCGGACGGAGCCGTTGGTCAGCGCCCGCGGCGTCCCGGCGGGGAGGGGCACCCGCCAGCAGTGGGAGCGGTAGGTGTCGCCCTGGGTTGTCCGGCGCCCCACCACCGCGAAGTCCGCCCGCGGGGCGAGGTCATGGCCCTCCAGGACGACCTGCCAGCGGATGGCGGCGGCGGCGAGCGAGCGGGCGCTTTCGGGCACCCTCAGCCGCCCTGCGCGATCGTGCGCCGCCGGGGATGGGTCATCGAGTCTCCGCTCCGTGTCCGGGTCCGCGAGGCCAAGTATGCCCGGGGTGGGGCCCGGGCCCCACCTCCGGGCGGCCCGCCCCGATCGCCCGTGCTACCATCTCCGGCCAACGACGGCGGCGCGCTGGTCCACGGAGGGGGTCTGATGGAACGCGTGCGAGAGGCATGGGACCGCCGCCGGCACGTGGCGGCAGCGGTGGCGGGGCTGGCGGTGGGGCTGGCCGCACTCGGGAGCGTGATCGGGGCGGCCGCCAGCCCGTCGCACGTTCGCCCGCGGGCGGGATCGGGAACGGTCACCTTCGCGCTGGAGGCCGGGCTCAATCCCAACTACATCTTTCCCATCACCCCCGGGGCCGAGTACGGGGTCGGCAACCTCACCGACTTCCAACCCCTGATGTTCCGCTCGCTCTACTGGATCGGCAGCGGGACCAAGCTGGTTCCCAACCCCAAGCTGAGCCTGGCGTACCCGCCGCGGTTCCTCGACGGCAACCGCGCCGTGCAGATCACGCTGCGTCCCTACCGGTGGTCCGACGGCACGCCGGTCACCGCCCGCGACGCGCAGTTCTTCTTCAACCTGCTGCGGGCGAACAAGAACCAGTGGGGCGGCTACGTCACCGGCGACTTCCCCGACTTCATCACCAAGTTCACCATCGACAGCAGCCGCACCTTCACCCTCACCTTCAATCGGTCGTACGCGCCGTCGTGGCTCGCCAACAACGAGCTGCCGATCATCGTGCCGCTGCCGCAGCAGGCCTGGGACAAGACCTCGGCGCGCGCGCCGGTCGCCAACTACGACCTCACCACCAAGGGGGCGCAGAAGGTCTACACCTACCTCAGCCGGCAGTCGTCCTCGCTCGCCACCTACGGCACCAACCCGCTCTGGCAGGTGGTCGACGGACCCTTCCGCCTCCTCTCCTTCAATGCTTCGACCAGCTACACGGTGCTGGTTCCCAACCGGCAGTACGCGGGCCCGGTGAAGCCGCGGATTGCCAAGCTGATCGAGCTGCCCTTCACCAGCAACTCCGCCGAGTTCGACGCGCTCCGCGCGGGCGAGGTCGACTATGGCTACATCCCCTACTCCGACCTGAGCCTGAGGCCCTCGCTGACCAGGCACGGCGACCGGGTCCAGCCATGGCCCGGCGTGGGGATCAACTACGTCGTGCTCAACTACACCAACAAGCGGATGGCGCCCTACTTCAAGCAGCTCTACATCCGCCAGGCGCTCCAGCTCCTGGTCAACCAGCCGCTCTGGATCCGCACCATCCTGAAGGGGTATGGCTACCCCGACTACGGCCCGGTGCCGGTGCAGCCGAAGAGCCCCTACCTCAGCCGGTACGAGCAGGACAACCCCTACCCCTACGACCCCGCTCGCGCCGGCCGCCTGCTCGCCGCCCACGGGTGGAAGGTGGTGAAGAACGGGACCAGCACCTGCATCCGGCCCGGCCGCGCGGCCACCGACTGCGGGGCCGGGATCAAGCGGGGCGCGCCCCTCGCCTTCACGGTGGTGTACTCGTCCGGGACGGTCCAGTTCGGGCAGGAGATGGAGGCCTGGAAGTCGTCGGCGACCGCGATCGGCCTCACCCTCAACCTCTCCGCTGTCCCCTTCAACACCGTGATCACGATCGCCAACCCCTGCACCAAGGGACCGACCTGCACCTGGGACCTGGCCATGTGGGGCGGCTGGAGCTTCGGCACCCCCTACCCGACCGGCGGCCAGCTGCTGTCGCCGATAAACGCCGGCGGCTACCGGGACCCCGTCAACACGGCCAACATCCGGGCGACCCACATCAGCAGCAACCCCAGGGCGATGTTCATCTACGAGAACTACGTGGCCAGGACCCTTCCGTTCATCAATTGGGTCAACATCCCGACTCAGATCTCGGTGATCGTGAAGCAGCTGCGCGGCGTCGTCCAGAATGCGGTCTCGGCGCTCGCCCCCGAATACTGGTCGGTTCGGTCGTAGGGGAGGTGCCGACGGCGGCCGGCGGCGGGTCGCCGCCGCCGGCCGCCGTCGCGTACACTCGGCAGGGGGGCCGGGACGGGAGGGCTGCAGACGATGCGGGAGCTCCTCGACGACATCGACCGCTGGCGGGCCGCCGGCCGCCGGGTTGCGATCTGCCGGGTCGTGGACCTCGAGGGCTCCGGGCCGCGCCTGCCCGGGGCGGCGATGGCGGTGAGCGACGAGGGGGAGGTGGCGGGCTCGGTTTCCGGCGGCTGCGTCGAGGGGGCGGTGGTCGAGGAGGCGCTCACCATGCTGCGGGACGGTGGGGGCGGCCGCCTGGTCCGCTACGGGATCAGCGATGACGACGCCTTCGCGGTCGGGCTCACCTGTGGGGGCACGATCCACCTGCTCGTCGCCCCCCTCGACTGGTGAGCGGCCTCTACCAGGAGTTCAGCGCGGCGCTGCGCAGCGGCCGTCCGGTCGCCCTCGCGACGGTGCTCGCCGGTGCGCCGGTCGGTGCCAGCCTCCTGGTGCGTCCCGAGGCGCCTGCGGTCGGGGACCTGGGCGACCCGGAGCTGAACCGGGTGGTCGGCCGCGACGCCCTGGCCGCGCTGGCGGCCGGCCGCAGCGGGATCCGTCACTACGGGCCCCGCGGCGAGGCCCGCCAGGAGGCGGTCACCCTCTTCGTCGAGGCCTTTGCGCCCCCGCCCCGGATGGTGGTCTTCGGCGCGGTCGACTTCACCGCGGCGCTGGTCCGGGTCGCGTCCCTCCTCGGGTACCGGGTCGTGGTGTGCGATGCCCGCTCCGCCTTTGCGACCCGGCGCCGCTTCCCCCAGGCCGACGAGGTGGTGGTGGAGTGGCCGGAGCGGTACCTGGAGCGGGCGGGGGCCGAGCTGGGCCCCCGAGACGCGGTCTGCGTGCTCACCCACGACCCCAAGTTTGACGTCCCGGCGATCGTGGCCGCCCTCCGCACCGGGGTCGGGTACCTGGGCGCCATGGGCTCCCGGCGCACCCACGCCCGCCGGCTCGAGCTGCTCCGGGCCCTCGGGGTCACCGACCGCGAGCTGGAGCGGCTGCGGGCCCCGATCGGCCTCGACATCGGGGCCCGCAGCCCGGAGGAGACGGCCGTCTCCATCGCGGCCGAGGTCATCGCCCTCGCGTGGGGCCGGCCGGCTCCGGCGCTGCGCGACCGGGACGGCCCGATCCACTGAGCGGTGGGGCCTGGTCCCCTGGGCCGCAGAGGATGCTTAGAGGTGAGGCGAGGTGGACCCGTGCCGACCACGGTGACCCTGGATCCCGACGTCGACCGGTTCCCGGGGGTCAGCCCCGTCTCGCCGACGGGCCCGCACCTGGACTCCGCACCGTCCGCTCCCGCCGCTCCGCCGATCCCCGGAGCATCGTCGCCAGCTGCTCCAGGCTCTCCAGGTTGTGGACGGGGTGGAGCACGTCGACGTTGGGAAGGGCGGCCTGCATCCCGCGCGCCGTCGGCGCGAACCCGGGGTCGCCCATCAGCGGATTGCCCCACACCAGCCGCCAGCTCGACCGCCTGAGGCGGCCCAGCTCCGCGGCGAGACGCTCGGGCGGCCCCGTCTCCCATCCGTCGCTGATCAGAAGGGTGATCGGGCGCCCGCTCAGGACCCTGGGGCCCCACCGCGTGCAGAGCTGGTGGACGGCGTCGGCGATGTGGGTCCCGCCGGACCATCCCACCGCGTGGGTGCCGGCGGCGGCGAGCGCCACGGATGGATCGCGGTGGCGCAGCTGGCGACTGATCCGGGAGAGGCCGGTGCTGAACACGAAGACCTCGACCGGGGTCGGGCCCTGGCCGGCGGCATGGCAGAACCGCAGGAGCAGGCGGGCGTAGCGCTCCATCGAGCCGCTGACGTCGCAGAGGACCAGCAGCGGGCGTGGCCGCGGCCGGGGGCGTCGGCGGTGGAGCTGGAGCCACTCGCCGTCGGCGCGCAGGGCGGCGCGCCGGCTGCGGCCCCAATCGATCGCGGGGCCGCGGCGCGCGCCCCGATGACGGCGGCCCCGGCGTTGGGGGGCCCCGGTGCGGAGGCGGCCGATCGCGACCGCCAGCTCGGCGAGCTCGGCGGGGGTGCAGCGCCCGAAGTCGACCTGCCCGAGCCCCGGTCGGTCCGAGGGGACCAGACGCCGACCGCGCCGGCGCGGCCCCTCGCCGCGTGACGCCGAGGCCCGGTCGTCGGCGGCGGCGAGGTGGAGCTGCGCCTGACCGGCGGCCAGGGGGTGCGGCATCACCGGGGATGGGGCTGTGACCGGGCCACCGATCCCGACCGCCATCGCCTCGAACCGCAGCTGGTCCTCCCGCGAGCGGCACCAGCAGGCCCGCAGAGCGGCCATCAGGGTGGTGCGCTCATCGATTCCCACCGCGGCGGCGGCCTCGATGCCGAGCAGCACCTCGCCGGTGCCGACGCCGACGCCCGCGGCTCGCAGCCGGTGGGCGATGGCGACGACCAGGGTGGCGAGCCCGCGCCCGGTGGCGACCGGCTCAGTCCGGTCCACCGGGGCGCTCCAGCAGCGTCGTCACGCCCTCCTCCCGGACGGCGGCGAGATCCTCTTGGTACTTGAGCAGACTGCCGAGCGTGCCGTCGACCACCGCCGGGTCGAGCCGGTCCCGGCCGAGCGCGACGAGCGCCTGGGTCCAGTCCAAGGTCTCGGCGACGCCGGGTGGCTTGTAGAGGTCGAGCCTGCGCAGCTCCCGCACGAACCCGGCCACCGCGCGCGCCAGCTGCGGCTCCACCCCCGGCAGCCGTGTGCGCACGATCTGCAGCTCGGTGGCCAGCGTCGGGAGCTCCATCCAATGGAAGAGGCACCGGCGCTTGAGGGCGTCGTGAAGTTCACGCGTCCGATTGGAGGTGAGCACCACCGCCGGTGGCCGCGACGTGCGCACCGGTCCGAGCTCGGGGATGGTCACCTGCCAGTCCGAGAGCAGCTCCAGCAGGAAGGCCTCGAACTCGTCGTCGGCACGGTCGAGCTCGTCGATGAGCAGGACCGACCGCCGGCCGTCCTCTGGGTCGAGGGCCCGCAGCAGCGGCCGCCGAGCGAGGAACTCGGCGGCGTACAGGTCCACCGGCTCGGCGCCGTGCAGCTCCGCCTGGCGGATGGCCAGCAGCTGGCGCGGGTAGTTCCACTCGTACAGGGCCTGCCCGACGTCGATCCCCTCGTAGCACTGGAGTCGGATGAGCGGGGCCCGGAGCGCCAGTGCGAGCGCCTTGGCCAGCTCGGTCTTGCCGACGCCGGCCTCGCCCTCCAGCAGCATCGGTCGCTCCAGGGTGAGGGCCAGGTAGCAGGTGGTGGCGAGCGTCCGGTCGGCGATGTATCCGGTGCTCAGGAGGGCGGTCTCGACGGCGCTCGGATCCGCCAGCGAGGGCGCCCCCGGCCAGGCGGCGGCGAGACCGTGCCGCATCGGAGCCCAGGTGGCCTCGGCAGCGTCGGCAGGATGCGCTGGGTCGGGATCGGCCGCTTCGATCGTTGGCATCGGCATCGATGATAGGCCGGGCCGCGAGGACCGCGGGGTGGCCCGCGACCCTCTCTCCCATCGCCCAGCCGGTGCTCCGCAGCCATGGTGCAGGCGTCCCCCATCGGCCGCGCTGCCAGCACCGCAGGGATCAGGCGGCCGCCTGCTCCAGGGCCCGCCTGGTCAGGACCCGAGCCAGATGACGCCGGTAGTCGGCGCTGGCGCGAAGGTCCGAGGGCGGGGTGAGCCCGTCAGCCGCCTGCTGGGAGGCCTCGGCGGCGCTCTGGCCCGCGGCCAGCGCGGCCTCGGCCGCGGCGGCGCGGACCGGGGTCGGCCCGCAGTTGGTGAGCCCGAGCCGCCAGCCCTGGCCCAGCTGCTGCGCGGCCGCTCCCACGATCGCCCAGTCGCAGCGCCGGCGCCGGAACTTGATGTACCGGTGGGGCCCCGGCGCCGCCGGGAACACGACTTCGCGGACCACCTCGTCGGGCTGGAGCGGGGTCGTGAACAGGTGCTGGAAGAAGTCCACCGCGCGGTGGGAGCCGTGGGTGGTCACGACCTCGGCGTCCAGCATCAGGGCCAGGGTCGGGTAGTCGCCGGCAGGATCGGCGTGGGCGATCACCCCCCCGATGGTGCCGCGGGCCCGCACCTGGAGGTCGCCCACCTCGGAGGCCATCTCGGCGAGGAGGGGCAGCACACCCCGCACCACCGCCGACCCGGCCAGGTCGGCGTGGCGGACCATGGCGCCGATCCGGATCCGGTCACCATCGACCCGGATGGTGTCGAGGCCGGCCACCCGCCCGATGTCGACCAGCGCCGAGGGCTGGGCCAGGCGGAGGCGCATCAAGGGGATGAGGCTGTGGCCGCCCGCCAGCACCTTGGCCTCCGGGCCCAGCTCGCGGAGCAGGCGGGTGGCGTCGTCGAGGTCGGTGGCGCGTCGGTACTCGAAGCTGGCGGGGATCATGCGCGTCGAGCCTCCTGGATCTGGCGCCAGAGCCGGTCCGGGCTGGCCGGCATGTCCACATGTCGGATGCCGAGCGGGGCGAGTGCGTCGCAGATGGCGTTGATCACGGCGGCGCTGGCGGCGATCGTGCCGGCCTCACCGACCCCCTTCACCCCCAGCGCGTTGGTCGGGCTCGGGGTGACGGTGCGGCTCAGCTCGGGCACCGGGAGCTCGCTCATCGTCGGCACCAGGTAGTCGACCAGGGTTGCGGTCCGCAGCTGTCCGGTGTCCGGGTCGTACACCACCTCCTCGAACAGCGCCTGGGCGATCCCCTGCGCGATGCCGCCCTGGACCTGGCCCTCCACGATCATGGGATTGATCACGGTGCCGCAATCGTCGACCGCCACGTAGCGCTCGATCGCCACCTGGCCGGTCTCGACGTCGACCTCGACGACACCCACGTGGGCCCCGAACGGCCAGACGAAGTTGGCGGGATCGAAATAGTGGACCGCCTCCAGCCCCTGCTCCATCCCGTCGGGGAGATTGGCCCCGTAGGCGGCGAGGGCGACCTCGGCAAAGCTCCTCGCGGTCCGAGGGCTGCCCCGCACCCCGAAGCGACCGGCCTCGAAGACCACGTCCTGCTCGTCCGCCTCGAGGAGGTGGGCGGCGAGCCGGCGCGCCTTCTCGACCACCTTGACGGTGGCACCGAGGACCGCCATCCCTCCCACTGACAGGCTGCGGCTGCCGTAGGTGCCGTAGCCGAAGCCGGTCCCCTCATCGGTGTCGCCGTGGTGGAGCCGGACCTGCTCCAGGGGGATGCCCAGGGTGTCGGCGACGATCTGGGAGAAGGTGGTGTCGTGCCCCTGACCGTGGGCGTGGGTCCCCACGTGCACGGCGACGGAGCCGGTCGGGAACACCCGCACCTGGGCGCCCTCCACCAGCGCGATCCCGCCAGTGGCGGCGGCGGTGGGTGCGCTGGGACCGAAGCCGCAGATCTCGACGTAGGTGGAGAGGCCGATGCCGAGGTAGCGACCCTGGGCGCGGAGCTCCGTTTGGCGGCGGCGCAGACCGTCGTAGTCGACCGCGCTGCAGGCGCGGGCCAGGGTCTTGTGATAGTCGCCCGAGTCGTAGACGAACCCGAAGGGGTTGGTGAACGGGAAGTCCGCGGCGAAGTTGCGACGGCGGACCTCGGCAGGGTCCATGGCCAGCTCGCCGGCGACCCGGTCGACCATCCGCTCCACCAGGTGGGTGCCCTCCGGCCGCCCGGCGCCTCGGTAGGGGTCGGTGGGCACCTTGTTGGTGAGCACCCCGATGGTCCGCCCCTCGACGCCGCGCCACCGGTAGCAGCCCGGCGCCATGTACACCGCCACCGCCTGGAAGGCGCCGAAGGTGCCGCAGTAGGCTCCGACGTCGAGGGTCTGGACGAGGCGCATGCCGAGCAGGGTGCCGTCGCGCTTGGCCGCCACCTCGACGTCGAAGACCTGGCCCCGGCCGTGGGTGGTGCCGGACATCGCCTCCGTCCTGGTCTCCACCCACTTCACCGGGCGGTGCACCAGCGTGGCCGCCGCCGGGACCAGGTAGTCCTCGGGGTAGGGGCTGATCTTGCTGCCGAACCCGCCGCCCACGTCGCGTGAGACCACCCGCACCTGGGTCTCGGCCATCCCCAGCGCCTGGCTCACGAACAGGCGGATGAAGTGGGGGTTCTGGCTCCCGAGCCAGATCGTCATCCGGCCGTCGTAGGGGTGGTGCTCGGCCACCACCACCCGCCCCTCGATCGGGGTCGGTGCGAGCCGTTGCTGCAGGATCCGCTCCCGCACCACCACCTCGGCGTCGGCGAAGGCCGATGCCACGTCGCCCCCGGAGTAGGTGACGTCCCAGCAGACGTTGTCGGGTGCGCCCAGGTGGGTGCGGGGGCTGCCCGGCCGGAGAGCCTCCCCCACCTCCACCACCGCCGGGAGCGGCTCGTAGTCGACCGCCACCAGCTCGGCCGCATCGGCGGCGGCGGCGCGATCTCCGGCCACCACCACCGCCACCGGCTCCCCCTGGTACACAACCTCGTCATCGGCGATCGGGAACCGTGCCGGCACCTGCCGCTTGTCCGCCACGAAGGACGGGGTCACCGGCATGGCGCCCTGGAGGACCTGGTGGAAGTCGGCCGCGACCAGGACCCGGAGCACGCCCGGCGCGGCGGCGGCGGGGCCGATATCGATGGAGCGGATGCGGGCGTGCGGATGCGGGCTGCGCACCACCTGCAGGGTGGCGCACCCACCTGGGATGAGGTCCTCGGTGTAGCGGCCGTGCCCGGTGACGAGCCGGGGGTCCTCGCGGCGCTGGATCCGCGCCCCGATCAGCTGGGTGACGGCCATCGCCCTAGCCTCCCGACCGGGCGGCGGTGGCGGTGGCGCTGGCGGCGGGGCTGGAGCCGGTCGCTTGCCCCTGCATTCGGCGACTGGCGGTGCGCACCGACTTCAGGATGTTGGCGTAGCCGGTGCAGCGGCACAGATTGCCCTCCAGGCCGATGCGGATCTCGTCGTCGGTGGGAGTCGGGTTGTCGGCGAGGAGCTTGACCGCGGTCATGATGAACCCCGGCGTGCAGTAGCCGCACTGGAGGCCGTGCTCGTCCCAGAACGCCTGCTGGAGCGGGTGCAGCGAATCGCCCGTGGCCAGCCCTTCGATGGTGGTGATCTCGGCGCCGTCCGCCTGGACCGCGAACACGGTGCAGGACTTCACCGCGTCGCCGTTGAGCAGCACGGTGCAGGCTCCGCACTGGCTCGTGTCGCAGCCGATGTGGGTACCGGTCAGCCCCGCGGCCTCGCGCAGGTGATGCACGAGGAGGGTTCGCGGCTCCACCTGGTCCTCGCGGGCGACCCCGTTGACCGTCATCGTGATCGGCTCGCCCATGTCGTCCCTCCCAGGTGTGTCCGCACCCCGCTCGGACCCTCGCCGAGGGGCCCAGCCTGACCGAGGCCGGACGTCGTCGGGGTCGCCGCACCCGGGGGCCGTCTGGCCGGGCATGGCCTTCCGAGCTGCCAGCGTGAGTCCCGAGCGAGTATCGCGCTCGCTCGGTGCGTCCGCAAGCGCCGGGCAGGGGTCGAGGCCGCCCCGGCCGTGATCCGTCCCGCTCGCCGTGAGGCACAGGGGTCCTGATCGCCCGGGTACGGCCGAGCGGAGCCCGTCGCGGTGCGCGTGCCGCGCCATCCGGCCGGTGAGGGCAGGGGGAGAGACGGGAGGGATCGACCCGGGGCGGGGTCGCCGCCGCAGAGGTCCGACGCTGCAGGGAATCTCCCGGGGACCCTGAAGGTCGGGGTGCCGGGTCGCGCGTCGCTCCCCGCGGGCCCAGGGGTCATCCGGTGGCGATGCGCCGGTTCGTCTGGCCCTTGCCCCGCGGAGCTCGACTCGAGCTCCCTGGACTCGCCGCCGCCGCCGGGCTTCCGCCCGCCTCCCGGTGGCTCAGCCCGGCCCCCGCCTCCCCGTTCCCGTGACGAGTGACTCCCTCCGAAGGGTGAGCGATCGCGCCGTCACGGTGGCCCCCCATGGGCGTAGGACAGGCGGTCATGGGGCTCAGGACCGGAGGACGCGCTCCCCAGGTGGTGCGCCCATTCGTCGGTGCTGAGGACGGCCGCCTGTCGGGGGAACACCTTGTCGAGCAGGATGCGGTGGACTTCGGGATCCGCGTCTGCGCATCCGTCTCGGAGGACGGTGAGCGTGTAGTCGAGGTCGGCTGCCTGGCGGAGGGTGGACAGCACGACTCCACTGGTGGCGATGCCGGCCAGTACCAGGGCATCCACCTCCAGCGATCGCAGCACAACGTCGAGGTCACTGCCCGCGAATGCGCTGACCCGCTTCTTGGTGACCACGATGTCGTCGGAGAGAGGGGTGAGGGCGGGGTGAATCTGAGTGTCAGGGTGGTCCGCGGCCAGCGCCAAGGAGGCGGCGATGGTGGAGAAGGCCCGGTTCCGCCGGCTGATCTCCGGGGCGCCGGGGCGGAAGGCGACCCGCACGTAGATCACCGGCACGCCGGCGGAGCGGGCTGCCGTCGTGGCCCGCCCGAGGGCCGCGAGCACCGACTCGGATCGGTCCGGGTAGCGCTCGACGACGCCGCGTTGGACGTCCATGACCAGTAGCGCGGAGTTCGTCACGGGGACCATCGTAGTGCCGGCCGGATCGATCGCCCTCAGGGCGCCCCTGGGAGGTGGCCCGGACGCCCGTCCGCGGGCGTGTCCCCGGCGCATCCGACGCACGACTCAGCCGCCCCCCGCCATTCACCCAGTCCCTCGCCGGCCGGCCCCGCGACCCGGGCCTCCTCGCCGCGATCCTCAGCAGCTGTGCGCCGTCGACGCCTGCCCGGGCTGCTGCCATCGCGGTGGGGTGGCTGGTGGCCTTGGTCGACAACCGACCCTCGCCGACGCCGCCGGACCAGCCGAAGTCCCCCTTCCCCGACACGGCGCCGTCGACGATGTCGGGGCCGCGGCCTCGCGTGTCTCCGGGCCGGTGGGTGGCCCGGCGACCGGCTCGCGAGCCTCTGGGCAGGGTTGTCCAAGCGCCGCCCCGCTTGGCCCCAGGTGGCGCGCCGAGCGACGGGCCGGGGGACGGGAAGCCTCGCGGCGATGCCCGAGGGATCCGGTGCCCCGCCCTGCGCCGCCCGCTATCGTGGCTGCCGGCTCGTCCGAGCGGCCGAAGGCGGAAGAGGGGAGGTGCTCGCCCGCATGACCCGCAGGGGATGGCTGCTGTTCGCGGCGATGGGCGTGATCTGGGGCCTCCCCTACCTGCTCATCAAGGACGCGGTCGCCCATCTGACTCCCGCCACCCTGGTCTTCGCACGGACCGCGATCGGGTCCGTGCTGCTCCTGCCGCTGGCGGTGGTCCGGGGACAGCTCCACCGCGTGCTGCGGGCCTGGGTCCCGCTCCTCGTCTTCACGATGGCCGAGATCATCGTGCCGTGGTGGCTGCTTTCGGATGCGGAGCGGCACCTCACCAGCTCCCTCTCCGGGCTCCTCGTCGCGGCGGTGCCCCTGGCCGGGATGGTCATCGTGCGGTTCCTCGGCTCGAGTGAGCACCTCGGCCGAGCACAGCTCCTGGGGCTGCTGCTGGGTGTGCTCGGGGTGGGGGCGGTGGTCGGCTTCGACCTCGGCAACGCCAGCCCATTGGCGCTGGGGGAGATGGCAGTCGTCGTCCTCTGCTACGCGGCCGGGCCCCAGGTCCTGACCCGCTCCCTCGCCCACCTGCCCGGCATCGGCGTCGTCTTCGCCGCGCTGGTCGTGGGCGCCGTCCTCTACGCTCCGTTGGCGGCGGTGCAGCACCCGACCGTCCTCCCATCCGGCTCGGTCGTCGTCGCCGTCCTCGGCTTGGGGGTGGTCTGCACCGCCCTCGCCTTCGTCCTCTTCTTCGAGCTCGTCACCGAGGTGGGGCCGGTGCGCTCCACCGTGATCACCTACGTCAACCCGGTCGTCGCGGTGCTGCTCGGGGTGGCGGTGCGGCACGAGCCCCTCAGCTGGGGACTTCTGGCAGGGTTCCTCCTGATCCTCTGCGGCTCGGTGCTGGCGACGCGCCGCGGCCGCCCGGCCAGCCCCCCGGGGCAGCTCCTGGCCGCCCCACCCCGGGCGGCTCGCAGCCAGCCGTAGCGCCGCCGGGAGGGACGCGCCCGCCGCCGCCGGGAGCGGGCGCCACTCCTTCGGCCCGACCGTGCCGCCAGAGCGCGCACCCCCGCCCAGTCAGACCGGAAGGGACCGCGCCCGGCGCGTGACGGCGCCGGGTCGCCGACCCCGCACGCCCGTCCCCTTCCGCCCCGCGCACTGGGTCCGGCGGGTCGCGCAGTCGCCCGCAGGCGGCTGCCGGCGAGCCCGCCCCCCGGAGACGCCGCCGGGGGGCCTGCGTCGCCGTGGAGGAGGGCCCCGCCGGGTGCGCCGGGCCGGGTCCGCGCGGGAGGCCCGTAGGGCGGCGACCGGTCGTCGCCCCGGCCGATCCGGGATCCGCCCTGGCCTTGGCACCGTCGCCATCGGGCGGGTACCCTGGAGGCGCCGGCGGCGATCGGACCCGGGCCGTCGGCACACCGTCGGCGTGCGCTGCCGGTGCGGGGATCGACCGGCGCGGGGCCGTGCGGCCCGTGCCACTCCCGGAGGCTGTGCCATGGCCCTCGCCGTCGCCGAACCGCTCGCCCTGGGCACCCTGCCGCCGACCATGCCGGCGTTCGTGATCCGCCCGGGGACGGAGGGGGAACCGGAGCAGGCGATGCGCCTGGAGGAGGTGCCCACCCCCGAGCCCGGCCCCGACGAGGTGGTGGTGCGGGTGATGGCGGCGGGGGTCAACTACAACGGCGTGTGGGCCGCCCTCGGCCAGCCGGTCTCGGTCTTCACGATCCACAAGGAGGCCTTCCACATCGCCGGCTCCGACGCCAGCGGGGTGGTCTGGCGGGTGGGCGCCAACGTCCACCGCTGGCATCCCGGCGACGAGGTGGTGGTGCACTGCAACCAGTCCTGCGGGGAGTGCCCGGAATGCAACGGGTTGGACCCCATGGCCTGCAGCGAGCAGCGGATCTGGGGCTACGAGACCTCGTGGGGCTCCTTCGCCCAGTTCTGCCGCGTGCAGTCGCAGCAGCTGCTGCCCAAGCCGCGCCACCTCACCTGGGAGGAGGCCGCCTCGTATGGGCTCGTCTACTTCACCGCCTACCGGATGCTGGTCGACCGGGCCCAGATCCGGGCCGGCCAGAACGTCCTCGTCTGGGGCGGCGGCGGCGGCCTGGGTTCGATGGCGGTGCAGATCTGCCGCCTCTACTCAGCCAACGCGATCGCGGTGGTGTCGTCCGACGAGAAGGCGGCGCTGACCAGGGCGCTGGGGGCCACCGCCGCCATCAACCGCAGCGAGTTCGACCTCGTGAAGCGCCCGGGCGAGTCGGCCGACCAGCAGCGCCACCGGATCACCGAGATGCGCCGTTTCGGTAAGCGCATCCGCGAACTGACCGGGGGCCGCGACGTCGACATCGTCTTCGAGCACGTCGGATCGGCGACCTTCCCCACCTCGGTGTTCGTCTGCTCCCGCTTCGGCAAGGTGGTGATCTGCGGGGCCACCGCCGGCTACAATCTGGAGTTCGACGTCCGCTACCTGTGGATGCGACAGAAGTCGATCATCGGCTCCCACTTCGCCAACGCCTACGAGTGCCAGCAGGCCAACGAGCTGATCGTCCAGCGCAAGATCCAGCCGGTGGTAGGCGACGTCTTCCCCTTCGAGGAGGTGCCCCGCGCCCACCAGGTGATGCGCCACAACCAGCACGCCGGCAAGATGGTGATCCTGGTCGGTGCCGGCCGCCGCGGGGTCGGCGCCCATGGCGGCTGACCCCGAGCTGCGGGCGGACGTCACAGCCTGGGCCGAGGGCCCGCTCGCCGCGGCCACCGGGCGGGGGGAGCGCCAGCCCGACTTCGCCACCCCCTCGGGGCTCGCGATCGCCGCCTGCTACACGCCGCTGGACACCGACCCCGCGGCGTACCGCGCGCGGGTGGGCCTGCCCGGCCTGCCCCCGTTCACCCGCGGCCTGCGCGCCAACGGCTACCGCGGCCGCCCCTGGAGCATCCGCCAGTACGCCGGCTTCGGCACCGGGGCGGAGACCAGCCGGCGCTTCCGCTTCCTCCTCGACGAGGGGCAGACCGGGCTGTCGCTGGCGTTCGACCTCCCCACCCAGATGGGGCTCGACTCGGACGACCCGCGCGCGCACGGCGAGGTCGGCCGGCTGGGGGCGGCGGTGGACACCGTCGACGACCTCGCCGCCTGCTTCGACGGGGTCCCCCTCGGCGAGGTCAGCACCTCGATGACGATCAACGCCCCCGCCCCGGTGCTGGTGGCGATGTACGTCGTCGTCGCCGAGGCGCAGGGGGTGGCGCGGGACCGGATCCAGGGCACCGTCCAGAACGACGTCCTCAAGGAGTACGTGGCCCGCGGCACCTACATCTACCCGCCGCGCCCCTCCCTCAGGCTGGCGGCGGACCTCGTCGCCTGGTGCGTGCGCGAGACCCCGCGCCTCAATCCCATCTCCCTCTGCGGCTATCACCTCCGCGAAGCGGGCAGCACCGCCGTCCAGGAGATGGCGTTCGCGCTGGCCAACGCCCTCGCCTACGTCGACGCGGTGCTGGCGCAGGGCCTCGCCATCGATGCGTTCGCTCCCCGGCTCTCCTGGATCTTCAACACCCACAGCCACCTGCTGGAGGAGGTGGCCAAGTTCCGGGCGCTGCGCCGCATGTGGGCGGGCCTGATGCGGGACCGCCACCGCGCCCAGGACCCGCGATCCTGGGAGCTGCGCACCCACACCCAGACCGGCGGCTCCACCCTCACCGCCCAGGAGCCGCTCACCAACATCGTCCGCGCCGCCTACCAGGCGCTGGCGGCGGTGCTCGGCGGGGTCCAGTCGCTGGCGCTCTCCTGCTACGACGAGGCGCTGGGGATCCCCTCGGAGGCGGCCCAGCTGCTCGCCGTCCGCACCCAGCAGGTCCTGCTCGAGGAGACCGGCGCCGCCGATACGGCCGACCCCCTCGCCGGCTCCTACGTGGTGGAGGCGCTGACCGACGAGCTGGAGCGGCGGGCGGGGGATCTCCTCCGAGAGGTCGAGAGCCTGGGCGGGGCGGTGGCGTGCATCGAGAGCGGCTGGATGCAGCGGGCGATCCAGGAGGAGGCGGTGCGGGCCGAGCAGGCGCTCACCTCCGGCCGGCGGCGGGTGGTCGGCCGCAACGTCGCCGTCCCCGCTGGCGGCGCGGCCCCGCCCCCGGTGCCCGGGTTCCGCCTCGACCCCGCCCTCGAGGCGGCCCAGCTGGAGCGGCTCCGGCGCGCCCGCGCCGGCCGCGACGGCGGCGCGGCCCGATCCCAGCTGGACCGACTGCGCGACGCTGCCGCCGACCCCCTGGCCCCGCTGATGCCGGAGGTCATGGAGGCGGTGCGCCGGCGCTGCACCGTCGGCGAGGTCTGCGGCGTCCTCGCCGAGGTCTTCGGGCGCTACCATGCGCCGGCCGTGATCTGACCGGCCGGCGAGACGGCAAGGCGAGTGGAGGCGAGGGGGTGCCGATGACGCCCATGACCGAGGAGCAGCAGGCGATCGTCGACACCGTGCGCGACTTCGTGGACCGCGAGGTGATCCCGCTGGCGCCGGACCTGGAGCGACGCGACGCCTACCCGGAGGCGATGGTGGAGGGCATGCGCGAGCTCGGCCTCTTCGGGCTCACCGTCCCCGAGGCCTATGGCGGCGCCGGCCTCGACCTCGTCACCTATGCCATGGTGGTGGAGGAGCTGGCCCGCGGGTGGATGTCGCTGGCGGGCGTCCTCAACACCCACGTGATCACCGCGTACCTCATCGCCACCTTCGGGACCGACGAGCAGCGCCAGCGCTTCCTCCCCCGGCTGGCCGCTGCCGAGCTGCGCGCCGGCTTCAGCATGAGCGAGCCCCAGGGCGGCAGCGATGTGCAGGCGGTTCGCACCGTCGCCGAGCGCCAGGACGACGCCTACCTGGTCACCGGCACCAAGATGTGGGCCACCAACGGGGCGCGCGCTGGGCTGGTGGCGACGTTGGTGCGGACCGACCCCGGGGCCGAGCCCCCGCACCGCCAGCTCTCCTGCCTCCTCTGCGAGAAGGGCCCCGGGTTCACCGCCGGCCGGGCCATCGACAAGCTCGGCTACAAGGGTGTCGAGACCACCGAGCTCC
The DNA here is from genome assembly GCA_035533215.1 of Candidatus Micrarchaeia archaeon. Lineage (GTDB taxonomy): Bacteria > Chloroflexota > Dormibacteria > Aeolococcales > Bog-877 > DAHUZL01. The sequence goes on along the minus strand of DATLUG010000050.1, from coordinate 567 downwards.
TCTTCACCGGCAGCCGTCAGCCCCGCGCCAACCTCCTCGGCGGCGAGGAGGGTCGCGGCTTCCAGCAGATGATGGCGGGGATCGAGGTGGGGCGGATCAATGTCGCCGCCCGCGCGATCGGGGTGGCCCGCTCCGCCTTCGAGCACGCCATCCGCTATGCGCGCGAGCGGCAGGCGTTCGGACGCCCGATCGCCGAGCACCAGGCGATCCAGTTCAAGCTGGCCGACATGGCGACCCAGATCGAGGCCTCCCGGCTCCTCACCCACGCGGCGGCCCAGCGCAAGCAGCGGGGGGAGCGCAGCGACGTGGAGGCGGGGATGGCCAAGCTGTTCAGCTCCGAGGCCTGCCAGCAGGTGGTGCTGGAGGCGATGCGGATCTTCGGGGGCTACGGATACGCCACCGCCTACCCGATCGAGCGGCTGTACCGGGACGCGCCCCTGCTCATCGTCGGCGAGGGGACCAACGAGATCCAGCGGCTGATCATCGCCCGGGGCCTGCTGGCCCGCGCCGCCGACTGACCCGTCCGCGGGTCCGGCCGCGCGGTCGGGCGGTGTACCCCCAACCGGC
>DATLUG010000049.1:0-12817 GCA_035533215.1 Candidatus Micrarchaeia archaeon | reverse complement strand
GCGCCGCGCGGCGGGGAGGCCGCCGGGTCTTGTCCGGAACGCTCCGACCCGCTCCGAGAGGCGGCCTCCTGCACCACGTCGAGGGCGCTGCCGCCCGGGTGACGGGCATCCCCAGCCGCAGCGGAGCGTTGGTCCGTGCGGCCCGCCATCGCCGCCCGCCGGCCACGTTCCGGCGAGCACGCCGACCGCAGAGGCCTGTGGGCCAGTCCGTGGCGCCCGCGGGGACGACCTCCCGTCCCGGGTCACCAGGCGCCGGTCGCCCGCTCGGCGGATGCGTCCTGGGCGTTCCCCGAGAGGTCGGCGAGGCGGAGCAGGCCCGGTCCGTAGCGGCCCTCCAGCTCGACCGTGAAGTCCTGGTAGATGCGCTGGACGAAGAGGTCGTGGCGGATGTAGGCCTTCACCAGGCCGGCGACCAGGGGCGAGTCCGCACAGAAGCCCTCCGCCTCGAGGCCGTCCCGCGCCACCGCCCACAGCGCCCAGGCGGAGTCGACGACCACCGCCACGTGACGGGTCTTGCGGGCCGGGTACAGGGTCCCCTCGGTGCTGGCGTGGCGGACCACCTGCCCGTGGGGGGGCGCGAAGGGCAGCGGGCCGAAGTGCACGATCGCGAACTCGACCCCCCGCGCCGACGCGGCGCCGATGGCGGCCCCCAGCGGCTCCAGCTCGGGGGTGCGCGCGTGCACGTACACGCGCCGCCGGGCCTCGGCGATGGCGGCCGCGGCCCGCTCCAGGCCGAGGCCGAACCCGTCCACCCGGGCCACCGCGAGGACCCGCTCCGGCGTGGGCGTCCGTGGCACCCGATCGAGGTCGTCGCGGGCGGCGGCGACCCGGGCCTGAAACTCCCCCTCCAGGTGGTGGAGGAGGTCGGCGGGCGCCACCGCCGTGTACCGGGCCGGCCGCTCGCCGGTCTGGACGGCGGCCCCCCGCTCCACCAGCCGGCGGAGCGTCTCGTACACCTTCGGCTGGGGGACGCCGGTGGCGTTGGAGATGCCGTACCCGGTGGCGCCGTCGGCGGCGAGCAGGCCGACGTAGGTGCGCGCCTCGTACCGGGAGAAGCCCAGCTCCGCCAGGCGAGCGACGCTCGGGTCGGACGGGTCAGGCATGGCGGTCACGCCATCGCATTCGATCACCCCGGTTGCCGCCCCGCCGGGCTCCGTCGCCACCCGAGACCCTGACGGTGCCGGCGGGTGCCAGCCGATCGCCGCACAGTCCGGCAAGCGTACCGCGTGCGATGGCTCCGGGGAACGGATCCGCTGGCACCCGGAGGGCGAAGCGCCTACCCTGATGGGACGACGGCTGGTCGAGGGCGCCGCCGCCGTCGGCCCTGATGGAGGTGAGCAGCACATGGCCTACCTGCGAGGTTTCGTCCACGGCGCGGTCTGCGGGATGGTGGCGGGGGCGCTGGTCGCTCCCCGGCCCGGTCGCGAGACCAGGTCCCGGCTGGAGGCGACGGCCCGGCGCTGGACCGGCCGCGGCCAGCGGGTGGCCGCCGGCACCGAGGCGGGGTGGCGCCGGGCCGAGCCGGTGCTGCGGGCGGCCGCCCACGGGATGGGCGACCTGGCTCACACCGCCCAGCCGATGGTGGAACGAGCGGCCCAGCGTGTGGTGGAGCTGGCCCACCGGGGCGAGCCGATCGACGCGGTCGTGGTCCGCAGCACGGTCGGGACGCCCTCGGCCAATGGCACCACCGTGCGGACCGGGGTGGAGGAGCAGGGCCTGGGCGAGCCGCCGGTCGGGAGCGGCCCGGGATGACCGGTCCCCGGGGGCTGCCCGCCGTGCGGCCGTCCGGGACGGACCGGCTCGGGCAGCTGACGGAGTGGCCGCAGGCGCTGCCGGTGGCGGCGCGCGCGGCTCGCCGGAGGTGGCTGCGCCCGATGATCCGGTACCGCCGCGGGTTCACCCGCGGCCTCGGCATCGGCCTCGCCATCGGCGTGCTCTACGCCCCGCGCTCCGGGCGCGAGTCCCGGGCTCTGCTGGCGACCGCCGTCCGCTGGTCGCGACGGGTGCGCCGAACCCTTCGCTGGCTCCGCCCCGGCTGATTCAGAGGCAGGGCCGGGGACGGCCGGTCGTGGCGACCGGGCCCGCTCGGCTGTCAGGCTAGCGGGAGCGGGTCGGCCGCGGCCTCGGGGACGTCGTCGTCCCCCTCGGCGCCCGGGTAGTCGGCCATGAACGAGGTGCCGCAGCCGCAGCCGTTGCGGGCCCGGGGGTTGGCGAGGCGGAAGCCCCGGCCGCGGTAGCTGTCCTCGAAGTCCAGCACCGAGCCGGCCACCAGCGGCAGCCCGTCGGTCTGGACCACCACCTGCACCCCGGCCTGCTCGACGACCCAGTCGTCGGCCTGGACAAAGTCCTCCAGGTCGAAGAAGAGCTTGAAGCCGCGGCACCCGCCGAGCCGGACGTCGACCCGGAACACCGCCTCCGGGCGTCCGTCGCGGGTCCGCCAGGCGCGGATCTCGTCGACCGCATCCTGGGTGAGGGCGAGGGGGGCGGCGGGGGCGATCACCGCCCGATTGTAGGCGACGGCTGGGATCGGCCCCGCGGCCCGCCCGTATGATCGGTCGGTGACCGCCTCCGCCGATCTCCCGGTGGCGCTCGTCTCCACCGACCTGTGGCTGCAGTCGCGGGTCGCCGCGCTCGCCCGGGGGGCGGGGACGGCCCTCTGTGTGGTCGCCCGGCCGCCGGTTCCGGGGGCGGCGGCGCTGGTGCTCGTCGACTGCAACGAGCGCCAGGAGGAGCGGGTCGCCCTGATCGCCGGCCTCGTCGCCGAGGCCCCGGGGCGCCGGGTGGCCGCGATCCTGCCCCACAAGGACGTCCAGACGCAGGCGGCGGCCCGAGCCGCCGGCGCCTGCCGATGCGTGCCCAACTCGGCCCTCGCCACCGTCCTGCCCCGGATGATGCGTCCCGGCCCGGTCGGGGAGGCGGGAGCACCGGCGGTCCGGTTGGGGGTGCGGTCCACCCCATGACCGAGTGGGTCGCGGCCGCGGTGGCGGCCGCCGAGGAGCAGATGGTGGCCACCAGGCGCGTGCTCCACCAGGAGCCGGAGCTCTCGTTCGCCGAGGGCGAGACCGCCGGACGGATCGCGGACCGCCTGCGGGAGATCGGCCTCGCTCCCCGGCTCCTCCTGGACGGCACCGCGGTCCTCTGCGATCTCCAGGGGGACGGCGAGGATCAAGCCGGCGGGGTCGCCGGTCCGGTGATGGTCCGGGCCGACATCGATGCGCTCCCGATCCAGGAGCGGGGGGAGGACCGCCCGTACCGGTCGCACCGCCCCGGGGTCATGCACGCGTGCGGCCACGACGGGCACATGGCGATCGCGCTGGGGGTGGCCGAGGTTCTCGCCGCCCATCGCGCCGACCTCCCGGGCCGCGTCCGCTTCTGCTTCCAGCCGGCCGAGGAGGTGGCGGGCGGTGCCCGGCGCCTGATCGAGGCCGGCGCGCTGGACCCGGCCCCGCCGTCGGGCGCGGCCGAGGACGGCGCGGGCGCCGGGGCGGCGGTCGCCTCCGGCACAGGGGTGCGCGCCGTGGTCGGCCTGCACCTCTACTCGGGTCTCGAGGTCGGGACGGTCGGGGTCCGGAGCGGGGCGATCTTCGCCTCGGCGGACGAGTTCACCCTGGCGGTCCGGGGCCGGGGGGGGCACGGGGCGCTCCCCCACCTGTCGCTGGACCCGGTGCCGGTGGCGGCGGCGATCGTGCAGGGGCTGCAGACGCTGGTCTCGCGCGAGACGTCCCCGTTCGAGCCCGCGGTGGTCACCATCGGGCGCATCGAGGGCGGCCAGGCCGCCAACATCATCGCCGAGACGGTCCGGCTCGACGGCACGGTGCGGGCCTTCGACCCCGACCTCCGCGAGCGTCTCCTGCGCCGGGTGGCGGAGCTGGCCGGGGGGATCGCCGGCGGGGCCGGGGCCACCGCGACCTTCACCAGGGGCCCGGGCTGCCCGCCGGTCGTGTCGGACCCGAGGGTGGCGCGGGTGGTGGAGGCGGCCGCCCGCGCCACCCTCGGCGCCACCCTGGTGACGGCCGACCCGCTCACCGTCGGCGACGACATGGCCGAGTACTGCCTTAGGGTTCCCGGCTGCTACTTCCTGCTGGGGGCCGGCAACCGCTCCCGCGGGATCACCGCGCCCCACCACCACCCGGAGTTCGACCTCGACGAGGGCTGCCTGCGCATCGGCGCCGAGGTGCTGACGCGCGCCACCCTGGCCCTGCTCCGGCCGGACGCGCTGGCGGGGTGACACCGTGCTCCACAATCCCCCCCCCGCGGTCTGTGAGCACTGTCGACACGCCGGGACCCCGTTCGTCACACTGGAGGGCGAGGGCGGCAGCGTGACCCTGGTGGGCGGCCGTGCCGTGACCCGGCCCGGCTCCTGCTACGTGTGCCGCTGGTGCGGGCACACGGTGCCGCTCTCCCGTGAGCTCGCCCGCTGACCGGCAGCGCTGGAGGACCCCACCGATGGCCGACACCGCCCTCACCCGGCCCGCGTCCCCCGCCGCCGACACCAAGGACGCAGCCTCGACCCCGGCGATCGGCGCCATCCGGGTCCGCGACGCCAGCGGCCCGGCTCGGCGCCAGCTGGTCCGGTTCGCCCTCTACCGGGTCGACCTCGGGTGGCGCCGGCTGGACCCCGACATCCGGGCGGCGCATCGCGAGGAGGCGCTGGCCGTGCTCCACCGCCACGCGGAGCGGCTCCTGCTCCGCACCTATTCCCTGGTCGGGACCCGAGGCGACGCCGACTGCATGCTGTGGGTGGCGAGCGAGGAGGTCGACCGCCTCCACCAGCTCTTCCGCGACCTCAACCGGACCGCCATCGGTGGCTACCTGGAGCCCGCCGCCAGCTACACCTCGATGACCAAGCGCTCGCTCTATTTCGACAAGGCCCGGCCCGGCAACCGCGGCGGCAGCGAGCGCCTGGTGCTGGCGCCGGGGGGCAAGCCCTTCCTGTTCGTCTACCCGTTCGTGAAGACAAGGGCCTGGTGGGCGCTGCCGCCGGCGGAGCGGGAGCGGATGATGGACGAGCACATCCGGGTGGGACGGGACTTCACCGGGGTGAAGATCAACACCACCTACTCGTTCGGGCTCGACGACCAGGAGTTCGTGGTCGCGTTCGAGGCCGACAGCGCGGCGGAGTTCCTCGACTGCGTCCAGGCGCTCCGGGACACCGAGGCCTCCGCCTACACCCTCCGCGACGTGCCCAGCTTCACCTGCATGGCGGCCAGCCCGGAGGCGATGCTCGACGCCCTCGGCTGAGCACAGCGCCCCCGGCGCCATGCTGTCCGCGGGCGGTCGGGCCCCGGCTCAGGCCGCGAGCAGCGCCACCTGGTAGGCGGCGAAGCGGGGGTCGCGCGTCACCACGGTCAGCCCTTCGACCACCGCCTGGGCGATCAGCATGCGGTCGAACGGGTCCTGGTGGTGGGGGGGCAGGCCTCCGGCAACGATCGCATGGCGGCAATCGATGGAGAGGTCCTCGAAGCCCGCGGCGCTGATCTGCTCGACGAGGTCATCGGGGGCCTGGAGACGGCCGAGCGAGCGCTTGATCGCGATCTCCCAGGCGCTCGCGGCTGAGACCAGGACCTGGTTCTCGATCCGCGCGATCTCGCGCGCGGCGTGGGGCGTCAGGCCCTCGTCCGCCAGCCACCAGAGCAGGGCGTGGGTGTCGAGGAGCAGTCTCACGGCCGCCGCCCCTGGAAGGCCTCGCTGACCTCCGGGGTGAGCTCGTCGAAGTCGGCAGCGATCCGGACCCGGCCGGTCCAGCCGCCCGGGCGACGCGGGCTGCTCACCGCTCCCAGCGGCATGAGGCGGGCGACCGGACGGCCGGCGCGAGCGATCAGGATCACCTCGCCGCGCGCGACGCGATCCAGCAGCCGCGACAGGTGGGTCTTGGCCTCGTAGACGTTGATCGTGTCCGCCATGATGCGATCGTATCAGACCAGACCAGGTTCTACAGACGCGGCTCGGACCCGGCCCCCGGCCCGGGCGGTCGTGTCCCTATCGTTGGGGTCCCGCGGCCGCCGCGCCCCACCCGACGCCTGGAGTCATCGTGCCGGCACCGGAGTCAGCGATGTCCACCGCCCCCCGCGGCCCCGCCGCCGCGGCCGCCGATCCGCCGTTCACCGAGGCCGATCGCCGGGTGCTGGCCCGTCACTTCACCTCCGTCGACGGCCCCGTGTTCGCGCTTCGCGACCTGCCCGAGGCGACCCGAGCCGCCCTCTTCGCCCGCTACAGCCGTTCCGGCAAGTCCCTGCGCCGGCTCTTCCTGGACGAGTTCCGCGCGACGACGGAGGGCGACGGGGAGGAGGGGCGGGACGGGCGCGGCGACGCCATCGGGGCGGGTCGCGCCCGCGACCTCTTCGCCCGCGTCCTCACCGAGTACGGGGACGACTCGGTGGCCCAGCTGGCGGGAGCCCATGTCGCCTGCGAGGGCATCTCCAACCTGTGCACCAAGGCGGTCGAGTGGGGACGCTTCGGCGCCTACCTCGAGCAGTCCACCCGCTACGTCGCGTACACCGACCGCCCCGGGGGGCGGTTCCGCTACCACGTGCCCGAGGAGGTGGAGGCGGGCGGGCTCGGCGTCCCCTACCGCCGCGCGATGGACCGGGCCTTCCAGAGCTACGGGGAGCTGCTGCCGGCCCTGCGCCGAGCCCTCGACGCCACCGTGCCGGCCGCGCCCGACCCGGTCGCCCGCCGGCGGGCGATCCGGGCCGCTGCCCTGGACGCCGCCCGCGGCCTGCTGCCGGTGGCGGCCACCGCCAACGTCGGGATCTTCGCCTCCGCCCAGGCCTTCGAGGCGCTCCTCCTGCGCCTGCGGGTGCACAGGCTGGCCGAGGCCCGCGCCCTCGGCGACGCCATCCAGGGCGCGCTCCTGCCGGTCATCCCCGACTTCCTCGTCCGTCTCGACCAGCCCGAGCGGGGCGGCGCGTGGACCGGCTACCTGGCGAGGCTGGAGGGCGACGTCGCCCGGCTCGCCGCCGAGATCCCGGCGAACGCGGGGCCGCCCGCGCCCCCGGGCGGCGAACCGACCGTGCGGCTCGTGCGCTGGGACCCAGCGGGGGAGCGGGCGGTGGTGGCGGGGGCGCTCTTCCCACACGCGCGCGGCCCCCTTTCCCAGGTGCGCGCCTTCGTGGACGGCCTCACCGCCGAGGGCCTCGGGCAGGCGGTCGCCACCGTGGTCGGCCCCCGCACCAACCGGCGCCACCGGCCCGGCCGCGGCCTCGAGCACACCGAGTACGTCTTCGAGATCGTCTGCGACTACGGCGCCTTCCGTGACCTGCAGCGCCACCGCCCCGCCACCCTCGTCTGGCAGGGGCTCGGTCCCGAGCTCGGGTCGCAGGTCCCCGACCTGGTCGAGGCGGCCGGTCACCGCGCGACCTGGGACGGGGCCATCGGCGAGCTGGAGGCGCTCCACGGTCTCGTGCGCGAGCGGTGCCCCGACGCCGCCCCCTACGCCCTGGCGCTGGCGCACCGGGTCCGCTGGACCCTGTGCTGCAATGCCAGGGAGGCGATGCACATCATCGAGCTGCGCAGCCAGCCCCAGGGCCACCCCGAGTACCGCAGGGTCGCCCAGGCGATGCTGGCGGCGATCCGCGACGTCGCCGGTCACCGCCACCTCGCCGAGGCGATGCGCTTCGCCGACCTGGAGCCTCCCGGCCCGGCCGACATCGGGCGCCTGGCGGCCGAGCTGCGCCTGGCCGGGCGGCAGGCCCACGACCGCGGCCCGGACGGGGCCGCCGACGGGCTGCGCCCCGCCTGACCGGCGCCGCGGGCCCGGTCAGGCGCCCGCTACGATGCCGACGTGCCCCTCTTCAACCGCCGGCTGGATCCGAGGGTCGAGGCCGACCCCGACCGCCTCCCCCCCGGCCAGGTCCTCACCCAGAAGTGGCCGGTCCTCCACTACGGTGAGGTGCCGCGCTACGACCTCGATCGCTGGCGCCTTGGGGTCCGCGGCGAGGTGGCGGAGGAGCGCGAGCTCACCCACGCGGACGTCCGCCGGCTGCCGCCGACCGAGGTGGTGTGCGACATCCACTGCGTCACCACCTGGAGCCGCTTCGACAACCGCTTCCACGGGGTCGCCTTCGCGGAGTTCGCCCGCCTGGTGGGCATGCGCGAGCAGACGCGCTTTGTCGAGTTCCACTGCTTCGGCGGCTTCACCACCACCGTGCCGATCGCAACCGCGCTGGACCCGGGGGCGCTGCTGGCCTGGGCCCACGACGGCGAGGAGCTGAGCCCGGAGCACGGCCACCCCCTGCGGGCGGTGATGCCGCGGCGCTATTTCTGGAAGAGCGCCAAGTGGGTGGAGGCGGTGGAGTTCCGGGTGGAGGACCGGCTCGGGTTCTGGGAGCGCAACGGCTACAACAACGGCGCCGACCCCTGGCGCGAGGAGCGCTACTGGTAGGGACGGGCTCTGGCGGCTCGGTTCGCGCCGGCGCTGTACAATGTGACCACCGTGACCACGTCTGCCACGGCTCTGCCCCAGCCCGTGCGGTCCACCGCCAGCGTCCGCGACGCCAAGGCGCACCTCTCCTCGCTGCTGCGCCAGGTCCGGCTCGGGACCGAGGTGGTGATCACCGACCGGGGCCGGCCGGTCGCGCGGCTGGTCCCGGTGTCGGACGAGTCCGCCGCGGCGGTGCTGGCGCGGCTGGTGGAGCGCGGCGTCGTCGGCCCGTCGCCGCCGGGGCCCCCAGAGGCCATCGCCGCGGGGCTGCTGCCTCCCGGATTGGCCGTCCGCTACCTCGAGCAGGATCGCGACCGTGGCTGAGGGAGCGCCCGCGGTGTACTGGGACAGCTCCGCGGTCCTGGCCGGGCTGACCGACGACCCCAGACAGGCGCTGGCGCGAAGCTGGCTGGCCCTCCCCAGCGTCCACTGCCTCTCGAGCCTCGCGGTCGCGGAGAGCGCCGCGGTGCTGGAGCGGCTGCGCCGGGACGGGCTGCTGACGCGGGCGCAATGCAGCCGGTTGCACCGCCGGCTCGGCGGCAGCCCCTGGCGGCCGCTCCGGCTCGCCGCCGGCACGGAGCTGATGGTGGCGCTCGCCCGGCGCTGCTCCCTGCGCGGCGCCGACCTCTGGCACCTGGCCACGGCGCGGAGTCTGGCCGATGCATTGTCGGGGACCGTTCTGTTCACCTTCGACCGGGCGCTCGCCGCCGCGGCGGCCGGGGAGGGGCTGGCGGTGGCCTCCGACGCCACCGGGTGACCGCCTCCGCGAGCGGTTGGACGGGCTCCGATCTGCGCTAGACTTAGGGCACGGCCTTCCCGGGGCGCCGCCCCGGCCGCCACGAGGACATCGAGCAGCCATGATCACCGTCTCCGAGCCGGCCCTCTCGCAGCTCAAGACCCTGATGGAACAGCAGGAGAGCCAGGAGCTCGGCCTCCGCGTGTACGTGTCGGAGGGGGGGTGCTCGGGCTTCTCCTACGGGATGGGCTTCGACGACCAGCGGCGGGAGGACGATGCGATCATCGAGCACGACGGGATCAAGGTCCTGGTCGACAGCTACAGCGCCACCTACCTCGAGGGTGCCGAGATCGACTACATCGACAGCCTCATGGGCGGCGGCTTCACCGTCCACAACCCCAACGCGGTCAAGACCTGCAGCTGCGGCCACTCCTTCGACGCCGGCGACGGGGGCGGCGACGCCAGCCCCTGCTCCCGCTGACCTGACCGCCCCCAGGCCCGCACCGGTCGGGCCGTGACCGCCGAGGGGGCGACGGCGGGAGGGGCCTGCGGGTGAGCGCGGTCCTGGTCCTCCACCAGCGGCTCGCGATCGCCCTCATCCTGCTGGGGGTGGTGGGGTGCGGCTGGACCTTCGTCGGGCTCCGCCGCCAGGGTGGGACCCCCCCCGGGGTGCGGGCGATGCTGGTCCTGACCGAGGGGCTGGCCCTGCTCCAGGGACTGTTCGGGATCACCCTGTACTCCAGTGGGCTGCGCCCCGCCAACGTCCTCCTGCACACCATGTACGGGGTGGCGTCGGTGCTGGTGCTGCCGGTGGCGTACGTCCTGAGCGGACGGGCCAGCCGGCGCGGCGAGGCCTACTACGTCGGGCTCGGCTCCCTGCTCCTGGCCGGGGTCGCCTTCCGGGCGCTGGCGGTGGGCGCCCGCTAGGACCGGCGGCGGGGCCGTCGGCCCGCTGGGCCGGTCGGGCGAGACGGTCCCCTCCCCCGTGCCGGCGACGACGAGGGGACCGACACCCCGGGAGCGCCGCCGTCAGGTGATGACCAGGTGGCCGGGGACGATCGGGGTGTTGAGGAGGTGGAAGGCGACCGTCTGGATCCCGGCGACGTCGATCGTCGCGACCCCCGCCACCAGCACCGCCGCGGCCAGGCACGCCAGCGCCACCGGCACCGCCTGGGCGATGCGGCGGGCGAGGAAGGTGAGCCCCAGGGCCAGGGCCGGCAGGGCGACGATCAGGTACCGCCCCTGCGCCTGGTAGTCGACCAGGACGCTGTTGGCGAGCATCTGCAGGAACGCCACCACAGGGATCAGCGCCAGCGCCAGCGCCAGCAGCCGCATCCACCCGTCCCAGCCGGACCAGCTCCGCCAGGCCGCCAGCAGCAGCGCCAGGGCCAGCACCGCCGCCGCCACCTCGATGCCGTGGAAGACGCTGCGGCTGTCGCCCGCGATCTGGAGCGGGGTGGAGAGGTTGCCGAAGATCCCGACGAAGCTGTGGAAGGAGATGGCGAGCCAGCTGGGGAGCTGGCTCAGGTGGTGGAGTTTGGTGGTGAGGCCGGGGTGCACCTCGGCCGGCCGCAGGTGGGGGAAGGGGCTGCCGAAGACGACCACGTTCCGGCCCACCCACCAGCCGGCGACGACCAGCGCCGGACCCGCGACCCGGGCCACCGCCGCCAGCCTGCGGGTGCGCCCCCACCAGCGCACCAGCGCGGCCAGCGCCACGATCGCCGCCAGGGCGTAGTCGGTCTCCTTGCTGACCACGGCGAGGCCGAGCCCGAGCCCCACCCACAGCTGCAGCCGGTGGGTGGCCGGGGTGCGCAGGACGCGCACCAGCAGGTAGGTGAGGAACGCCGCGGTGCCGTTGGCGATGGCGTCGTCGCTGATGGAGCCGGCGATGAACTGGAACTGGGGCAGGGTCGCCACCACCAGGCCGGTCAGCAGCCACCATCCCGGGCGCCCGGGCCAGAGCACCCGCGCGCTCAGCACCGCGAACAGCACCGCCAGCGCGCCGAGGGCCACCGAGAGGTCGCGGACGGCGTCCAGGTTGCCACCGGTGAGCTTGAAGACGCCGGCGCCGAGCAGGTAGTAGAGGGGGGGCTGCTGCCGCTCCGGGGTCCCCGGGCCGGGGAGCTGGAGCTGGTGGGCGATCAGGCCCAGGTAGGCGGCGTGGGCGGCCTCGTCGGGGGCCTGCCCGAGCGGGGTGATGTGGCTGTAGGCGCCGGCGGCCGCGGCGAACACCGCCATCGGGAGCACCACCGCCAGCGTCGCCCAGAGGCGATGGGTGAGCGCGAAGGCCATCGCCTGGCGGGGTGCGGCCGCGGGTCCGTGCCTGGTGGCGGCGGAGCGGACCTCCCCACCGTCCGCGCTCATCCGCCGGCTTTGGCCGTGGGGGCCGGCGGCGACCCGCTGGCCGTGGGGACCGCCGCCTGCGGGGCCGCGGGAACCGGGCGGAGGGCCGAGCTGCCGTCGTACCCGGTCGGCACCGCCGGGTCCAGCCGGGCGCGCTGGCGCACGGGCCGGAGCCGCTGCACCCGGCTGAGGCGCTCCAGCACCGCCAGGGCGGACGGGAACTCAGCCGCCGCACGGGCCTCCAGCCGCCCCGCCGCCAGCAGGCCCTGCACCCAGGCCTCCCCGGTCTCGGTGCGCAGGAGGGTGATCGTCCAGCCCTCGAGCCCGAGGCCGCCGGCGGCGAGGTCGGCCCACTCGGCGGCGAAGTCGGGGCACCAGTGGCACTGGGGGCGCGCGGTCGGCCGGGCCTCCTTGAGGGGGATCTCGATGATCCCGTCGGCGCCGAGGCGGGCATTGCTCCCCTCGACCGGCCCCCGGCCGAGCCGGCCCCGGTCCGCCTGGTCGGTGTACACGAGGACCCGGCCCTTGACGTTGATCTTGCGGACCTGGCGGAGGTCGAGCTGGAGCCGGTCGACCAGCAGCTCATCGAGAAAGCCGGTCTCGGTGAACGTCTCGCTGCACATGAGGCCGACCGTGAACACCACCGAGCGGAACCGCTTCAGCTTGCGCCACTGGCTCTTCACCGCCCCCGACACCTGGCACGGCACCGACACCAGCGCCAGCCGCCGGTCGGGCTCGGCCTCGGCGAGGGCCAGGAGGTTGGGGGAGTAGGTGTAGTAGGAGCCGGCGCAGGCCAGCACCTGCTCGGCGGTCTCGACCAGGGTCGGCTGGGCCCGCCAGGGCTGTCCCGGGACCGGCCCCGCGACGATGGCGCCGTCGATCCGGTCCGTCTCCAGGGCCCAGATGAGGAGCGCCGACACCATCCCGCCGTCCTGGCCGCGGCGGGCCGCCGCCGGGGCGGTGGCCCGCAGGGCGAGCTGGCCGCGCACCATCCCGGCCAGCTCCTCGGGCGCCCGGGCCCGGCCGAACCGCTCCAGCTCGATGGCGTCGGTGTCGAGGTGGAAGCGGTGGCAGGCGCGGACGCAGGCGTCGCAGCCCGCCTGGCCGAATCGGCAATCGGCGGGGCCGGACGGCTCGTCCATCTGGAACGGGCGGGTGTCCTGGTAGCCGAGGACCTTGCGGGGGCAGGCCACCACGCAGGCGGCACACCCGCTGCAGGTGTCGGTCTGGACGACCTCCCGGAAGAGGTCCTCCCAGTGGGGCTTGGCGCTGGGTGGCATCCGGCGCCAGTCTGACGGAAGCCGGGTTCCCGGGGA
>DATLUG010000048.1:0-2588 GCA_035533215.1 Candidatus Micrarchaeia archaeon | reverse complement strand
GCCGATGCTCGCCGTCAAGTCGTTGGAGTTGGAATCCCTCGGCTACACCGACGCGCAGGTCGCGGCCGGGCTCCGGTGGGCGCTGCGGGCGGCCCGGGGCACGGTGGAGGCGGCCCCTGCGGCGATGCGCGAGCCGTCGCTCGTGGCCCAGCTCCAACACAACCTGATCTCGGTGGAGCCGTACCTCGACGGCTGCGCCCAGGCGGCCCGCGATCGAGAGCATCGCCGAGGGGTCGAGCGGGCGCGCACCACGGGCGAGTACCGGCGCCAGGTCAAGCGGGGCTTCGGCACGGACCCCCAGCAGGCCGGGTCGGCGTGGGACCAGGCGGCTTCCGAGGCGGTCACGGCTTGGGAACGCACGTTCGCGGGCGGGCCGACCTGACCCGGGGGTGGGTTCCGCTCGCGGACCGGGCGCGCTAGACTCGGGGCACCGACCGGGTCATACCCTCGGCGGCGACGAAGGAGACAGCGTGGCGAAGAGCCTCCAGTCCGCTCAGGCGAAGTGGGAGCGGAAGACCCAGAACGCGGCCGGGAAGTGGGCGCAGAACACCCGCGGGGCGGGCGGCGAGTGGGCCAAGGGCGTGGCCGAGACCTTCGGGGTGACCCCGGGTCCGAACACGCGGGCGGCCTACGAGTCGGGTATCGCGGGCGCCGAGGGTGACTACCAGCGCGGCGTCCAGGGCAAGGGAAGCCGCTGGGCGACCAACACCGCCAGGGGCCTGAGCTACTGACCGACTAGGTCACCGACGTTCCCCGCGGCGTGCGTGCCATCGGCACCGCCAGCGGGTGAGCGTCAGCCCAGATCACGCGTCAGCCCCACCGGGGGTTGACGCGGCTGACAGCCTCCCGTGTGCCCGCCTGCACGTCCTCGGGGTCAAGCGGGATGGGGAAGAGCCCGACGGCCACGCGCCGGGCCTCCTCGCAGGAGAGGGTCAGCGGCTCGGTGGTGCCGGCGAAGCCGATGTGCCGCCAGTAGGAGCAGGCGGCGGCGTCCAGACAGTCCAGCTCGATCCGGGTACAGGTGGGGTTGGTGGCGATGTCGTCGAGCACGGCCTCGGTGAGGAAGCGGCCCGTCCCGCGGATCTGGCGGGCGGGGAGAGCACCGGGGAATCCGGGCTGATCCTCGGGCCGGACGGTGACGAGACCGATGTACCACCGGGGCCGCGGGATGAGGAGGAAGCGGTAGAGGGCCAGGCCGAGGACGGGCCCGGATGCCCCCTGCACCACGCGCATCTGCGTGTCGGGGTCGCCGGCGAGCTCGCCGCTGGCGATGAACGCGACATCCGACGCGAAGAAGGCGCGGTGGGCCGCAGCATGGTCGATCGCCACCACCCCCTGCGCCTGACGTTGCCACCGCGCGCTGACCTGACGGAGCGCGGCCCGATTGGCATCCGTGTCGTCGGGCCGGACCACCACGGCGGCCACCGGCGCGCCGTCGCCCCGGGCGAGCGTCCGGGTGGCGAGGATCTCGCCGGTCAGCCCGGCGGCCATCCCAGCGCGTCCCAGACCGCGGGGAGCTGGCGCCGATCGCCGTGGCAGAGCCGGGCGACCCGGACAGCCTCCCGGACGTTCGGCGTCCGGCGGTGGCAGCGGGTTGCGATCTCCTGGGCCAGCTCGGGATCCACCCCCTCCCGGGCGACCAGCACCTCCGCCATGACCCGGCAGAGCTCGTCGGCGGTGTAGGCGGCGATCGTGCGTTCGTGGAAGCGGCTTCGCAGCTCGACGGACAGGCCCCGGGTCGTGTTGGCGCCGGCCACGACCCACACGGGGCGCACCACCCGCTCCTGTCGGCGGGACTGGAGCACGGTCACGAGCCCGGACTCCATCACGCCGAGGAGGGCAGGCAGATCGACCGCGCCCATCTTGTCGAGCTCATCCAGCACCAGCACGGGGCCGGCGGCCTGGGCGAGCAGGAGGTCGCGCAGACCCGCCTTGGTGACCGTACCCCCCAGCCAATAGGTCGCGCCCGGGCAACTGGCGACCGCTTCCAGCAGGAGGGACTTGCCCGTGGCCGGCGGGCCCACGAGGAGCACATGGACCGGCTTCGCCGCGCCCAGCGCCAGCCGGAGGAGCGCCTGCACCTCGGCGTGCCCCGAGATCCCGGCGAAGGCGTCGGCGGGCAGAGCCGGCCGATCCGGTGGCCCCTCCGCGCTCGCGGCGGGCATCGGATAGGCGTCGAGCGCCCGGGCCAGCCGGTCCGGCTCGACCACCTGATAGTCCGGGTGGCGCCGGCCGGACCGCCGGAGGATCCCGGCATCGGCCAGCTTGGAGAGCGCCGCCCCCTCGGCCCGCACGTCCTGCCGCTCCCACCAGGCGCCGTGATGCCGCAGGCAGGCCCCGTAGTCGTGGCCATCGCCCCCGGCGCAGGCGGTGGCTTCCAGGGCGAGGGCGCTCAGCAGCGAAATCCGCAAGGCGGGGGCGCCATCGCGCCCCGGGTACTTGTCCAGGAGCGCCCAGAGATCCGCCTCGGTCCAGCGCGTGAGCGCAGCGGTCGGCTCAGCCGCGGGCATCATGCCCGCAGTCTACGGCTGGGGCGTCGGATCGGGCGCCGCAGGCTCGGGAGCCGCGGGCTCGGACAGCACCCCCGC
>DATLUG010000047.1:0-49327 GCA_035533215.1 Candidatus Micrarchaeia archaeon | reverse complement strand
CGTCCCCGAGTTGTCACGGACCTAGTTTGGCCTGTCTCGAGACCAAAGGCGAGAAAGCGCCAGCCGCCGGCCCTGAAACTTGACAACTAATTGTCCGGCCAATTCCGTGGTTTGAATCTGACCGTCGCCTACCGTATCCTCCGACCCGACCTGACCAAAGGAGCAAGTAGTGCTTCCCCACCTCCTCGCTGCCGACGGTGGCTATCAGGCCTTCTCCCTCGGCGGAGCCGAGCGGGGCTGGCTTGTGTTCGCCCTCGCGACCGGCATCGTGGCCCTCGCGACTGCCCTGTACCTGATGCGCGGTGTGCTCGCAGCGGACACGGGCACGGACAAGATGCGAGAGATCGCAGCCGCCATCCAGGAAGGCGCCGTCGCGTTCCTCCGCCAGCAGTTCAAGACGATCGCCATCATCGTCGTGCCGCTGTTCGTCCTCGTGTTCTTCACCGCCACCAAGGTCGTCCGGCCAGACGGGACGGTGGCGCTCACCTTCGTGCAGTCCGGGCTCGCCCGGGCGATCGCGTTCCTCTGCGGGGCGGCTTTCTCCGGGTTCACGGGGTTCATCGGCATGAGCCTCTCGGTACGCGGCAACGTGCGCACGGCCGCTGCGGCACGCGAGGGGCACCTCCCGCCCGCGCTCAGGGTGGCCTTCCGCACCGGCGGCATCACCGGCCTGTTCTGCGTCGGGCTCGGCCTCATCGGAGCGACGACGATCGTCTTCATCTTCCAGAACAGCGCAACGGCGGTGCTGGTCGGTTTCGGGTTCGGTGCCTCGCTGATCGCCCTGTTCATGCGTGTCGGCGGCGGCATCTTCACGAAGGCAGCGGACGTCGGGGCTGACCTCGTCGGGAAGGTGGAGGCCGGCATCCCCGAGGACGATCCCCGCAATGCGGCCACGATTGCCGACAACGTCGGCGACAACGTGGGCGACTGCGCCGGGATGGCGGCGGACCTGTTCGAGACCTACGCGGTGACCGCGGTGGCCGCGATGCTCCTCGGCGGGCTCGAGTTCCACAACTTCGCCCTGATCGTCTATCCCCTCCTGATCGGCGCCATCAGCATCGTGGCCTCGATCCTGGGGACCTTCTTCGTGCGCATGGGCCGCGGCACCTGGATCATGGGTGCGCTCTACCGTGGCCTGGCGGCCTCTGCAGTGATCGCGATCGTGGGCTTCCTCATCCTCACCCTCGGCCTCCAGAGCAATGGCAGCCTCAGTCAGCGGGTGCTCGGCCACCCGCCCATCAACCTCTTCTGGGCCGGGATGGTGGGGGTGGTGATCACGATCCTGATCGTCGCCATCACCGAGTACTTCACCGGCAGCCAGTTCTCGCCGGTCCGGGGGATCGCGCGGGCCTCGGTCACCGGCCACGCCACCAACATCATCGCGGGCCTCGCGGTAGGGCTCGAGGCGGCCTCGGTCCCGGTGTTCGTGATCGGGGTGGGGATCCTCATCGCGTTCGCGCTGGCGGGGTTGTACGGGGTGGCCGTGGCGGCGATGGCGCTGCTCAGCATGGTCGGGATCGTGGTGGCCATCGACGCCTACGGGCCGATCACCGACAACGCCGGCGGGATCGCCGAGATGGCGGACATGCCGGAGGCGGTCCGCCGCGTGACCGACCCGTTGGACGCGGTGGGGAACACCACCAAGGCCGTGACCAAGGGCTACGCCATCGGCTCCGCGGCGCTGGCGGCGCTGGTGCTGTTCTCCGGCTACACCCAGACCCTCGCCCACCACGGCGGCCGCGCCCTCGACTTCTCGCTCAGCAACCCCAGGGTGATCGTGGGGCTGCTCTTCGGGGGCATCCTGCCGGTGCTGTTCGCCTCGCTCTCGATGCAGGCGGTGGGCCGCGCCGCCGGCGGCGTGGTGGAGGAGGTCCGGCGCCAGTTCCGCGAGATCCCCGGCATCATGGACGGCACGGCCCGACCGCTCTACGGTCGCTGCGTCGCGATCGTCACCGCCGCCGCCCAGCGGGAGATGATCCTGCCCGGCCTGATCCCGGTGGCCGCCCCGATCCTGATGGGCTTCATCCTGGGCCCGGTGGCACTGGGCGGGATGCTGATCGGGGTGATCGTGGTGGGCCTCTTCCAGGCGCTCCAGATGACCTCCGGCGGGGGAGCGTGGGACAACGCCAAGAAGTACATCGAGGAGGGGCACCACGGCGGCAAGGGCACCCTCGCCCATGCCGCCGCGATCACCGGCGACACCGTGGGCGACCCCTACAAGGACACCGCCGGACCCGCGATCAACCCGATGATCAAGGTGGTGAACATCATCGCCATCCTGATCGCGCCGACGGTGGCGACGAGCTTCCTCCTCCACTGAGCCGGCCCCGGGGCGGCGGCCGAGCGGGTCGCGCCGCCGGGGCCGTGGCGCCGGTGGGCCGCGAAGCCCGATCCGCCCCCTCCCGTGCCGGTGCGCGACCATGGGGCGGTGGACGACGACGTCGCCGAGGAGCTCCGCGAGCTGCGGCGACGCGTGATCCACCTGAAGGCCGAGCAGGCCGCCCCCGCGGTGATCGACGAGTACGAGGCCGAGCTGAGGGTCCTGGAGGCGCTCGCGGTCGCGGCGGAGGCCACCGCGGCGGCGGTCGCGGGGCGCCCGGAGCTGGGCGAGGCCCTCCGCCTTCGCGGCTTCGCCGGGACCGGCTTCACCGACGTCTATGCCTACGTCTACGACCGGGCGCTGGAGCTCGAGCTGGACGGGCGTGAGTTCGCGCGCGTGATCACCGCCACCGACTTCACCGCCCTCCTGGAGGCCGACTGACCAGGGGTCGGCCATCCACCCCCTGCACCGACGACGCAGGCAGGTCCTCCGAGGACCGCGGCCCGGTCAGGCGGGTCCGACCGCGGCGGGGAGCTGCGCGCAACAGTCGGCGCACAGCCCGTGGGCGACGAGATCGATCCGGCTCACCGAGTGCCCGACCTGGGCGGCTGCCCGCCGGACCCGGTCGATCAGCGCCGGTACCCCGACGTCGGCGGTGGACCCGCAGCCGTCGCAGACCAGGTGCTGGTGCGACTCCGCCCCCACTCTGACCGGCTCGTACGAGGTCGAGCGTCCCAGGCGGACGGTGCGCGCCAGCCCGAGCTCCACGAGGAGGTCGAGGGTGCGGTAGACGGTCGTCCGCTGGACCCCGGGGAGCCGTCGGGCCAGGACGCCGTAGAGATCGTCAGCGGTGGCATGGCCGGCATGGTCGAGGAGCGCCGCCAGCACCATCCGGCGCTGTGGGGTGAGGCGCCGGCCCTGACCACGCAGGGTCTCCAGCCCAGCGATCATCGGGACATGATACCTCCTGCGCGCAGTTGCAACAGTCCCATCGATCGGCCGTGGGTATGATGCCGTGAGGGGCGGTCAGCCGATGAGCCCCGCCAGCCCCGCCCCACCGGAGGCCCGATGAGCGAACCCCCGATCCTGGCCCAGCTGGAGGACGCCCTGGCGAGGGTCGAGGACCCGGAGCTCCATCGTCCCCTGATGCAGTTGGGGATGCTGAAGAACCTCCGGGTCGAGGGGCGCACCGCCCGGATGCGGGTGGTGCTCACCACCCCCGCCTGCCCGCTCAAGGACCGGATCGAGCACGAGATCGCGGCCGCGGTGGTCGGCCGCGTGCCGGGGATCGACGCGGTCCAGCTGGACTGGGACGCCGACGTCTCCCGCACCCGCGGCGTCGCCGGTCGCGCCGAGGTGCCCGGCGTCCGCAACGTGGTCGCCGTCAGCGCCGGCAAGGGCGGGGTGGGCAAGACCACAGTGGCGGTCAATCTCGCCTTCGCGCTTCAGCGCGCGGGGGCCCGGGTCGGACTGCTCGACGCCGACATCTACGGGCCCAACGTCCCCATCATGCTGGGCCTCAGCGAGCGGCCCGGCTCCGCCGGCGACCGCATCCGTCCCCTCCAGAAGGCCGGGCTCCAGGTGATGTCGATCGGGACCATCGTGGACCCGGCCAAGCCCGTCATCTGGCGAGGGCCGATGCTGGCCAATGCGCTCCGGCAGTTCCTCTTCGAGGTCGCCTGGGAGGAGCTCGACTACCTGGTCTGCGACCTTCCCCCCGGGACCGGCGACATCCAGCTCACGCTGGCGCAGTCGATCCCGCTCTCCGGCGGGGTGATCGTCACGACGCCGCAGGACGTCTCCCTCGCCGACGTGACCAAGGGCATCGCGATGTTCCGCCAGCTCCGGGTGCCGGTGCTGGGCGTGATCGAGAACATGAGCGGCTTCCGCTGCCCCCACTGCGGCGAGGGGACCGACGTCTTCGGCCGGGGCGGCGGCCGCGACCTGGCGGAGCGCCTGGAGCTGCCGTTCCTCGGCGCGATCCCGCTCGACCCGCGCATCCGTCTCGGCGGCGGGGACGGCGAGCCCCTGGTGCTGGCCCTGCCCGAGAGCGCCGAGGCCCAGGTCTTCCACGCGGTCGCCTCCCTGCTGGCGGCCCAGGTGAGCCAGGCCAACTTCCGGGCCGCGGCCGGGCCGGTGATGCCGTCCGGCCCCCGCCTCCCGGTGCGCTGACCGAGCCGGCGCCGCCCAACCCGGTGGGCCCCCGGCCGCCGCTCGTCGCCGTGTGCGGGGCGAGCCGGCCGCGTCCCGGCGATCTGCTGGCGGCGCGGGAGGCGGGTCGGCTCCTCGCCGACCGAGGGTGGCCGGTCCTGTGCGGCGGCCTCGGCGGGGTGATGGGGGCGGTCGCCGAGGGGGCCGCCGCGGCCGGCGGGCTGGTGATCGGCCTCCTTCCGGGCGACGACCCCCGGGACGGCGACCCGGCCTGCACCGTGGCCCTCGCCACCGGGCTCGGCGAGGGCCGAAACCTGCTCCTGGTCCGCGCTGCGTCGGCGGTGCTCGCCATCGGGGGCGGTCTCGGCACCCTCACTGAGGTCGCGCTTGCCCTCCGCCTCGGCCGCCCGGTCGCCGGGATCGGGACCTGGCGGCTGCGGAGCCCGGCGGGCGAGGACGAGACCGCGCTGGGCCTGGAGCCATGCGCCGATGCCACCGCGGCTTTGGCCTGGCTCGCGACCCGCATCCCCACTGTGGGATGATGCCCGGCATTCATGGCGGGGGGGGCTCCCACCGTGGCTGCGGCCACAACCAAGGCTGGGACTCGCCGGCAGACGGCAACGGCACCAAGGAGACCGTGAATGGCAAGTGTTGGGCGTATGCGCATCGGCGCCACCCGGCCGCGCATCCTGGCGGCGACCGCCCTGGCCAGCCTGGCCATGGCCGGCTGCGGGTCGGCGATGGCCCATGCGCCGGCTGCCCCCAGCGGTACGGTGTCCTTCGCCCAGCAGCCGGGCAATGCACCGACCTACATCTTCCCGCTCTACGACGGGGCGGAGTCGGGCAACAACAACATCACCTACCTCCAGCCCCTGATGTGGCGGCCCCTGTACTGGTTCGGCCACGCCACCAGCACCGCTCCCACCATCAACTACCCCCTCAGCCTGGCCAACCGCCCCACCTTCAGCAACGGTGGCCGCACCGTCACCGTCACCCTCAAGTCGTACCGGTGGTCGGACGGTCGGCCCGTCACCACCCGTGACGTCCAGCTCTTCGTGAACCTGCTCCTGGCCGACAAGGCGAAGTCGGTCGCCTACGCCCCGGGCGACTGGATGGACCATGTCGTCAAGGTCAGCTACCCGACCGCGACGCGCTTCACCATGACCCTGAACCGGACCTACGGGCCCGCCTACTTCCTCGGCAACATCCTCTCCGTCATCACGCCGATCCCCCAGCACGTCTGGGACAAGACCTCGACCACCGGCGCGGTGGGCAACTACGACCGCACCACCAAGGGGGCGGTGGCCACCTACACGTACCTCGATGCCCAGTCCAAGCTGCTCACCACCTGGGACACCAACCCGCTCTGGCAGGTGGTGGACGGGCCCTTCCACCTCCAGACCGGCGACGGCTTCGACGCCAGCACCGGGCTGGTGATCCTCGACGCCAACCGCGCCTACTCGGGACCGGTCAAGCCCAAGATCGCCCGCCTGGAGGAGCTCCCCTTCACCAGCGAGACCGCCGAGCTGGACTCGCTGCTGGCCGGCCGGGTGTCCTACGGCTACCTGCCGGTCACCGACCTCAACCTCAAGGCCCGCCTGGCGCACCAGGGCTTCCGGATCGCCTCCTGGCTGTCGTGGGGCTTCAGCTCGATGGGGATCACCTTCGCCAACCGCACCGTGGGAGCGGTGCTGGGCCAGCTCTACTTCCGGCAGGCGATGCAGCACCTGATCAACCAACCGCTGTTCGTCAAGCGCATCTACAAGGGCTATGCGGTCCCCGTCTACGGACCCATCCCCCAGGAGCCGGCCAACCCCTACGTGAGCCGGTTCGTCAGGAACAACCCCTTCCCCTACAGCGTCACCGCCGCCCGCCGGTTGCTCTCCGAGCATGGCTGGCACGTGGTCCCCAGCGGCGTCAGCAGCTGCGCCCGACCCGGCACCGGGGCGGGCCGGTGCGGGGCCGGGATCCGCAAGGGCGAGCGGCTGCAGCTGCACCTGCTCTACACGTCGGGCACGGTCGCCTACTCCCAGATGATGCAGGCGATCCAGACCAGCTTCTCCGCGGCCGGGATCCAGCTGACCCTGCAGTCGGATCCGTTCAACGAGGTCCTCACCCTGGGCTACAGCTGCCAGCCCGCCACCGGCACCGGCTGCGGCAACGCCCTCGAGTTCCTGGCCTCGCCGAACTGGACCTACGTGCCCGTCTACTTCCCGGCGGACCCCGACCTGATCGAGGCCACGACCCTCATCTACAAGGGCAATCCCCCCTTCATCGCCACGGTGCTCCACCTGATCCAGGTGGCGGACCAGACCGGGTCGCAGGCCGCCGTCTACGCCTACGAGAACTACATGGCGACCGAGGTCCCCTGGCTGGCCCTGCCCAACGCCAACTACCAGATCTCGCTGATCAGCACCCACCTGCACGGGGTGGTCGCCCAGGACGCCACCGAGCACATCTACCCCGAGTACTGGAGCCTCTCGAAGTAGGACGGGTGCGACGCTGAGCGGCGGCGGTGGGGAGGGACCCACCGCCGCCGGCGGCCGACCCCCCGGCAGGAGGGCTGGCGATGACCGTCGGCTGGGTGGCGTCCCGCGGCGCGGCGGCGGCT
Organism: Candidatus Micrarchaeia archaeon; assembly: GCA_035533215.1. Lineage (GTDB taxonomy): Bacteria > Chloroflexota > Dormibacteria > Aeolococcales > Bog-877 > DAHUZL01. Next base: position 42,245 of record DATLUG010000047.1, on the reverse strand, counting down.
CGACCCGACCCTGCCGCCCCCCGGCCGGGCCCGAGTGGGGAGGTCCGGCGCGCACGGAGCCGGTCACCAGCAGCGGCCGGCACCGTCGGCAGCTGCTCCCGTCGGGCGCCCGGCGTGGGTCGGGTCGGGGTCGAGTGGATCCGGCTCCGCCCCATCGTCCCGACCGGAACCGGATCGGCCCTGGCGCCACCAGCAGCAAAACCCTGCGGCCCGCGCGACCCGGCCGTCGCGCCGGCCGGCCGGTCGACCCGGACGACCCCCGCCCGGCCGTGAACACCGGCCAGCACCCGCCCCGGCCGCGGCTGCCGGCGGTCCGGGCCGGGTAGCGATCTGGGACATGCACATGGAGGACCCATGCGGATTCTGATCTCGGTGGACATGGAGGGGATCAGCGGGGTGGCGGCCTGGGACGACGTGCGTCCGGGCACCCCCGGGTACGAGCGCTTCCGGCGCCAGATGACCCTGGAGGCCAACGCCGCGGTGGCCGGCGCCTTCGCCGCCGGGGCCGCCAGCGTGGTCGTCAACGATGCCCACGATGGCATGCACAATCTCCTCTACGAGAGCCTCGACGGGCGGGCCGAGCTCATCTCCGGGACCATGAAGCCGCTGGACATGGTGGAGGGTGGGACGGGCGCCGACGCCGCGGTCTTCATCGGATACCACGCGATGGCGGGGGCGGAGGGCGGGGTGCTCGCCCACACCATGTCGGGGTCGATCGCCAACTGGTACCTCGGCGGCGTCGCGGTGGGCGAGACCCAGATCAACGCCGCCATCCTGGGCCAGCTGGGGGTGCCGGTGGTGCTGGTCAGCGGCGACGCCCAGCTGGCCCAGGAGGTCGAGCGCACCCTCCCCCAGGCCCGACGGGTGGTGGTGAAATGGGGCACCGACGAGGAGACGGCGCGCTCGCGTCCCCGCGACGAGGTGCTGCGCTGCCTCGCCGAGGAGGTGCAGCAGGCGGTGGCGGGGGCGGCCGCGGTGGAGCCGATCCGGGTCCCGGGCCCGGTCACGATCGCGATCGAGTTCGTGCGCCCGGCGCACGCCACCGCCGCCAGCCTCTGCCCCCAGATCCGGCGCGCGGGCGGGCGCCGGGTCGAGATCACCGCGGCCGACATCCTGGAGGCATACCGGCTGAGCTGGGTGGCGTCGATCCTGGCCCACTCGGTCGGGGCCTGAGCCCGGACGGGTGGTGATGCACACGGGCAAGGCGGTCCGGGCACGGACCCGCCAGGTGAGGCACGTGGTCGCGGTCGAGGAGCGGTTGGTCGCCGTGGCCGGCCCCGTCAGCCACCTGGGGTCGGGTTCGGCGGTTGAGCCCAGGCTCGGATCGTCCGGCGAGGATCGGTCGGACCTGATCGGAAGGGGTCGCCGGACGGTCAGCGGCAGGGAGGGCGTCGGCCACGGCCGCGGTCGCGCCTCACTGCCCGTCGCTCTCCGGGCCCACCGCTCGGGCGGTGCCGGCACGGCCCCCCATCTCCACCAGCCCGGCGGCGCGGGCCCAGCGATACTTCGCCCCCAGCATCGCCACCGGGGTCTCGGTCGTGTACGGGAAGGCGGGGATGCGGTGGGCGAAGCAGAGCTCGGCCGCCTGCTCCACCTCGACGTCGCCGGCGAGCGACGCCACCACCGGCTTGTGGATCCCCCGGCGGCGGGCCGACTCGACGACGTCGACGAGGAGCTCGGCGAACACCATCGGGGGGGTGATGATGGTGTGCCAGTAGCCCAGCACCAGGGCGTGGATGCGGTCGTCCTGGAGCCCCAGCTCGACCGCACGGCGGTAGGTCGCGGGGGGCTCGCCGCCGGTGATGTCGACCGGATTGCCGGCGGCGCCGAAGGGCGGGATGAGGGCCCGGAAGGCACGGTCGAGGTCGGCCGGCATGGTCATCAGGGCGAGCCCGTGGTCGACGCAGGCGTCCGACAGCAGCACCCCCGAGCCGCCTGCGCCCGTGACGATGACGACGTTCTCCCCCCGGGGCGTCGGCAGCATCGGCAAGCAGCGGGCGATCTCCAGCATCTCCCGGAGTCCGGGCGCGCGGACCACCCCGCTGGCGCGCAGGAGGTCGTCGTACACACGGTCGTCGCCGGCGAGCGCCCCGGTGTGCGAGCCCGCGGCGCGGGCGCCGGCGGGGGTGCGGCCCGCCTTGAGCACCACCACCGGCTTCACCCGCGAGACCCGCTGCGCCGCCTCCAGGAAGGCACGCCCGTCCTTGAGGTCCTCCATGTGCATGGCGATGCACTGGGTGGCGTCGTCCTGTTCGAAGAAGGTGAGCAGGTCGTCCTCGTCGACGTCGGCCTTGTTGCCCAGCCCCACGATCGCGGAGACCCCCATCTTGGTGGAGCGGGCAAAGCCCAGGATCGCCATCCCGATGCCGCCGGACTGTGACGTGAGCGCCACCGGCCCGCGCACGTCGTAGGGGGTGCAGAAGGTGGCGCAGAGGCGCTCGGGGGTGTAGTAGAGGCCGTAGATGTTGGGACCCAGGAAGCGGACCCCCCACCTCCTCGCCACCCGCTGCACCTCCTCCTGCAGCTGGACCTCGCCGGTCTCGGCGAACCCGGAGGGGATCAGGATCGCGGCCGCGACCCCCTTCCGGCCCACCTCCTCCATCACGGCGGGGACCAGCCGCGCCGGGATCGCGAACACCGCGACGTCGACCGGGCCGGGGACCGCGGCGATGCTGGGGTACGCCGGCAGCCCGCAGATGGCATCGGCCCCGGGGTTGATCGGGTAGATGGTCCCCCGGTACCCGCCCGCGACCAGGTTCCGCATCACCGAGTTGCCGATCTTGCCGTCCTCCTGGGATGCTCCGATCACGGCGATCGACTCGGGGTGGAAGAGCCGCCGCATGCTCTCCCGGATCGCGTCCGGCTGGTGGTGCGGCCAGCCCGCCGCCTGGGTGGCCGCCAGCAGGATGCGGACGTCGGCGGCGGCGGCGCCCTCGGCCGTGGCGATCACCGGGTTGCAGTCGATCTCGGCGATCTGGGGGAAGTCGGCGGCCAGCTGGGACACCGCGACCAGGATGGCGGCGAGGGCATCCTTGGCGACCGCGGGCTGGCCCCGGACCCCGTCCAGGATGCGGTGCGCCGTGATCGACGCCAGCATCTGGCGGGCGGTCGCGAGGTCGACCGGGGCCAGCCGGAAGGTGACGTCGCGGAGCACCTCGACCAGGACGCCGCCGAGCCCGAACGCCACCAGGCTCCCGAAGCTGCGGTCGGTGGCGGTCCCGATGATGACCTCCAGCCCCGGCGGCAGCATCGCCTGGACCAGCACCCCCTCGAGCCGGGCCTGCGGGGCATGGCCGGTCACCGCGGCGAGGATCGCCCGGTGCGCCTCACGCACCGCCTCGGCCGAGCCCAGCCCGGTGCGGACGCCGCCGACCTCCGATTTGTGGAGGACGTCGGGTGAGACCACCTTGCACGCCACTGGGAAGCCGATCCTGGCGGCCACCGCGGCCGCCTCGTCGGCGGAGGCGGCCAGGCCCTCGTCCGGAATCGGGATCCCGTACGCTCGGCACACCGCCCGAACCTCGGTCGGATCGAGCGCGGCCCGGCCCGCGGTCAGGGCCCGCTCCAGGATCGCGCCGACCGCGCCGACGTCCACCGCTATCGGCTCCGCCACGTCGCTCCCTCCCCCGCCGCCCGCATTCAGATCGCCCCCGCCGTCCGCAGTCGCTCGGTCTCGGGACCGTCGATGCCCAGGACCTCCTGCAGCACCTCGGCGGTGTGCTCGCCGAGGAGAGGGGAGCGGGTGACCGGCACCTGCGAGGCCGACAACCGCAGGGGCGAGCCGACCGTGACGTAGCGGCCGCGCTGGGGATGGTCGACCTCGACGATCATGCCGCTCGCCCGCAGCGAGGGATCACCGACCAGGTCGCGGGTGTCGAAGATGGGCCCGCAGGGGACGTCGACAGCGTTGAGCTGCTCGTACGCCTCCCACTTGGTGCGGCCCATGGTCCAGGTCTCCACCAGCTGGAAGACCTCGCCCAGGCGGGGCAGCCGCGCCTCCGGCGTGGCGTACTCGGGGTTGCCGATGAGGTCGGTGCGTCCGATCACCTGCAGGAGCGGCTCCCAGACGTGGGGCTGGATGATGACGTAGATGTAGTCGTTGGGGCCTCCCGGCCGGCAGCGCACCGCCCAGCCCGGCTGGCCGCCCCCGGAGGCATTGCCGGAGCGGGGGACGGCGTCGCCGAACTGGCGGTTGGGGTACTCGGCGAGGGGCCCGTGGGCGAGGCGCTGGTGGTCGCGCACCTTGACCCGGACCAGGTTCAGCACCGCATGCTGCATCGCCACCTCCACCCGCTGGCCACGGCCGGTGTGCCCGCGCTGGAGGAGGGCGGCGAGGATCGCCGCGGTGATGTGGACGGCGGTCCCGGAGTCGCCGATCTGGGCGCCGGTCGAGGTCGGCGGTCCGTCCTCGAACCCGGTCGTGCTCATCGCCCCGCCGGCGGCCTGCGTGATCGTCTCGTAGGCCTTGGCGTGCTCGAAGGCGCCCTTGCCGAAGCCCTTGATGGAGGCGTAGATCAGGCGCGGGTTGAGCTCCTGGAGCCGTTCCCAGGTGAGACCCTGGCGGTCCAGCGCGCCGGGGGCGAAGTTCTCCACCAGGACGTCGGCCCGCGCCAGCAGCCCCTCCAGCACCCGGTGTCCGTCCGGATGCTTGATGTCGAGGGTGCAGCTGCGCTTGTTGCCGTTGAGCATGGTGAAGTAGAGGCTGTCCACCCCGGGCAGGTCGCGCAGCTGGCCGCGCGTGATGTCGCCGCGGCCAGGCGGCTCGATCTTGATCACATCGGCCCCCAGCCACGCCAGCAGCTGGGTGCAGACCGGTCCTGCTTGGACGTGGGTCATGTCGATGACCCGCACCCCTTCCAAGGCTGTGCTCATCTGGACTCCACCCGATGGCGCGGCCGTGCGCCGGCGGCCGCGCCCGGCCTACTTGTACATGGTCTGGTTCATGGTCCCCGGCGCGAAGGCGTCCCGGTCGACCCAGACGTTGATGAGGGCAGGCTTGGCCGAGGCGCGCGCCCGCTCCAGGGCGGGACGGATCGCGCCCGGCTCGCGCACCTCCTCGCCGTACCCGCCCAGGATCTCGGCGAAGCGGTCGTAGGGGACATTGCCCAGGGTGTTGCCGACCTGGCCGCGCTCCGACCCGTACCTCTGGATCTGGCCGTAGCGGATCTGGTTCATCGAGGAGTTGTTGCCGACCACCCCGATGAAGGGCAGGCCGAAGCGAACCATGGTCTCGAAGTCCCAGCCAGTGAGGCTGAAGGCGCCGTCGCCGAACAGCACCACCACCTCGGAACCCGGTCGCGCCGCCTTCGCCGCCATCGCGAACGGGATCCCCACCCCCAGCGTGCCCAGCGGACCGGGGTCCATCCAGTGGCCCGGGGTGTGCGGCTGCACCACCCCGCCCGCGAAGGTGACGACATCGCCCCCGTCCCCGATGAAGATGGTGTCGGCGGTGATGAACTGGTTCAGCTCGTGGGCGAGGCGGAGGGGGTGGATGGGGGTGGCGTCGGAGAGGAGGCGCGGCAGCCGCTCCCGCTGCAGCCGTTCCTCCTCGGAGCGGAGCTCCGCGAGCCAGGGCCCGCGCCGGGCGCGGCCGGGGTCGACCCGCGCCTGCGCCGAGCGGGTGACCGCGGCCAGCACCTGGCCGCAGTCGCCGACCAGGCCCAGGTCCACGTCGCGGTTCTTGCCCACGGTCCGGTAGTCGAGGTCCACCTGCACCACGGTCGCCTCCGCCGGCAGCCGTCTGCCATACCCCATCCGGAAGTCGAACGGCGTGCCCACGATCACGATCACGTCGGCGTGGTCGAAGGCGTACCGGCGGGTCAGGTGGAAGTGGTGGGGATCGCCGGGCGGCAGCGATCCGCGCCCAGCCCCGTTCATGTAGGCGGGAATGTTGAGGCTGCGGCAGAGTTCCTGCGCAGGCTCCGCCGCCCGGCAGGTCCACACCTGGCTGCCGAGGAGCACGCAGGGTCGCTCGGCGTGGACCAGCAGGTCGGCCAGCCGCTCGACGTCGGCGGGGTCGGCGGCGCTTCTGGTGGAGGCCCGGTAGTGGCCGGCCCGGGGCAGCACCGCCCGGCTCATCGGCACCCTTCGGTCGAGCACGTCCCGCGGGATCTCCAGGAACGACGGACCGGGCGCCCCCAGGTAGCACTCCCGGAACGCCATCGCCACCATGTCGGCGACCCGCTCGGTGGCCGGCACGGTGGCGCTGAACTTGGTGATCGGCTGCAGCATGTCGACGTGGGGCAGGTCCTGGAGCGAGCCCATCCGGTGCTGGCTGAGCGCACCCTGGCCGCCGATCAGCAGCATCGGGCTCTCCGCGCGCAGCGCGTTGGCGACCCCGGTGACGGCATCGGTGGTGCCCGGCCCGGCGGTGACGACCGCGCACCCGGCCGTCCCGGTGACGCGCGCGTAGCCATCGGCGGCATGCGCCGCCACCTGCTCGTGACGGACGTCGATGACCCGGATCCCGGCGTCGACGCAGCCGTCGTAGATGTCGATGATGTGGCCGCCGCAGAGGGTGAAGATGGTGTCGACCCCCTCGGCCCGCAGCGCCGCGGCCACCAGGTGCCCGCCGCTGATCGTGGTCTCGTCCGAGCCTGGCGGGGCGGCCGTCAGCTCGCCCATGGTGCTCCCCCCCACACCTCAGTCCCATCCCGCGCCGGGAGCACGGGGGCGATCCCGGCGCCCGACCCAGGCCACGCCCGGCTGCGGCACCCGCCCTCGTCCGCGGCCACCGCGATGACGCCACCGACTCCCGTCATTCTACCCCTGCCCCGCCGCGGTCCGAGGGCGCCCCACCGGCGGCGAGCACGTCGCCGACCGCCTCCAGGACCTGGGGGTACGAGCCGCAGCGGCAGAGGTTGCCGGACAGCTGCCGGGCCACCTCGTCGACGCCCCGGCAGCCGCGGTCATGGATGGCCGCATGGACGGCTACGGTCATGGCCGGGATGCAGAAGCCGCACTGGAATGCGCCCCGTTCGATGAAGGCCCGCTGCACCGGCCCGGGCTCTCCGTCCGGCCCCCGCAGCCCCTCGCAGGTGGTGACCTCCACGTCCTGGAGCTGGGCGGTGAGGGCGAGGCAGGAGCTGGCGGCCCGCCCGTCGAACAGGACCGTGCAGGTCCCGCAGACGCCGAGGCCGCAGGTCTCCCGGACGCTGGTCACGCCCAGGCGCTGGCGGAGGGTGCGCACCAGGGTCTCGTCGACCGGGGCCCGGACCAGGTGGGGCGCGCCGTTCAGCCGCAGCCGGGTGGTGTGCCACCCGGCCTCCTCACCCAGCGCCGCGGCCGGCGGCGTCATCGACTGGTCACGGCACCGGCCCCTGCCTCCTCCGGCTCCCCGCGCAGGGCACGCAGCACGCGCTCGGGCGTCAGCGGCAAGCGCCGGATCCGGGCACCGGTCGCGTGGAACACGGCATTGGCGATCGCCGGGGCCACCGCCGGGACCGCCATCTCACCCACGCCGTGCCGCTCGGCGCCGGCATCGGCGCTCTCGACGGCCGAGCTGGTCAGCTCGGGCATGTCCAGGATCGACGGGATCATGTACTCGGCGAGGTTCGGGTTCACCACCCGACCATCCTCGTACACCAGCTCCTCCATGAGGGCCTGGCCGAGGGCGAAGATCACCGACCCCTCGTTCTGCTGGCGCACCCGGTGCGGGCTGACCACCCGTCCGGCGTACGCGTTGCCGTGACAGCGGAGCACCGTGACCCGGCCGGTCTCGCGGTCGACCTCGACCTCGGCCGCGGCGGCGCCCTGGTGCCAGTGGACGGTGGAGAAGCCGCGCACGTCGAGGGGGTCCATGGAGGGCAGGCCGCCCTCGGACTCGAAGCTGCCCTCGCCCACAAGGGGGGCGTCCATGCCTCGACACAGCTGCTGGTACGAGAGGGTGGCGCCGCCGCGGTCGACCGAGACCGCCCCCCCGGCGTGGACCAGGGACACGGCCGCGACGCCCAGCTCGGCGGCCGCGATCGCGCCCAGCTGGCGCTTCAGGTCGTTCGCAGCTCCGGTGAGCGCGGTGCCCATCGACGCCGTCGTGCGGCTGGAACTGGTGGTGGTGTCGAAGGGGGTGGTGTCGGTGTCGGGATGGGGCATGGTGATCAACGTCTCGTCGAGGCCGAGCTCCTGGGCGACGATCCGGCTGAGGGCATCGCGCGCGCCCTGGCCCATCTCGACGCTGCTGGAGCGGATGGTGGCCCTCCCGTCGGCGTGCAGTTCGATCCGCGCCACCGAGCGCGACGGAGTGAGGGTGGTCTTGATCATCACCGCCACCCCCTTGCCGCGCGCCCGCGCCGGCGAGGTGGGCGGGGCGGTCTCACCCCACCCGATCGCCCGGGCGGCGTCCTCCAGCAGCTCGTCGAAGTGGAGGTCCTGCGGGTGTTCCCCGGTCGCATATTCGTCCCCCGCGCGCAGGAGGTTGCGCCGGCGCAGTTCCACCGGGTCGATCCCCAGCTCGGCGGCGATCTCGTCCATCTGCGACTCGTACGCGAACGCGAGCTGGGAGGTCATTGCCCCCCGGAAGGGCCCGCTCGGCACGGTGTTGGTGTAGCGGGCGATCGCCCGCGCCTCGACGCTGGGGATCCGGTACGGCCCCGGCGTGCGGAGCAGTCCCTGTCCGGCGGCCTGGGGACTGGAGAGTGCGTAGGCGCCGGCGTTGTACACCACCTCGATCCGGCGGGCGACGAGGCGTCCGGCCCGGGTGACGCCGGTGGCAAGCCGGACGGTCGCCGCGTGCTTGCCGATGGTGAGGAACTCCTCGTCGCGGTCGAGCTCCAGGCGGACCGCGCGCCCGAGCAGGCGGGCGGCGAACGCCGTCATCGGCTCGATCAGGGTCTGGCCCTTGGACCCGAACGCCCCCCCGAGGTCGAAGGTCTGCACCCGCACCCCGCCCGGCTGGAGCTGAAAGACGGACTCCAGGTCGGCCCGGATCCGGTGGGGAGCCTGGCTCGTGGTCCACACCGAGAGGTGCTCTCCCTCCCAGGAGGCGACGCAGCAGTGGGGCTCCATCGGCACGTGGCTGGCGGGCGGCGACCGGTACGTCCCCTCGAACACCCGCTCCGCCTCGGCCCACCCGCGTTCGATGTCCCCGTGACGGAGGGCCCACTCGCCGCAGGCGTTGCCCGACCAGGCCGTGTGCAGCTGGGGGGCACCGGGCTCGCCGGCCGCCTCCGCGTCGATCACGTGCGGCAAGGGATCGTAGCGGACGTCGACCAGCGCCCGGCCGGCCTCGGCCGCGTCCACCGTCTCCGCCACCACCAGGGCCACCGGCTCCCCGGCGTATCGGACCGTGCCGATCGCCAGGACCGGTTGGTCGGAACGGTGGCGCCCGAAGGTGGGCGTCACCCGCCGGTCGCGGACGATGTCGTCGCCGGTCACGACCGCCACCACCCCGCTCGCCCGCAGCGCCGCCGTCGTGTCCGCGCCGCGCAGCCGCCCGTGCGGATGAGGACTGCGGACGACCTTGGCCTCCAGCTGGCCCGGGACACGATGGTCGAGCACATAGGGCAGTTCCCCCAGGACACGACGGCCGGCGTCTCCCGCGCTCATGCCACCTCGGCGAGGACGCGCCGGACCATCACCTCGATCACCTGGGTGCGGTACCAGCTCGACCCCCGGCCGTCCCCGATCGGGCGGATCCGGTTGGCGGTGGCGGCCGCGATCGCGGCGATCGTCTCCCGCCCCAGGGTCGTCCCCACCGCCCGGCCGGTCAGCATCGGATCGCGCTGGGGGATGGCGGCGACCGCGCCCACCACCACCTCCAACGCGGCCACCCGACCCTCGCCGTCGCAGGTGAGGCTGGCGGCGACCCCGACGCAGGGGCGGTCCTCGGAGGACCGGGTGCGGAACTTGTGGTAGGCGCAGCGCCGACCAACGACCACGGGCACCTCCACGGCCACCACCAGTTCGCCCTGGGCGAGCTGGGTCGTGTAGAAGTCGGTGACGAAGTCGGCGGCCGGGATGCGGCGATCGGCCTCGCCGCCGGCGACGCAGACGAAGGCTCCGAGGCTGATCAGGACCGCGGGCGGGTCGGACGCGTAGTCGGCCTCGGCCAGGTTGCCTCCGATCGTCGCCCGGTTGCGCACCCGGACGTTGCCGACCTCACCGCAGGCGTGGGCCAGGGCCGGGGCGTGCCGGCGCACCTGGTCGGAGTCCGCCACCTGCTGCAGGGACACTCCGGCGCCGATCCGGATCCGCTCGCCATCGGTGGTGATGCCGTCCAGCCCCGGGACCCGGCGTAGGCCCACGAGGAGGTCCGGCGCGATCAGCTTCTGCCGGAGCATGAGCACGAGGGCGGTGCCGCCGGCCAATGCCTTGGCGTCAGCACCGCTGCGCAGGAGCGCCGAGGCCTCAGCCAGGGTGGCGGGTTCGGTGTACTGCAACGGCACTGATGCACTCACGACCACGGCCCGGGGCGGGGCGGGCCCGGCGACCGCCCACGTCACCGACCCCTCGCCACCGGGTTGCTGAGCCGACCGATTCCCTCCAGCTCCACCTCGACCACATCCCCGTCCGCCAGCGGGGCCGCCCCCGGCGGGGTGCCGGTCAGGATCACGTCACCGGGCGAGAGCGTGAGGGTGGCGGAGATGAAGCTGAGCAGGGCGGGGATTCCGAAGACCATGTCCGCGGTCGAGCCGTCCTGGCGGAGCTCACCGTTGACGGTGGTGCGCACCGCGAGATGGCCGGGGTCACCGAGGTCGGTCTCGATCCACGGGCCGATCGGGCAGAAGCTGTCCGCGCTCTTCGCCCGCGCCCACTGCACGGTCTGGTCCTGCCAGTCCAGCGCGGTGACGTCGTTGCCGCACGTGTAGCCGAAGACGTAGCGCTGCCAGTCTTGCAAAGGCGTCATCGCCGAGTTGCCCGGACTGGCCAGCGTCCTTCCGATCACCACCGTCAGCTCGCCCTCGTACACCAGCCGCTCGACGCCATGGGGCCGCAGGATCGGGTGTCCCGGTCCGACCACGGCGTTGGGTGACTTGAGGAAGGTGAAAGGCTGAGTGGGCACCGGCCGTCCCTGGACCGCGAGCAGACCATGGTAGTTGCGTCCCACGCACACCGCCTTGGAGGGCTGACAGGGAGCCAGCAGGTGGAGGGTGTCCAGCTCGCCCACCACGGGGCCCGGCAGGGGCCCCTCGAACACCGGGCCATCCAGGCGGCGAACCAGCCCATCCTCCAAGATCCCGTAGGCGGAGCCTCCATCGGCCCGGTAACGCACTACACGCATGGTCTCCTCCTTGTGGCGGGACGCGGGGCCAACCGGGCCGGTGTGGTGGCGGTGGCGAAGCCGACGGAGCGCCGACGCCCCGATCAGGCGTGAGCGGGGGCGCCGCCCAGGAACGACTCGACGAAGTCGGCCCGCCCGGAGAGCTCGGCCGAGCTGCCCTCGGTCCGGCACTGGCCGCCGCCCATGACATAGGTCCAGCTGGAGATCGCGAGCGCGGAGCGGGCGCGCTGCTCGACCAGAAGGACACCGGCCCCGGTCGTCGCCAGCCGCTGAATGTGATCGTGGAGCAGCGTGTGGGCGATCGCGGGCGCGAGGTTGGCGGTCGGCTCGTCAAGCACGAACAGCGCCGGCTGGAGCATGAGCACCCGGGCCATCGCCAGCATCTTGCGCTCGCCGCCGCTGAGCTTCTCCGCCCGCCTGGTCAGCATCCGGCCGAGGGCCGGGAAGACCCCGACCACGTGCTCCACCCGCGCGGGCACCTCCCGCTGGGGGAGCAGGTATCCCCCCATCTCGAGGTTCTCCCGGACCGAGAGGGGACCGAAGACGTCGTCGACCTGGGGCACGTAGCCGACCCCGGCCCGTGCCACATCCTCGGTCGCCCAGTTGGTGATGGCCCGGTTCTTCAGCGTCACGCTCCCGCTCATCACCCGGATCACGCCGACCAGGCTCTTGAGCAGGGTGCTCTTGCCGGAGCCGTTCGGCCCCACCACCGAGACCACCTCGCTGGCGGCCACCTGCACCGTCACGTCGGTGATCACCGGGGCCCCACCGTACCCGGCGGTGACGGACTCGGCGAGGAGGATCGGTGCCGGGCGGGCGCCGCTGCTAGCCAACGAGATAGGCCTCCACGACCTCGGGCCGCTGGCGGAGCGCCGACATGGTGCCCTGCGAGAGGACGCGGCCCTCGGCCATGACCACGACGGGATCACACAGCTGGTCGACGATGCTGAGCTCGTGCTCGACCATCAGGATGGTCACTCCCTCGTCCCGGAGTCGGAGCAGGTGCTCGCCGATCTCGATCGCGAGGCGGGGGTGCACCCCAGCCATCGGCTCGTCGAGCAGGAGCACCCGAGGAGTGGCCATCAGGGCCCGCATGATCTCGACCAAGCGGCGCTGGCCGCCGCTGAGGTCCCCAGCGAAGGTGTCGGCGTGGGCGGTGAGCCGGCACTCCTCCAGCAGCTGGCCCGCCCGCGCCATCTGCTCCTTCTGGAACCGCCGCCACTGCGGCCGTCGGAAGAGCGCTCCCGACAGCGAGTCGCCGGGGTCGCGGGGGACGGCCGCGAGCAGGTTCTCCAGCACCGTGAGGCGCTTGAACTCGCTGGACAGCTGAAACGTGCGCACCAGCCCGGCGCGCGCACGCTCGAAGGTGCGGGTGCCGGTGATGTCGCGGCCCTCGTACAGGATCGAACCTGCCGTCGGCGCCACCATCCCCGCCAGCATGCCGAGCAGGGTGGACTTGCCGGCCCCGTTGGGCCCGATCAGGCCGGTGAGCCTACCCTGGGCCAGCTCGATCGACACTCCGTCGACGGCGTGGACGCCCTGGTAGGCCCGGTGCAGATCCCGTGTCTCCACGATCACCCCGCTCGCGGAGAGGGGGACCGCCTCGGCGTCGGCGACCGCCCCGCCGCTACTGGCCACGGGCGGGTCCCGCTGCCAGCCCGGCCCCCGTCGCCGCCGCCGGCTGGGTCGGGGGCAGGTACTTGGCCAACCGCCGCCGGCGCTCGGGGACCACGCCCTGGGGCCGGAACCAGAGGAAGACGAGGATCAGCAGTCCGGTCGCGATCCATTCCAGGGCGGGCACCAGCCCGGCGGGGCCGAAGGGCGGGATGAAGCGGGTCGCCTCCAGGAATCCCAGCGGCACCAGGAGCGCGCCCAGGATCGCGCCGTAATGGTTGCCCCGGCCGCCGACGATCACCGCGGCGATGAGCACGATCGTCTCCGGGTAGGTCCACGCCGAGGGTGCCCAGAGGTTGATGAAGCCCACCAGGATGCCGCCGCTGAGGCCGGCCACCGCCCCGCCCACCACCAGGATCGACATCCGCATCCAGTCGGTGTTCTTGCCGATCGCCTTGGCGGCGGTCTCGTCCTCGCGCATCGCCCGCAGGGAGCGGCCGTAGGGCGACTCGGTGATGAGGCGCATCGCGAGGAGGATGAGGATGCAGACCAGCACCGCGATGGCGCTGTACATCCACTGCCACCGCAGCCCCTGCGGGTTGAAGACGTTGCTCAGCGGTGAGGGTACCAGGGCCACCCCGGCGGCCCCGTTGAACAACGGGACAAAGTTGTCAACCACGGTGTTGAGGATCACCGCGGTGACCAGCATCGAGACACCGGCGAAGTCGGGACGGAGGCTACGCCGCACCACCAACCCGGCCGGGATGGCGAGCACGGCACCAGCCAGCGCAGCCCCGATCCAGGGGATCGGGAAGGGCAGGTGCCACCCGAGCACGTAGCTCTGGAACCCGCCGTTGGCGGAGTCCCGCGGCAGCGAGAGCACCGCCGCGGTGTAGGCGCCGGCGGCCTGGTAGATGATGAAGCCGAAGTTGGCGATCCCTGCGGTGCCGAACTGGAGGCTGAGCCCGAGGCAGGCGACCACGTCCACCCCACCGTAGACCAGCAGGGTGGTGATGTAGAAGATGGTCCCGTTCGACATGGGCCTGCCCCTACGCCCTGGCTCGGGCGATCAGGCCCTGGGGCCGCAGTGCCATCACCGCCAGAAGGATGATGAACGCGATCACCTCCTTGTAGTCGGGGGTGATGAAGGCCGCGCTGACCTCGGTCACGATGCCGAGCAGCAGGGCCCCCAGCATGGCCCCATACGGCTGCCCGACCCCGCCGACGAAGGCGGCGGCGATGATGACCACGAGGAACAGCTCGGCGCTGCTGGGTCCGAATGAGCCCGAGTTCATGGCGAAAGCCGTCCCGCTGATCCCGCACAGGGCCCCCGTGATCAGCCAGGTGCTGGCGATGACCCGCTCGGTGCGGATCCCGGACGCCCGGGCCAGCCCAGGATTGCACGAGGTGGCCCGCATGGCCTTGCCCAGGCGGGTCAGCGTGAGGAGAGCATGGATCACCCCAGCGATCACCACGCTGAGAGCGATCGTACCCACCTGTAGCGCGGTGAGCTCGAAGGACCCCACCGACAACGTCGGTCCGTTGTTGAGGGCGTAGGAGACGTTGTTGGGGCCGGCCAGCGCCAGCACCAGGTTCTCCAGGATCAACCCCAGGGCCAACGTCACGATCACCATCCCGATCTGGCTGATGTTGCGCCGCTTGAACGGCATCAGCACGAAGCGGTTGATCAGGTAGGAGATGATCGCGCCCGAGACTCCGGCCGCCACCATTGCGATCCAGATGCTGACGCCGGCGCTGTTGATGACGTAGGCGATGAAGGCGCTGGAGATCATCACACCGCCGAAGGCCAGGTTGAGGACGTCGGTGATCCCGAACTGCATGGTGAACGCCACAGCCGAGATCGCCAACACCGAAGCGGTGACGAGGCCGAAGCCGAAGGACGCGATGTAGAGGTCCATCGAGGTGTCAGTCAGTTTCCGTCAGTCTCAGGCTACTTCTGCGCCGCCGACACGTCGCTGGCCGGCAAAGAGCCCACGATCTGCACCTTGCCACCGGAGCCGTACTTGTCGATCTGGAAGTTGACCTGGGAGTTGTTGTACTTGTTGAAATGGGTCGGGCCGCCGGGTCCGACGTAGTGGATCTTCTTGCCTGCCCGCAGCGCCCTGAGCCCCTGGGCGAAGGAGGTCACCACCACCGCGCCCCGCACTCCGTTGGCGATCGGCTTGATGTCCTTGCGGTAGACCGATGCCTTGGTGCTGTGCGATTCGATCATGGCCAGCGAGGCCATCGTGACGGCGTCGTAGAAATGGAAGGTCTGGGGGTGGTCGAGATAGCCGGTCCAGGGAGCCCAGGTGATCTTCTTGTGGATGGCGATCAGGTTCTGCTTGAAGACCGCGTAGGTCACCCCGACCGTCTTGACCCCCAGCGCGTCGGCGTAGTAGTTGTGCTGGAGGGTGGATGCCCCCACCGCCTTGGCCACGGCGCTGTACCAGTTGGGATCGATGGTGGCCGAGGTCCCGATCACGGGGATCATCTTGCCGTGGTTGAGCTGCTCGACCTCGGAGAGGAAGGTGGCATCGGTTGGGCCGAGGGCCTCGGTGAGGATCACCTGGGGGTGCGAAGCCGCCACCGCGTCGGCCTCGGTGCGGAAGGTGCTGGCGGTAAGGTTGAGCACCTGATTGGTGGTGAGCTTCATGTGGAAGGCCTTGACCGCCTGGTTGGCGGGCTGGACGAAGGCCTGCGAGCCGATGTCGTTGCCGAAGGCGAACGCGATCCGGCTCCAGTGGAAGCGGAAGTGAGCGGTCGCCACCATGGCGTAGGCGCTGTAGGCGTCGGGCGGGGTCAGCCGGAAGAAGTACTTGAAGGGGCTCTTGTCGAACTCCCCTTGCCCGGTGCCGCTGAAGACCACCATGTGGTTGGCGTTGACGATCGGCACCACCGCCGCCGCCTCGTCCGAGGTCGGACCGATCACCATCACCAGGTTGGGGGTGCTGGCGAACATCTGGCGGGCCGCCGGCACCGCGTCGGCGGGGTCGCCCCGGGTGTCGAACGACTTGCACTGGAGGGGGTGTCCCTCGACGCCGCCGGCCTTGTTGATGGCGTTGGTGGCAACGTAGCAGCCGGCCAGGAAGCCTGGCCCCAGGACCGCATCCGGCCCGGTGAACGGTGCCAGGTCGCCGATCACGAGCGGGCTGCCCGTCGCCGCCCGCGAGCGCATCGCCGCCGCGCTCGGTGCGCCCCAGGCGGCGGCCGTGATCGCCAGCACCGAGGCGAGGCCCAGCAGGCCGCGGACGGTCCGCGAGCGGGCGGCGCGAGGTGCCGCATCCACGGTCTCACAAGTGGTGGACCGCCGCCGCCCTCGCAGCAGCGCTCCGGCTCTCAGTTTGCCATCGTGCATCCTCAGTCCCTCCCTGTCGTCGCAGCCATGCGCGATTCGACTGGCTGCCGCTTCTTGCTGAGTGGCTTCCACGGCCACGGCGGTGTTGCAAGGTCGTTGGCGACGATGCGGTTTCGGATCATCCCCACGCCCTCGATCGTCACCTCGACGCTGTCACCTGCCTTGAGATAGACGGGTGGGGTGCGGGCAAAGCCGACCCCACCAGGGGTCCCGGTGGCGATCACGTCGCCGGGGCGAAGGGTGGTGAAGGAGGACACGTACTCGACGATGCTGGGGATGTCGAAGATGAGCAGAGAGGTGCGGGCCGACTGCATCACCTCGCCGTTGAGTCGGGTCTCCAGGAGGACGTCCGCGGGGTCAACCTCGTCGACGGTGACCAGCTCGGGTCCGACCGGCATGGTGTTGTCGAAGTTCTTGCCGGGCGTCCACTGGGTGCCGGCGCGCTGCCAGTCACGGGCCGAATAGTCGTTGCAGACGACGTAGCCGGCGATCGCGTCGATGGCCCGCTCCGCCGGGATGTGGTGTCCGCCACGGCCGATCACCACCCCCAGCTCGCCCTCGTAGTCGAGCTGCTCGGTGAAGGCAGGCAGAACCACGTCCGCGAAGGGCGCCGTCAGGGAGTCGGCGAACCTCAGGAACGTCTCCGGCCAGGTCGGGGGCGGGCTGCCCCCCTCCAGCGCGTGCTCGAGGTAGTTGCGGCCGACGCAGATGACCTTGCCGGGGTCGGGGATGGTGGCGGCGACCGTCGCCGTCGCCGGGTCGAGCGCGGGACCGGCGACCGTGCCCAGCCGCGCCCAGCCGTCGGGGCCGGCCTCGAGGAGCGCTCGCACCGACCGGAGCCGCTCGTCTCCGAGGGCGGTCGCCACGTCGACGTACCCGGCCGGGGTGCGGAGGTGCACGCGCGGGCCGCCGGTCGTGACGATCGTTGCCAGTCTCAACTGCTCCCTCCCCCTCGGGCGCTGCCGCACGACGTGGGCGAGACAATACGCGAGGGGAGGTTGACCGGTCAAGACCTTGGTTCAGGCACGCGACGGCGACGCGCCGCCGACTCGCGCGCGTTCACGGCACGATGCCGAGCCCAGGGCCGGGCGCGGGCCGGTCCGGTGGTCATTGGTTCAACCACTTGGACGGGGCTGGCCAGGCGCCGGTGCGGTCGACCGCTACCCGGGACGGCGGCGGCCCCCCCCGAGCAGGCGGCCCACTCGGGCCCAGAGCACCCGAGCGAGGAGGCCCAGAATGCCGGGGGTGCGGGCGGCCGCCACTGGTGCCCGGGAGTCGAACGCGGGCCGAACCGCATCCGCCACCTCGGGGGCGGTCGCCGCGATCGGTCCGCGGTCGGGCGCCTCAGCCGGCGCCGACGGCTCGGTCGACGCCGCGGCGTCCGTGAACGATCGCTCCAGGCACTCGGCGAACTGGGTGAGGAGACGCGTGGCCACGTCCTCGATGACGCCCCGCCCGAACTGGGCGATCCGGCCCGTGATCGCGACGTCCGAATGGATCCGGCCGAGGGCGCCTCCATCCGCCCCCGGCTCCACGGTCGCAGTGATGGTGGCGACCGCCGACCCCGCCCCACGCGGGTCGCGGCCCTCGCAGCGCATCACCAGGCGGCGAGCAGCAGGGTCCGCCTCCACCACCGTGGCGGTGCCCTCGTAGGCGACCGTGATCGGTCCGACCTTGACCGTGACCCGCCCCCGGTAGGTCTTGGGGTCGACGCGCTCGGTGATGGTGGCGCCGGGCAGGCAGGGCGCGACCCGCTCCAGGTCCTCGAGCAGGGGGAAGAGCGCGTCGGGGGAGAGCCCCACCGCGAGATGGTTCTCCAGGATCATCGCGTCACCTCCGTGTTCCGCCTCTCGGCTGGGCCCGTGGCCAGCCGGCCAACCTCGCCCCTCGTCAGCTCTCTCCCGCCGGCTCGGCCCGGGCCCGCTCGGTCGCCGCCCGCACCGCGTCGCGGGCCGCCGGGTTGTCCGTGTACACCCGGAGGATGGTGGTCCGCAGGGGGAGCAGACGGGTGAGCAGGTCGACCGCGCCGGAGCGGTGCATGGCTTTGCGGATGGGATCGTAGAGTCCGAGCACCCGGTCGTCGGTGAACGGGTTGACTGGGCGGGGATCGGTGGTGGCGACGTCCACCTCCAGGCCGACCGAGCGCCAGCGCGCCGGCAGCCCGGCGCGGATCCGCTCCGCCAGCCGGCGGCCGTCGGTCCGCACCAGGCCGTCCCCCAGGACGGTGACCTCCTCGTAGTCCTCGTACGCGAGCCGCCAGGGAAGCTCTCGAGACGTGACTCCGGCCCAGTGATCGCCCAACCGGCGCTCGGCATCGTTGCGAGGATGGCGCTGGAGACGCTCGACTTCAGCGAGCAGCGACCAATCGGTGAGCTCCTGGTAGGTGTCGAGGTGGGCGAGGGCGTCGCCCGGCGGCATCAGCCCGGCGACGGTGTCGGCGAAGACCGGGCGCAGGTGCAGGTCGATGCGCCGGACGGTTCGGTGGAAGTAGATATTGTTGTACAGGAACAGGCGGGCGTTGAGGAACATCGCCAGTGCGCCGGACCCGTGCTGGTGCAGCACCAGACTGCCATCGTGGATGAAGAGGTAGTGGCGCAGGCGGGCGATGTCGACCGGCCCGGCGGCCACCCCGCACATGTAGGCGTCGCGGCGCACATAGTCGAGGTTGTCGGTGGAGACCAAAGCGCAGAGGAGCGGCTTCAGCGCCCGCAGCCACCCCGGCGGCTCGAAGTCGGCCAGCCCGGCCGGAGCCATCACCCAGGCCACCCACCTGGGGTCCACCGACTCGCCGGAGCTGAACGCACCGGCAGGACTGCGCCGAAGGCAGGCGATGCGGTCAGCCAGCTGGCCCAGGACCACCGCGCGCCCCACCACCTCGTGGTCCAGGCCCTCGTCGCGGAGCACCTCCTGATCGAAGAAGTGGCCGAAGGGCCCGTGGCCGATGTCGTGGCAGAGCCCAGCGATCCGCATCGTCTCCTCGACCAGCGCCGGCGAGGGGGTGTCGGGGAAGCAATCGCGCAGGCCGGGGTAGAGGTGGCGGGCGAAGTCGCCGCTGAGGTGCATCACCCCGATCACGTGCTGGAAGCGCGAGTGCTCGGCCGTGTGGAAAACCCACCAGGCGCTCTGCAGCTGGTGGATCTTGCGAAGCCGCTGGAGCCAGGGGTGGTCGAGGATCGCCTGCTCGGAGCCCGCCCCGTCCCCGACGTCCTTGGTGATCTCGCAATAGCCGTAGAGGGGGTCGGCGAGGAGGTTGACGGCATCATAGGCACCCAGGCTCGTCATGCGTGGCATCGTACGGCCTCGCGACGGCCCCACCCGTCGGCGGCGCCACCACCACCACCTGCGGCCTGGGGTATACTCCCCAGCGCGGCGGGCCCTCCGAGCCGCCGCGCTAGGGGTGCGCCGCTGCGGCGCTGAGAGGCGTTGCCGCCAACCCTGATCACCGGATCTGGTTCGCACCAGCGTCGGGAAGCCACGGCCGGCCCCCCGGCCCGACGACGATGGGGCGGGGACTGCCCATGACCGCGGCCCAACCCTCGACACCGGTGCCGGCCGACGACGACTCCTTCCTGCGGGTCGAACTGCGGGGGCTGGAGCCGGTCCCGGTCCAGGCTCGCCGGGGCCGGCCGCGCGAGCTGTTCTTCATCTGGGCGGGCGCCCTCTCCGACTTCTTCTCGCTCTTCGCGGGCGCCCTGCTGGTGTCCGCAGGCCTGGGCTTCCTCGACAGCGCCCTGGTCCTGGTGCTGGGAGCGGCGGCGGGGGCGGTGTTTCTCGGCCTGCTCAGCGTCACCGGTGTTCGCACCGGCGCGCCCCAGATCGTGCAGTCGCGAATGGTTTACGGCCGCCGCGGTGCCTCCATCGGGGGGGCGCTCACGATGCTGATCGCGATCGGTTGGTTCGCCTACGACTGCGCGATCGCCGTCACCACCACCCGCGCCCTCCCCGCCCTCGCGGGCGACCCCGGGTGGGTGGCGGGCTCCCTGCTGGCGGGGATCACGGTGGTCTCGTTCCTGGTGGCCGTGTTCGGCCACCGCACCATTGCCGTGTTCCAGACCGTCCAGGTCCCGCTCTTCATCGTCATCTGCCTGGCGCTGACCGGGTTCACCGCCACCCGCATGCACCTCGGGCTCACCTCCCGCCTCGCGCCCGGACCCCACCTCGCGACCCTCGCCCTCGGCTTCACCCTGACGTTCGCCCTGATCGTCTCCTGGGTGACCTACGCCGCCGACTACTCACGCTACCTGCCGGCGCGCACCCGGGCGGCCCCGGTGGCGCTCGCCAGCGGCGGCGGCAGCGCGGTGAGCCTGGTGGGCTGCGGGCTCCTCGGTGCCGCGATCCAGACCGCCGACCCACACCTTCTCCTCCCGACCCTGATCGTGCGCCTGGTGCCGGTCTGGTTCGCGGTCGTGTTCGCGGCCTTCATCATCGTCGCCGAACTCAGCTCCAACTACCTCAACGTCTACTCCGCCGCGCTCTGCGCGCTGGCGGTCGGTCTGCGCCTGCGCAGGTGGGCAGCGGCGCTTGTGGTGGGGGCAATCGGGGGCGTGATAGCGGCCCTGGTCCTCTTCGCCGGCAATGGCTTCCAGGCCAACTACGTGAACTTCCTCACCCTCACCTACGTCTGGTTCCCGGCCTGGGCGATCGTCGTCATCCTCGACAGCCTGGTCCGTCCGCGCCCGGTCGACCCCGCCCAGCTCACCGCCCGGCGGGGGTACTGGTTCCGGGCCGGGGTGCGCTGGCCGATGGTGGCGGCCTTCGGAATCGGCACCGCCGCCACCATCCTCTTCTTCAACGAGCCGCCCCCAGCGGGCGAGTGGGGATGGGCGTCCCCAGTCGCGCAGCACCTCTTCGGTGGCCAGCCCGCCGACATCAGCGGTCTGGTCGGGACGCTCGTGACCGTCGGCGCCTACCTCCTTCTCCGGCGCTGGGAGCTGCGCCGGGGCGACGGCCCCCTCCCGGTCGCGGAGCGGAGGGCATGACCTGCGCCATGCCGATCGCCGCCACCATCGCCACCTCCGACAGCGGCGGCGGGGCGGGGATCCAGGCCGACCTCAAGACCTTCGCCGCCCACGGCGTGTTCGGGGTCTCAGTGCTGGTGGCCTGCACGGCGCAGAACACGGTTGGCGTGCGAGCGATCGAGCCGCTGCCGGTGGCCTTCGTGCGCGCCCAGATGGAGGCGCTCGCGGCCGACCTCCGGCCGCGAGCGGTCAAGACCGGGATGCTGTTCACGGAGGCGCACGTCCTCGAGGTGGCCGCGGGCCTGTCCCGCCACGACTTCGGCCAGCTGGTGGTGGACCCGGTGATGGTCGC
Organism: Candidatus Micrarchaeia archaeon; assembly: GCA_035533215.1. Classification (GTDB taxonomy): domain Bacteria; phylum Chloroflexota; class Dormibacteria; order Aeolococcales; family Bog-877; genus DAHUZL01. The sequence goes on along the minus strand of DATLUG010000047.1, from coordinate 20,745 downwards.
CAAGAGCGGCGATCGGCTGCTCCGGACGACAGCGATCGCCGCCCTGCGGGAGATCCTGCTGCCCCTCGCTCTTGTCGTCACGCCCAACTGGCCCGAGGCGGCGGTCCTCTCTCACCTCCCGGTCGGCGACGAGGCGGAGGGAGAGGCGGCCGGGCGGCGGATCCTGGATCTTGGTCCGCGGTTCGTGGTGGTGAAGGGCGGCCACGCCCCCGGTCCGCCGACTGACCTCGTGGTCCACGCCGGCGGGGTGGAGCGGCTCGGCGGCGAGCGGATCCCGTCCCCGCACACCCACGGCACCGGCTGCACCTTCTCGGCTGCGATCACCGCCCAGCTTGCACGCGGGGTGGAGCCGCTCCGCGCGATCACGATCGCCAAGCGGTACGTCTCCCAGGCGATCGCCGCCGCGCCCGGCTTGGGCGCAGGCCACGGACCGCTCCAGCACTTCCCCAAGGGTTGGGACGCCGACGACGGGGCGACAATAGACGGCGAGCCTGCCCGCTGAGCAGGGACCGCGGCGCTGTCACGGTGCGCCCGGCCAGGGCCGGCGACCGCGCGGCGGCGGCAGCGCTGGCCCGGAGGTGCGGGGCCGCCGCGCTCCGGGGTCCCGCCCAGGTCGCGCTGGACCGGGAGGGACGGCTGCTCGGCTACGTGACCCATGGTCCGGTGGACCCGGACGACGGCTGGCGGACGGTTCACGACCCCGTGGTCGATCGGGCCACCCTCTCCAAGGCGGCGGCGGCGCGCCTGGTCGAGCGGCTGCTGGGCGCCGATCCGGCGGTCGGGGCACCGCCCGCGACCCGCATCCGCTACCACCAGCGCGACCCGGCTTCGCCCCTCCGGGGCACGGCGGCTGCGCCGGGGCGGGTGCCGGACCCGATCCTGATTCGGGCAGGGTTCACCCGCTGGCTTCGGCGCCTTCGCATGGAGCACACGCTCACGGTCACCCAGCCGCCGCCGCAAGGGATCGCGTGGGTGACGTACCGTCCTCACCTCGACGGACGGTTCCGCGCGCTCTTCCGCGCATCCTTCCGGGGCAGCCTCGACCGCGCCTACGCGCGTGCGGCCGAGGACCCCGCCACCGCCTGGGCGGCCGCCCGCCGCGACGCTGGCCGAGCGGCGCCGCACCTGTGGATCCTCGCCCGCACCGCCGCGGGGCGAGACGTCGGTCTCTGCCTCCTCGACCCGCCCGGCATCTACCCGACGTTCGTCGTCTTCTACCTGGCGGTGCTGCCGTCGGCCCGCGGCCACGGATTCGGACGGCTGCTCGCCGCCGAGGCCGTGCGTCGCGCCGCGGCCGCCGCCGGTCGGCCGCCCCGGCACCCCCTCCGGCTCACGGTCGACCTGGACAACCTGCCCGCGGTCGCGGCCTACCGCGCCGCCGGCTTCCACCCCCGGCAGGCGCACACCCTGTGGCTGCGGCCTGCGGTCGTTCCGCAGGAGGGGACCCCGCCCCCACCCGGGCAGGCGGGAGTGGCCACGCCGGGCCTGTAGGGAACCGGCCCGGGACCGCCGCCCCGGCCCGGGTTAGCGCTGCCGCGATCGGCGCGCCTCAAGCGTCCGCGCGACCCCGGCGAGCCTTGCGCCGAGGCCCACGGCAAGCAGCGGGACGGCGGCGGCGATCCAGGCGCCGCCCACCGCGAGCGCGAGGCATCCGATGAGCCAGACCGGCGTGCCGAGGAGGGCCCAGCGAGAGGCGAGCACAGCCAGGGCCGCTGGACGCTCACCCTCCGCCGCCGCGCGACGGCCGAGCCCACCCCGCCGCTGCACGCTGGGTGGCACCTGCCAGATGCGGGCGTGCCAGCGGCCCAGGACCCGCTCCACCGGCCAGGCGATTCCCGTCGCCGTCTGCAGGACCTTCTCGGCGCGCGTTCCGTCGGGGGTTGAGCTACTCATCCTCAGGTCCCGCCGCGGGTTCGGCAGGTGTCTCGAGCCAGCCTGGCAGCGGCTGGCCTGGTGCGCTGGGAAAGCCGGGGTCGACGGCATCCACAACATTGCCGGACGCATCGACGGCGAGGGACGCGCTGTCAAGCGCCCCGCCGGCTTCGGTCTCGGCGCTGGGGAGGATCGCCACGCCGACGGTGCTGCCGTCACCGCCCGAGAGGAGGAAGTCGCCGGCCGGGCTGACGAACTCCACGCCACCCGCCGCCCCGCTGCTGCCGATGGAGGCGAGCCCGACGAGTCCGAGCACCTCCAAGAGCAGGCCGCCCCCGCCCAGGGCCGCGCTCACACATCCAAGCCCGTTTCCCTGCGAGCACTCGGCGGCGCCGGCCACCGTGCTGGTGAACCCGAGCACGGTGACCAGCAACGGTGCGGCTCCCCCCGCCGAGAGAATCAGCGCTCCGGCCCCCAGCGCCAGCGGCACCATGGTGGTGAGGAAGGTCCACCCTCCGCTGGTGGTCGGGACGAAGAATGGATGCGCCGCCGATTGGGGTGCGATCACCAGCGGGAACGTGGCCCCCCAGCCGCTCGGCGCATCGGGCTGCCAGCGCCCCACGGCGACGCAGTCGTCGACCCGCGCGCAGGAGATCGCGGTCAGGGCCGGTTGCTGGACTCCAGGCGGGCCGTAGCCGGCCAGCCCCCACTCCCAGCCGGCGCCCATCGCCGCGTCGCTGATCCCACTGTCAGGGTGCGGGATGCTCTCGAGGATCGCGGTGTGAGTGCAGGCGAAGTCGGGCCCGCAGACCACGAGCGGTGCCTCGACAGCGAAGCACCGACCCGCCGACGGACAGGAGACTGAGGGCGAGATCGCGCTGTAGTTGCCGTTGCCGAGTTCGTACGGCGCCGCGGTGAGGGTGCCGACCTCCCAGCGGGAGCCGTCGGTGGTGTCGGCAATTGCCGACCAGAAGGTCCAGACGGTGGCGCATGAGTAGCGGACCCCGCGGGTGCACCCGATCGAGGCCAGGCCCCCGAAGCCGATCTGTGACTGGACCAGCTGGAACCACGGCTCCAGGTGGACCGGGCACGGCGCGGTCGGCAGCCGATGGCAGAGAGGGCTCGCCGCCACCACCTGATCCTTGGCCCAGGCGCGCCCCCCGTCGTGGCTGATCAGGATCCGGCCGTTGTCGGTGGGGCCGCCGGTCGACTGACCCGTGGCGATGCACGTCGTGGTGTCGACGCAGGAGACTCCGCCGAGGGCATCGGCGCTGGCGACTGGGTTCACGGCCCTGGGCCGAAGCCCGCCCGTGGTGACGGCCAGCGTCTCCGAGAAGCCCGCGGTCGTCCCGCGTGTCCCGGTGAGAGTTCCGACCAGCAGGCAGTCGTCCGTCGAGGGGCATGTGATCGCGCGAAAGGCCCCCGACATCCCCTTGGCGAGGTGGACCCTGGCGAGGTGCCAGTTCGCGCCGCCATCCGTCATCTCCAGCGCCAGCGGTCGAGCGGGCTGGCCGGTGTCGGAGCCCACCGCCATGCAGGTGCTGGCGCTGGTGCAGCTGAAGGCATCCAACGGGTCAGGGATGCCGGTCCGCACGAAGCGCAGGTGGAGCGGCGTGACGGACAGCAGCTGCGCGATGAAGCCGCCACCCTCCGGCACGCGGATGTGCTCAGAGCTGCTTCGGCCCGTCGTCGTCACCCACACTGGACGCGTACCAGCGAGTCCTGGCGTCGGCGCCGGGTTGGGATTGCTCGAGGTTCCCATCACCCAGCAGACGGCGCTGGAGGGGCAATCGACGCCAGTGAGGACCGTGTTGGCATACTTGACCGGCGAGCTCGGATGGGCCGCTCTGGGCAGCTCCGCCAGCGACACCGACAGCGTCCCGAGCGCGGCCCCGCTTGCGCCGGATGGGCCGGCCCGGTAGACGGAGAGGGTCACGGACGCAGCCGTGAGCACGCGACCGGGGGGCATCCGGATCATTCCGGTCAGGTCGACCACGAGCGAGGGGACGCCGCGCTTGGGGACACAGACCCGTGATGGATGGATCGCGATGCCGGTCGGCAGCCCCGATGCCGTGACGAGGTAGCATCCCGACAAGGGCGCCGCCGACCCCAACTCGGTGGTGTACGGCTGGATGGTCACGGGAGCCAGGTAGGGGACGCCATTCTCGATCGGCGGAGCTGTGGTCGAGACCGCTACCGCTGAATCGGTGGTGGCTGCCGCGCTCGCCACCAAGACTGCGGACGGGCCGGCGCCGCCGAGATAGAGCGTGACGGCCGCTATTCCGGCCAGCCCGACCCCAATAGCTCCCACCGGCGCCCGTCGAAGCCGTCTGGTCACGGCCGCTCCTCTGACGGGGCCGACCGGCGGCCGACCCGCCCACGGGGCGTTCCTTTCACCGTACGGCCAGGCGCTGTCGACAACATGCGGGTCCCGGATGCGAGGGCCCGGCCTCCGAACCTGTGGGGGCTGAGCGTTCGGTGCATCGGCTCAGCGCTCCTCGCCGACGATGGCTGGCAGGGACAATACCGGCACCTCGGTCCAGCGTCAAGGGCCGCCTCTCGAGCTCCCCATCGGCCCGGCGGCCAAGGGCGAGCGCGCCGGGAGAGCCACCGACCACAGGTCTCGACCGGGCTGTGGCCCGGTCCGGAGTGATCGCCTGACGCTGGTCGGGTCCGGTGTCCGCCCACGGCGACACGGCGGGGCTGCCTCGTCGCGTCCACGCGGACGCAGGATCCTCACCCGTCGTCGCCGCCGGGGGCCCGGTTGGGTCGGCTGGGAGTCCCCTACGAGTCCGGACGGGTGCCGCAACCGGTCAGGCTGCCGGGGGGGGCCAGCCGGCTCCCCGCCTCCGACTGGACGCGTCCGCTCCGGCAGTCCTCCGCCGGCGAGACTCCCTCGGTCGTGAGGCGGAGCTCCCGCTCCGCTACCAGCTGACCTGGGCCGGGTCGGCGTGGACGACCTCGCCGGCCACCAGGGTCAGCGCCACCCGCACCGATCCGATCGCCGACACCGGCTCCCGGAAGAGGTCGCGGTCGAGCACGACCAGGTCGGCGAGCTTGCCCACCTCGATCGAGCCCGTCTCCCCGTCGGCATGGTTGATGTACGCGCTGCCGATGGTGGCCGCGGCGAGTTGGGTCGGCAGGTCGAGACGCTCGGCGGGCAGGAACGGCTCCGGCGCCTCGCCCTCCCCACGGCTTCCATCCGGCGGCGGCACTCGGTTCACCGCCACATGGGCGCAGAGCAGGGGGTTGGGGCTGGAAACCGGCCAGTCGCTGCCGCTGCAGAGGATGGTGCCGAGGCGGCTCAGGGTGCCGAACGGGTACTGCCAGCGAGCCCGCTCGGCCCCGAGGATCGGGACGGTGAGCTCGGTCATCTGGGGGTCGCTGGCGGCCCACAGCGGCTGCATGTTGGCCACGACCCCCAGCTGCCGGAAGCGGGGGAGGTCGTCCGGGTGGATGACCTGGATGTGGGCGATGTGGTGGCGCAGGTCCCGGCCGGCCCCGGCCGGCCCCGCGGCCTCCAGGGCGTCGAGCGCCTCCCGCACCCCACGCTCGCCGATGGCATGGAAATGAACCTGGAACCCCTGCGCTGCCAGCTCGCCGACGTAGGTGGGGAGCCGCGCCGGGTCGACGAAGCTGATGCCCCGGCCGCCATCGACGTCCTGCTCATGGCCGCAGTACGGCTCCAGCACCGCCGCGGTGCGGTTCTCGCAGACCCCGTCCTGCATGATCTTCACGGTGGGGCATCGGAAGCGGCCCGCCCCCGCTCCCAGGCGGCGCTCCTGGAAGAGGTCCAGCTGCTCCAGGCCCTGGCGGCGGTCCCACCAGAGGGCCCCCACCACCCGGGCGGTGAGCTCGCCGCTCTCGGCGGCGGCGCGGTAGGTCTCGTAGTTGTCGTGGAGCCCGTCGTAGCTGCCCACAATCGCGTCCTGCCAGCCGGTGATCCCGAGCGCATGCAGGTAGCGCTGAGCCTCCAGCAGGCCGTCACGGAGCTCCGCCGCTGATGGCTGGGGCACGTGGCGGGCGACGAGCGCCATCGCACCCTCTTGGAGGGTGCCGACGGGCTCGCCGTCCTGGTCTCGCTCGATGCGCCCGTCGGGGGGGTCCGGGGTGAGTGCGGTGATGCCCGCCACGGCCAGGGCCCGCGAGTTGACCCAGGCGCCGTGGTGGTCGCGGTTGACGAGAAACGCCGGCCGGTCCGGGACCAGCGCGTCGAGCGTCCGGCGGTCGGGGATCCCGCCGGGGAAGGCCGGGATCGCCCAGCCGTCCCCCGCGATCCACCCCAGCTCCGGTCGCTCAGCGGCGTACCGCTCGATCACCCGGGCGTACCCGTCGAGGGACGTGTCCTCGCTGAGGTCGCAGCGCAGCCGGGCCAGACCGCCCCCGACCGCGTGGATGTGGGAGTCCTGAAAACCGGGGAGGAGCGTCCGTCCCCGGAGCTCCACCACCCGGGTCCCGGACCCCGCCAGGCCCCGGAGCTCGGCGTCCGCCCCGACCGCGACGATCCGACCGTCGCGGACCGCGACCGCCTCCGGCCGGCTGCGGGCGGCGTCCATGGTGTACACGCCGCCCCCGACGAAGAGCCAATCGCAGCGCCGGGCCTCGCTCACCCGGCGCCCCTGAGCGGGGGGGCGCCGAGCCCGACGCCACCGCTCACTTGGTCAGGTACCACTGCTCGGGGTAGATCTCCTGCAGAGAGCTCTGGGGGCCCCAGCCGTGCAGCCGCTTGCTGATCACCGAGATCTGCAGGTCGGGCACCGGCATCCACATCACCGGCACCTGGCGTGCCAGGTAGTCCTCGTAGGCGTGCAGCGCCGACAGCGAGCTCTGGGTGTGAGTTGCCTCGATCAGGCGGTTGGCGGTGGGGTCGCTGTACCCGCCGCCCCAATAGTTGCCGGTGCCGAAGATCTGGCCCCCGGTGGGAAGGTCGGACGGCGGCCCAAAGTTCCAGGTCGCGCCCTCGCCGCTGAAGTACACGAGGTCCCAGTTGCACTGCGGCGACGACGTGCAGAGGCTGTTGAGCGAGTAGAGGCCGTTGATGGAGTGCGATTGGAGATTGAGCTGGACCCCAGCCCGGGAGGCCGCCGACCGCAGCGTCTCGACCTCCTGGAGGGTGGCCTCGGTCCCGGCTCCGTAGAGGAACCGCAGGCTCAGCTTCTGTCCCCGGGCGATCCCCGCCCCGCACGCCGTCGCTACGGCGCCCGGATGGATGCAGCGATCCACCCCGTTGCGGTGGATCGCCCACCCGTGCCGCCTCAGGATCGTCACCGCATCCTTGATGCTGTACGGATACGGGTTGTGGCGCTCGAAGCTGTCCGCCAGGGGGGAGCCGGGCAGGGCCGGGACCGGGCCGTAGTCCGGGGTCCCGTAGCCGTCCAGGAAGGTCTTGATATAGGCGGGTTGGTCGACCAGGTGCTGGAGGGCCTGGCGGACGTAGAGCTGGTTCAGCATTGCCTTGCTGACCGGGCTGGTGTGGTCGGTCTCGGCATAGTTTATCGCCACCCACTTCCAGGGGGCCACCGTGTAGCCACGGTGCTGGAAGTATCTGGCCTGGTTGATGTCGGTGTAGGGCAGGTATCCGTAGGTGAGCGACCCGGAGCGGAGCGCGTCCATCTCGGCCGCCTCACTGGTGAAGGTCACCAGCTTGAATGCAGCCAGTCTGGGCTTGACCGGCCCCGAATAGCGGCGGTTGGGGACGAAGGTGGTGTCGGCGGTGGTGGGATCGAACTGCTTGAGCGACCAGGGCCCGTCATCGACCTTCCACAAGGGATTGGTCTGGTACGTCTGCACCGTTCCCGCCTGCTTGGCGAGGAACGCGTAGACGGCCTTGGCACCCTTGGTGGTGCGGTCGTAGTTGCCGACCGGGCCCGTCGGCGAGGTGCGGTCCCACGCATGCTGCGGGAGCGGGATGAGGTCGGTGAGCTGGTTGGCCTGCAGCCAGAGATGGCTGTAGACGCGATTGAAGGTGATGCTGAACCTGGTCGCGCTGATCCAGTCGGCGCTGACGATGTCGTCGGGCAGGTTGCCGGCGTGGTATGGGCCCCAGAGCGACTTGTTGGCGCGGATGAGGTTGAGATCGAACTCGACGTCGCGGGTCGTCAGTGGCCGGCCGTCGGACCAGAGGTACCGCTTGAGGGCGATGGTCACAGTCCGGCCCCCGTTGGAGTACACGGGTGGGTCGGCGAGGCTCAGGCTCGGGTTGGCGGCGTCCTGCGCGCCCCGGCCGAAGGCGTAGAGGGGACGATACATCTGCAGGTCGAAGTCGGCGACTACGTCGAAGTAGTAGTTGGTGGGCGTGTAGAGCGGGAAGATCCACTTGGGGGTGAATCCGGGGACCACCGCAAAGGTGGCAACGCCCCCCCTCACCGCATTGCCGGCCGGGCGACCCGGGGCGACGGGCGCACCACAGGCCGCGACTGCCACCGCCAGCGCACCAACCGCCGCGAGCCGAGGCCCCAGCCGCCGAGACCACCCTGCCATCCCACCCTCCCGGTGCGGGCGCCATCGGGCGGCCCTCCTGCGTGGCTGCAAAGCCTACCGCACCCGGAGGGTTTCGTCGACACCCGGCTGGCCGCCGGCTCCGCCCGCCCACCCCCCGGCGCGGGCCGGTGTTGACGCTGGCCGGCACCGGTCCATACGATGGCCGGCCAGCGCCCCCGACAGGCCCGGCACCGCCGGGCTCGGCCGGCGCGGCGACGGAGGGAGCGAACGGCAACCGCACCGGTCATCTCACTGCTCACTGACTTCGGACTCCAGGATGCCTCCGTGGGGGCCTGCCGCGGCGTTCTGGCCACCATCGCCCCCGGCGTCCCCCTCGCCGACATCAGCCACCTCGTGCCCAGCTTCGACATCGACCGGGGGGCCCGGATGCTGGAGGCGTCCCTGCCCTACTATCCCCCCGGCAGCGTGCACGTCGGCGTGGTCGACCCCGGCGTCGGCACCAGCCGGCGCGGCATCGCCCTCCGCTGCGGTCGCGGGGACCACTGCGTCGGCCCCGACAACGGGCTCCTCATGTGGGCGGCCGAACGGCTCGGAGGCGTCACCGAGGCGGTGGAGCTGTCCAGCGACGCCCATCGCCTTCACCCGACCTCCCGCACCTTCCACGGGCGCGACATCTTCGCCCCCGCCGCTGCTCACCTCGCCCTCGGGCTGGAGCTCGCGGCGCTGGGGCCCCGGCTCGACCCGAGCGGGCTCGTCCGCCTCCCCCGCACCGGCCCCGAGGTGGGTGCCGGCAGCATCCGCGCCCGCGTGGGCAGCATCAACGGCTACGGGACCTGCCAGTTCGACGTCGTCGACGCCGACTGGGAGCGGGCCGGGCTGGCGGGACACCCGTCGATCGTGGTCGAGGTCAGCGGCGGGACCTGGACCGTCCCCTACGTCCTCACCTTCGGCGAGATCGGCCGGGACGAGCCGCTCCTCTTCCCCGACTCCAGCGGCAAGCTCAGCCTTGCCGTCAACCAGGCATCGGCGGCGCAGCGATTCGGCCTCGGGGTCGGCGGTCTGGTGACCTTCCGGGCCGGCGAGGACCGTCCCACGACCTGAGTGCGGCGCCGAATCGATCGTGGCGCCATGGCGCAACGCCGGCCGCCGTCTACACTGGAGCGGGTTGGGCCGGGGTCGGGCCGGGCGCGACCGGACCGGCGCCGGGCACCGCCGTGGGGCGGGAGCATGAGGTGCGAGCCATGGGCAGACGAAACCAGCAGTCGGTCAGCCGGATCGGGACCACTGCGTCGCAGCTGGCGGACCTGGTGGGGCCACGGATCCGGGCGGCCACGGGCAGCCTGGGGCCGGCCCTGGAGTCGGCTCGCCAACAGCTGCCGCAGGTGGCGGAGGCACGGGAGCGGGTCGGCGAGGCCATCGGCGACGCCTTCGACGAGGCGCGGGAGCGCTCCGGCGCGCTCGCCGAGCAGGTGGTGCAGGCGGCCTACGAGGTGAGCAAATCTCTCCCTCCGGACGCGCGCCGGATGGTGGAGTCCTCCCTTCGCAAGACCGGGGTCGAGCCCCCGCGCCCGAAGCGCCACCGCGGTCGCCGCCGGGCCTGGATCGCGGCCGGGATCCTGGCCGGGGCAGGGGTGGCCTTCCTCTTCTCTGGGACGCTCCAGGACAAGGTGTACGACGTGGTCGACCGTCTCCAGGGCCGGACCGGTGACGACGACGACGACGAGTGGAGCACGGGGCCGCTAGCCGCGCCGGAGGCCGAGGACGGCCAGGGGGCCGAGACCTCCGCCGCGGGCGGCGACTCCGACCGGGGAGCCCCCGACTGACCGACGGGCCGCCCAGGTGAGCGCCACCGGGCTCGGCCGGAGCCTTCCGGCCGAGCCCGGACTGGGCCGCATCGGGCCCCTGCTCGCCATCCTCGCCGGGGCTGCGCTGGCCCTGCTCGGTCCCCGCCTCTTCGGGGATCCGCTGAGCTCCGACCCCGACGCCTGGCGGCTGACAGCCTACTTCGGCGCCCTCTGGCTCTGCGCGGTGGCCGTGCCACGGCTTCGCTCGTCCGCTCCGCTCGCGTATGCGTTCGCCACCCTGGCGCTGCCCTACTCCGTGTGGATCCTCCTGCTCGGCTGGACGGCCACCCTCCCCGGCGTGCTCGGCACCGCGGACAGCCTGGGCCGGACCGCCTCGGCCGCGGTTGCCGAGCTGGTCTTGGTCCTGGTGATGGCCGCGGGATACAGCTGGCGCTGCCCGTCGCCGGCCCCGGCGCTCAGGCTGCTGCGCCTCCCGAGCCTCCGGGTGGTGCTGGTGGCGGGGCTCGGCTCGGTGTCGTTCCTCGCGATCGGGTTCCTCCTCCCCGCCACCCTCCTCGGGCGGGAGGGCGTGCCGTTGCTCGCCTTCGCCCCGCCCAACATCTTCGCCTACCTGGTCGCCAACGCCGCCAGCGCCATGGCCCAGGAGGTGCAGTTCCGGGGGGTGCTCCTCGCCGAGCTGGAGCGGGTGCACCCCTGGGTGACGGCCGTCGTGCTGCAGGCGGCGGTCTTCGGAGTCGCCCACGTCGCGGTCCAGTACGCGGGACCGGCCGCCTCGTTCATCCCGATCGTCACGGTCCTGGGCCTCATCTGGGGATGGCTCACCCGCTGGACGGACTCCCTGTGGCCGGCGATCGTCATCCACATCGTCGCCGACCTCTTCATCACCATTGCCATCCTCGGCGGCCTGTACGGGCTGTGATCGCGTTGGGGCGGCGGAGGGTGCGCGGCGACCGCCGGCGGGGGGGGCCGGTGGCGCTGCTGGCCGCGGCGGCGGTGACTGCGGGGAGCCTGCTGGCGCCGGTCGTCCAGGCGTCCGGAACCACGGCGTGGTGGCGCTCCGGACCCCGGCTGGCGGCGACCGCGATCGCCGCCACCTCGGCGACCACGACCCTGGTCCTCGCCAGGACCGGCACCTACTGGGTCACCCCTGGCACGGGACGCGTGCGTCGGGTGCCCCTGGGCTCACCCGCCGCCGCCATCGCCGTCACCGGCGCCGGCGCCGGGGTCGCGGCCCTGGCCGACGGCGAGGTGCAGATGGTCGCCCTCGGCGGCCTCGGCACCACCTTGGCGACGCTGAGCACCCCGGTGCGCGCTCTCGCCGCCATCGGATCCGCCGCCGACCCGATCGTGGTGGTGGCCACCGCGGGCGGCCTGGTCGTGCTCCGCCCGGGACGAGTGGCGGCGCGGGTCGAGGCGGGCGCGGCGACGGCGGTGGTCGCGCCGCCGGCTCCCGGCCTCCCGTGGTGGGCGCTGGTCGGGGGGCGCTTGTACGGGTCACGGACCGGGACGGCCTGGGCCCGGGCCCGGCACGTGCCAGCGCTGCCGCTGGCGACCCGCGTCCTCGCCGAGCTCGGCGACGGCACCCTGCTGGCGGCGGAGCCGTCCGGCCTGGTCCTGGCCTCGGCGGGGCACGGGCTCACGCCGGACCTCCAGGTGCTTCCTGCGGGCGGACTCGCTGGCGTGCCCGGCTCGACCGGCATCGCCGCCGTCGGCCCCACCTCCGCCTACCTCGCCACTCTCGGCTTCGCCGCCCTCCTCACCCCCGACGATGGCTACGACTGGTACCGCGCCGCGCCGTCTCAGCTCCCCGCCGACATCGCCGCGATCGCCAGCGTGGGCCCCGTGTTCGCCGGAGCGAACCCGCAGGGCGAGGTGGTGGCGGCCGGTCCTCGCCGGCTCTACCTCCACCGGCTCCAGAGCCTGCCGGCTCCCCCGATCTACACGGGCGGGACCGCGATGCTGGAGGGGGCCGGCACCGTCGCCACCACCGTCGCGGCGATCCTGGTCGGCCTCTGCGGGCTCGCGATCGTCGGCCGCCGACGAGGACGTCGCCGGCTCGGTCGACCCGTATGATCTGACCGGCGCCGAGGGGCGAGGCGGGCCGAACCCGCCGGCCACGACCCCGGAAGGAGGCTGCCGTGAAGGCGGTGGTGATGGCGGGCGGCGAGGGGAGCCGCCTGCGCCCGCTGACGAGCCGCCGCCCCAAGCCCCTGGTCCCGGTGGTCGGACGGCCCTGCATGGAGCACATCCTCCGTCTGCTCCGCCGCCACGGGATCACCGAGGTGGTCGTCACGCTCCAGTACCTTGCCGCCGAGATCCGCAACTACTTCGGTGACGGTCAGGACCTCGGGATGGACATCGCCTACGCGGTGGAGGACCGTCCCCTGGGGACGGCGGGCAGCGTCCGCAACGCCGCGGAGCTGATCCGCGACACCTTCCTGGTCATCAGCGGTGACGCCCTCACCGACATCGATCTCACCCAGGCCGTGGACTTCCACCGCGACCGCGGCGCGCGGGCGACCATCGTGCTGGCCCGGGTGCCGACCCCCTTGGAGTACGGGGTCGTCATCACCGACGCCGACGGCAGGGTCCAGCGCTTCTTGGAGAAGCCCTCCTGGGGGGAGGTCTTCAGCGATCAGGTCAATACCGGGATCTACGTGGTCGAGCCGGAGGTGCTGGCGGGGATCGAGCCGGAGCAGAGCGTCGACTGGTCCCAGGACGTGTTCCCGCGGATGCTGCAGCGCGGTGACCCGCTGTTTGCGCTGGTCGGTGACGGCTACTGGTGCGACATCGGCAATGTCGCCACCTACCTCCAGGCCAACTGGGACGCACTGGAGGGCCGGGTGGTGTGCGAGATCGAGGGCGTCGTTCGGGACGAGGGGGTGGTCATCGCCCAGGGGGCGGAGGTGGACCCCCGGGCCCACGTGATCGGTCCCGCGTTCGTGGGACGCGACGCCATGGTCCGCGCCGGCGCCTTCCTCAACGGCCCGGTGGTGGTCGACCGCCATGTGGTGGTCGACGTGGGCGCCAAGGTCAGCAGCAGCGTCCTCTGGCCCCAGGCCTACATCGGCGAGCGGGCCCGGCTGCGTCAGACCGTGGTGGGCGCCGGCGCCACCCTGAAGCCACTGGTGCTCGCCGAGGAGGGCTGCGTCATCGGCGACGGCTGCGTCATCGGCGCCGGCGCGGTGATCGCGCCTAACGTCAAGATCTGGCCGCACAAGGACATCGAGCCGGGCTCCACCGTCCACGGCTCGGTGATCTGGGCCGGCAGCTGGCGCTCCAGCCTCTTCACCTCCTACGGCATCACCGGCCTCAGCAACGTGGAGCTCACCCCCGAGTGGTGCGCCCGCCTGGGCGCCGCCTGGGCGGCGAGCCATCCCAAGGGCAGCGAGCTCGCCATCTGCCGGGACGAGCGGCCCAGCTCGAGGATGATCAAGCGGGCGATGATCGCGGGGATGCTCTCGGCCGGGGCTCGGGTGCTGGACCTCTCCGAGCTGCCGCTGCCGGTCACCAGTCACCTCGCCCGTGAATCGCAGGTCCTGGGCGCCGTCCACGTCCTGGTCTCGCCCCTGGATGCCCGCTCCTCCGACATCCGCATCTTCGACGAACGGGGCCTGCCGATCGACCGCAGAGCCGAGCGCCGGCTGGAGAACATCTTCTTCCGGGAGGACTTCCGTCGGGTGGTTCCAGACGAGATCGGCCCGATCGCCTACGGGGACTGGGCCCTCGGCGCCTACGCCGCCCAGGCGCTGGCCGAGGTCGATGTGGAGCTGGTGCGGGCGGCCCGACCCAAGCTGCTGGTCGACTACGACTTCAGCAGCGCCTCGCTGGTCCTGCCGCGGCTCCTGCGGGCGGTGGAGGCGGAGGTGATCCCGCTCCACGCCGGCTTCGACGTGGGCCCCCGCGCCGAGCGGGGACCGGAGCAGTTCGCAGAGCAGCTCGGCCAGTCCGCGCTGATCACGCGCACCGTGGGCGCCGACCTCGGAGTGGTGATCGACGCGGCGGCGCAGCGGCTGCGCCTGATCGACGACCGGGGCGAGCCACTGGACCATGATCAGGCGCTGGCGCTCGTCACCTGGCTCGCGCTCACCGGTAATCCCGGGGGAACCGTGGTGGTGCCAGCCTCGGCGCCCCGACCGATCGGGATCATCGCCGAGCGGCTGGGGGGGCGGGCGGTGGTTACCAAGGTGGACCCGCCGTCGGTCCTCCGGGCCGCCGTCCGAACGGACGCGGTCCTGGGCGGCGATGCCACCGGGGGCTACGTCTGGACCCGCCACCTGGCCGCCTTCGACGCCATCTTCACCGTACTGGAGCTGCTCACCCTCTGCGCCCGCGCGGGCCGCTCCCTCAGCGCGATCAGACAGGAGCTGCCCCGGGGCACCCACCTCCGCCACGATGAGTTCTGCCCCTGGGAGGCCAAGGGACGGGTGATGCGGGTCCTCCTCGACCGCCATCAGGGTAGCCGGCTCGACCTCACCGACGGGATGAAGCTGCCGGTGGACGACGGCTGGGTGCTGGTGCTGCCCGACCCGGACCGACCCGAGTACCACGTGATCGCGTCGGTCGGCGACCGGGCGACGGCGGAGCAGGTGGTGGGCGCCTTTGCCGCCGAGGTGCGGGAGGCGATCAGCCTGGAGGAACCGACCCCAGCGCGGCCGTAGCCGGGGCGGCTCGAACCGGGCAGAGGGCCCGGGCCAGTCGACGCCAGGGTCCTGGGCGGCGGCGATCTCCTCGGCGGTGGATCGGCGCATCGCCCGCTGGGCCCGCGTCCGCTCCATGCTGGGAACGGTCGCGAGGGGACGGTGCACCAGGACGGCGAGCGCCTTCGGGTCGGCCGCCTCCGCCTGGCGATCAAGTCGATCTCCCCGACCTTGGGGTGGACCTCGACGACCTCGGGACAGGTCGCGCGCCGGGGCCCGAGCATCCCACGTGCTCCCGCCCGCCACTGCCCGACCGGGGGCCCGGGCCATCGGTCGTACCCGGGCGAGGTCCGGGAGCGGAATGCGGAGGGCGCCCCGGGCGGTGGGAGCGCCGCACAGTGCCGGGTATACTTCACGACCGCTGGCGGGGCCTCCGGCCACCGGGGCCTGCGAGCGAACCTCGGGCGGGAGTAGCTCAGTGGTAGAGCATCTGCTTCCCAAGCAGACGGTCGCCGGTTCGAGTCCGGTCTCCCGCTCCATTGAGATCAGAGCCACACGATAACTGGACGATAGCACAGGTTCGGCACATCGCACAACGTGCGACTCGGCGATAACCGTACACTCTACGAATGACCCCGGGAGCCGCCTCGCGGGCGCCGACCGACGACCTCCTCGCCCTCCTCGAGGATTTCCTCCTCACGCTGGAGAGCGAGCACAAGAGCCCGCGGACGCTGCGCGCCTACGGGGACGCCGTCCGCTTCTTCGCGGCATGGCTGGAGGCGAGTGGACGCCCGACCCAGTCCCAGACTGTCAGCCGCCAGGACGTCAAGGGGTACGTCACCGACCTCCTCCACCGGTTCAAGCCGGCGACAGCTGCGAACCGGTACCGAGCCTTGGTCCGCTTTTTCGGCTGGGCCGTGGACGAGGGCGAGTTGGCCGTGAGTCCGATGGCAGGGCTGCGACCGCCGACCGTCCCCGAGACGCCGCCACCGGTGCTCGGAGAGGACGAGCTGCGCCGGCTGCTCAGGGCGTGCGAGGGACCGGCCTTCGAGGACCGGCGGGACAATGCCCTCTTCCGGTGCTTCATCGACACCGGGGCCCGGCTCTCCGAGGTCGCCGGGCTCGCGGTGGCCGACGTCGACTGGGAGCACCGCGTCCTCCATGTGCTCGGCAAGGGTCGGCGCCCGCGCGCCGCGCCGTTTGGGGCCCAGACCGGCGTGTCGCTCCGTCGCTACCTCCGCAGCCGGGCGTCCAGGCGCCAGGCCGGCACGCTAGCCCTGTGGCTGGGGCACGAGGGGCCGATGACCCCGTCCGGGATCGCCGACGCGGTCCGCCGGCGCGGTCGGGTGGCGGGCCTCCCGGGCCTCCATCCCCACCTCTTCCGCCACACGGCCGCCCACCACTGGCAGCTGGAAGGCGGCAACGAGACGGACCTCATGACCCTCCTCGGCTGGCGCTCGCGCTCGATGCTCACGCGGTATGCGGCGAGCGCCGCGGCGGAGCGGGCTCGGGAGAGCCACCGGCGGCTCGGGCTCGGTGATCGGCTGTGACCGAGGCGCACGAGAGCCGGTTCGACGCAACGCTCCGGCAGGCGCGACCGGGCCGTGTGGCGGTGGTCCCCGTGCGGCTCGGGCCCAATGGGCGGTGGCTCCGCTGCGGGCGGATGCGACCCCCAGCGCTTCCATGTCGCTTCATCCTGGGCGACTACTACGCGGAGTTGGAGACGTGTCGCGCGGCCGGACGCATGGTGGATCGGTCAGCCTCCGCCCGAGCGAGCGAGGGAGTGCCGCTCATCGCGTTGCCGGAGTGGCGCCAGCATGAACGCGCCGCCGCGAGACCCACCGTCCGGGCTCGCGAGTTTCGACAGTCGCGTCGCCCGAAGTCTCCCGGAACCCCCGGCGTGCTGGCGATCGCCTCCGTGTCCCCTCACGAGAACGCCGAACGCCGACGCCTGCTGATCGTGCTCAGGCGAGATCCGGTATTGGGCATCGTTTGTCCGAACTGCGGGGCGATCAACCGCGTCGAGCGCGCCTCCCTCCGTGCCCAGAGCCGAGAGCTTCGCGAATCGCCGGACTGGCTTTCCAAGCTGAAGATGCGTCTGCGGGAAGCTGAGATGGCGCAACTTCGAGGGGTCCCGCGCGAGCGCGCCGGGCTTGACTCTCCGGTCCCGCCCCTGCTTTAATTCGTTGTGCGAGGACTGGCCTCGGCCATGGGACGGAACGTCGGCAGGTCCGGCGTCCGCCTAGGGGCACTAGAGCGTCGCTACGCCGGGTAACCCGGGTGGGGCCGCTGGGAGTGTCCTGTGGCCGCCAGAGACCCAGCAATGGCCCGGGCTGCTGCGCGCGTCGCCGCATTGAGCCGGTGGGCTGAGGTCCGGGACCGGACCGCCGCGACGGCGAAGGCCCGCCAGGGGCTGCTAGATCGATTCGCTCGGGAGGTAGACCCCCGAGGCGAGTTGGAGCCCGCGGAGCGAGCGCGGCGGGCCGAGACGGCCCGCCGGAAGTTCTATGCCCGGTTGACGCTCGCCCGGATGCAGGCACAACGCGCCCGATCGGGACGCGCACCAATCTTCCCGAAGTTCGCCGCCGTCTCGGCGGCCGGCTCAGACAGCGACGCCGTCTCAGGATCCTCATCCGAGACGGCGTCTTCAGCGGAGGGGCTCAGCCATGCCGCCCAACCGACTGCGGCCTGACGGTACCACACCGTCGGCCACCCGACCGAGTCGGCCTCCATGCCGACCGCTCAGGCGGCCGCATCCTCATCGACCTGCCGCGGGTCTTGGGGCCGTCGGCCCCCCAGGGCTTCGCTCAGGGGGCTGGGGGGCGCGAGTGCCTCCCGGCCCATCCGCGCTCCCGTCTGGCGAGCGCCCGCGGGACGCGACCGCCCGCCTGAGCGTGCCCGACCGCGATCGGGCGGCCGAGGCGATCGCGGTCGCTCTGGCGGCCGGCTCGGCCGCCGTCGAGGTTGCGGGGGTGGAGTTCTACGTCATCCGAGGACGTGCGACATGAGCGGCGCAGCGGCAGCCCGCGCGCCGCTCGGGAGCTGGGCTCGTCTGGACGACGGATTCCCGGAGCACCCCAAGGTCCTGCGCGCCGAGGCTCAGACGGCCGGTGCGGCCTACCGCCAGGTGACACTGATCTGCTGGGCCAGCCAGTACCTCACCGATGGTCATGTCCCCGAAGCACGCGCCGAAGCAGGTGCTTCCGAAGCAGCCCCGAAGCAGGTTGCGGCGCTGCTTGCTACGGGCCTCCTCGAACGGTGTCGGCGTCACGAGGGATGTCTGGTCATCCATGACTACCTCAACTACCAACGGAGCCGGGCCGAGGTCGAGGCCGACCGCGAAGTCAAAGCCGCGGCCGGCCGAATTGGAGGACGTCGGTCAGCCGCAAGCCGACGGGCGCGGTACGGATCGGCCCAACCGCCCTCCGGGGCCGAAGCACCTGCTTCGGTCGCCGCTTCGGCGGGAGCGTCCGTCGGCCCCGAGGCAAACTCCGAAGCACCTGTACCTGTAGATAGTTCTCTCTCTGTATCTCTCTCGCCGTCTGAAGCGGCTCCATCCTCGCCAGGGGAGGCATCCGTGCTGCGCCTGGAGCCGGACATCGAGCCGTCGTCGCTCGCCGAGACGATCAACCAGATCGAGGCTGAGTTCCAGGCAGGCCATGCCGAGTGGCGCGCCGAGACCGGCAGGGCTCGCGCCAAGCCACGGAGGTTCACGGCGAAGGACCGTCGCAACGTCGCCGCCCTGCTTCGGGACCGGTACGCGCCGTTCACCCCTGACGAACTCTGTCGGGTAGCCCATGGCTGGCGCTTCAGTTCGTGGCACCGCGGCGACGACCCGAGGACTGGAGGTCACCGGTACCACGACGCTGGACTCATTTTCCGGGACGCCGAGAAGGCCCGGATGTTCCTTGGGTTCTTCGACGAGGCCCACGAACGCCGCGGTGCGGAATCCATCGACTCCGTCGCCGAAGTTGGCGGCGAGGTGATCACGGCCGAGGTCATCCAGTCCTGGGAAGCGCGGGTCCGGCGGGGTGAGGCGCCGGCCTACGACGCCTCTGAGGCCGAGGTCTGGGCCTACGAGCGGGCGAAGGCCAACGTCGAAGCCGCCGCGATGCGGCCAACGGCGGTGGCGTTGTGAGCCTCGCTGTCGTCGTCCCGGCGGAAGGGGGCCCGACGCCTTCGGCCGGCGTGGCCATGGCGCTCTACTCGCGGGCCGACGAGCGAGCGGTCCTTGGGGCGTGTCTCTTCGACCCGGCGGCGCTGGATCGCCTCCCGGAGACGCTGGGGCCCGAGGACTTCTGGCTGACCGCGCACCGGCAGATCTTCGCGGCGATGCGGGCGTTGCGGGCTGAAGGCCAGCCCGTCGGGATCCTGCCGCTGGGCGACCGGCTGGAACACGACGGCGTCTTGGAGCAGGCCGGTGGGCACCGGCTGCTCGCTGAGCTGGGGAATGCCGCGCTGGGCAGTGCCGGGGCCGCCTACCACGGGCGCCGGGTTCACGACCTGGCCCGGCTGCGAGCGGCGTCGGGGCTCGCGACCCAGATGGCTGCGGCCCTCAGCGATGCGGCCCAGGAGCATGGGGCACGGCTCCGGGCGGTGCGCCACCTCCTCGACGCTGAGGAGGCACGGGGCTGGGCGCCCCCCGCGGCACGGTCACTTCGGACGCTGGGCCAAGACTGGCTGCACCGGGTGAGCGCCGTCGACCGCGCCGGTCCCCTCCCGCTCGGATTCTCGGGTCTCGACCAACTGCTGGGTGGGGGTCTGCGACCTGGAGAGTTGGCCGTCGTCGGCGCGCGCACCGGGATCGGCAAGAGCACCTTCTGCCTGAGTATCGCCCAGCGGGCGACGGTGCCCGTGGTCATCTTCGCCTTGGAGATGGACGCCGACGCCGTCACCGAGCGCTGGCTCGCGGCCGAGGCCAACGAGCCGCTGCGGGTGGTGCGCGACCCCGACCTGGCCAGCCCGGCCTACGAGCGGCTCCGCCAGGCCGTCGATCGAATGTCGGGACGGCCGGTGATCATCGACGACACGGCGGCCCTGTCCGCGGAGACCCTGCGAGCCCGGGCGCGCGCCACCGCGGCCACCGTCGGTGCCGGCCTCGTCGTCGTCGACTACCTCCAGCTGATCCGGGGTGACCGGCGCGAGGGGCGGGTGCAGGAGGTGGGGTCGGTGACCCGGGCGCTGAAGGCGACGGCGCGGGAGCTGCGGGTGCCGGTCATCGCCGCCTGCCAGTTGAACCGGCAGGTGGAGAGCCGCGGCGGGGACGATGGCCCGCGGCTCGCCGACCTGCGCGAATCCGGCAGTATCGAGCAGGACGCCGACGTCGTGCTCCTCCTCGACCGCCGGATGGACGACCGCTCGGGCGAGACGCGTGTCCACCTGGCGAAGAACCGAATGGGGCCGACCGGCCGACTGAGTCTTCACTTCGACCCGGTTCGCGTGGTCTTCACCGAGCCGCGGCCCGCGGCCATGGCATCGTGGCGGGAGGGGTCCTGATGTCCGACGTGTTGCTGCCGCCGCGCGTCGCCGGGGTCCTGGAGGGACGATGCCATGCCGAGTGACAACCTGATCCCCGACGTCGAGATCAAGATCACGGCCGACATCGAGCCGCTGGAGCGCAAGCTCGCGGAGGCCGAGGCGGAACTCGAAGCCTTCAAGGCGAAGCAGGAAGAGGCCGGTCTTGGTCGGGGCAGCGGCACCGGCGGGTTGCCGCAGGACGCCCAGCAGCGCGTCCACGCGATGCAGCAGGACGTGGCCCGGCAGGCGGAGCAGCTGGCGGCCGACCGGCGCGCGTGGGAGACGTCTCGGCTCAGCGCAGCCCCGATGGCGGCGGAGCGGTTCGCCAGTCGGGTCGGCGGGGCACGCGCCCCGGTGAGTAGCGCCGACCAGGCGGTGCAGGCGACCGCCTCCTCGGCGCTCCGCAACCTCGGCTACAAGAGCGGGGACGCCCAGTCCGCGGTCGCGGCCACCTACCGGCGGGGGATGAC
>DATLUG010000046.1:0-4650 GCA_035533215.1 Candidatus Micrarchaeia archaeon | reverse complement strand
GGGGTGGTGGTCGTGATGACGAGCGTGCTGCTGGTGCCGAGGGTCGCGGACGTCGCCGTCACCGTGCACGTGCCGGTGGTGGCGCCCGCGGTGTAGGCGTCGGTCGGGGTGGTCCCGTTGGCGCCGGTGGTCTCGGTCGCGCTGGCAAGGCTCCCGCAGGCCGTCCCGCTGAGGGTGAAGAGGACGCCGTCCGCGTTGATGGGCGCGCCGCTCTTGTCAACCGTCGCGGTCAGGTAGAGGGTGCCGCCCTCGCCGACGGTGGACGCGGTGTCACCGGCCGGGCAGGGGGTGGCGTTGGCGGTGCAGGAGCTGATCCCGACACCGGTCACGTTGGAGGCTCCGAAGTAGCCGAAGACATCCACCAGGACGCCAACGGTTCCGGGGCCGCCGTTGAAGATCGAGATCGCCCCGGCGGTGCCGAGACCGACCTGGGTGAGGTTGGGGACAGCCTGGAACGTTCCGCTCCAGTTGACATCGCTCGCCGTCGGCTTGGCCGCGCTCGACGGCCAGACGGTGAGGTAGCCCGACGCCGGGGTGGCGACCGCGGTCACGTTGAGGACCGCGGCGGTGGCGCCGGTGGCCGGGATGTCGCCGGACCCGGCGAGGGTGAAGTTCTCGCTGCCGGCGGCCGCGATGGGCGTGCCGCCGAAGCTGGAGCGGGTGTCCACCACTCGGGTCGGGGTCACCGGGAAGTACGCGCTGCCGGTGCCGCCGGAGCTGCCGGTGTACCAGCCGTTGACGTCGACGATGACGTTGGTGCTCCCGAACGAGTTGTAGAGGTCGACCTGACCGGCGGAGCCGATCCCGACGATCACCCGGTTGGCGACCACCTGGCCGGCGACGAAGTTCAGGTTGGAGGCCGTGGGCTGGCTGGCGCCAGCGGGCCACACGGTGAGGAAGCCGCCCGCGGTCGGCCCGGCGACGGTCACGTTCAGCACGACGGCGGAGGCCGACGAGGGAACGCCGTCGGCGGAGCCCGTCACGGTGAGGGCGGTCGTGCTCTTGGACGCCAGCGCGGTGCCGGAGTCCGGCTGCCCGCTGTTGGCGCGGGTGTCAGCAATCCGGACCGGGGTGATCGGGTTGAAGAGCCCGGAGGTCCCGGTGACCGAGGTCGTGTAGTAGCCCGAGATGTCCATCAGGACCTGGACCGACCCGGTGCTGGCCTGGTTGTAGATGTAGCTGTGGATGTCGACCTGACCGTTGGCGGCGACCGGAACGGTCACCAGGTTGGGCACCGTCTGCCCGGTCCGGTAGTTGAGGTTCGAGACCGAGGGAAGGCCGCCGGCGGCGGGGAAGATCTGCAGGTAACCGTTGCCGGTCGCCTTGAGAGCGGTCACCGTCGCGACGACCGCGGTCACCCCTGTGGTGGGGACCGTCCCGCTGCCGGCACCCTCGACCGTCACCGGCTCAGTCGTGTTGGGCCCGAAGGGCGTGCCCCCCGTGCTGGAGCGGGTGTCGAGAACGCGGAACGGGGTCACCGGCACGAAGATGCCGGAGGTGCCGCTCTGGTGCGGCGATACCTGGGCGGAGGCGGTCGTTGCCAGGGGGGCAAGACCGAGGCTGGCTACCAGGAGGCCCAGGAACGACAAGAGCCGGACCCCCGATGTCGGGAGTCGGAGTCGCCGTGTGGCCGGGGGCGCCTGGCCGATCGATTCTGTCCGTGTACTCACGAGCGCGTGACCTCCAATGTCGGCAGCTGCTGCGGGGGATGCTGAGTCGGCTCGATGCCGTTGATCGTGGGATGTGGGCCCGCCGGGGCCGGTCTTGTCCATTCGAGGACCTGCAGGGTCAGGCTGGGGTGCCGTCCCCACCACCAGTTAACACGATGCTGGACGGGATTCAGTTTACGGACCATGCATGGATCTGCCCTTGCGGACCCACAGCCAGTATCGCCTCCACCTCACCCAAAGGTCAACCCTCGACGTGAGTGGGTGAGATCAGACCGTGATCACAGATCCACCGCGATCAGGACGGCGGCATTTGGGCCGCCGCCAAATGTCACGTGGTTATCCCCAGGTTATCCACCGAGCCCTGCACGCTGGTCCGCCCCCGCCCATCAGACCCCGGCGGCTTCGAGCACGGTCTCCGCCAGCCGTCTGGCCGCCGGCAGGTCGACCATCAGGGTGTCGGTCAGCCAGGGCTGGACCCCGAGCGCCGTGATGGCGGGGGCGAGCCGGCGGTCCCGCTCGTCGAGGACGAACTGGGTCGCGCAATCCTGGTAGCCGGCGGCGACCCCCTCCGCCGTCGGCTCCCAGCCGACCGCTCGCAGCATCGCCACCGCCGGCCCCTTGATCGCCGCCCCGGCCACGATCGGGGTGACCGCGACCGCCCGGGCGGCCGATCGGACCGCCGGCCGCACCCCGGGGAGCGCCAGGATCGGACCCAGCGACATCACCGGGTTGCTCGGCGCCAGGATCACGGCGTCCGCCCCCTCGATCGCGTGCAGCACCCCCGGGCCGGGCCGGGCCCGCTCCACCCCGGCGTAGTGGACCTGGGCGATCTCGGGCTCACACCTCTCGCGGACGAAGTACTCCTGGATGTGGAGGTCGCGGTGGTCCCCGGTCCGAATCCGGGTCGTGACCCGCTGATCGGTCATGGGGAGGAGCCGCACAGGGAGCCGGAGCCGCTCGGCCAGCTCGGCCGTCACCCGCGAGAGGGGGACCCCGCGACGGAGTCGCTCGGTCCGCCAGAGGTGGGTCGCCAGGTCCTGGTCGCCGAGCTGGAACCATCCGGGTCCGCCCAGCTGCTCCATGGCGCACAGCGCCGACCAAGTCTCGCCGGCGAGCCCCCAGCCCCGCTCGAGGTCGGCCCGCCCGGCGAGGGTGTACATGACGGTGTCCAGGTCGGGGCTGATGTGCAGGCCCCACACCTCGATGTCGTCCGCGGTGTTGCCGACGACGGTGATCTCGGCGTCGGGACGGGCGGCGACCAGCCCGCGCAGGAAGCGCGCCGCTCCCACGCCGCCCGCCAGCACCGTCAGCCGCGGACCGGGCGGCCGCCCCCTCTCCATGCCCGGCCATCGTAGCCGGGCCCGAGCGACCACCTCGCCCTCCGGCGGAGTCTCGGCGGACACGGACCGCTCGGTCCACCGTCCCGACACACGCGGTCCTTCCGACCGCGACCGCCATCGGGACAGGTGGGAAACGCACCGCGGGCGACGCCCACCGCACCGGGGCCGCGCCGGCTCTGGCACGAGTCCGCCGGCGGCGGGATCACCGACCGATCGGCGGAAACCGCGCACGCCGTCTGCCGGCTCGGCGACGTCGCGCCGGTCGCGACTGCGGCGACATGGCGCGAGGGGGCATGCGTGGGCACACGCGGCGGAGGATTGACCCAGCCGTTCCGTCGGGACCTCGAGGCGATGCGGACCGGCGGCGGACCCCGCTGGGCTGGTGGCGGCGAGGTTCGGTCCGGTCGCGATCGCGGTCACCTCGGACCGCGCCTCCAGCCGGGATGGCGCGGCCCGGCCCTGCCGACACCCGCCGCTTGCTGCTCCCGCGCTGGTCTCGGAGCTCGCGTCGAGGGACGACCCGGGCGACACCCGGGCTGCACGATCCTCCGGTGCGCGCAGGGGCGCCCGCCACCTGGCACGGCCAGCAGGACGTCCGGTGGGCACGGTCGACGGGGCCGTCGGCTCGGCGGACCCTGGTGCCGGTCAGGTCCTGGAGGCGGCGGCGATCCGCTCGCCGGCGGGCAGCAGCACGCCGATGCCCAGTGACGCGGAGAGGGCCTCGACGCCCGCGTAGAGCGCCGCGCCGTAGACGTAGGGCAGCAGCGGTCCCTCGAAGCCGGCCTCGGCCAGGCCCTTGCGCCAGCTGGGGGTGTCGAGCCGATCGGCCCAGCGGCGAACGTCGGCCTCACGCAGCCGCAGCGTGGCCTCGACCACCGCCACCACCTCCTCGCCGGTGTCGGTGCGCACCCGCATGACGGCGTCCGCCTCGCCGACGCCGAAGTCCACCGACTCGGGGTCCGACAGCACGGTCCAGCCCTTCTCGCGAAGAACGGTGGCCAGCACCATGCGGGCCGCGTCCTCGCCCAGGAGCCCCTGCTCCTCGAAGAGGCGCCGCAACTCCCTCACGCTCCCGATCAGCGTCCCGATCCGGTCCTCGGTCGCGCGCTGCGCCTCCACCAGCGCCGCCAGCCGCTCCTCGGTCCGCAGCTGTGCCTCCGCGAGCCTCTCGACCCGTTCCACCAGTGCCGCCAGCCGCTCCTCGGTCCGCAGCTGTGCGTCGGCGAGCCGCACCACCTGGCGCGGCAGACCCAGGAGCTCGTCACCCAGGAGGACCGCGCGAAGCTGCGCGCGGAGACCGGGGTCTCCCTCGACCTGGCGGATGATCTCAGCCGCGTCCATCGCCCAACTCCTTCACAAACGCCGCCATCGTACGCGCGGGCGCACCCGCGTGCCGCCCCCAACCCATGGTCCGCTCGCGCCTTCGAGATGGGCCGTCCCGCGACAGCCGGGACCGCGGGTCGGCCCGGGCCGCCGGGGACCGGCACGGGCCGCCGCCGTCCCCGGGAACCCGGCTTCCGTCAGACTGGCGCCGGATGCCACCCAGCGCCAAGCCCCACTGGGAGGACCTCTTCCGGGAGGTCGTCCAGACCGACACCTGCAGCGGGTGTGCCGCCTGCGTGGTGGCCTGCCCCCGCAAG
>DATLUG010000045.1:0-32225 GCA_035533215.1 Candidatus Micrarchaeia archaeon | reverse complement strand
CCACCCGGCCGACGGCGTGCTCCCAGCCCTGCCGCTGCGGGGCCCGGGTCCCCACGACGCTCGCCGACCGGGTCCACCGCTGCCGCGCCTGCGGGCGCACCGGCGACCGGGACGCGGTCGCGGCCGCGGTGCTCGCCTTCGTCACCGTCACCGGTCCCGCCGACCCAGGAATCGCCCGGGTCGACGTCGCGGCGGCCAGGCAGGCCCTGGCCGACTGCCCAGGGCTGCACGCGGTCCTGTCCGAGTCACGCGCTGCCCCGCTCGGCCGTCGCCGGCCGGGCGGGTGGGCGCCGGCCAGCGCCCGACGGCGCCGGGCTGCTCGGCGAATGGCCGGGGGTCTGTCCAGCCGACCATCCCGGATGAGCCTCCCCGGTCCGACCACGGGCCTTCGGAGACCACGCCGCGGGCATCGGCCGGACGTGCCGGACGCGGCCGGGATCCTGTCCCCCGACAGGACGTCTGGCACCGTGCTTAGACAGGCTGACGCTGGTTGGCTGCGACCTCGCCCAGGGATCCTTCATCGGCTGGCCCGTCCCGGCTGGCGACCTGGCCACGACGCACGTGCGTGGCCCCAGGGTGGCCGAGTTCGCGGTCTCGCAGCCTCTCGACCAGGCGGGGTGGGCTCGGGACCCTCCAGGCGAACGCCTCGGTCACCGGCACGGGTGGCATGGCACCAGGCACGGCACCCGATGGAGCCACTGAGGAGGCGCACCGCGACCGCGCCCAGGCGGTGAAGGGGGCGCCCGCCAGCCAGCCGTCGGCGGTCTCGACCTCATCGACCGAGGCGGTGAGGCGGCGGCCCACGCCCCCGGGGACCCGGGCCGCCACCACCGCCAGCGTCGAGCCCGCCCTGGTGGCGCGGACGCGCAGCAGCCGGACGCTGTTCCGGCCAGCCGGCGCGGGGTCGTTGGAGGCACTGAACGGCGTGGCGGCGGCGGCCGTGGGGGTGAGCACGGTCCCAATCCCCCCGGTCCACCTGCGCTGCGGAGCCCGCTCCTTTCCGCGCGCCACCCCGGTGGAATGGGACTGGGGCGTGCTCGAGCGGGACCTGGCCAACGCCGCCCCGGCGACCATGCCGGGCTGCCGGCGACAGGAGGCGCACTTCTTCGGGCGCATGACCCCCGAGGACCGGCTCTGCATCGCGGTCCCGACGCCGCCTCCCGGATCCCGCCCGGGCTCAGATCAGACCTACGGAGAGCCGCTTAGGCGGAGCGGGCCAGCGGCTGACCGTCCCCGGGGGCGGTCAGCACCCGGGCGATCCCGGAGAGGGCGACCCGCAGCCCGTCCAGCTCGTCCGGGGCCAGCTGTGCGAGGAGGGTGCGGGCGCGGCTGCGGTGGACTCCGCTGACGTCGCCGGCGAGCCGATCGCCGGCGTCGGTGAGCGAGACCGACACCACCCGGCGATCGATGCCGTCGCGGGCCCGCACCGCCAGGCCGTGGGCCTCCAGGCGGTCCGTGAGCGCGCTCAGCGAGGGCAGCCCGACCCCGAGGGCCTCGGCCACCCGGCTCATCGGCTGGGCGCCGTCGCGATGGAGCGCCATCACCACCCGCAGCTGGGCGAAGCTGAGGTCGTGGCGCAGCCATTCGTCGCACCCCCGGCGCCAGTGGAGGTCCTGCAGCACCTCCATCTGCGCCAGCACCACCTCGACCTCGGGGCGGTCGGGGGTGTCGGTCATGAGCGGGTTCCGGAGCTCTCGGGCGTGGGGGCGGCCGTGCCCAGCGCTCCGGTCGGCACCATCGCCGCGCTGCGGTCGGCGGCCTCGGCCGGGGGGGTGGCCGGCGCCGCCGGCTGGCCGACACCGACCGTGGTCCGCAGTCGCACCTCGCGGATCAGGAGGACGGCGAGGAAGGCGACCGCGGCGCCGATCACACCCAGCCAGAAGGTGCTGGCGATGGCCAGCGCCAGCGCCGAGTGGATCGCCCGGACGATGTGCGGGACCATCGGCTGGAGGGCGGGCGGGAGATGGTGGGCGACGCTGGTGCCGGCGCTGGCGCCGACGCCGGTGAGGCCGCCGGTGCCGACCCGGGCGAGGGTGCGGACCGCCGCCGCTGGAACTCCCGCCCGCGTCAGCTGGCCCGGGAGCAGGGTGGTGAAGCCGCTGCCGATCAGGGTCCCGGCGATCGCCAGACCCACGGTGCCCGCCACCTGGCGGATGAACACCAGGGTGCTGGTCGCCACCCCCATGCTGCGCTGGGGGACGGTGGCCTGCACCACCACCGTGTACACCGACATCGACGGCCCGATCCCGACCCCGGCGATGAACAGCCAGAGCCACAGCGCGGGGTCGGAGGTGGAGGCGGTCAGCCGGGTGAGCAGCAGCATGCCGACGACCATGACCACGGCCGCCCCGATCAAGAGGCGCCGATAGCGTCCGCTGCGCGAGACCAGCTGGCCGGCGACGACGCTGGTGGCGATGAGACCGACCAGCATCGGCCAGATCATGTAGCCGGAGGCGGTGGCGCTGATCCCGCGCACCGCCTGGAAGTAGCGGGGCATGAAGATGACGGCGCCGAAGAAGCCGAACGACAGGAAGAAGGTGGCCAGCTGCACCAACGAGAAGTTGACGTTGCGGAAGAGGCCGAGGGGGATGATCGGCTCCTGGGCCCGCGACTCGACCCAGAGGAAGACCGCCAGCAGCACCGCCGCAAACGCCATCAGCCCGCCCACCCGCCAGTCCAGCCACCCGTAGGACAGGCCCCGGGAGTTGGTGAGGCCCTTCTCGGTGAGCCCGATCAGGAGGGAGACGATGGCCAGGGTGAAGACCAGGGCGCCCCAGAGGTCGAGGCTGCCGCGTGCCCCCTCGCGGCGGCTGTTGGGGAGCTTGGCGGCGATCACCGCGAGCGCGACGATCCCGATCGGGACGTTGACGTAGAAGACCCAGTGCCAGCCGATGCTGTCGGTGATCCAGCCGCCGAGGAACGGTCCCACCAGGAAGGAGAGCCCGAAGACGGCCCCGAACAGCCCCTGGTAGCGGCCCCGCTCGCGAGGTGAGAACAGGTCGCCGATGACGGCCAGCGAGACCGGGAAGAGGGACCCGGCACCGATCCCCTGGAGGCCCCGGAATGCGATCAGCTCGCCCATGTTCTGGGACAGCCCGGAGAGGGCGGAGCCGACCAGAAAGATGCCGATGCCGACGAGGAGGATGGGCCGGCGGCCGTAGAGGTCGGACAGCTTGCCCCACATCGGCACCGTCACCGTGCTGGTGAGGAGATAGGCCGTCACCACCCAGGTGTAGAGGCTGTTGCCGCCGAGGTCAGTGACGATGGTCGGCAGCGCGGTGCCGACGATCGTCTGGTCGAGGGCACTGAGGAAGAGCCCCAGCATCACCGCCCCCATGATCGTCAGCTTGGCCCGCTGGGAGAGGCCCTGCGGGCCGGTGACGGGAAGCGATGGCGCCGTGCTGCTCACGCGGTGACCTCCTGGAGGGGACCCGCGGGCGACGCGGGCGTCTGGTCGGATCGCGAATGTTATCAACGAGCGAATGGTTCTGTCAAGCCGAACGATCGCGTGCGGCACGGTCCAGGCCTGGCGGGAACCGGCGGTCAGGAGCGAGCCGGAGCCGGTGGCCGGCAGCGAAGGGGCAGCCCCGCCCGCCGGCCCTCCCCGGCCGCTGCGGAGCTGGGGGCGGGCCACATGGAGCCGCGCGGCCGCGGCTGGTCAGCGGTCCGGCCGATCCAGCGGTCTCGGGGCCAGCCGCTGAAGGCGTGGTGCGCCCCCCGGCCGCGACCGGCGGCCGCCACCCCGCCGGGGTCAGGTACGTCCGCGCCTCCCCGACCCAAGCCTGGAGCCGACGTCGGTGGGCCGCCGTCCGCGCCTCCCGCCGGCGGCCCTCGCCCGTCTCGATCTCCCCACCCGCACCGGCGGCGTGCCGCCCGCTCCAGGTCGAGCCCCTCCCTCGGCCATGCCGGACGGCGCCCGCCACGGCCAGCCCTCAGCCCACCTCTCCACCGCAGCCGACGATGACCCCCGCCCGCGACCAGTCGAGCGCGGGTTGACTTGGCCGGGGGCCGCCCCCAAACTGACCGGCACCGCACGCAACGTCGCCGACGGGGCGCTCAGCTCGAGGTAGTCTCCCCATGCACGGTCTTCATCGCACCGGCCGGCTGGCGGCCGGATCAGCCTTGACAGCCTTGACCCTGGCGGCCTGCGGACAGGTCGCCACCCCGGCTGCACGCGCCACCCACGCCGCCAGCACCAGCACGGTGACCTTCGCGGGGTATCCGGGCGAGGGCCCGAGCTTCCTCTTCCCCCTCTATTCCAGCTCCTACTGGGACGTGGGCTACGTCCCCTGGTTCACCTCCATCATGTGGCGGCCGCTCTACATGTGGGGCCAGAACGGCAGGGCCACCTTCAGCCCGCAGCACTCACTGGCGGCGGCCCCTCGGTTCAGCACCAATGCGGCGGGCGACACCGTCGCCACCATCACCCTCAAGCCCTGGCGCTGGTCCGACGGCCGGCCACTGACGACCCGTGACGTCGAGTTCTGGATGAACCTCGTCAAGGTGGAGAAGGCGAACTGGGCACCGTACGTGCCCAGCAAGTTCCCCGACAACGTGTCGAGGGTCACCTACCCGTCCGCGCGCACCTTCGTCGTCACCTTCAATCGCCAGTACAACCGCCTCTGGCTGCTCGGCAACGAGCTGACTCAGATCACCCCAATCCCCCAGCACGCGTGGGACAAGGAGTCGGCGTCCGGCCCGATTGGCAATTACGACCGGACCGCCAGCGGCACCCGCAAGGTGTACGCCTACCTCATCGGGCAGGCCAAGAAGCCGGCGGGGTTCGCCACCAATCCGCTCTGGCAGGTGGTGAGCGGCGCCTGGGAGATCCGGTCCTACAGCCCCACCACCTCCTACGTGGCATTCCGGCCCAACCCACACTACTCGGGGACGAACAAGCCCCGCTACAAGCAGTTCGTCGAGCTCCCCTTCACCAGCGATGCCGCCGAGTTCAACGCTCTCGAGGCGGGCCAGCTCGACTACGGCTACGTCCCCCTCAACGACCTCAACACCATCCCCGCCCTCAAGCGCAAGGGCTACAAGATCCAGTACTGGGCGCAGGACACGATGGGTGGTCTCCTCCTCAACTACGCACCCAAGAACCCGGGACTGCCGATCGTCCGCCAGCTCTACGTCCGCCAGGCGCTCACCCATCTCGTCGACATGACGGCGATCCAGCACGTGTTCGAGCACGGCACCGGCAGCTACGCTGCCGGACCGATCCCCAACCCGGGCGGCAACAATCCCGAGGTGACGCCCTACGCGCGCCACGACCCCTACCCCTTCAGCATCAGGGCGGCGCGGGCGCTGCTGGCGTCCCATGGCTGGAAGGTGGTGCCCAACGGCGCCACCACCTGCGCCCGGCCGGGAACGGCGCCCAGCGACTGCGGGACGGGTATACGCAGGGGCATGCCGCTTCAGCTCACCTTCGTCACCAACGAGTCGACCGCGCTCAACTCCGGCATCACCCAGCTGCTGAAGTCGGACTTCAGTCTGGCCGGAATCCCGCTGCTCATCAAGAGCGTGCCGGCGTCGGAGATCCAGGCCCAGACCTCGAGCTGCGCCTGGCCGACCAAGACCTGCAGCTGGCAGATGGAGTATTTCTTGGAGTTCTGGCCGCTGGGCTGGCCCGGCTACCTGGGCGCGTTCAGCGCCCCCTTCGGGTGCCACGCCAACATGTGGTGGTGCAACGCCGAGACCCAGAAGCTGATCAGCGCGGTCCACGACAGCGCCAGTCCGAGCGCCCTGGCCGCGTTCGAGAACTACATCGCCAAGGAGCAACCGATGATCTTCCTGCCGATCCCGGTCTACCGGGTCTCGGCGGTGCGCAGAAACCTGCAGGGCACGGCGCCCCAGGACCCCTACCTCGACCTCTTCCCACAGGACTGGCACTACTCCAAGAAGTAGGTCGACGTGGGGAGTCCCCGGCAGCGCGCGCGGACCGCGGGCGGGTGGTGACCCCCCGGCATGCTCCCGCGCGAACGTGCGCCCTGGCCCGCCCGCTCGTGGGCGCGATGGATGCGGCTAGCGGCGATCATTCGCACGGACACGCCCAGCGGCGGTCAGCGGGGGCGGGGGGATGGGTGCGCACGGTGGTCGTGGAACGGTCAAGGGCAAGGTGGTGGCTGGCTTGGCACACGGCATGCAGGTCGCACGGCGCCTGCGTCGGCCCCGCGCTGGATGAAGGGCAGGCCGTGGCTCGGGCGAGTGCCATGGCAGTGCGGCGCCGGCCGGTGGATCAGCAGCGGAGGGCCTCCGCCGGTGGACGCTGAGGAGGGCGTCGGCATCGGGGTCGCGGTCCAGCACCGGCAGGATGGTTCGCCGTCCGGAGCGGACCAGGCGAGCCGGAGCGGGCCACAGGCGCCAGCGCAGCGCCGTGCGCTCTCACCGCGCCGGCGGCCCGTTGCGACTTCAGGTGGGACGCTGGTCAGGTGACCGACTTCATCCACGCGAACCTCAATGGCTCCCGATTCGAGGACGTCTATCTGACCGATGCGCGGTTTCACGACGTCGACCTCACCAATGCCCGCTTCCACCTGGTCGACCTCACAGGCGTCACGATCCGCGGCGCCGCCCTGGTGAACGTCGACATCAGCGGCACGATCGAAAACCTGCGTGTCAACGGCGTGGACGTCGTACCTCTGGTGGAGGCGGAGCTCAATCGTCGCGACCCGGACCGCGTCAAGATGCGTCCGGCGAATGCCGATGGCTATCGCGAAGCGTGGGACATCCTCGAGCGGCGATGGCAGCGGACGGTGGAGCGGGCCCGCGGGATGGGGCCGGAGCGGCTGCACCAGCGGGTCGAGGGCGAGTGGTCCTTCATCGAGACACTGCGCCACCTCGTCTTCGCGACCGACGCCTGGGTAAGGCGTGCCGTCCTGGGGGAGCCATCCCCCTGGGACCCGCTGGACCTTCCCCACGACGAGATGCCCGACGAACCCAGCATCCCCCGCGACCGCGACGCGCGGCCGTCGCTGGACGAGGTTGTCGCGCTGCGTGCCGACCGGCTGGCGACCGTCCGCCAGGTGATCGCCACCCTCACCGACGAGAGGCTGGCGGGCGTGACCCAGCCGGTCATGGAGCCGGGCTTTCCCGAGTCGGAGAGCTTTGCCGTCCGCCGCTGCCTCCAAGCCATCCTCAGCGAAGAATGGGTGCACCGGCTCTACGCGGAGCGCGACTTGGACCAGCTGGAGGCACGGCCCAGTTGATCTGACCCCGATCCGTGCGCAACGAGCGGAGCGGGGCCATGGGGGTGAGGGACGCGGCCGCCGGGGGGGGGAATCGCGAAGGCCGCTGCCGCCGGCAGGCGTGGAGGAGGTCCCGGTCTCGTACTCGCTGTCGACGGGACCTGCCCGGCGGTAGGCGGCGCGGGCACGGCCGCCACCGCCCGCATCGCCGCCCCGGTGGTGTCAGGGCGCAGCACCTCCAGATGCGCCAGATGGCTGGCGCCAGCTAGGATCGTCTGCTCCCTCGGCACCAGCGACTCCCGGGCACGGTGACCGCGGGGCGCTGCTTGAACGGCCGCACTGCGTTGATCGCGGCGTCGAGCCGGCGGATGAGGCCGAGGCGGTGGACCAGCTCGACTGCCTGCGCCAGGCCGGCGGCGTGGTTCAGGGTGGGGTCATCCGCCCCGACGTGGACGAGGCCGCTGTAACGTGTATGCTCCACGCCAACGATGCCTCCGTGCGGGGACGTGAGCGGTGTGGTTGCTCCTTGAGCATCGAAGGCACTTTTTCTATGTCCCGCCAGCTCTCGAACGTCGCTCCGCTCGGCCTAACTAGGATGGGAAGCGGCGGCCCCGGCTGGGAGCGGCCCTCACTGAGCGAGACGCCCATCGCGGGCTGCGAAGGTGGTCAAGGCTTCGCCGTCGCTGATCGTTGCCCGGACAAAGCAATCAGCCCACTCCCGGCGGTAGGGGTAGGTTGACTCGGCGACAACTCTGGCGCATGCGGCCTCGATGTCGATCGGGGTCCGATGAAGGGT
This sequence comes from Candidatus Micrarchaeia archaeon, assembly GCA_035533215.1. GTDB lineage: Bacteria > Chloroflexota > Dormibacteria > Aeolococcales > Bog-877 > DAHUZL01. The sequence continues at coordinate 24,242 of DATLUG010000045.1, read as the reverse complement.
GACCGCGCCCGCGCGAAGCATGGCCCAGTGGCCACCGGGACGGCCGTATGGCATGCCGACGCTCCCGGGGTTGACGACGAGCCGTCGGTCGACCAGCCGGATGAAGGGCATGTGCGTGTGTCCGCACACCACCGTGGCGACCTCGGCAGGCAGCTTGGCGAAGACGTGAGCCCATCGATCGAGACGCGTGTCGACGAGCACGACCTCATCGTCATCGCCGGGCGTGCCGTGGCAGAAGATGACCGGACCGAATCCTTCGACCTCGAGAGTCACTGGGTGGGGCAACGATGCAAGCAGTTCGACGTGCTGCGGCAACAGCTGGGCAGCAGCCCACGGGGTCACCTCGTCCGGGATATCGATCACCTGGCCGCGAGCCAGGGCGACCAACTCCCGGTCGGCGTTGCCCCGCACGAGCACCACACGGTCGCGGAGCGCGGCCAGCCGTTCGAGGACGGCGGTCGGCTGGGGCCCGGACGCGTGGTCGCCGGTGACGACCACCAAATCTGCATCGGCTACCGCTGGCTCAGCCAGCACGGAATCAAGGACCGGCAGCACCCCGTGGATGTCGGACAGCACCGCGACAGAGTTCACCATCTCGCCAGTTTCTCATCGCTCGGGCCAGGAGGCCAGGCAGAGCCTCCGCATATTGCAGGGCGCTCGCCGGAATTGACCTGGTGGGGGCGGGGGAACGGCACCGCGTCGGCGGGAGGCGCGTCCCCAGGTCCCCAGCGTTGACGCAGGGCTATTCGGGGCGGCCCGGGTCCTCACAGCGGGGTACGGCAATTCGCGATGGCGATTCCCGCGGCGGCCGACCCGATACCCCTCCCGCCGAGGGGGTGCGTGGCCACGTGCGCTGGGCGAGGAGGTCGTCGAGGGCGACGCGGTGGCAGCAGGCGGGACCAGCGTAAATGTCAACCCCAACGGGGACACCTTGATCATCGAAACGGGTCCCACCTGAGGGGGTCGGCGCCGTCGCGGTGGGGGGAGGCGGAGGCTGGAGCGGTGGGGAGGGGGTGGCGACTGGGGCCGACCGGGGCGGACCCGACGGGGGCGCTGGACGCCGGGGCGGGGCGAGACCGGCCGAACGGGGTTGGGCTCATGACGGAGGGGGACGGCGGGTCGCGCCGGACCGTGAGCGTCCCGGGTCAGGCCGCTGACGCTGGCGGCCGCGGTACGCCGACTGTCGGCAGGCCGTCGAGCCGTAGCGCTGACGACGGCCACCCGCGGGCGGCGCTGCGCAGACCGGACCGGGAGGTCGCGGGTCGGGAGCGGCGGCCGACGATGTCGTCGCCATGCCAATCTGATCGTAGATCAGCGGACATCTGCGATACTGAGTGGCGCATGGCGGGCCCCCCGGAAGCTGGACGCACAGCCACTTGCCGAGCGTTGGCAGTCATTCGACGGCAGGCAGGGCTTCAGGGGGAGGCCGGCGAGAGCCCCGAGGTGGTGATCGCCGCTCCCGGGTTCAGGCGCACCTGCATCCACCAGTGGTTGGTCCGCTATCGTGCCAGCGGTGTCGACTCATTGGCCGCCCGCCGCGCGCCGGGACGGAGGGCCACGCGAGGCGGGCGGCAACTGCGACGGCTGGTCGTGGAGAAGGAGCCGCGCCGGTTGCGGTTCGCCTTCGGGCGCTGGACCCGAGGGGTGGCGCGACCTGATCGTGCGGAAGCCCGGCATGGAGATCGCAGAGGCGTCGGTGGCACGGCGCGTACGCAAGCAGGGTCTGTCGCCGCGGCGCCCGCTCTATCGCGCGGACCAGCATGATCCCGAACGGGTCGAGCGCTGGTGGACGCGCGAGTATCCCCGGAGTCGGGCCGAGGCCCGACGTGCCGGCGCCCCGATCTGCTTCGCGGACGAGTCGGCGGTCCGGTCCGACCATCACGCCGGCACCACTTGGGCTGCCGTTGGGGCGACGCCCGTCGTGACCGCCACCGGAGCCCGCTGCGGACCCCATCTCATCTCCGCGGTGGCGCCGGGCGGCGCCCTGCGCTTCCGGAGCCTCCCCGACACGCTCACCGCGCCCCAGGTGATTGACGTCTGCCGTCGGATCCGCACCGACGCCGGTCGCCCCGTCATCCGCATTGTCGACGGCCACGCAGTGCACCGGTGCAGGGCGGTCGCCTGCTACGTCGCGAGCGCCAAGGGTCAGCGTCGCCTGGGCCTCCTGCCCCCGTACAGCCCGCAGCTCCATCCCGACGAGTAGGTGGGGCGCGATGTGAAGGGCCATCGGTCTGGCCACAGCCACGTCACCGATGCCGCCGTCCCTGAGCGCTGGGTCCTCGGTGCCCTGCCTCGCCACCAAGGCCTGCGCCACCTCGGCCGCGGCTACCTCCGCGACCCCGCGCTCCGCTACCTCCTGAAACCCGATCTCCGGTGATCACCGCTCAGCTTGGCCTCGTGAAGATGACATGTTTCTCATCAGGGCTCGTCGCCCTGTTGAGCTGGCTCTACGGACCTATTGGCTTCAACCCCACCGATGATGGGATCGTGCTCTCCCTGTCTCGACGTATTCTTCAGGGGCAGGTTCCTCATGCCCAGATCATCAATCCTCAGCCTCTCGGCTCGGGATATCTTCATCTAGTCGAACTCTTCCTGCCCGGCCCGCTGCTATTTGACGGAAGAGTTGTCACGCTGATCGAGATCCTCATCATCAACGTCGCGTGGGTCTATCTGGCGACAGGCAAGTCACTGCGTCAATGGAGCCTATTGAACTACTTCCTCGTCACCGTTGGTGTCCTCATAACCATCAACGTGTTTCCGCTGATGCCCTGGGATACCGTAGACGGAACGCTGTTTACCGCGATTGGCCTTGCCGCTGTGACCTTGGCAAGGCGCAAGAACTCTTACAAACTCTGTCTCCTCGCTTTTGTCGCTCTTGGCTCAACGTGCCTCATCAAACAAGGCTTTGTTTTATCTCCGCTTCTTGGTCTGATGGTGCTCCGGGCCAACAGACGGGGCAGGCAGATGCCGGTCATTTGGATAGTCCTGGCATCGGGAGCAGCGCCTGTTTGCTATACGGCCTATGTCACTGCGCATGGTGGATTCGGTCAGATGCTCGTTCAGTTGACGCAGACCGCACCACTGCATCCATTCGCATCCTTGAACCCGGCCGTGTCGGCGACGGATGGCGTTGTGGACTCCATCGTCTGCCTGGCCGCCATCGTCGCCTTGGCATACCTGCCGAGCCGAAGTGGCGCCACACGCGAGCATCAGCTCCAGGCACTCAGGGTCGGGGCCATATGTGCCGTTCTCCTGGTCCCCATGCTGGGACGGTACCAGTCTGTGGCTGAATCGCAATGGGCAGTTTCGATCTTTCTCATCGGGAGCCTTCTGTTGGTGTGGGGCGCGCTGCACCGCAGCGCGGATACCTTGCTGCTGGTGGCGTTGCTGACCGCATGGATGGACGGATTGTCTTGGGGTAACCCGAGCTTGTCCTCAGGAATCAGCTTCGCCGCCATCGTGATCCTTGACCGAATGGATATCGAAGGCTTCTATGCAAGGGTGAGAGCATCAGGCGCGGCGCTTGCCTGGGGGACGTGCGTTGTCCTGCTGGGCGCTTCGATTGGCATCCTGACCATGAGTAGATACGACTACCCATATCGCGATCGCCCGACTGCTGAACTTACCCGCAACCTCGATCAGGTATCCAGCGAGTTTGGGCCAATTCGCACGAACCCCACCACCTATGCCTACTTGCTCAGCATGAAGCATTGCATCGCGAGTCACGCTGCCGAATATGTCGCTGTTCTGCCGGACAATCCTGCGATCTATCCAATATTCAACGTTAGAAGCCCTTTCCCGATCGACTGGATGTATCCACTGGCATATACTGGCTCGAAGCAGCGGATTGTGCGCGCTCTTGCCTTTGACAATTCGCACTCTCATCTGATCCTGTTCCAAACAGTCCTAGCGCAGGACCTTGCTTCCCGCGCGGCGTTGCCCACGGCATCCGCTAGGACCCAAATCGTCGATTATCCGGGTACCGGTCTGCAGACGTACCTGTTTGATCATACGTCCGGTAAGGTCATTCGTTGCGGGAGCTTCATTGGGAAGTACCTTCCCACAGATGGTGTAGGTGCCAGCTCGGCCTGGCCGCTCGACTGGCCCACCTTCGTGTCCGATCCCGGGGTGCTCCGCTGGGTGGGCCCCGGAGGTCCGCAGTCCGCTGGGCCACCGGATGGGCGGGCCCGAGCGTTTGGGGAAACGCGGCCCTTCCGCTGAGCTGGCCGGGGTGCCGAGATGCGTTTGGAAAGCACGCCGCGGCGGCCACCGTTGGGACCGGAGGTGCTCGACCTCGGCGCAGCTCTCTCCGCCACCTTGGAGCGGCAGGAGCAGGTGGACCGGTGCTTTGCCATGGTCGTGAAGCGGAAGGCGCCGGGTGTGGGAATGATGGCGTCCGAGAACACGGTGCTGACGCCCAGGGGGTTGGTGAGGCTAGCCAGGGCGTGGCGATCAGCGTCCGAGGCCGCCGCGCTCCGGCCCGACTCCACCACGACCCGGGCGGTGCTGGTCACCTTCATCTGCGGAGGGCCAGCCTGGTTGGGCTGCGGGCGCATTGACAGCGCCCGGGTCCCGGTCCGGAGGGCATTTCCGTGGCCCCACGTGCTCGCGATCATCAGCCCACGCGAGCGACCTGGGCTGACCGCGCCGACGGCGGAGATCGCCCCCGGCCACCTCCAGCGCCGACCTCGCCCGCTCGGAGCGTCCCCTGGGGTGGGGGCCGTTGGCGACCCGGGTGATTCCCGGCGCCGACCCCCGGGTGCGGAGCGGCGCCGGCGCTACCGTGCTCGCCCCGCGTGGTGGGCGTGAACCGGCCCCCCGAGGCGCGGGACGTCCGGGCCCGCGCGCCGTGACGCCGTCCCGATGGCGGCCGTGAACCGGTGGGAGATCGCGGCGGCGCCGACCGGCCCTCCGGACGAGCCCGGCGCCGCCGGGCACGTGCGGCGGCGCCCGGACGAGCCCGCTCACGGCCCGTCAGGTCACCTCGGTCGTCGGCGCCGCCGCGCGGGCGGCCGGGCGGGCCACGGCGGCGGCGAGGCAGGTCGGGCAGGTGCCGTAGAAGTCCAGCCGAGCGTGGTCGACCTGGAAGCCGCGGATGCGCTCCAGGTGGCGGAGGAGCGGGCTCACCTCCGGCTCCGGCAGCTCCAGGACGGCGCCGCACTCCTGGCAGACGAAGTGGTGGTGGTGCAGGGCTGAGCAGCCCACATAGGCGGCTCGGCGGTTGGGGAGGGTGAGCCGCTGCGCCACCCCGGCCTCCACCAGGGCGTCGAGGGTGCGGAAGACGGTGGCCCGGCCGATACCGGGTTCGTGGTCGCGAACGTCGGCCCACAGCTCCTGGGCGGTGCGGGGACGAGGATCGGCCTCCAGCACCTGGGCGATCAGATCACGCTGGGGGGTGAGCCGGCGTCCGGCGGCGAGCACGCGCGACCGGGTGGTCTCGGATGGCACCTGCCCGATGCTAGCAGACCATCGCCGATTTTGTGAGATACAATCTCTGTAGTGAGATGGAGTCTTGACTCGGGGAGACGGCTCGCCGATACTGCGGGCATGCCGGGGATGTCGGCTCGGGGGCGTGGGCGGGCGGCCGGTGCCTGACCTCTGGCAACCGCATGCCGGGCTGGCCCTGGCCGGGATCCTCCTGACCGCCTACCTGCTCGGGGTGGTCCACGGCATCACCCCCGACGAGCACACCTGGCCGATCACGTTCAGCTACGCGATCGGCAGCTACTCCTCCCGCCGCGGCCTTGCCGTCGGGCTGATGTTCTCGGGCGCCTTCACGGTGCAGCGCGCCCTCGCCAGCGAGCTCGCCTCCCTGGCCCTGGTCCCCGCCCTCACCCGCAGCTGGGAGGGCTACGTCCTCTACGTCGTGGTCGGAGTCGTGATGGCGCTGGCGGGGGCGTACATGCTGCGGGTCGGCCGGCTGCTCCACCTGGAGCTCCCCCGCCTCCGCCACCACCTCGTCACCGCCCACGGGTCGCACACCGCTGAGGCGGACCTCCCCCGTGCGGCCCGGCCGTGGATGGCGCTGGTGCACGGCTTCATCGCCGGCTGGGGGTTCGGTGCCTTCGCCCTGGTGCTGCTCACGGTGCTCGTCCCGGCGATGCACTCGGTCGCCTTCGGGTGGGTCCCCGGGGCGCTGTTCGGCCTCGGGACCGCCACCGTCCAGGCCCTGGTCGGAGCCGCCTTCGGTTGGGTCAGCCGGCACCTGCGCCTCCCGGCGGCGGCGGCGGTGCGGGTGGGCCGGCTCGTCGCCGGCCGCACCCTGCTCTGGGGCGGGGTGCTCTTCACGGCCGCCGGCGCCTTCGGGCTGGTGTTCCCGGGGGTGGCCGGGCTCAGCCTCGCCACCGGCCTGCACGTCCACAACCTGGACCAGGTGGGACTTCCGCTGGTGCTGGTCATGGTGGTGGTGCTGGGGATCGGCGTCGGCACGCTGGTGCACGAGACCCGCCGCGCCCACACCCTCGCCTCCGGCGCGGGCATGGCTGCCCCCGAGGCCCAGCGCTGACCGGGTCCGGGGGGGACCGGGGCTCGGTCAGACGGCAGGCGGCCGGGCCCGGGCCGGCACCGCCACCGGGAACCCCAGCGCCGCCTCCAGGGCGTCGCCGGCGGCCTCGGCGGCCCCCCGCGCCACCCGGTCGGTCGCCGCATCCGGGGCCCGGTAGGTGAGGCGGCCGCCCCGCCGCCCCACCAGCTCGAGGCTGGACCCGAGGCGTGCCTCCAGGCCGTCCATCACCCGCGTGACCAGCCGGCTGCCGGCGTCGCCGAGATCGCGGTCCGTCCCGCAGCGGGCGAGCGGCGCTCCCCACGGAAGCGCCGGGGGCCGGGACGCCTGCTCGAGGAAGGCATGGGCCGCCGGAAACGTGACCAGCAGCCGGCGGGCGGCCGGCGCGAGCGGTCCCCAGGCCGGCCCGCCGTCGGGCACCGCGACCTGACCGTCGGCGCGGGCGCGCTGGCGGGCGAGGCTGTGGGCGGCGGCGGCGGCGTCGTCGGCATCGAGGGAGGCCGCCGCGGCCACCCCGGGCATCCCCTGGGCGAGCGCCCGCTGCAGCCGCCGGTCCTCCGACCAGGCCGCGACGAGGAGGAGGGCGGCCAGCGGCAGCTCGACCTCGACCAGCCACTGCGCCCGCCGGGTGGTCCGCTCGTCCCGGCTTGCCGGCGGCGGCTCGACGGCGCCCCAGAGCCCGGCGGGATGGGGGGGATTGAGCTGGTACCCGGCGAGCGACAGGCGGGCCATGGTCCGGAGGTCGTCGGCGTACGGGACCTCGCGCCGGCGGCCGGGAAAGGCGTCGGCCCACCGCTCGAAGGCCCGCCGCACCTGATCGACCTTCCACAGCCGCTCGTCCTCGTCGGTGGGATCGCGGGGCTCGGGCGGGTCGGGCAGCCCCACCAGGGTCGTGAGCCGCAGGCGCTCGACCAACGTCACCCCCGCCAGCGCTCGCCGGATCTCCGGCTGGGCCGGGATCTCCCCCACCAGGACGGCGCCGGGGTGAGCCCCGGCGAACGCCGAGAAGGCCCCGAGGGAGAGATCACCCGGCTCGCCGGGGACGACGATGTGGAGCCCGCCGGGAGCCATGTGCTCGACGACGCCGACCGGGACCAGCGAGCGCCACGGCGCCGGCCGCGGGGCCGGCGAGCGCCGGCGCCGGGGGTGTGGCGGGACCGGCCGCACCGGCACCGGGTGCGCCGCGGCCGGGCGCGCGGGAGCGGCCCGCACCCCGCGCCGGCGCAGGTCGTAGGCGGCGCGCCGCTCGGGGGTGGACACCTCCGACCAGGCCGCCTGCAGCTCGGCGAAGAGGCGGGTGGCGCGGCTCGCCGCCAGCCGGTCCTCCGGGGGCCGGACCGGCTGGACGTCGGGGTGGAGCTCGCGGGCACGCCGCCGGTAGCGGCGGCGGAGGTCCGGCCACGGCGTGCTGGGGTCGGCCTGGAGCACCGCGTAGACGTCGGGGAGCGCCGGCGACATGACCGCCGGAGTCTACAAAGATGCCGGCCGTGCGGCGCCGGGGCGCGGCCGCGGGACCGCCGCCGACCCCGCGGCCGCTCGGCTGCTACGGTGGGGGCGCGGTGGCCGCCGCCGGTGGGCCACCCGGAGGCGCAGCCGGTCGGAGCGGACCTGGAGGTGCGGCATGCTCGACGTCGGTGACCCGGTGCCCGCGTTCGAACTGGAGTCCAGCACGGGCGAGACCGTGAGCCCGGCGGCCCTCCGCGGCCATCGCTGGGTGATCTACTTCTATCCCAAGGACGACACCCCCGGCTGCACCATCGAGACGCGCGCCTTCGGGCAGGCGCTAGGCGCCTTCGCCGAGCTCGGGGTGCGGGTGTTCGGCTGCTCGATCGGGGATGTCGCGGCCAAGCGGTCGTTCGCGGCCACCTGCGAGGCGTCCGACCTGCCCCTGCTCGCCGATCCCGACCACGCCGTCTCGGCGGCCTTCGGGACCTGGGGCGAGCGCTCGTTCGCGGGGCGCCGATTCATGGGGGTGGCGCGATCGACGTTCGCGATCGGGGCCGACGGCCGGGTGGCCGCGGTCTGGCCCGACGTGAGCCCGGCCGTCCACACCGCCGAGGTGCTGACCTGGCTCCGGGATGGGGGCGCTGCCGCGACCGCCTGAGCTGAGGAGCGGGCGGGGCGCGCCGGGTCCGGGCCCTGGGGTGCCGGAGGCCGTCCCGGCCGCTCCGGCCGGGCCTGGTCAGATGGTGCGGACGGCGCGGTTGCCGAGCACGATCAGGCCGGCACCGCAGGCCAGCAGGACCAGGAAGAGCACCTCCGGGACCATCATCGTGCCGGTCTGGCTGTGGGACATCGCGAGGAACACCTCCCCCGACATCGCCATCACCAGGAAGGTCGCCCCGAAGCAGGTGATGAGGAAGCAGGCGATCATCTTGAAGGCCAGGATCCCCACCCGCTGACCGCCCCGGGAGTCCGGGTTGAGCCGGCGGGTGAGCGCCGACGACACCCCCATCGCATAGCCGATCGCGCCCACCAGGAGGACCAGGAAGAGGACGAAGGGGTCCCAGATGGGGGCCACCAGGAACAGCATGGCCGCAGTATGTCCCGCCGGCAGGCGACCGTCGCCGCCGTGACCACCCCGTTACAGCGTCGCCAGCCCGCGACCCCGCCTCCACGACTCGGGGCCGGCGGGCGGTCGCACCCAGGGCGGCCGCCCGCCCACCTGCGCCCGCGGGACGGTCAGAGGTTGAAGGGGTCCTGGAGCCCGGCGGGGAGGTGGGCCGCGAACCAGCCGTTGAGGACGGTGACGTGGTTGGTGATGACGAGCAGCCCCATCGCGACGATGAGGGCCCCGCCGACCACCGCCACCGGGCGCTCCAGCCGCTGGAGCGCCCGCAGGGTCGGGGTGGCGACCTCCAGCAGGCAGGCCGCCACCAGGAACGGGACGCTCAGCCCGATCGCGTACGCCACCATCAGCACCAGCCCGCGTCCGGTCGTGCCCTGGGCCACCCCCGAGGTCAGGACCGCCCCCAGCACCGGTCCGATGCACGGGGTCCAGCCGGCCGCGAAGCCCACCCCGAGGAGGAACCCGGCGAGGGGGCCTCGGCGCCGGGGCGCCCGCAGCCACGGGCGTCGCTCCCGCTCCAGCCAGGGCATCCTGAGGACGCCCATGTACTGGAGGCCGAGCAGCACGACCACCCCGCCGAGCACCGGCAGGAGGACGCGGCGCCAGGGGTCGAGCACGGTCTGGAGGGCGTAGAAGGCGAGGATGAAGAGCAGGCTGAGCCCGAGGACGAACGCCCCCGCGTTGCCCAGCACCACCAGCCGCCGCGGCAGTGGGTCGGCCACCGCGACCGCCAGGCCGGGAAGGGCGGCGGCCCCCGCGCCCGCCGGCGCGCCCAGCCCGCCGCCGGACCCGGTGCGGGTGACCCGGGCGGCCCCCGGGCCAGCGCCGCCGCGGTCGCGCCCGGAGCCGTCCACCGCGCTGCCACCGAGGAAGCCCAGGTACGCGGGCACCAGCGGGAGCACGCACGGGGAGAGGAAGGACGCGGCACCCGCGGCGGCGGCGAGCGGGATCGGGATCGAGTCGAGGGTCACGCAACCTCCTGGGCCGGGCCCATGATCGCGCATCGCCGGCCGCCGCCCTCGGGCCGGCGGGTCGGCGCCGGCCCGATCGGCGCGCACCGAGCCCGAGTGCCGATACTGACCGCAGGGTCCGGCGTCCGCCCACCGGGCCGGCCGGGCCGTCTCGCCGCGGGGCGCCGTGCGGGAGGAGGATCGCTGGTGAGCGCATACGACATCGTCGTCCTCGGGGCGGGGACGGGCGGCTACTCCGCCGCCCTGCGATCCGCTGGTCTCGGCCTCGCCACCTGCCTGGTGGAGCGCGACCTCGTCGGCGGCACCTGCCTCCATCGGGGCTGCATCCCGACCAAGGCGATGCTGCACGCCGCCGAGCTCGCCGACGGGGTCCGCGAGGGTCGCGAGCGCTGGGGCATCCAGGCGACCCTGGAGGGGATCGACGTCCCCAAGGTCCTGCACGCCCGCGACGACGTGGTGGAGCGCAACTTCCGCGGCCTGGAGACGCACCTCGCCGGCGCGGGGGTGACCATCGTCCGCGGCGAGGGACGCCTGACCGGACCCCGCACGGTGGTGGTGGGCGGCGACCAGGAGCTGACCGCCGGCCGCGCGGTGGTGCTCGCCACCGGCTCGGTGCCGACGGTGCTGCCCGGGCTGGCCCTCGACGGGCAGCGCATCCTCACCTCGGACGAGGCGCTGCGGCTGGACCGGGTCCCCCGCTCCGCGGTGGTGCTCGGCGCCGGCTCGGTCGGGGTGGAGTTCGCCAGCCTCTGGTGCTCGTTCGGGTCCGAGGTCACCGTGGTGGAGGCGTTGCCCTCGGTGCTGCCGCTGGAGGACCCCGACGTCGGGCGCGAGCTGGCCCGGGCGCTGCGCCAGCGTGGACTGGCGATCCGGGTCGACACCCGGTTCGAGTCGGTGGAGACCACCCGCGACGGGGTGCGGGTCACGGTGTCCCACGGGGAGGCGACCGAGGTCCTCGAGGCGGAGCTCCTCCTGCTCGCCGTCGGCCGGTCACCGGTCACCGCCGACCTCGGGTACGAGGCGGCCGGGGTCAAGCTCGACCGGGGCTACGTCGTGCCCAAGGACTGGGCGACCCTGGAGACCGACGTGCCCGGGGTGTTCGCCGTCGGCGACATCCTGCCGCCCCCGTCGCTGGCGCTCGCCCACGCCTCGTTCGCCGAGGGCATGCTGGTCGCCGAGCTGGTGGCCGGCCTCCGGCCCCCACCGATCGACTACGACGGGGTGCCCCGGGCCACCTACTCCAGCCCCGAGGCCGCCAGCGTCGGCCTCACCGAGCCGGTGGCGCGCGATCGCGGCCTCGAGGTCGTCACCAACCGGATGCCCTTCGGGGGCGTCGCCAAGGGCCTGATCTTCGGCCAGGGCGGCTTCGTCAAGGTGGTGGCCGAGAAAGACGGCCAGGTGCTGGGGGTGCACATGGTCGGGGCCCGGGTGACCGAGCTGATCAGCGAGGCGATGCTGATCACCAACTGGGAGGCCGACCCCGGTGACGTCGCCCAGCTGATCCACCCCCACCCCACCCTGTCGGAGGCCATCGGCGAGGCCCACCTCACCCTCGCCGGACGCCCCCTCCACCAGGCCGTGCCGGGGTCCCGGCGGGCGGCGGCGGCGCCCGCCGGGACCCGGTAGGGCCGAGCGAGGCCGGCCTTCCGGTCGGGGGCCCGGGCTGCCCCGGTCTCCGCGGGCGGCAGCCCCCTGCGGCTCAGTCGCAGTCGGCGCAGCGCACCGACTCCGGCGTCGCCGCCAGGCGCTCGGGCGGGATCGCGGCGCCGCAGTCGTCGCAGCGGCCGTAGCTGCCGTCCCGGATCTTGGCCAGTGCCCGCTCGACCCGGCGGACGGCCGCCCGCAGGTGATGCACGCCGTCGGGATGGGCGGCCGCCTCCGCCTCGTCCGCCCGCTCGGCGTTGAGCGCCTTGCCATCGGCCGCGGCGATCCGCAGCTGGAGGTCCTCCAGGCGCGAGGCCAGGAGCGACTCCGTCGAGCCCAGGTTCCGCATCGTCGTTCCTCCCATGAGCGCTCCGATCGATTGTGCGCGCACCCGACGGCGCCGCCGGTGGCCGCGGCGGCGCTGGCCGCGGTCGTCGCCACCGTCCGGTCGGGCACGCTGGCGGCGGCGCCGCGGACGGGTGCCGCTGCGTGACAGGGACGGGCCGTGATGGGCCTGGCGATCCGCACCGCAGGCTGCTGGTGCCCATGGGCGCCTCGATCCGGACCGCGACCGTCCTCCCCACCGCCTCCGGCCGCACCCGGTCCGGCCCCACCGCCGACACCGACACCCGGGTCGCCGGCAGCGGCGCCTGCGCAGGGGCCTGGGCGCCGCTCACCACCCGGGACGGGACGGTGGGCCGACCGATGGGGGTGCACGGACGCTTCACCATCCGGAGCGGCTCCAACCGGCGCCAGGCCCGGTCCCAGGGCCACCCCAGGTGCCGATATGCGGGCCACGCCGGGCCCCAGCCGGCGCGGGGCGAGGGCCGGTTCGGGAGGGGTTCGTCGCCATGCCCACGGTCCGCATGGACCGGGTGTGAGGCACCCCCGGCTCAGTCGGCGTGCGCACCCATGCGCACGAGCTCCTCCTCGACCACCGCGGGGTCCAGCTTGCGGAAGAGGGGATGGGGCGGTGGCAGGCGCTGACCCACCGGCAGCGCCTGCCACCGCCAGCGACCGACCGCGGCGGCGTAGTCACCGGTGAGCACCCGGTGCCGACGTCCGTCGCCGTCGTCGTGCTCCGCGAAGCGGGGCTGGCCGGTGAGCACCCCCTGGTGGCCGAGCTGGTGGTGGAGCGCCTCGCTGCTGAAGGGCAGGAACGGCGCCAGCATCACCTTGAGGTTGTCGACGCAGGTGAGGGCGACATTGAGGATCGTCGCCGTCCGCTCCCGATCGCTCGCCGCCAGCCGCCAGGGCTCCTGCTCGCCCAGGTACTGGTTCACCTGCGCCGCCAGCCCCATCGCCTCGGCCAGGGCCGACCGCAGGTGGGCGGCCGCGATCAGGCCGCCCACCACCTCGAAGCCGGCCGCCACCGCCGCCTCCACCCTCCGGTCCGCCACCGTCAGCTCCCCGCGCGCGGGCACGGCGCCGAAGTGGCGGTGGGCGAGGGAGCCGGTGCGGTTGGCGAGGTTGCCCCAGGTGGCGACCAGCTCGTCGTTGGTGCGCCGGACGAACTCCGCCCAGGTGAAGTCGGTGTCCTGGGTCTCCGGGCCGGCGGCGCAGAGGTAGTAGCGGAGCGGGTCGGGATCGTAGCGGTCGAGGAAATCGCCGACGTAGAGGCCGACCCCCCGGGAGCTGGAGAACTTGCGGCTCTCCATGGTGAGGAACTCCGAGCTGACGATGTCGTCGGGCAGCTTCAGGGGCGGATGACCGGGGCCCCCGCCCACCTGTCCGCCGGAGCCGTACCCCAGCAGCATGCTGGGCCAGATGATGGTGTGGAAGACGATGTTGTCCTTGCCCATGACGTAGTAGTGGCGGGCTGATTGGTCCTGCCAGAAGTCGCGCCAGGCGTCGGGCGCACCCGACGCGGCGGCCCACTCCACGCTGGCGGACAGGTAGCCGACCACGGCGTCGAACCACACGTAGATGCGCTTGTCGCTGCGCTCGCCGAACTCCGGCAGCGGGATCGGCACGCCCCATTCGATGTCGCGGGTGTAGGAGCGGGGCTGGAGCTCCTCCAGCAGGTTGAGCGAGAAGGCGCGGACGTTGGGCCGCCATTGCGCCTTCGCCTCGATCCAGGCCCTCAGCCTCGCTGCGAACTGGGGCAGGTCGAGGAAGAAGTGCTCGGTCTCCCGGAACACCGGCGGCGCGCCGTCGATGCGCGAGCGGGGCTCGATGAGGTCGGTGGGGTCGAGCTGACGGCCGCAGGTGTCGCACTGGTCGCCGCGCGCGCCGGCATGGCCGCAGTGGGGGCACGTCCCCTCGATGTAGCGGTCGGGGAGGGTGCGCCCGGTGGTGGCCGAGAAGGCGCCGAGGGTGGTCTTGCGGAAGACGTAGCCGCGCTCGAGGAGGGTGAGGAACAGATCCTGGACCACCCGGAGGTGATTGGGGGTGGTGGTGCGGGTGAAGCAGTCGTAGCTGAGCCCGAGCCGACGCAGGTCCTCGGCGATCACCTGGTTGTAGCGGTCGGCGATCGCCTGCGGCGCCACCCCCTCCTGGTCCGCCGCCACCGTGATGGGCGTGCCGTGCTCGTCGGTGCCACTCACCATCAGCACCCGGTTGCCACAGAGGCGGTGGTAGCGGGCGAGGATGTCGGAGGGCACCCCGAACCCGGCCACGTGGCCGATGTGGCGCGGCCCCTGGGCGTAGGGCCAGGCCACGGCGATCAGGACCGGCTGGGACAAGCGACTCTCCAGGCGCGCGCGGAGCGTCGGCGCGGCGCCGGCGGCGGTGCCCGCCGATCGTAGCCGGTCGGCGCCGGCTCAGGCGGTGGTCAGGGGGCCCATCAGCATCGGCCGCGCGGGCCGTCCCGCGGCGGCCGTGACCGCGAGTGCCTGCGGTCGTCCGGCGACCGCCGCCAGCACCAGGCAGCGCGTCCCCTGGTCGGCCACGAAGCGGTCCATCCGGTGCCAGCGGCCGCCCTCGCGCAGCCAGAGACGGTACCAGCCGCTCGGCAGGTGCTCGGCCACCAGCACCAGCAGATGCATCCGCCGGACCACCAGCACCTCCGCCCGCATCCCGTGGCGGCCGGTGAGGGCGGTGCGACGGGCGCCCGCGGTCAGCGCCGCCGCGACCGTCCCCCCGACCCTGGCGTTCTGCGCCGCCGCCGCCCGGGCGAAGGGGTCGGCGGGCGGCCCGGTCCCCGCGGCCACCCGCGCGATCCCCACCCCGAGGGCGACCAGCGCGGCGGCTGCGAGCCCGGCGACGACCGGTCGCAGCCGGGGGGTGCGCCGGGGCGGGCGGGTCGCGGAGTGGACCGCGAGCCGCACCCGGTCCGGCACCGCGATCGGGTCGGGAAGGTAGGCGAGCGCCTCGGCCACGCGGCCGCCGCGGGCGTGCTCCGCCCGGCAGGCGCTGCAGCCGCGAAGGTGGGCGTCGACGGCCTCCGCCTCGGCGCGGTCGCAGGCGGCGATCGCGTGCGCCGGCAGGAGCGGCCGGACCTCGTCGCAGGTCACCGGCGCGACCCCGCGGCGGGTGGGGGCCGCTCCGCACGCGGCGGCCGGGGGGGCGGTGCGCTGTCCGGGGGCTCCCGGAGCAGCGTCTGGAGACGAAGCAGCCCCTGTCGCACCCGGGTCTTGGCGGTCCCCAGCGGGACCTCGAGTCGCTGGGCCAGCTCGGTGTGGGTGAGGCCGTGGAGGAAGGCCAGCGTCACCGCCTCCCGCTGCGGCTCGGGCAGCTGGTCCAGGGCCGAGCGCACCTCGCGCTGGCGGATCCGGCGGAGCGCCTCGGCGGCGGTGTCGACGTGGTCGTGGGTGGGCCCCTCGGGGGGGACCCCCAGCGCCAGCTGGGGCCGGGCCCGGCGGGCCCGGAGCTCGTCGATGGCGCGGTTGCGGGCGACCCGGCAGCACCAGCCCCCCACGGTGCCGTCGCCGGGGTCGAGGGTGCGGGCGTGCTGCCAGAGCCGGACGAACGTCTCCTGCACCACGTCCTCCGCCTGCTGGGCGTCGCCGAGCAGGCCCGCGGCGATGGCGAGGCACTGGCCCGCGTAGCGGCGGAAGAGCTGGTCGAGGGCGAGCTCGTCGCCGGCGCGCACGCGCCGGACCAGGTCGGCGTCGCTCGCCCCGCCGCCCGGGGGCGACCCGCCACCGCCCGCGCTCGCGACCCCGGCGCCCTCTGCCATCGACCGTCCCTACGTTCGGCTGCTCGCCCCGGATGGGGCGGCGGCACCGGCCCCGGGCACGCGGGCCCGGTGACCGGTGCGACCGCGGCCGCCGACGCCTACTTCTTGGCCGCCTGGTAGTAGGGGTTGGCCCCCTCGGCGTGGTCGGTGACGTCGACCACGTCGGTGATCTCCGGGAAGCGTCCCTGGATCGCGGTCCGGACCCCCTGGGAGAGCGTGACCTCCGCCATCCCGCAGCCCTGGCAGCCGCCCCCCATCTCGACGATCGCCACCCCGTCGGCGACGTCGATCAGCTCGATGAAGCCGCCGTGCATCGCCACCGCCGGATTGATCTCCTCGTCGAGGAGTGCCTGGACCGCCTGCGCGAGCTGGCTGGCGGTCGCCGGGGCCCGGGTCTCCGCCCGCAGCGCCCCGCTCAGCGCGTCGGCGTCGATGCGGGCCCCGTCGAGCTGGCGGCGCAGCCGCTCCGGCACCAGATAGACGACGCCGTCCGGGCCGGCGACCTGGAGTTCGTCTGGATGCTCCTCCCCCGGGTCGGCGAGGTCGAACGCGAAGGAGAGACGGCCCTCGGTCCGGCCCGCGAGCGTGATCCGCACCCTGGCGTCGGAGCGGCGCGAGCGCTGGCGCACCTCGCCGATCCGTCGGGCGGCGAGGGGGCTGGTCTCGATCCGGGGGAGGCCGTCCGGCCCACTGTTGTCCACCATCGCCGTGCCCTCCAGGATCCGTGCGGTCCGCCTCCCCGGGCCGGAACGTCCACCCGGGTCACCACGAGTCTGACGGTAGGGTGGGATGGATGCCACGCCGGGTCCTCCTCGTCCTGCCCACCACGACCTACCGGGCGGCGGCCTACCTCCGGGCCGCCCGCCGACTCGGCCTGTCGGTGGTGGTGGCGTCGGAGGCCCCCTCGTCGCTCGCCAGCCTGCGTCCCGACGGCGAGCTGGTCATCGACCTGGGCGACCCGGAGGGCGCCGCCCGCCGCGCCCAGCGTCTCGCCCGCCGTGCCCCCATCGACGCGGTGGTGGGGGTCGACGAGGGGGCGGTGCTGGCGGCGGCCGTCATCGCCGCGCGCCTCGGGCTCCGCCACAGCCCGCCCGATGCGGTGAGCGCCACCCGGGACAAGCGTGCCCTTCGCCGGCGCCTGGCCGCGGCGGGGGTCGCCCAACCGGACTTCACCACCTGGCCCGAGCCGGTCGGGGACCCCGCCGGGGCGGCCGCCCGGGTGGGCTTCCCCTGCGTCGTCAAGCCCGTCGACCAGGCCGGTAGCCGCGGGGTGATCCGGGCCGACGGCCCCCGCGGCCTGCTCCGGGCGACCCGCACGGTGCTGGCGATGCTGGAGGCCGACCGGGCGGCCGGCCGCTGCGGGCCGCTGCCCGACCCGCCCCTCCTCCTCGAGCGGTTCGTCGAGGGACCCGAGGTCGCGCTGGAGGGGCTGGTGGTCGGGGGCCGCCTCCGCACCCTGGCCATCTTCGACAAGCCCGACCCGCTCGACGGCCCCACCTTCGAGGAGACGCTCTACTGCACCCCCTCCCGGCTCCCCGCGGCAGCCCAGCGCAGGGTCCGGGCGGCCGCCGGGGCGGCGGTCCGGGCCCTGGGCCTCACCGAGGGCCCGGTGCACGCCGAGCTCCGCCTGCCCGGCGGCCGCGCTTTGGTGCTGGAGGTGGCCGCGCGGACCATCGGCGGGCAGTGCTCGGAGGTGCTGCGCCTGGCCGACGGCGGCAGCCTGGAGATGCTGGTCCTGCGCCACGCCCTGGGGGAGCGCCCCCTTGGCACCCGCCTGGCCCCGGGCGCGGCTGGGGTCCTCATGCTGCCGATCCCGCGGGCCGGCGTGGTCACCGGGGTGGAGGGCCTGGAGCAGGCCCGGGCGGTGCCCGGCGTGGACGATGTCCGCCTCGCCGTCCCCGTCGGCCAGCCGGTCCGGCCGCTCCCCGAGGGCGACCGCTACCTGGGCTTCGCCTTCGCCCACGCCCCTGACGTCGAGGCCGTCGAGGTCGCGCTGCGCGTGGTCCGGCGGCTGGTCCGGGTGCGGATCAGCCCCCAGGTCGGCCCCGCACGCCGTCCAGCGAGAGCGCGCCCGGCCCGGTGAGCGCCAGTGCCACCGCGGCGCTGCCCAGCAGCAGCGCGTACTCGAACCCGCCCTGGCCGTAGAAGCCGGTCTTCCAGTGGGCCGCCCGCACCGCCACCGCCATGTTGACCGCGACGGCGAGGTTGGCCTTGGGGCTCGCCAGGCCGGCGGCGATGGCGAGGCCGCCGCCCAGCTCGGCGACGCCGGAGGCGTAGGCGCCGACCGTCGGCATCGGCATCCCCATCGTCTTCAGCGCGGCGGCGAAGTTGGCGGGCCCGCTCTGCGCCCACGCGGCGGGGTAGTTGGTCCCCATCGCCCGGGCCAGCCACGACGGTGGGGTGCGGCCCGGACCGCCCCGGAGCTTGGGCAGGCCGTGGGACGCCAGGCTGACCCCCACCGCCAGGCGCAGGGTGAGAAGACCGAGGTCGCGTACGCGCACGGGAATCCTCCAGGTGTCGGGGGCCGGGGGGCCGGGCGAGCCGGTGCCGGCGGCGCCCTCCTCCACGGTATCCGCTCGATGCGGCGGCGGCCAATCCCCCTTGCCGGCAGCCACCCCCGTCGGCTCACGAGAATGGGACCGGGCGGGCGCTCGGCCCGTCGGAGAAGGAGCCCCATGCCGGACCTCGGACCGACCCCCCGAACCTGGTTCATCACCGGCGCCTCCTCCGGGATCGGGCGGTGCTGCGCCGAGGCCGCGCTCGCCGCCGGGGACCGGGTGGTGGCCACGGTCCGCCGCCACCAGGACGGCGCCCCGCTCGTGGCCCTGTCCCCGGACCGGGTGCGGATCGCCGTCGCCGACGTCACCGAGCCGGCGCAGGTCCGCCGGGCGGTGGCCACCGCGCTGGAGGCCTTCGACCGCGTCGACGTCCTGGTCAACAACGCGGGCTACGGCCTGATCGGGGGCGTCGAGGAGGTCACCGACGCCCAGCTCCGGCGCCAGTTCGCGGTCAACGTCTTCGGCCTCGTCGACGTGACCCGGGCCGTGCTCCCGGCGATGCGCCGGCAGGGGGGCGGCCACGTCCTCATGATCTCGTCGGTGTCGGGCCAGAGCGCCGCCCCAGGGCTGGCCTACTACGCCGCCAGCAAGCACGCGGTGGAGGGGTTCAGCGAGTCCCTGGCCCGGGAGGTGCGGCACCTCGGGATCAGGGTCACCATCGTCGAGCCGGGGCTGTTCCGGACCGACTGGGCGGGGCGATCGCTGGACCAGGCGGCGGAGCGGATGGGGGTCTACCAGGAGTCTGCGGGGGCGGTGCGGGACCGGTTGGTGGCGGCGGACGGCAACCAGGCCGGCGACCCCGCCCGGCTGGCCGCGGCCCTGGTCCGGGTCGTCGCCGACGATGACCCGCCCCTGCGGCTGCCGATGGGGCGCGACGCGGTGGAGGGGATCCGGCGCCACATGGCTCGCCAGCTGGAGGAGCTGGACCGCTGGGAGGCGGTGGCGGTCGCCACCGCCTTCCCGGACGCGTGAGGCCGCCCGCGGCCGCGGGGGGGGTGGGGGCCGGACCTCCCGTATCCTCGCCGGGATGAACCTCGATCGGGCGGCCCTCGCCGCCGTGGCGCTGGCGCTGATCGCGATCCTGGGGCCCAGCGTGCTCGTCATGGTCAGCCGCGCGGTCGCCCTCGGTCGCGGGGGGTGATCCGCACCGTCGTCGGCAACGCCATCGGCGAGTCCCGGGAGGTGACGACGGTGGCGGTGGGGATCGGGGCCGTGGTGCAGCGGTCGGCGCTCGCGGTCACGGCGGGCACGCTGGTCGGCGCCCTCGTCCCGGTGGCCCTCGGCATCCGCGCGGTCCGCCGCCCGCCCGGCGCGCGCCGACCCGGTCGGCGGCGGCGCACCGGGGCTGACGCGTCCCAGGGCCCGGCCCGTCGTGGGTGAGGGGACGGTGGTCGGAACCGCCAATCCCGAGAGCGTGCCTGCCTTCGCCGCGATCCGTCCCCCGTTGGTGGGCCGGCCAGTCGGCGCGGCGCCACTCCCGATGCCGGTCCTGGGCCCGGAATGGTCGGCCACCGCGCTGGTGGCCGACAGCGTCCCGGGCCCCGCCGCGGGCCGGACGCGATCGTGGCTGGTCCGCTCCCGCCCGCGCCCGGCGCCGGTCGGCCGCGCTGGCACGGGGACCAGGATCGGCCCCGGCCTCGGCCCTCGGCCGGCGGCCCGCAGGGGGTGAGACAGTTGGTCCGGCTGGCCGGGCTCGCCCTGGGGGGGCTCATGGTCGGCCAGGGGGCGGCCGCGCCCTGGCCGGCGCCGGCGCTCGCGCCGCCGGCTCCGCCCCCGGCACGAGTGACCGCCGCGACCCACCCGCCGGCCTGGACCGCGGTGGCGGTCGGTGCGGCCCGGGGGCTCCGGCTGATCGAGCCCGCCTACACCCTGACGCTGGCGCAGGGGTCGGCCGACCTTGCCGTCCAGACCCCGGCCCATCCCGGCCGTTTCACGCTGCCGATCGCGGCCCTGGTGGGGCGCGGCGCCCTTCCCGCGGCCACCCGGTTCGCCGCCACCGCCGACGGCGCCGAGCTGACCCTGGCAACGGTGGCGGGGCCGCTCGGGCTGATCGCGACCACCATCGTGACCGGCTCGCCGACGTTCTTCACCGTCAAGGTCCTCGCCCTGGCCGGGCCCGACCCGGGCTCCGCGGTGTTCTTCGACGGCGGGACACCCCAGACCACCATGACGCCGGTGACCGGCGGGTTCACCCCGGACCCCTCGGTCGCCCCCCTGGGCCGCGCGCCCACCGTCACCGTGGGCGACACCGGCACCCGCCACAGCGAGCCCTTCGCCCCGCCGCCGCTGATGGTGGGGCTGGACACCCCGGTCGGCTGGGTCGGGCTCGGTCTCGCCGGCGTTCCCAACGCCTCGGTGATCAGCTACCGGCCCGGGGGCGGCCTCACCGTCAACTACCCGCTCGTGCAGCTGGCCGGCTTTCCCGACCGGGGGGCGGGCGGCCGGGTGGGGTCACCGGCCTCGCCCGCGGCTCCCGCGGCACGCGGGACCTGGCTCGGGTTCCCGCGCTTCGTCGTGACCGTCGGCGCCACCGCGGCGGCGGCCCTGACCGCCTACGACGCGGCCCTGACCGGGCTCGGGCTGGCCCGGGTGGCCTTCCCGCCGGGGTCGCGGCCGAGCTGGTGGAGCTGGCCGATCGCCGACACCTGGGGCCAGCAGTTCCTCACCGAGGGATTGATCACGAGGCGGCCCCTCTCGGCGGCATGGGTGCGGACGATGGTGCAGGAGTGGCAGCGGCGCTTCGGGTTGCGCCACTTCACCGTGGTCATCGACCACGGCTGGGCCTCGGAACTGGGCTCCACGCTGCCGTCCGCCAGCTTCGGCGGCCTGGCCGGGATGCGCCGCCTCATCGACCAGCTCCACGCCCAGGGCCTGCGGGTCGTGCTGTGGTGGCCGCTCTGGCTGGCCCAGGCGTCGCCGACCGCCCCCAGGGAGCTGATCGACCCCAGCGCTCCCGGATTCGCCGCCGCCACCACCAGGGCGATGCGGGTCATGCTGGGGTCCGGCCCCGGCGAGCTGGACGCGGACGGGCTCAAGTACGACTGGGGGTACCTGGTCCCGCAGCCCACCGCCAGCCACTTCGCCGATCCCGCCGATGGTCTCGGGGCGGCCGCCCTGCTCCACTATCTCCGGCTGCTGGCGCAGGCGGCCTGGGCCGCGCGTCCGCTGGCGCTCATCGACGGGGGCGCGGCCGCGCCCCAGTTCGGCGGCCTGGAGGGCATGATCCGGCTCTACGACGCGCTCAGCGCCCAGTCCTGGAGCGCCCGGGCGGACATCGCCGCCGAGGCCGACCCGGACGTGGCGATCGACGGGGACGGCTTCCTGATGGCGGCGTCCCAGGCGGCCGCGCACGTGGTCAGCAGCTCGGTCTACGGCACCCCGTCCCTCTACTACGCCACCAGGTGGGCCGCGGGCCAGGCGATCACCCCGACCGAGGCCAGCGCGCTGGGGCTGGTGATGACCGTGAGCGACCAGCGGGGCCAGGGGCGGCCCGTTCCCCAGCCCGGCGGCGGATGGACGTACCTGGTCCACGGCTGGGTCGTCGCCCGGACCCTCGACGACGACCAGGCGCTCATCCTCTACCGGCTGGCGGCCTGCGGCCGCGCGGTGGCCGCGACGCTGGTGACGACGGCGGCGGGCTCGGTGGTGGTGCCGCTGGCCGGCGGGACCATCGTGACCGCGGTGTCCGCCCAGCCGGGTCGTGCCGTGCCGGTCGTCGACCGGAGCGGGTCGGCGACGTTCGCGGCGCAGCCGGACGTCACCTATCGCCTGGCGCTCGCGTCGGGCACCGCCTGCCCGGCGGCCTGAGCGGCCGGGGCCGGACCGCGGTGCCGCTCTGTCCGGGGTGAGCCGTCGGGCTCGAAGTGAGGCAGGCATGACGGCGGTGCCGGCCCAGCGCTCGAATCCCGGGGCTGCGGTGCGGGACGCCGCCGGGCCGGGCTGGACGCGCCCTCGGAGAGCACCGCCGCCGGATCCGCGCTGAGCGACCGCGGGTCCACGGTCCGCCGCTTGACACACCCCAACCTCACTGGTACATTAGTCAAGTAATGAACCAGGACACACCACCGCCCCGCACCGTCCGGGGAGGGGTCCGTGCTCGATGACGGAGCGCCGATCTTCTCCCAGATCGCCGAGCGCCTGGCCGAGGAGATCGCCGAAGGAGTCCTGGCCGAGGGCGAACGGGTGCCGTCCACCAACGAGCTGGCCGCCTACTACCGGATCAATCCGGCGACCGCGGCCAGGGGCCTCAGCGTGCTGACCGATGCCGGCCTGCTGGAGAAGCATCGCGGCATCGGCATGTTCGTGGCCGGCGGCGCCCGTGAGCAACTGCTCGAAACCCGCCGCCAGCGCTTCACCGAGCGCTACGTCAACCCGCTGGTGGCGGAGGCCGAGCGGCTCGGGATCGACAGCGATTCGCTGGTTGCGCTGGTCAGGGAGTCCAGCCACGCCACCCAAGGTGTCGGGTCATGACGCCGGCGATCTCGCTGGCCGGCCTGACTCGCCGCTATCACGACCAGCTCGCCCTCGACGACGTCACCTTCGAAATCGAGGGAGCGTCCATCACCGGACTGCTGGGTCGCAACGGCGCCGGCAAGACCACGCTGATGCGCACCATCGCCGCTCAGGAGTTCGCCTCGGCTGGCAGCGTCCGCGTCTTTGGTGACAGCCCGTTCGAAGACGACGCCGTCCTGCGCCGGATCGCTCTCGTTCGCGAGGACCAGATCTTTCCCGCGCTGCGGGTGCGCCACGTCCTGCGGACGGCGTCCTGGTTCTACCCCAACTGGGACGGTCACCTTGCGGCGGGGCTGCTGGCTGACTTCGACCTCCCGCTCAACCGCTTTGTGACCCGGCTCTCCCGGGGGATGCGCTCGGCGCTCGGGATCGTGATCGGCCTGGCGAGCCGGGCCGAGCTGACCCTGTTCGACGAGCCCTATTCCGGCCTGGACGCAGCCGCCCGCCAGCTCTTCTACGATCGGCTGCTGGCCGACTTCGCGGAGCATCCCCGCACCGTGCTGGTCTCCACCCATCTGATCGACGAGGCCGCCGACCTGCTGGAGCGGGTGCTGGTGATCGACCGCGGGCGCATCGTGCTCGACGCCGCTGCCGAGGACCTGCGCGGGGCCGCGACGACCGTCAGCGGGACGACACCCGCGGTGGAGGAGTTCGTCGCCGGCCGGACCGTCTGGGACCGCCGCCGGGTCGGGTCGCAGGCGTCGCTGGTCGTGGCCGGCGCCCTCGATGACGGCGACAGGGCGCGGGCCCGACGGCTGAACCTCAGCCTGACCCCGGTGTCGCTGCAGCAACTGGTGACCCACGTCCCCACCGGGGCCACCCGGGACCCGAGGGAGGACAGCAGGGCATGACGACCTGGATCAGAGTTGCCCGCTACCACCTGGTCGACCCGATCGCGTACCTGGTGGGTCCGTGGGCAATCCTGGCCTTCGTTTTCTTGGTCAACCTGGTGATCACGGCGGTGCAGGGGGGCCCCAATCCCACCAAGGCGCTGGCCGTCGTCTTCCTGTACTTCTTCGCCATCGGGATCCTGAGCATCTCCCGTTCGCTGCCGTTCGGCCTCGCCCTCGGGGTGAGCCGACGCTCGTACTACACCGGGACTGTGCTCCTGGTTGCCGGCCTCGCCGCGGTAGACGGGCTCGCGCTGACCCTGCTGCAGGTGGCGGAGCGGGCCACCGGCGGCTGGGGACTGTCGCTGCACTTCTTCCAGGTGTCCTTCATCCTGGCGGGGCCGTGGGATCTCACCTGGCTGACCTCGTCGGTTGGCCTGGTGCTGCTGTTCCTCTACGGCCAGTGGTTCGCGATCGTCCGCCGGCGCTGGAATGCCTTCGGCACGGTCGCCTTCATCATCGGCCAGGTCGCCGTG
>DATLUG010000044.1:0-69149 GCA_035533215.1 Candidatus Micrarchaeia archaeon | reverse complement strand
ACGACGGAGATCGCCTGTCCGTGGATGATCGGCCGCGGTGCTCGCTCCGTGCTCGCGGGTCGCGGCGCTCGACCTCACTCCCGGACTGCGCCCCGCCGCGTGCTGCCACCAGTCGGCGATCGCCGCCAGTGCGCTCTCGATCGCCGGATCGGTCGGCTCGCTACTCGACGCAGAACTCGTTGCCCTCCGGATCGGCGAGGACCACCCATCCGCCCGGTGTGGCATCGCGGCGGTCGTCGACGAGGGTGGCGCCCAATTCGAGCAGCCGACGGACCTCCTGGTCCTGCTCGCAGCCGTCCGGCACGATGTCCAGGTGGACTCGATTCTTCGCCGTCTTGACCTCGGGAACGGTCACGAAGACCAGTCGTGGCCAGGCGCCGTTGGGCCGGGCCACCACCCAGAACGCATTGCCCGGCTGCGCCTCGAATGTGGCCTCGTAGCCGGTGACAGCCCTCCAGAAGGCGGCGAGGGCGCTCGCGTCGCGGCAGTCGAAGGTGATGTTCAGGATCGCTGCGGTCATGTCCTCCTACGCGTGGTCCGAGGGGCGGTCGAGCGCCCGGGCTCGGGGATGGATGGCATCCTGAGCCAATCGTGGCTGACGTGCACAGCCGCACCGGCCAGGATGCGGTGGGGACCGTACCAGGCGTCCCTCAGGGTCGTCAACCGCCGTCGACCTGTCCCCGATCAGGCGCCGACCCGGGTCTGGGCCGGCGCGCGTCGGCCGGGCCAGCCGCCTCTCCTGGATACACTACCGACCCATGGGCGCGGAGCCTGGCGCGAGCGTGAGGGATGGATTTCCGGGCCAGGTGGTGCTGGTCACCGGCGCCGGGGGAGACCTCGGGAGCGCGATCGTCGACGAGCTGCGGGATGCGGGAGCCATCGTGGTCGGGAGTGACCTGCGCGATGGGCCACCATCCCGGCCGCCGAGCGGTGCTCCCGCCGGCGAGTGGGTTGCGTGCGACGTCCGATCGCGTCCGCAGGTGGACGCTCTGGTCAGCGAGGTGGTCGGCCGGCACGGCCGGATCGACGCCCTGGTGGTGGCGGCCGGGGTGGCCCGCTGGGCGCCCGCGCTCGAGGTCAGCGGCGACGTCTGGGACGAGATCCTGGCGGTCAACCTCACCGGTGCCTTCATCACCGCGCAGGTGGTCGCGCAGACCATGCGCCGGGGGGGGCGTCCGGGGTCGATCGTCATGATCGGCTCCTGGCTGAGCGAGTCGCCGCTGCGCGGGCTCTCCGCCTACAGCGCTTCGAAGGCCGGACTGGAGATGCTGGCGCGCTGTTTGGCGCTGGAGCTGGCGCCGGCCGGCATCCGGGTCAACGTGGTGGCTCCCGGGGTGATCGATGCCGGCATCTCCGCCAGGGTCTTCGCGGCGATGCCCGGCCGCCGCGAGGCGCTCCGGGCCGCGGTCCCGCTGGGCGCGCTCGGGTCGCCGACGCAGGTGGCGGGATGCGTGCGGATGCTCCTCTCCGGCGCCGCCGACTACGTCACCGGGGCGACCCTGGTCGTGGACGGCGGGATCCGGCTCGCCCACGGACCCGACTGATCGCTCGCGTCCCCAGCCGGTGGCCCGCGCGGGTCACCGGCGCGGCCCAGCGGTCAGCGCTCCGGACCTGCCGGTGGATCCGGGTCGTGGGCGAGGACGGCACAACGCAGCCCGGTCATGGCCACCCGGCACACCGTCCCCACCGGCGCTGCACCCGGGCTGCGTTCGCACCCGGGCGACGGAGGTGCCGCGCTTCCGCTGGATGGCACGCATTCACCCGATCGGGACCGGCCCGAGGCTCGGTGCTGCCTTCGCCACGCCGTGGCCCCGCCTGCCACCGCGCGCCCAGCCGGCGGCGCACTCTCACCCGGCCGGCGCCCTCCCGACCGCGACCCATTCGGGCGCCACGAACGCGATGTCGACCTGAGGCTGCCGGGACCGGGCGGGGATGGGACCGAGGATGTAGGGTCGACCGCGGTGGTTCGAGCTCCCGGCAGCACCGGGTGAGGATCGCCGACACCGACGTCCGGCGCGTGCCAGCACGGCATTCGAGAGGGCATCGCCGTGATCGCCCTCGTCGCGCGCAACCGCGGCGGTCCCGCTCCTCCCTTGCGGCCCTCGACCGTTGGAAACGTCGACCGCGATCCGGTTCCGCCTATCGCTGCCATCGGTGATCGGCAGGTTCCACCCCTGCGGGCGGAGCCGGCCGCTCTCCACCGCACCCAGCCCCCACCGAGGGGCGGGACCCGGCCCCTGCCTGGTGACGCCAGGAGGGTGGCGCGTCCGGGAGGGGCCAGGCCGATTCCGAGCCGCCGACGAGGCCGCGATTGGTGGGCTTCGTGCTCAGCCGACAGGCAGCCGCTCGATCCCTGGCACGGTGTCGAAGGCTCGGTCGAAGCTGAGCACGCAGGCAATCCGGTGACGGCGCATGACCGCGACGTGGAGAGCGTCGCGGGCCGAGAGATTCGGATGGGTGGCCAGCAGGTCCTTTGCCATCGACACGTCATCCAGCTCGATCGGCAGCACCTCGTCGGCGACACCGAGGAGGGCGTCGAAGGCCGGCTGGATGGCATCGCGGCGATCGATCGCCGCATAGCGGTGCAGGATCTCCCGGAATGCCTCGGCGTCGGTCACCAGTCGCCGGTGCTCGGCGATCAGGCGCTCCAGGGTACGCTGGGCATCGACGTTGTAGGGATGGGGAGCCCCGACGAGGTACATGGGGACGTTGGAGTCGACCAGGATCACGGGTCGGCGGCCGCTCGGTACCCGCGGTCTACCTCCGCCAGCATCGTCTCGATCGCGGCAACCGGGAACTGGTGTCGGGAGGCGACCCGCACGGCGGCGAGCCTCTCGTCGACTTTCCCGGCCGTTCGCTCGAGGCCGGCACGGCGGAGGACCTGCCGGACCCACTCCGAAAGGGTCAGACCCTCGGCCTCGGCCGTCCGCGCATAGCGGTCGATCTCGGCGTCGGGGAGGACGACCTGGAGACGCTTACTCACACTCGGAATCTATCGCACTCAGTCCGTGAGTGGCCACCCGCTCCCGCTGGCCCCCTACGGCTGGTCCGCGATCCGGAGCGGGAGCTGGCGACCGGCGGTGAGCAGGAGGCCGGCGCCGATCGCGGCCACCGCCGCGGCGTAGAGGTAGGCGGCGAGCGGGCCCCGCAGGTACAGCACGCCCATCACGAGGTTGCCGACCAGGAGCCCGGCGCTGCGGGAACCGGTGAGGAGCCCCAGCCCCCGCCCCTGGCTGCCGGCCGGCACCAGGGCCGACACCATCGTCGGTTCGACCGTCTCGATGATGCCCACCGCCGCCCCGAGGACGGCAATGACGGTGTCGAGGGCCATGGCGCCCCCATGGAGCGCGCTGGCGACGCCGAGGGAGCAGGTGGCGACCGCGCTCAGCCCGTAGCCGAGGATCGCCAGGACGGGGACGGCGCGCCAGCGGCGACCCGCCACCACGATGCCGGCCACCGCCGCGGACCCGAGGAAGATGGCGTAGGCGATCACCCCCGCCCGGAGGGCGTGGGCGCCCTGGGCCACGGTGAGGATCGGGAACCCGACGTTGTAGAAACTGAAGCCGAAGAGACCGGTCGCCACCAGGATCGCCCGCAGCGTGCCCCGCTCAGTCTGCCGGGTCGCCTCGGCCGCCGGCGCGGGCGGCCCGCTCGGTCGATCCGGTGAACGCGTCCGCGCCGCCTGCGGGTGGGCGAGGGCGAGCACCACGGTCGACAGGACCAGCGGCGCCAGGGCCAGCAGGAAGACCCCGCGGAGGCTCCAGCCGATGGCGAGCAGGCCGGCCAGCCCCAGGGTGGAGCAGAGTCCGCCGCCGAGGTCGAGCGCGTTGAGGAGCCCGAACGCTCGCCCCCGGTGGACCGGCGCGACCGCCGTCACCAGGAGGGCGCGCCTGGACGGGTTGCGGAAGTTGCGGGCCCACCAGCCGAGCGCGAACAGCAGGACCACCTGCCAGGGGGCGACCGCCAGCCCGATCAGCCCGAGGAGGGGGATGCCCGCGTTGCCGAGGAGGGCGACCCGGCGGTGGCCGAAGCGATCGCCCAGCCGGCCCCCGGCGACCGCCAGCAGTGCGCCGCCTCCGTAGCCGATCGCGGTCGCCAGGGCGAACACCACCGTCCCGGCGTGGAGCTCCACCACCAGCAGCAGGGGCAGCCCGGCGATGATCGCCTGGTAGCCGAGGTCCGCCGTGCAGGCGGAGAGGGTGATGGCGAGGACGTCGCGGCTCACCCACCCTCGGCTGGGGCCGGACCGGTCAGACATGACGCTCGGGACCGGCCGCGGCCTCCCGCCCGGCAAGGAGTCCCAGCGGCGCCCTCCAGCCGCCGGTCCACGCGAGCCCCTCGACCAGGGCGGCGCGGTCCTCCGGCCTCGCCGCGGGCCCGCGCCAGGTCATCGAGCGGCCGTAGCGGGTGAGACGGCCGCTGAGGTCCTCCAGGGCCGCGAGGGTCCGGCGGCGATCGTCGAGGCTGACGGACCCCGCCAGCAGATGGGGTCGACAGAGCGGGCCGCCACCGGCGAGGCAGCCGGGGCAGGCGCGCGGCCGCCACTCCCGCTCGGTGGCGGCCAGCAGGGCGGAGGTGGCCGCCAGCGCGGGCAGCGGCCGCATCCGGTCCAGCCACTCGCGGGTGGGCCGCGCCAGAGGATTGCCCTCGCCGCCGCGTCGCACCAGGTCGACGAAGTCGCAGGTGAGGCAGGAGGCGCGGGTCCCAAGGAGCCGCCGCGGGCCCGAGAGGGGCCTTCCGAACGCCCGTCGCACCGCCCGGACGGCGCGCCCGACGAGGTCTTCCACGAGGACCGTGGAGGTGAGGGGGTGGCCGCCGCGGAGCTCGACCTCCATGGCCAGGAAACCCCAGCCGTGGCGGGGACAGAGGCCCCAGCTCCGCCAGAGCCGGTGGCGCACCTCGACCACCATGATCGCCCCCCCGTCGAGCATCGACCAGAGCTGGCGAAGCTCGGAGACCTCCAGAGGGTGGCGCTGATCGAGGCCGACCGGCGGACCCGCCGGCTGCGGGGATCGGGTGATCGACGCCAAGGGGTCGGTCACCGCCTCCTCCTTGCGGGTGGGATGGGCTGGGACCGGGCGACGACGGCCCCGGGCCCGCGCGACCCCGCCCGCCCGATCGTAGCCGGGCCGGTCGCGCGAGCGCGGGCCGGGGGGGACCCGGGGGGCAGAGGATTCGATGCGGTCGGCGCGGGCCACCGCCGGATAATCACGCGGTGGCCGCCACCGATCCCCTCGTCCACACCGCGCGCTGGCGCGTCCGCCACTACGAGTGCGACCCCAACGGGCATGTGAACAACGCGGTCTACCTCAACTGGGCTGAGGAGGTCGCCATCCAGCACGCAGACGCGGCCGGATTCGGTCCTGCCTGGACCACCGCCCAGGGCGGGGCCTGGGTGATCCACCGCCAGGCGATCACCTACCATCACCCCGCCCGCCACGGCGACGAGGTGGTGCTCACGGTGTGGGTCCAGCTGGTGCGTGGGGTGCGCGGCACCCGCCGCACCGAGGTCCGCCGCGGCCACGACGACCGGCTCCTGGCCGAGGTGGCGACCGAGTGGGTGTGGGTGCGGCTCAGCGACGGGCGCCCGTCCGCCGTCCCCGCCCAGGTGGTCGATGCCGCCCGCCCCGCCACCACGGCGACCCTGGCAGGGCGGCGCCGCGGTGATCGTCGGGACCGGGACGGCGTGCGCGACCGGACGACACCGGGATGACCGCGGGGTCAGGGCCGGCGGAGGACGGGGCCGCCGCGGAGAGCGCCGCGCCCCTGCCCTACCCGGGCCGGCGCGGCGCTGACTACGATGCGGCCTTCGCCGCCCGGGCGGCGGCGGGGGCCAACGTCCACGGCGAGGCGGACCTGGTGTCGTGGCTGCGGTCGGCGAGCGTCCTCGATGCGGGCTGCGGGACCGGCAGGGTCGCCATCGAGCTGCACCGGCGCGGGGTCGACGTGGTCGGCGTCGACCGCGACCAGGGCATGCTGGCCCGCGCTCGGGCCAATGCCCCCGATCTCGTCTGGCTCCAGGCCGACCTGGCATCGGTCGCGGTCCCGGGGGAGCGGGGCCGAGCGCCGCGACGGTTCGACTGCGTCCTCCTGGCCGGCAATGTCCTGCTCTTCGTGGACCCCGGCACCGAGGCCAGGGTGGTGGCCAACCTCGCCCGCCACCTGCGCCCCGGCGGCCGCCTGGTGGCCGGCTTCCAGCTGCGCCCGGACGGGCTCGACTGCGCCGGCTACGATGCCGGCTGTGCCGCGGCCGGCCTCGGGCTGGAGGCGCGCTTCGCGACCTGGGCGCGCGCGCCATTCGTCCCCGGGGGCGGCTACGCGGTCTCGATCCACCGCCCGGTGGGCTGACGGCGCTGCGCCCCGCTCACTCGCCGGTGGGCAGGTGGACGTACAGGGACTGGATCCCGACCCGTCCCGGTCCCTCGAAGCGGTTGAACACGAGCCGTCCGACGCCGGCGAAGATCCCGGTGCGGAGCCCGTACACCTGCGGCCGCATCCGCACGGTGGGGTCCATGTACACCCACCCGCCCGGCTCGACGTCGATCGCCTCGCCGGGGGCCAGCTCCTTCTCGAAGACGTTGCCGTACCCGTGCAACCACACCACCCCGTCGCTGTCGTGGGCCTCGAACCGGTCCAGCCAGAGACCGTTGCCGCCGAAGAGGTTGTTGGTGAGGCCGCGGATGCGCCGGGGCGTGAAGCGCAGGTGGCCGCTGGCGGCGAGGAACTGGTGCTCGCGCACCAGGACCACCTCACCGCGAGCGAGGGGGAGGGGGAAGACGTGACCGGGGGCGTCGCGCGAGAACGCGATCGAGCCCGCGCCCCTGGCCTGGGTGAGGAACACCGGCATGCCGACCACCATCCGCCGCACCGCCCCCCGCATCGGCCGCAGGGTCACTCCCAACTGGGGGTCTTTCCAGAGCACCAGGTGGTGCTCGAAGAAGAGCGGGACGGTGCCGTCCAGGAGGCAGTGGAGCACCGGCACCAGCTCGCCCTCGATGCGGTAGCGGACGCCCGGCGCCCATCCCTCGGTGATGCGGGTGGGCAGGATGGCGGGCGGGATCGTCATGGGCCGACGGTCATGGTCGTGACCGATGGTCCCTCGCCGGCGGTGCCCCGGGTGCGCCCGGTCGCGGGGCGGATGCGCTCCGCCCGGTGCGCCGGCCCCACGCGGGACTCATCTGTCATTCATGGGCGGCCCCTATCCTGACCGCCCAGGAGCGGTCTGCGCACCCCGCCGGCTCCGCAGCGAAGGAGGACCCCCGCATCGCCCCGTCGGCCGGACCAGCTGGGTGCCCCCGCCCGACCCGCTGTGGCGATGACGCCGGCTGACCGGCAGCGCGACTCGGCCGGCGGCGCGCCGCCGCCGCGCCGGGCGCTGCCGACCGCTCCCGAGCCCTGGACCTACGCGCGGGGTCCCGGGGTGACGGCGCCGCGGCGGCGGCCGAGGCGGCGGCGAGGGCCGGGGTGGCGCTCGATCTTCGGGCTGGCGGTCCTCGCCACGGTCCTGGCGGTCTGGACCTGGGCCGGCAGCCCCCAGACGGCGACGCCCCGGGGGCGGCCGGCGCTCCGTCTGCCGCCGGCGCCGCGGGCGGGGTCCCGACCGGCGGCGCTCTTCACCCATCCGCTCAGCCGGCCGGCGCTGCGTCCCGGGTCGGACCCGGCGGCGCTCCCGGGTCCCATCCTCATCGCCGACAGCGCCAACAACCGGCTGCTGGTGGTGAGCCCGCGCGGTCAGGTGCTGTGGCGGTTCCCCGGGCCGGCGGGCCTGCCCACGGGGCAGACCTTCATCGCCCCCGACGACGCCTTCTTCACCCCCGACGGCCGGTCGATCGTCGCCACCCAGGAGACCGATTCCGCGATCTCCCTGATCGCGGTCGGCAGCCGCCGGATCATCTTCCGCTACGGGGTCTCCGGGGTGCCCGGCGCCGGGCCCAACCACCTCGCCAACCCCGACGACGCCCAGCTGATCGACGGGCGCGACCTGCTCGCCGCCGACATCGAGAACTGCCGTCTGGTCGTGATCGCGCCCGGCACCCATGTCCTCGCCCGCGCCTTCGGCGAGACCACCTCGGCCTGCCTGCACCAGCCGCCACGACGCTTCGGCAGTCCCAACGGCGCCTTCCCGATGGGCGGCGGGGATGTCCTCGTCACCGAGATCAACGGTGACTGGGTCGACGTGATGACCCTCACCGGGCGGATCGTCCGCCAGCTGCACCCGCCCGGGGTGCTCTACCCATCGGACACCAACCTGGTCCGCCCCGGTGTCCTCCTCACCGCCGACTACTCCTGGCCCGGGCAGGTGGTCATGTTCACCCTCCAGGGGCGCACCCTCTGGCGCTACCGGCCCACCGGCGCGAACGCGCTCGACCACCCGTCCCTGGCCCTGCCGCTGCCCAACGGCGACGTGCTCATCAACGACGACCGCAACGACCGGGTGATCGTCGTCGATCCACGCACCGATCGGATCGTCTGGCAGTACGGGGTGACCGGTGTCCCCGGCTCGGCGCCCGGGTTCCTGAACGTGCCCGACGGGGTGGACCTGGCCCCGCCGTACTCGGAGGACATCACCCGGGGCCGGGCCGCGGCCCCCGTCGGCCCGCGGTGACGATGGCGCTCCGGCCAGCCCCCACCCGTCGGACCGCCCGGGGGGTGCCGTCAGCCTCCAGGGCCGGCCGGCGCCGCCGAGCGGCCGCCGTCCTCTGGACAGCGGTCTGCCTCCTTGCTGCCGGCTGCGGCGGGACCAGGGCGCAGGGCCGCTCCCATGCCCACCCCCGCGGGCGGCCGCCGGTGCGGGTGGGTGCCGGCCGGCTGCCGGCGTCGATCGCTGCACGCCTGGCCCCGTGGACGCTGGCGGCCCCGCTCTCGCGGGCCGTCGTGCTCCCCGACGGGGCCGACCTGCTGGTCGTCGGCGGCCTGACGGCGGCCGACACCTCCACGTCGGCGATCGTGCGCATCGACCCGCGCACCGGGCGCGCCGACCGGGTCGGAACCCTGGTCCGACCGACCCACGATGCTGCCGGCGCCGCCTCGGGCGGGCGGTTCCTCGTCTTCGGGGGCGGGTCGACGACGGTCTACGACCTGGTGCAGTCCTTCGGGACCGCCGCACCGCGGGCCGCGACGTGGTCGCGGCTCCCGCAGCCGCGGGCGGACCTGGCCACGGCCACCATCGCCGGCGTCATCTATCTGGTGGGCGGCAGCGATGGGGCCGGCCTGGACGCCCCGGTGTTGGCGACCACCGACGGGAGGACGTTCCGGCCGGTCGCCAGCCTGCCACGGCCGGTGCGGTACGCGGCGGTCGGGGCGCTCGGCCCCGACCTCTTCGTGATCGGCGGCTCCGGCGGGCGGACCGGCCGGGCGATCCAGCGGATCGACACCCGCACCGGGGCGGCGGCGGTGGTCGGGCATCTGCCGTTCACCCTCGACCATGCCGCCGCGACCGTTCGCGACGGTGCGCTGCTGGTGATCGGTGGCGAGGTCGACGGCCGGCCCAGCTCCGCCGTCTGGCGGCTCGACCCAGGGTCCGGCCGGCTGCGGCGCGTCGGCACCCTCCCTCGGGCCGTCGCCGCGCCGGCGGTGGCGACCGTGGGGCGGGTGACGTATGTGGTGGGCGGGGAGGACCCCCTCCCGCTGGACACCGTCATCGAGCTCCGCGTCGGCTGACCGGGGCGGCGCCGGTCCGAGCCCGGGCCGCGCGTGCGCGGGGCCCGGCTACAGGTGGATCGTGGGCAGGCCGCCGGCGGTGACGGTGAGGGCAGCCCACATCCCGGCCGCCTCGTGGCCCGGGACCAGGCAGGCGATCCGGTAGGAGCCGGCCGCGCTCGCGACGAAGCGGAAGCTGGCCCGCCCGCCGGGGGCCACCCCCTTGACGGGGTCCGCGACCGCCGCGCCCGCGAACACGGGGGCGGTGCCAGAGGCGGTGACCACCGCCGCCGAGTGGGGGATCGCGGCGACGTTGCGGAGGTCGACCACCACCGTCCAGCCGGTGGGGACCCCGACCCGGAGCGCTCCCGCGGTCAGGCCGTCGAAGTCGAGCCCCCCGTTCACCTTCCCGTAGCCGGCGACGAGCCGCAGGGTCGCGGTCCGGGTGGCGGCGTCGTACGTCAGCCAGCGGTCGAGGGCGACCGGTGTCGGCGCCGCCGTGGGAGGGGCGCCCGCAACGGGGGTCGCGGTCGGGGCGGCGCCCGGGGTCGCCGTCGGCGTCGCCGCCGGAGCCGGGAGCCGCACCTCGGCGGTGGCGGCGAGGAGCCCGTCGACCAGGACCGCGATCGTCGGCGTGCCCCGCTGCTGCCCGTCGACCCTCCACCCGGTGAGGGTCCCGCGGCTCCCTTGGGTCGGCTGGAGGTGCGCCGTCAGGCCGCAGGGGACGAGCAGGGTGTCGATCGGCCGCGCGAGGGAGGAGGCTCGCCCCCCGACCCGGGCCGTCACCGCGGCGGCGGGTCGGCCGCCGACGAACGGCAGCGTCACCGTCAGCGAGCAGCCCACCCCGGTGGGCGGCGAGTTGCGCGGCCCCCCGCCGCAGGCGGCGACGGCCAGCGCGGTGGCGAGGAGGCAGCCGCCGAGGGCCGCCGCTCGGATCACGGGACGGGCCATCGCGCCCAGCGTACACGGCGTCTGCCGGCGCGGGCGGGTGGGCCCCCCGCCCCGGGCGGCGGGGCCAGCGGACGCCCCGAGGGCCGGGCGGACCGTCGGCCGCGCTCCCGTAGACTGCGGGCGTGCCGTCGGACGCCACCCTCTTCCATCTCGTCCACACCTACGGCTACCTGGTGATCTTCCTGGCGGTCACCGCTGAATGCCTGGGGGTCCCCTTCCCCGGCGACACGGTGATGATCGCGGGGGCGGTCTGGGCCGGCGCCGGCCATCTCAGCATCGGGCTCGTGATCCTGGCCGGGTTCGGGGGCGCCGTGATCGGGGACAACTGCGGCTACCTGATCGGCCGCTATGCGGGCGCCTGGGTGGTCGCCCGCCTCCTGCCCCTGCTCCCCTTCGTCGGCAGGTGGGTCCACCTCGCCCAGCGCTTCTTCGCCCGCCACGGCGGCAAGACGATCTTCATCGCCCGCTTCGTGGCGGCCCTGCGGATCACGGTGCCGTTCGTCGCCGGGCTCTCCCGGGTGCGCTGGCAGCGGTTCGTCGCCTTCAACCTCGCCGGCGGGGCGGCCTGGACGACGTCGTACAGCCTGGTGGCGTTCCTGATCGGCCGAACCTTCGCCCGCTACACCGACCAGATCAGCTACGCGGGGCTGCTGGTGGCGGTGATCGGGGCGGTGGCGGTGCTCCTCCTCTTCACCCTCGGCCAGAACTGGCTGGAGCGCTGGCTCCTCGCCGAGGAGCCGGTGGCCGCCGTCAGCGCCGCCGACTGACGAAGGACCGCGCCCCGGCCCCCTGCGCGCTACGGTATCCCCATGGTGGAGCAGGTCTCAGCGCCGGAGCGGACGGAGGCCCCCGCCGGGGGGGAGGCCAGCGCCCACGACCGGCCGTGGGAGGTCGTCGTGTGGAACGACCCGGTCACGCTCATGTCGTACGTGGTCTTCGTCCTGCGCCGGATCTTCGGCTACGACGAGCCCACCGCCACCCGTCTCATGCTCGAGGTGCACCACGCGGGGCGGGCCGTGGTCGCCAGCGGCCCCCGGGAGCGCGCCGAGATCGCGGTCGCCCAGCTCCACGCCCACGGGCTCCAGGCGACCGTGGCCCGTCCCTGACCGTGGCCGTGATCCGCGCCCGGGGCGACGGCCACGAGGGCGCCGAGCTGGAGCTGGGTCCCTCGGAGCGGGAGGCCCTGGCGAACCTTGTCGACCAGCTGGAGCCGCTGGCGGCGAGCTCGCCGCGGGTGTCGCCCGCCGCCTACCCGGATGCCGAGCAGCTGGAGGCCGAGTACCGCCGGCTCACCGGGCCGGACCTGGAGGCGGCGCGGTCGGCCGCCCTGGCCACGGTCCGGCGGGCCCTGCAGGAGACGGGACCGGTCAGCTGCCTTGGCCGGAGCGAGGTGGAGGCCTGGCTGCGGGCCTGCAACGCCCTGCGGGTCGCCCTCGCCGGCGAGATCGGGATCCACGACGACGGCTGGGAGGACCGGCTCGTCCCCTCCGACCATGCCCGCCCTCCCTACGCCGCCCTCCACGCCCTCGGCTGGATCCAGCAGGAGCTCCTCGCCGTCAGCCCGGTCGACTGACCGGGGCCGGAGCGCCCCGCCGCCGCTGGGCGCCCGGGAGCGCACACAGGAGCCGGACCACCGCCCTCCGCACCGGGGCGAGGTACAGACCCGTCTCCCGGCGGCGGAGGCCGGCCCCGGCGGCCCAGCCGAGGAGGTCGGCGGGGAACGCCCGGGCGCGGGCCGGGTACGCAGCCCGGAGCCACGGCAGTGCGTCATACAGGCTGGAGAGGACGGTCCAGGCC
Source organism: Candidatus Micrarchaeia archaeon (assembly GCA_035533215.1). Lineage (GTDB taxonomy): Bacteria > Chloroflexota > Dormibacteria > Aeolococcales > Bog-877 > DAHUZL01. Next base: position 56,762 of record DATLUG010000044.1, on the reverse strand, counting down.
CGCCGTGCCGGGGTTCCCGGCCCCAGGGCGGCGGCCAGCCGGGCCGGGGCCCGCAGCAGCCGCCCCGGCCGCCCCCCGGGGACGATGCCGGTCGCGCGGTCGAGGCGGGCGCCGTGGCCGGCGAAGAGGCTGAGGTGCCGGCGGGCCAGGAAGCGCACGTCGGCGCGCAGCCGGGGCGGTGCCGGGTACAGGAAGGCGCGCACCAGGGGGCGGGGGACAGAGGGGTACGCGACCACGATCTCGGCGGCCTCCCGGCGCCGTCCGGCGATCGCCCCCGCCGCCTGCCACCCGAACGGGATGGCGAGGCCGACCTGGACGCCGAGCAGAGCCAGGCAGGCCGCCAGGGCGACGCCCAGGGCGGGAGGGCGGCGCCAGCCCAGCCGGCGCCCGATCGCGGCGAGGCCGAACCAGATCCCGACCAGCCAGAGGAGGTCGTAGGTCGTGTAGCGGGAGCTGGCCGCCTGGGCGACGCCGAGCGCGAGCCGCCCGGCCACCAGCGCCAGGTCGAAGAGCAGCGCGAAGGCGAGCAGGCAGGCCGGGACGAGGAGGTCGCGCTCGCGCCAGCCCAGCCGCACCGACCCCAGGACGACCAGGGCCGCCAGGGCGAGGATGCACCCCCCCAGCACCTCGGTGGGAACGGCCGCGGGGGCGGCGACCGGCGTCAGCGGGGTCACCCCCGGAGCCGGCCACCGGACGACGCTCCCGACCGCCTCCAGGAGATAGCGCACCGCGCCGACGGGGTCGCTGAGGGCGGACCGGGCGCGGGCGCCGGAGACGGCGGCTCCGACGCTGTGGTACCGGAAGAGGTAGGCCAGCGTCGTCGCGGTGCCCAGGCCGAGCCATCCCCACCTCTGCCGCGGCCGGACCCCGCGGCCGGCGAGCAGGAGGAGGCCGCAGGGCCAGAGGAAGAGCCCCGGGAGCGAGGAGAACGAGGCGACCACCGCGGTCCCGGCGGCGATCCAGAACCCCCACCGGGGTAGAGGGCTGCGGGCCAGGCAGACGACGACGGCCAGCAGCCCCGCCAGGATCAGGTACCAGGCCAGCTGGAAACCCCAGAGCAGGTTCTCCACCTGGACCCAGCTGAGCAGCACCGCCGCCGGCGGCACCGCCCACCACCACGACCGCAGCCCGATCCGGGCCGCCACCGGCACCAGCAGCACGGCCGCCGCCAGCAGCAGGGCGATCCCGAACAGCATGTCGGCGCGGGTGTCGTACCGGGTGGGACCGGCGAGGGCGATCGCGATCAGGCGGGGGACCAGCATCCGGTTCTCGTTGTGCTGCGCCCAGAGCGCGCCCAGGGTGAGGTGACCCTGGCCGAGCCGGCGGAGCACGGTCACGATCGACCACTCGTCCTCGAAGGGCACGTCCACCGCGAACCGCTGCCAGAACCCCACCGTGGCCGCGGCCGCCAGGGCGAGGACGATGGCCGGCAGGGCACGGTGGAGGAGGGCAGCGCCCCGCCGTCGCCCCAGCCGGGTCTCTGACCCGGCCCCCGGGCGCCCGGTCAGATCGTCCCCTGCTCGACCTGCCGGGCCACCCAGGGGATCACCTCGTCGAGCATGGTCTCCAGCGAGGTCTCGGCCCGGAACCCCAGCAGCCGCAGGGCCTTCTCGGTCGCCGGGATGCGCCGCTGGACGTCGTGGGCGAAGGGGGGGTCGGCGACGTAGCGGAGCGGCTGGTCGGCGCCGCGCACCCGGTGCCAGATCAGCTCGGCCAGCGCCAGCACGGTGGTGGAGCGGTCGGTGGAGAGGTTGAAGTCCTCCTGCCAGGCCAGCGGGTGCTCCAGGCTCTGGCAGATCCCCCGGGCCAGGTCGCCGCCATAGGTGAAGTGGCGCACCTGGGAGCCGTCACCGAGGATGTGGAGCGGGTCTTGGCCCTTCAGCACCTTCTGGACCAGGTCCGGGACCACGTGGCTGAGGGCCAGCTTGACGTTGCCACTGTCGACGTCCACGTCGCCCAGCGCCCGTCCCTCGCCGATGCCGACGCAGTTGAAGGGCCGGATGATGGTGTAGGGGAGGCCGTGCTGCTGGTGGGCCGCGCGTGCGAAGACCTCGACCGCCAGCTTCTGGAAGCCATAGGAGGAGCGCGGGGGCGGGATGGCCAGCTCCTGGCCCTCGGCCGAGGGCCAGGAGCTGGCCGACTCGTACACCATCGACGAGCTGAGGTAGGTGACCTTGCGCAGGCTGCCCTGCCGGTGGGCTCGGATGGCCGCGTCGCAGGTGGCGGCGATGATCCGCTCGTTGCTGGCGAGCAGGTCGTAGGCGTAGTGGTGGAAGTAGGCGATCCCGCCGATCATGGCGGCCCCCGCGATGCAGTGGTCGCAGCCCCGGAGCAGGGACGCCACGAGGTCCGGGTCGCGGGCGTCGCCCTCCACCAGCCGGTAGCGCGGATGGTCGTCGTAGGAGCGCTGGACCCGGCCGTACTTGGAGTGGTCGTCGAGTCCCACGACGTGGTGGCCCTGCCGGAGCAGCTCCTCCGCCACGTAGCCCCCGATGAAGCCGGAGGCACCGGTGACGAGGACCGTCAGCATCGCTCGGCCCCCGGCCGGGTCACGGCCGCGACCGGGTCACGGCCGCCCCGCGCGGGGGGCTCGCGGCCGTCGGTGCCGGGGTCCCGGCCGCGGCGGCCGCCCCGGCCACAGCGCATACCAGTACCAGTGCCAGTAGCGCGGGATCCAGGCGCGCACCTTGAAGTTCGACTGGCCGGCGGCGCGGTCCAGCCAGATGGTGGGCAGCTCCGCCACCGGGCGGCGCAGCCGGCGGGCCTTCGCCACCATCTCGATCCCCAGCTCGAACCCGGCGTCGGCCTCGATCCCGGCCTCCAGCAGGAACGTCCGCGCATACGCCTTGAACGAGTTGGTGGCGTCGTGGGTGCCGACCCGACCGAGCAGGTGGAGGCTGACCCCGGCGCCGCGCGACAGCCATCCCTTGAGGCGTGGACCGCCGACCTGCTGGCCGCCCCGCATGTAGCGGGAGGCGGACGCGATCACCACCCCCCGCTCGACCAGGCGGGCGAGCGGGTCGATCTGCTGAGGGTCGTCGCTGCCATCGGCCATGGTCACCACCACCACCGCGGCCCGAGCCTCCTGCATCCCCCGCCGGATCGCCGCCGCCGGGCCCAGCCCGCCGTCGTTGCAGATCCCCCGCAGCCGGGGCTCCTTTTCCCGGTACCGTTGGACGGGGCCCGCGGTGGTGTCCTGGGGCGTGTCCCAGACCACCAGCACCTCGCACGGGAGCGACACCGCCTCGAAGATCCGGTCCAGGCACACGGTGATCGCCTCGCCCTCGTTGTAGGCGGGGATGATCACCGAGACCCGCGGCGTCACACCAGCACCCCCCGGCCGAGCAGGTCGGTGACGTCCACCACCGGGCGCTCGGTGCGGAGCCCGCGATAGGCCGCATGGGGCGCTCCGATGACGAGGAGGTCGGCCCGCGCCAGCACCGTCTCCAGGGGCAGCAGCGACGGGTCGGTGGAGACGTGGGGGTCGGTGCACACGACCGACCTGGCCTTGAAGGCGAGGATCCGGCGCAGCTTGTAGCTGAGGCTGGCGCGGGTGTCGTCGGACTCCGCCTTGAAGGCCATCCCGAGGATGCCGACGGTGAGGCGGGAGAGCTCGAATCGGCGCTCCAGGCGGGCCACCAGGTAGAGGGGCAGGCCCTCGTTGACCAGCATGCTGGCCTGGCCGAGGGCGAACTGGTTGTTGTTGAAGGCGGCCAGCTGCATGGTGTCCTTGAGCAGACAGGGGCCGGCGGTGAAGCCCGCCCCGGGCAGGTCGGCGGCGCGCGGATAGTCGCTGGCGGCCGCCCGGCGGATGCGCTCGTAGTCGAGGCCGAAGTCGTTGGCGATCATGTAGAGCTGGTTGGCGGTGGCGAACTTCACGTAGCGCCAGGTGTTGGTGAAGAGCTTGGCCAGCTCCGCCTCCTCCGGCTCCAGCTCGACGATGGTCGACGTCAGCTGCCGGAACAGGCGGGCGGCGCGCTCCCGTCCTGTGGCCGTCCGCGAGGCCACGATCTGGGGCAGCGAGCAGAGCTCGGCCAGCGCCCGTCCCTCGGCGATTCGCTCCGGACAGAAGGCGAGGTCGAGGGCGAGGCCCAGCTCCTCCAGCCGGCGTTCGACCAGCCGGGTCACCCCCGGGTACACCGTGCTGCGCAGGATCAGGAGCTGGCCGGCCCGGAGGTGGGGGGCGAGCGCCTCGATCGCGTGCGGCAGCGCCATGGTCTCGGGGTTGAGGTGCTCGTCGATGGGGGTGCCCACCACCACCACCACGTGCTCCGCCGCCGCCACCGCAGCGGGGTCGGTGGTGGCGGTGAGCCGGCGGGCGGCGAGCACTCGAGCCAGCACCGGCTCGGCGCCGTGCTCGAGAAAGGGCATCCGGCCTGCGAGCACCCCGGCCACCGCCCTGGCGTCGTGGTCATAGGCGGTGACGCGGGCGCCCCGATCCGCCAGGGCCAGCGCCAGGGGCAGCCCGACGTGACCGCAGCCGCCCACCACGACGACGTCCTGCGCCCACATCATCGGGCCCGTTCGGGGCGGCGGCCGGCGGCCGGCGAGGCGGCGCGGGCGAATCGTCCCCGCCGGCGGCGCCCCCAACCTGGCCGCCTCAGGTCAGTCGCCAGGCCGCGCCCAGAGCTCCGCCATCCACGCCTCGACGGCGTCGGGGTGGGTGGGGAGCGCGGCGGAGAGGACCAGGTGGCCATCGTCCGTCACCAGCACGTCGTCCTCGAGGCGAACGCCGATGCCGCGGTATCGCTCGGGGACGGTGAGGTCATCGGCCTGGAGGTAGAGCCCCGGCTCCACCGTGAGCACCATCCCCGGCACCAGCGGCTCGGTGGTCCAGGCGGTCTCGCGGGCGCGGGCACAGTCGTGCACGTCGAGGCCGAGCCAGTGGCTGACGCTGTGCAGGGTGTAGCGCTTGTACAGCTGGCGGTCCTCCTGGAGCGCGGTCTGGGCCGGCTCCGGCAGGATCCCCATCCGCTCCAGCCCGCGGGCCAGCACCTCCATCGCCCGCTGGTGGGGCTCGCGAAAGCCGGCGCCGGGCCGGACCGCGGCCAGCGCCGCCTGCTGCGCCTCCCACACCAGCAGGTACACCTCGCGCTGGGCCGTGGTGAAGCGCCCGCTCACCGGCAGGGTGCGGGTGACGTCGGCGGTGTAGAAGCGGCGGGTCTCCACCCCGGCGTCGAGCAGCAGGAGGTCCTGGGGGCGAACGGCGCCGTCGTTGCGGCTCCAGTGCAGCACGGTGGCGTGGGCCCCGGCGGCCGCGATGGTGAGGTAGCCGGTGTCGTTGCCCTCGCGCCGCGCCCGAGCGAAGAAGGTGACCTCGACGTCGCGCTCGGTGCGGGCGGTCGGGAGGGCGCGGACGACGTCCGCGAAGGCCAGGGCGGTGAGGTCGCAGGCCCCCTGGAGCTCGGCGACCTCGCCGGCATCCTTCACCAGCCTGAGGTCGGACAGGGCGCTGCCCAGCTCCGCGTCGGGACCGGCGAGGTCGGCGGCCATGGCATCGACCTCGGGGTCCAGCCCCCGCAGCACGGCGGCGCGGTCGTGGGCCCGCATCAGTCCGGGGAGCTCGGCCAGCGGGCGCGCCTCCAGCCCCAGGCGCGCCCGGGACGCGACCAGGCCCCGCGGGGGGCCGACCCAGAAGGCGCCCCGGGCCCGGTCGGTGAAGAATTCGGGGCGGTCGTGGTCGACCTCGGGTTCGGTGTGGAGGACCGCGTCGTGGCCGCCCTCGGAGCGCGGCACCATCGCCAGGACCTCCCGGGGTTCGCCCTCCCCGACCAGGTGGACGAAGTCGGTCCCCGGCCGGAACCGGAAGATGGAGTCGTTGGCGCGGACCCGCTCCACGCCCGAGGGGATCAGGAGGAGGAGGCCGGGAAAGCGGGCGGAGAGGCGGGCGCGGCGGGCGGCGTGGTCGGCGGCGCTCGGCATCGGCGGGGGGGCCGGCGCCGGGCGAGCGTCCCAGCCGGTCCGGAGGAAGTCGAGCAGCGCCCGGGGCGGACTCAGGTCGTGGCTGGCCCGCCGCGCGGACTCGGCGGGCGCGGGCGGCTCGTCGGACACCGCCCCATCGTAGCCGCTGGCCGGGGCGGGCACGCGGCCCCACCCGGGGCGCAGACCGGTATGCTCCGGCGATGGGGCCGGCCGATGGGGAGGAGGGCTCGACCCTGGGTGAGGACCGGCTGCCGGAGGCGCTCCGCCCGCTGGCCTTCCTGGTCGGCGTCTGGGAGGGCCAGGGGCGCGGCCTGTGGGCGGCGGAGCCGCCGCTGGGCTATCGCGAACGGCTCACGATCGCGTGCGACGGGCGCCCCCTGCTGCGCTACCGCGAGGAGACCTGGCACCTGGACGCCCCCGCCCCGCTGCACACCGAGCTGGGCTTCATCCGTCCGGTGGGAATGGGGGTGGCGGAGCTGCTGGTGGTGCAGGCCGCCGGCATCCTGGAGGTCGAGCGGGGGCCGATCTCAGCCCGGGGGCTGGACCTCGCCTCGGTCGCGGTCGACGCCGAACCGTGCCAGCTGGCGGTCACCGCCGCTCGCCGCCGCCTCCGTCGTGACGGCGACCGCCTCAGCGTGCTGGTCCAGATCGGGATGAACGGGGAGGAGCCGCGGGACCACGTCCGGGCGGAACTCCGTCGGGTCGCCGATCCCGCGCCGGCCGGCCCCCCGCCCAAGGCCGCGCGCGCGTCGACGGGCTCCGGCTGAGCGGCGAGCCGATCGGCGGCCGCGCTCCCGGTCGAGGAGCAGGGGCAGGCGGTCCGCGGAGGAGGGGGGCAGGGCCCGTTCGGCATGCGGCGAGCGGCAACCGGCCCCGCCGGCCTCCTCGAACGCCCAGGCGTCGAACCGGGCCGCGAGCCGCATCAGGCGCGGGGCCCGGAGCGGGCTGAGGGCGAACTGGCGCCGGCTCATCGACACCCCCACAAGGCAGCCGTCGGTGGCTGCCGTGCCGTCGTCTGGCCAGCCGAGATCGGCCCGGCGCAGCGGGAGCCCGGCGGCGCAGTGGGCGCGCGCCCGGTCCAGGGCGCGATCGGGCAGAGCCGGGAGCGCGCGCAGGAGCCGCTCGTCGTGGGGGCAGAGCCGGAGGTCGTCCGTCATCGCGCCCGCCTCCTCATCCGCCGGTTGATCCAGCCATCCACCTCAGGATGGCGCATGGATGGCGGCCCCAGGGGGGCGGCGAGGGGTGCGCGTCCAAGCGAGGTGCCGCCCCGCCCCGGCGCCGGTGGGGCGCGCCGGCAGCGCCCCCTCGGCCGGCGCCTGCCCCCGCCGGGTGACGTGCAGGGCCCCGATCCCTGTCCGACCGACCGCCGGCTCGCCCTCGCGATCGTCCGCACCCGCCCGGCCGGGGACGACGAGGTCCGCGGGCGGGACCGGCGTCGTGTCACCGAGCCCGTCGACCTCGCCCCGGAGCCGCTCCCGGTGGAGCCGGGGGCGGTCCGCCATGGTGGGGGCGTGGGGCTCGACGCGATCGAACCGAGCGGGAGCGGTGCCCGCCGGCTCGGGCACGGGCTCAGCGAATCGGAGGGAGGGGGGGACGGCGTCGGCCCGGCGGATGCCGGGCGCTCCGGTCGGGGCGAGCTGGTCCGTGGTCCCGAACGCCTCCCGCGGGGGCAGGAGCGCCTCCGGCCCGCGCGGATGCTCGCGGTTCAGCCGCACCGGGTGCCAGCCCGGGCCCGGAGCCCGAGCCAGGGCGGCGGTGAGGTCGTCGACGGTGCGGGTGAGGTGGTGGAGGCCCTTCCCGCGACGATCGAGGACGCGTCGCGGGAAGGAATGGGCACGGGCGTGCCGCGGTTCCGTCGGCCCGCCCCGCCCACCGCCGGGGTGGGGGATCGGGAGGCTGCGGAATCCCGGCTCCACCCCGCCGCTGCCGAACACCCCGCCCGGGCGCCCGGCGAACACCGCCAGCTCGGCGGCGACCGCCGCGACCGCCGGTGACCCGTGGTCGACGTTGGCCCGCGCGGCGGGGATCGCCACCACCTCCCGATCCGCCGCGGTCCGGAGCAGCGGTCCGGGAGCGCGTCCCGCCTGGCCGCGCCCCCGCCAACGGTCGCTGCCCGTCACGCCTCCCCGAGGTTGATCCACACACTCTTGACCTCGGTGTAGAGGTGGATCGCCTCGAAGCCCATCTCCCGGCCGTGGCCACTCTCCTTGAAGCCGCCGAACGGGAGCGCGGGGTCGGTCGCGCCGTAGGTGTTCACCCACACCGTGCCGGCCTTGATCGCGGCGGCCACCCGGTGGGCCTTGGCCAGGTTCTTGGTCCAGATCCCCGCTCCCAGACCGTAGGCGATGTCGTTGCCCTGGCGGATGACGTCGTCGACGTCCCGGAACGGGATCACGCTCACCACCGGGCCGAAGATCTCCTCCTGGGCGACCCGCATCTCGTTGCGCGCGTCGGCCAGGACGGTGGGCCGCACGAAGAACCCGCGGTCGAGTCCCGCGCCCTCCGCGCGGCCGCCCCCGCTCAGCACCCGTGCGCCCTCGGTCGGGCCCAGCTGGATGTAGCCCAGCACCCGGTCGAGCTGCTCCTGGCTGACCAGCGGGCCGATCTCGGTCGCCTCGTCGAACCCCGGACCGACCCGCAGCCCCGCCGCCTGGTCGGCGATGAACTGGGCGACGTCGTCGTAGATCGAACCCTCGACGAACACCCGCGAGCCCGCGGTGCAGTCCTGGCCCATGTTGTAGAAGATGCCGGCCGCGGCGCCCTCACGGGCCGCGGCCAGGTCGGCGTCCGCGAACACGATGTTGGGGCTCTTGCCGCCCAGCTCCAGGCTCACCTTCTTGAGGTTGCTCTGGCTGGCCGCCCGCAGGATCAGCCGCCCGACCTCGGAGGAGCCGGTGAAGGCGATCTTGTCCACCGCCGGGTGGGCGGCGAGCGCGGCGCCGGCGGTCTCGCCGTACCCGGTCACCACGTTGACGACGCCCGCCGGGATCCCCGCCTCCAGGCAGAGCTCGCCGAGGAGGAGGGCCGAGAGCGGCGTCTGCTCCGCCGGCTTCAGCACCACCGTGCAGCCGGCGGCCAGTGCCGGCGCCACCTTCCAGGCGGCCATCATCAGGGGGTAGTTCCAGGGGACGATCTGGCCGCACACCCCGACCGGCTGGCGGAGGGTGTACGCGAAGGTGTCGGCCACGCTGACCGGGACGGTGGCGCCCTCGATCCGGGTCGGCCAGCCGGCGTAGTAGCGGAAGTACTCGACGGTGCCGCCGACGTCGTCGCGGCGGGCGACCGTGAGCGGCTTGCCGTTGTCGAGCGTCTCCAGCTGGGCGAAGACCTCGGTCCGGTCCTCGATGAGGTCGGCCAGCCGCCAGATCAGGCGCGCCCGCTCGGACGCGGTCAGCTTGGACCACGGCCCGCCGTCGAATGCCCGCCGGGCCGCCTGCACCGCCCGATCGATGTCGGCGGCTTCGCCCTCGGCGACGTCGGCGAGGTGCTCGCCGGTGGCGGGGTCGTGGGTGGCGAAGGTCTTGCCGGAGATCGCCTCCACCAGGGCCCCGTCGATGAGGAGCCGCTTGGGCCCCCCGCTCAGAAATGCCTGCACCCTGGGGTCCAGCTCGCGCGCGGTCATCACCATCGTGTTGCCTCCTGTGCTCCCGTTCCCGTCCGCCCCCCCGGGGCCGCCGGCGACCCCGCCAGAGCGGCCGCCGCCGACCGCGCCGCCGTCGTGCTGCGGCGGTCCCCGGTCACGCCGCGGCGCTCGTCGGTGGCAGCCGGCGGCTGACCTCCTCGATCGCCTCGGCCGCTGCCGCGATGGTCAGGTCCACGTCCTCTTCGGTGTGCTCGGTGCTGAGGAACCACCGTTCCGATTGACCGGGGTGGAAGTAGATCCCGCGGTGCTGCATCGCCTCGTGGAAGGCCTCGTACACCTCGGGGCGGACGTGGCCCATGGCATCGCGGTAGTCGACGAGGCGCTCGCGCGGCTGGTCCAGGAAGAAGAGCTGGAAGAAGGGGCCAACCCCCTGGACCAGGCTGGGATAGCCGGCGGCACGGACCACCCGCAGCAGCCCCGACTGCAGGCGTTCGGTGAGCGCCTCCAGGCGCGCGTACATCGTCCCCCGATCGCGCTCGATCCGGTCCAGCACCGCCTTGGCCGCGGCCAGCACCAGCGGGCTGGCGCTGTAGGTGCCCCCGTGCATCACCGCCCCGGTCGCCTCCAGCTCCATCACGTCGGCGCGGCCGCCGAAGGCGGCGACCGGGAAGCCTCCGCCCAGAACCTTGGCGAACGTGGAGAGGTCGGGCCGGACCCGGTAGCGCTCCTGGGCGCCCCCGGGCGCGACCCGGAAGCCGGTCATCACCTCGTCGAAGACCAGCAGCACGCCGTGAGCCTCGGTGAGCCGGCGCACACCCTCCAGGAATCCCGCCAGCGGCGGGATGATGCCGCAATTCGCCAGCACCGGCTCCATCAGCACCGCCGCGATCTCGAAGGACCGCTGGCTGAGGGTGCGCTCGAGGAGCTCCAGGTCGTTGAAGGGCTGGATGATCAGCGTGTCGGCGAGCGCCCGCGGGATCCCCGCGGTGTCGGGGAGGGAGAACGGGGCGCGATGGAGCCCGGCGGCGCCCAGGGGGGGGTGGGCACTGATGTAGTGGCCGTCGCTCCAGCCGTGGTAGGCACCCTCGAACTTGACGATCTTCTCCTTGCCGGTGAAGCCCCGGGCCAGTCGCATGGCCGCCATGGTGGCCTCGGTCCCCGAGCATGCGAAGCGCATCAGTTCCATCGACGGCACCATCCGCTGCAGCCGCTCACCCACCTCGTAGTCGAGCCGGTGGGGAAAGCTGAAGTGGAAGCCGCGGGTCGTGATCTGCTCCACCACCGCCGCCACGATGTCCTCGGGATGGTGCCCGAACAGGAGCGGTCCGTATCCGAGGCAGTAGTCGAGGTACTCATTGCCGTCGACGTCCCACATGCGGGCGCCGGCGGTGCGGTCGATGCAGAGCTCGATGCCCGCCCGCAGCCGCGCGTAGGAGCTCTCGCCGCCGGCGACGCTGGTCGCGATCCGGCGGAACATCGCCTGGGAGCGGTGGGTGTCGGTGCGGGTGGCGACGGCCATGACGGCCTCCCTGTGCGGGGCGCTCGGGGGTGGGTGGAGGATCGAGGGTCGACGCGCGCCCTGCAGCGACCGGGCCTGCAGGGCCGAGGCGCAGGGCCGAGCGACCGATCCGCGTGACGCCCGGGACGGAGGGGAACGATCGCCCCTCGTCCCCGGCCCCCCGTGCCCCTGGAGGGTTGCGTCCCCACGCTAAGCTCCGGTCCGTGGCCTGTCAAGCGGAGCGGACGGTGGGGGAGCGCTTCGCCATCGCCACCCCCCACCGGGCGGCCACCGCCGCCGGCGAGGCCGCCTTCCGCTCCGGGGGAAGCGCCGTCGACGCCGCGGTCACCGCCAGCTGCGTCCTCAGCGTCGCCTACCCCCACATGACCGGTGTCGGCGGTGACCTGTTCGCCCTGGTGGCACGGCCCTCGGGGGAGGTGGTCTCGGTCAACGGCAGCGGGGCGGCGCCCCGGCTGATCGACCGGGCAGCGGTGGCTCGGACCCACGGCACCATGCCCCGAGCCGGCCCGCTCACGATCACGGTGCCGGGGGCGGTCGCGGGCTGGGCGACCCTCATGGACCTCGGCGCGCGCCTCGGACTGGCGGCGGCGGTGGCCCCGGCGGCGCGACTCGCGCGCGAGGGGGTCCCGGTGGCCCCGTCCCTGGCGCGGGCGCTCCGTGGGTCCAGGGCGACCGTCGCCGCCGACCCCGGCCTGCGGGCGGTCTTCGTCCGCGGTGGGTCGCCGCTCAGGGCGGCCGACCCGCTGGTCGACGGGGCGCTCGCGTCCACCCTCGACGCGGTGGCGACGGGTGGCCCCGATGTGCTCTACCGGGGCGCGGTCGGTGAGCAGCTGGTCCTGGGCCTGTCCGACCGAGGGGCCCTCCTTCGCGGCTCCGACCTGGAGGCGCACCGCACCGACTGCGCCCCGCCGCTGGCCGGTCGGTACGGCGGCGCCGAGATCCTCACCGCCCCGCCCAACTCCCAGGGCTGCCTCCTCCTCGCCATCCTGGCGGTGGTCGAGCGGCTGGGCCTCGGGCGGGACCACCTGGGGATGGACGCCGGACGTCTGGCCACGCTGTTCGCCGCGGTGACCGTCCTGCGCGATCGTGGCCTCTGCGACCCCCGCAGCGGTCCCGACCTCGCGGCGAGCCTGCTGGCCCCCCCGGGGCTCGACGCGCTCGCCGCCCGAGTCCGCGGGACCGCGGCCGTCCCCCGCGGCGCCGGGGGGCCCACCGCCGACCCCGCCCTAGGGGACACGGTGGCGGTGGTGGCCGCCGATGCCGACGGCACGGTGGTCTCCCTGATCCACAGCCTCTACGGCGCGTTCGGGTCGGGGATCCGCGAGCCGCGGACCGGGATCATCGCCCACAACCGCGGCGCGTCGTTCGTCCTCGACCGGGACCACCCCAACGCCCTCGGCCCCGGCCGTCGTCCGGCCCACACCCTGATGCCGGTGCTGGCTCGGTCCGGCGGCGCGATCACCCTCGCGGCCGGGACCATGGGCGGCAGCGCCCACCCCCAGATCCACGCCAGCCTGCTCCTCGCGGTCCTCGACCGGGGCCTCGACCCCGGCCCGGCGGTGGCGCTCCCACGGTGGGTGGTGGGCGGCCTCGAGGGGGAGGACGACGCGGATGGCGGCCGGGCCGCGGTCCACGCCGAGGCGACGGTGCCCGAGCAGGCGAAGGCGGCCCTCCGGAGCTCCGGGTTCGCGATCCGGCGGCTGGGGGCCGTCGACGAGGGCGTCGGGCACGCCCAGCTGATCCGGATCGACCCGGCGGGCCGTCTCGTGGCCGGCAGCGATCCCCGGGCGGACGGCGCCGCCGCGGCCGGATAGGGGAGCTCGGGAGCCCCGCCCGGGCGCCACTCGCTAACGTCGTGCCCGCCATGCGCCCCGTGAACCGCTTCACCGTCCAGCCGCGGCTGCCGGAGCCGCTCGCACCCCTCCAGGAGCTCAGCGAGAACCTGCGCTGGACCTGGCATCGGCCCGCCCGCGACCTCTTCCGCCGGCTGGTGGACGAGGACTCCGACCTCCACGCCAACGGCGGCACGAGCCTGATCGGCCTCGATGGGGCCGTCAACCCGCTGCTGGCGCTGGCCCGGGCCGGCCGCTCGCGGCTCGAGACCCTTGCCGCGGACCAGGCGTACGTGGCGCAGGTCGCCGAGCAGGCGGCGGCGCTCGACGCGTACCAGCAGCAGCCGCGGTGGTTCCAGGCCCAGGGGCCGCCCGGGCTCGGCACGATCGCCTACTTCTCGCCGGAGTTCGGGATCAGCGAGGCGATCCCCCAGTACTCGGGCGGGCTCGGGGTGCTGGCCGGCGATCACCTCAAGGCATCCAGCGACCTCGGGGTCCCCCTGGTCGGGGTCGGGCTCCTGTACGCCGAGGGCTACTTCCGCCAGCGGCTGGATGGTTCGGGCTGGCAGCACGAGCGGTACGTTGCGCTCGACCCGGAGCTGCTGGGCCTCCGGCCGGTCCCGGGGGCGGAGGTGACGGTCGACCTCGCCGGACGGCCGCTCCAGGCCCAGGTCTGGCGGGCTTCGATCGGGCGGGTCCGCCTCTACCTGCTCGACTCCGACGTGGCCGCCAACCCGCCCGACCTCCGGCGGCTCACCGACCGTCTCTACGGCGGGGACATGGAGCATCGGCTCGGTCAGGAGATCCTCCTCGGCATCGGCGGGATCCGCGCCCTCCGTGCGGTCGGCGAGGACCCCACCGTGTTCCACACCAACGAGGGCCACGCGGGGTTCCTCGGGTTGGAGCGGATCCGGGAGCTGGTCGTCGACTCCGGGCTCACGTTCGACGAGGCGGTCGAGGCGGTCCGCGGCCCCATCGTGTTCACCACCCACACCCCCGTCCCCGCCGGGATCGATCGCTTCCCCGAGGCGCTGATCCGGCGGTGCTTCGCCCCGCTGGCGGAGCGGTGCGGCGTCCCGTTCCAGAAGCTGATGGCGCTCGGACACCACCCCGGCGAGGCCGATGACGCTCCCTTCAACATGGCGGTGATGGGGCTGCGGCTCGCCGGCCACGCCAATGCCGTCTCCCTGCTCCACCGAGGCGTGAGCCGCCGGCTCTTCGGGGCGCTCTGGCCCAACCTGCCCGAGGACGAGGTCCCGATCGCGGCGATCACCAACGGGGTGCATCCGCGAAGCTGGGTCGCCGAGGACGTCGATGCGCTCTTCACGGCCCATCTCGGCCGCGACTGGGACCAGGCGTCGGCCGAGGACTGGGCCGGGCTCACCGCCGTCCCCGACGCTGCCCTGTGGGCGATCCGGGAGGCGGGGCGCCGCCGGCTGGTGGCGGCCGCCCGGCGCCGACTGCGGTCGAGCCAGCTGGCGGCCGGGGCAGCCGCGGCGGACCTTGGGTGGTGTGACGAGGTGCTGGACCCGGCGGTGCTCACCATCGGCTTCGCCCGCCGCGTCGCCGAGTACAAGCGTGCCACCCTCCTGCTCAGCCAGCGCGATCGGCTGACGAGCCTCCTCTGCCACCCGGAGCGGCCGGTCCAGCTGGTCTTCGCCGGCAAGGCCCACCCCGCCGACGAGGTGGGCAAACAGCTGATCCAGGAGCTGGTCCAGTTCGCCGCCGATCCGCGCTGGCGGCATCGCATCGTCTTCCTCGAGGACTACGACATCGACTGCGCCCGTGCCTGCTACCAGGGCGCCGACGTCTGGCTCAACACCCCCCGCCGTCCGCTGGAGGCCTGCGGCACCAGCGGCGAGAAGGCTGCGCTCGGCGGCGCCCTCAACTGCTCCATCCGCGACGGTTGGTGGGACGAGGGCTTCGACGGCGAGAACGGCTGGGCGATCCCCTCGGCCGAGCGGGGGCTGGAGGCCGGCGAGCGGGACCGCCGGGAGGCGGCCGAGCTCTTCGCCCTCCTGGAGGAGCGGATCATCCCCCTCTTCTATGACCGCGATGGGGGCGGAGTCCCCGTCCACTGGGTGGGACGGATGCGCCATGCGCTGACGGTCCTGGGGCCGTTCGTGAGCGCCGCCCGGATGGTGCGGGAGTACGTCGGGTCCAGCTATGCGCCGGCCGCCCTCCGCGGCGCCCGCCTGGCCGCCTCGGACTTCGCGCTGGCGCGCGAGCTGGCACGATGGAAGGCGCACGTGGCCGAGCGCTGGCCGGCGCTCCGGATCGACGGGGTTCGAGGACCGGTGGCCCCGCCGGCCCTGGGAGCGCGCGCCGAGGTGGAGGCGCGGGTCCAGCTCGCCGGCCTCTCCCCGAACGAGCTGCGGGTGGAGCTGGTGCACGGGCCCGTCACCGACGCCGGGGAGATCGACAATCCCGGCCGCGCCGCGATGGCGCTGGTCGATCCGGAGCTCTCCGGGGACGGCGCCCGATACCGGGGACGGTTCGTCTGCGACCGTGCCGGGCCGTACGGCTTCACCGTGCGCGCGATGCCCGTCCACCCCGAGCTGGCCGACCCGGTCGAGACGGGCTGCATCGCCTGGGCCGCCGCGGGGGCTCGGTGAGGCCGCCCGTCGGCGGCGCCGCGGCGGTGGCGCCGGGCGCGCTGGATGGACGGGTGGTGCTGGTGACCGGGGGCTCTCGCGGGATCGGCCGGGCGGTGGCCGCGGCGGTCCTCGACGCCGGCGGACGGGTGGTGGTGACGGCCCGCCGACCGGAGGGCCTGGCCGAGACCATGGCGGTCCTGGACGCCCCCGACCGGGTGCGCGCGGTGGCGGGCGCCAGCGAGGACCCGGGTCATCGCGAGGCGGCCGTCGCCTGCGCGCTGGAGGCATTCGGACGCTGCGACGGGCTGGTCAACGGCGCCGCCGTGAGCCCGCTCTTCGGGCCCCTGCGCGACGCCGACCTGGGCCTGGTGGGCCGCACCCTGGAGGTGAACGTGACCGCGGTGCTGGGGTGGACCCAGCTGGTCTGGCGGGCGTGGATGGGGGATCACGGCGGAGCGATCGTCAACATCGCCTCGCTGGGCGGGCTGCAGCCGGCCCCCGCGATCGGCGCGTACAACGTCAGCAAGGCGGCGCTCATCCACCTCACCCGGCAGCTGGCCCAGGAGCTGGCGCCGACGGTGCGCGTGAATGCGGTGGCGCCGGCGGTGGTGCGGACCCGTTTCGCCCGCGCCCTGTACGAGGGGCGGGAGGCCGAGGTCGCCCAGCGTTACCCGCTGGGCCGGATCGGCGAGCCCACCGACGTGGCCGGCGCGGTGGCGTTCCTGCTCAGCGACGCCGCCGGTTGGATCACCGGCACGGTGCTGAGCGTCGACGGCGGCCTCGCGGTCGCCGCCGGAGGGCCGTAAGGGCGGGGAGGGGTGGCGAGCGGGGGCCGCCTGGCCGTGGTGGCGCGGGCGGCCGCGTCGTAGGATCACGGGCCATGACGACGGTCCCGCTGTCGGCCTGGCCGGGTGGCGGCCGCGAGGCGGTCGAGCTCTACACCCGCACCTACCGCACCGTCCTGCGCTCCTCCGGCGAGCTCCGGCTGCGCGTGCTGGAGTCGGCCCACCTCGGGATGCGGTCGTCGCTGCACGCGCTCGCCGACTCGCCCGCGATCGACTCGGGGGCCCTGGTCTACGCGCTGCGTCGGCTGCCCCCGGTCACGGTGGAACTCCGGCGCGTCGTCATGGGCCAGTCGGCCGAGCACTTTCGGGCGGCGCTGGGCGAGGCGGTGGAGGGCTGGCCGGTGGTGGCCGCCCCCGGCCGGCGCCGACGCTGGTGGTGGGACGCCGCCAGCGGCACCCTGGCGGTGGCGCTGGCCAGCAGCTCCGACGTCGACGACCTGGTCCCCACCCTGGTGGCGCTCCAGGTCGAGTGGAATAAGTCCCACCGGGCCCTGGTGGGGCTGCACCCAGCCGGGCGGCTGTCGGAGGACCCGGACCTGGTCGCCGCGGCCCACGCCGCCCTCGCCATCGCCGACGACGACTGGGGCCGACTCTGGGATGTCTTCGGTGACCGGTTTCCGGCCTGGCTGCGGACCGTCGCCGCCCGGCCCCAGGACCTCCGCATCCGGCTGCTCGGCGGCACCCAGGTCGGCTACGCTCGGGAGACGCGGGCGTGGTGGGCGCCGATCGGGGCCGCCCTCACCGCCGAGGGGCTCGACGGTCGGCCGACGTTCTTCGTCAGCAGCAACGCCCACGCCCTCGTCAACCTGCTCTCCGGCGTGGCCCACGACCGCGCCGAGGCGATCGAGGTCTGGGCGGAACGCTCCGAGGACGCCGAGCTCCATGCGATCCAGGCCGAGCTCCGCCGTCCCGACGCGCACGGCTCGCGCGAGAACTTCCTCTACTACGCGGCCCGGCGGTGGTTCGCGAGCGACCCCGTCGAGCGCGCCGCTCGCGATCGCATCGAGCGCGAGCGCGGGATCCTCCACCTCACCCCCCGCTCCGGCATCAACGTCGCCGCCCAGGTGATCGTCCTGGACCGCCTCGACCCCAGCCGTCTCGACCCCCGCCTCGGCCTGATGGCCGAGCAGGCGGCGCGGCTCCGCCGCTGCCCGGCGGTGGTCGTCAATGTCCAGTACCCGCTCGGGGAGGCCGCCTACCACATCCTGCGCCAGGTCCTGGAGGTGAGCGAGCGGGTGGAGGGCATCTACATCCTCGGCAAGGCCGCCACCCTCAACGCGGACGTGGGCGACGTCATGATCGCGGACGTCGTCCACGACGAGCACAGCGGCAACACCTACTGGATCGACAATTGCTTCAGCTTCGCGGAGGTGTCCCCCTTCATGCGGATGGGCTCGGTGCTCGACCGCCAGCGGGCGGTCACGGTGCTCAGCACCTTCCTCCAGAACCGTGCCTACCTCGAGTTCTACTACCGCGACGCCTACACGGTGGTGGAGATGGAGGCCGGCCCCTACCTCGGCGCGCTCTACGAGGCGGGCGAGGCGCAGCGCTATCCCACCGGCCAACAGGTCGACCTGACCAGACCCTCGATCGACCTCGGGGTCATCCACTACGCCTCGGACACCCCCTACACCCAGGCCCGCACGCTCGGGGCCCGCGGCCTCTCCTACCGCGGGATGGACGCCACCTACGCCGGCAGCCTCGCCATCGCCCGCCGGATCCTGCAGCGGTGCGGGGTGCTGGCGGAGCCGTCGTCATGACGGGCGGTCTCGCCCGCGAGCGCTGCGAGGCGTGCAACCGCACCACCGCGGCGGTGACCGAGTCGGAGTGGGGGGCGCTGCTGGCCCAGCTGGCACCGGCGTGGGCGCTGGCCTCTGGCCATCTCCACTGCACCGTGCCGACCGGCAGCTTCGCCGAGGCCTTCGCCCTGGCCACCCGGATCGCGCTGCTGGCCGAGGCGGAGGGACATCACCCGACCCTCACGGTGGCCTGGGGCCGGCTGGAGGTGGACCTCGTGACCCACGCCATCGGGGGCCTCTCGCGCAACGACTTCCGCCTCGGGGCCAAGATCGATGCGGCACACGGGTGGCCGGCACGCGCGCCGGCCGCCCGGTAGCGGAGCCGTCCGGGGGCGGGGCAGGCGGTGCGGCCCGCGGGCACTCGGGCCGCGCTCCGCGCCATGGCTGCCGGGCTGGGGGAGACACCCGCCCCCAACGGGTGCGGCGGTGGGCCGGAACGCCAAGGCGGCGCGTGGGCGTCCGCACGTCACGGTCGTGGTCGCGTCGCTGGGGCAGGCCCGCCTGGGCCCGGCGCTCCCCGGCGACGGTTCGGCGGTGCGACGGCTGATCTCGCGCCTCCATCCGGAGGGCGTGCGGTGCTGCTCGACGGGGCGCCGCGGATCGGTGTGCCGGGCCGACGCGGCGCACCGATCCGCGCCGGCCCGTGGGTGGCCGGGGTCGTCAGGCCACCGGGCCCTCGGCGAGGGTCACGGCGCTGCGGGAGGTCGTCGCTCCGGCCTGCCAGGTGAGGGTGATCCGCTGGCCGGGTCGCTTGGACTTGATCACCGCGGAGAGGACCGAGCGGGTCGTCACCCGGCGGCCGTCGGCGGAGACGATGATGTCGCCGGGCTGCAGGCCGATCTGGGCCGCGGGGGTTCTCGGGACGACCGCCACCACCAGCGCCCCCCGGGTCGTGGATGCTCCCGTACCGGGGCCGGTGCCCGGTACGCCGAAGGCGCCCCCACCGGTGGCGTTCTCCACGTCGACGCCGAGGAACGCCGTGCGGGTGCGCACGATCGAGGCCCGCGGGGCGCCGTCCTGGATCGCCCGGACCACCTGGGTGAGGCGGCCGCTCGGGATCGCGAAGGCGATGGTGCCGGACGCCTGCGCGTTCGGTGACGTGTTGGCCGCGGTGTCCATGCCGACGACGTGGCCGGCGGCGTCGACCAGGGGGCCGCCGGAGTCGCCCCGCGCCAGGCTGGCGTTGGTCTCGAGCATCCCGGTGAGGTGCTCGCTGGAGGCGAGGCCGTCACTGGCGGTGACCGCGCGGTTGGTGGCGACGATGGTCCCCGAGGTCACGCTGGGTGCCCCCCCGAGGCCATACGCATTGCCGATCGCCACCACCGCCTCGCCGACCCGGATCGAGCTCCGGTTGGCGAAGGTGACGGTGGGGAGGCCGCTGACCCCCGTCATCTGGAGGAGGGCGATGTCCTGGCTGGGGTCGACCGCGATCACCCGAGCCGGGTAGCTCCGGTGCCGGGACGGCATCTGAACGCGGACCGACGTCGCCCCCTGCACCACGTGGTTGTTGGTGACGACCGCGCCGCTCCCGGTCACGATCATGCCGGTGCCGGCCGAGGTGCCGACCCCACCGACGCCCATCACCTGCGAGCTGACGTCGACGATGGCGGGCTGCACCTTGGCGGCGACGACCGCCGCGTCGATCCCGCCGGTGGCCACGGTCGGCGTCCTCGACCCGTTGGCGATCGAGAGCTGGCCGGGGGTGCCCCCGCCGACGCCGAAGACCTGCTCGCCGGCCGCCACCAGACCGCCGCCGAGGATCGCGGCCGCGGCGAGGGCGGCGGGCAGACGCAGGCGGCGGGCCCGGCGGCGGGCGCCGGCCGCGTCCCCGGGGGCCGCCCAGATCAGGTGGTCGTCGGGCTCCGCCCCGTGAGGGCTGACATCCCCCGGAGGACGCTCCGATCGCGGGCCGCCACCGCCTGCGGGCGCGTCGGGGGTGATGGTGTCGGGGTACGGTCCAGGCTCGGACGCGCCGCCCGCTGTGCCGGGGGTCTGGGACTCGGGTGGGGTGGGATCGTCAGGCATGATCGCGCTCCTCCGCGCTGGGTGCTGGGTGGATCGAGCCCTGCTTG
Organism: Candidatus Micrarchaeia archaeon; assembly: GCA_035533215.1. Classification (GTDB taxonomy): domain Bacteria; phylum Chloroflexota; class Dormibacteria; order Aeolococcales; family Bog-877; genus DAHUZL01. The sequence goes on along the minus strand of DATLUG010000044.1, from coordinate 36,593 downwards.
GGCGCTGGACTCTGCCATCGAGTCTGACCGCGGCCGGTGTGAGCCGCATGAGGAGGCGATGAGCCGTGGCTCAGGCGAGGTGCGGCCCGGTCTCATGACGGTCATCTCAGCCCGCTCTCATGCTCCTCCAATGGTGGGTGGCCAGACTGATCGGCATGGCCAACGCCTTCGAGGCGCGACAGCACCGGCGCACCGCTGGGATACGGCGGCTGCGACGGCTCAGCGGCTGGACCGCGGCGGCCGTCGTGGTGGCCGTGGCCGGGGTGAGTGCGATGGTGGGCGAGCTCCTGCCCGGCCGCCACGCGGTCCCGACGACGGTGTCGGGCTCAGCAGGCCCGGCCACCGGCGATGACGGCGCCTTCACCAACGGCGACGGCGGCTCGGTGGGCCCGGCGCCGGCGGGGGCGCTCCCGGCCGCGACCTCGGGGGCGTCGTGAGCGCCCGGCTGGCGGCGGTGGCGCCGCCGGATCGGATCGCCGTCCGCGACCACCTGGCCGCCATCGAATGGCCGGCGCTCGGTACCACCGCCCGGGTCGTCGTCACCGAGCCCCACGCCCTGGAGACGGCGCTCCGCCAGGTGGCGGCCACCGTCGAGGCGGTCGACGCGGCCGCCAACCGCTTCCGGGACGACGCCGAGGTGCGGCGGCTCCAGGCGGCCGGTGGCGCCTGGGTCCGGGTCTCCCCCACCCTGCGCGAGCTGATCACCGTGGCGATGGAGGCCGCCCACCACACCGGCGGGCTGGTCGATCCCACCGTCGGGGGTGCCCTCTCCGCGCTGGGCTACGATCGCGACTGGGGCAGCGTCGACCGCCATGGTCCGGCGCTCTCCCCGGCTGCCGCGGCTGCCCCCGCGGTCGGTTGGCGCTGCGTCGCGCTCGACGGCGACCGGGTGCGCGTCCCGGCCGGGGTGCTGCTCGACCTCGGCTCGACCGGCAAGGCCTGGTGCGCCGACCGTGCCGCCGCCATGGCCGCCCGGGTGAGCGGTTCCGGGGTGCTGGTGAGCCTGGGCGGCGACGTGGCCACCGCCGGTCAGGTCCCCGACGGCGGCTGGGTGGTGCGGATCGCCGAGGACCACCGATCCGACGACCCGGCGGCGCCGCTGCTCCTGGTCCGCTGGGGTGGCGTCGCCACCTCGTCGACCCTGCGGCGCCGCTGGTGGCGGGGCGACCGGGCCGCCCACCACATCATCGATCCCCGCACCGGGACCTCCGCCGTCTCGCGATGGCGGACCGTCACCGTCGCCGCCGGCAGCTGCACGGTCGCCAACACCATGGCCACCGCCGCGCTGGTCGCCGGTGCGGACGGCGAAGCCCTGCTCGCCGCCGCCAGGCTCCCCGCCCGCCTCGTCGCCGTGGACGGCACCGTCTGCGCGGTCGGGGGCTGGCCCGGACGGTCCGCCGCGGGGTCGTGACCACCACCGACCTCTGGTACGTGTCGCGCGGCTCAGGGCTGGTCCTGCTGGGCCTCCTCACCGCCACCATCGTCCTGGGCGCCGTGGTTCGAAGCGGGTGGACGCCTCGCGGGTGGCCGCGCTTCGTGGTCCAGGGCCTCCACCGCAACCTGGCCCTGCTCGCGGTGGCCCTGCTCTGCCTGCATGTCCTGACCGCCGAGCTCGATCCCTATGTCCCGATCGGGTGGCTCAGCCTGGTGCTGCCCTTCGCCTCCCCCTACCGGACCGTCTGGATGGCGATGGGCACGATCGCGCTGGAGCTGCTGGCGGCGGTGGTGGTGACCAGCCTCGTCCGCCGCTTCCTCAGCGCCACCGCCTGGCGGTCGGTGCACATGCTGGTGGTGGCGGCCTGGCCGCTGACCCTGGCCCACGTGATCGGCATGGGGCCGGACGTCGCCATCCCGGCCATCGCGGCCGGGGTGGTGGGGTGCGCCGCCATCGGCCTGGCCGCCCTCTCCGCCCTCGGAACCCCGCGCTCCGGGGTCGACGCGGTGCGGCTGACCGCGGGACCGGGGCGCCGATGACCGCCGCCGCCGCCGCGGTCGCCGCCGCCCCCGTCGTCGGAGTCGACGCCGGCCGGATCTTTTCCTGGCAGCCCGCGGCGGCGGCGTTCACGCCGCTCGCCGGGCACCGACTCCGCCACGGCCCGCCTCCCTGGCGGACGCCGGCCGCCGGCGACCCGGGGGAGCTGATCGCGCTCCTTGGTTCCGTCGACCTGCGCGGCCGCGGCGGCGCCGGGTTCCCGGTGGCCCGCAAGCTCCAGGCGGTGGCGGAGCGACGGTCGGCGCCGGTGGTCGTCGTCAACGGGGTGGAGGGCGAGCCCCTCGCCGCCAAGGACCGCGCGCTCCTGACGGCGACGCCGCACCTGGTGCTCGACGGGGCGATGGTGGTCGCGGCCGCGCTCGGGGCCCGCTCCGTCGTCGTGGTGGCGACCGAGCGGGCGGTGCCGTCCCTCGAGCGGGCCCTGGCCGAGCGGAGTGGGGGCGCGCGCGACCCGGTGCCGGTGGTGGTGCTGGGGGCGCCGCGGGCGTTCGTGGCCGGCGAGGAGACGGCGGTCGTCCACTTCATCACCGACGGGGACGCCCGCCCCACCGCCAAGCCTCCCCGTCCCTTCGAGCGCGGGGTCGACCGGCGCCCCACCCTGGTCCAGAACGCGGAGACCCTGGCCCAGCTGGCCCTCCTCACCGCGCACGGCGCCGACTGGTTCCGGTCGGTCGGGACCGCGGACGAGCCCGGGACCACCCTGGTCACCCTCTCCGGGTCGGTGGGGCGACCCGGGGTGTACGAGGTCGCCCTCGGCAGCCCCCTCGCCGAGGTGGTGGCCCGCGCGGGCGGGGCCACCGCGCCGCTGCGGGCGGTGCTCGCCGGCGGCTACTTCGGCGCGTACCTTCCCGCCGACGTCATCGGTCGCGTGCACTGGAGCCGAGCCGGGCTGGCGCGGGTGGGAGCCGCCCCCGGCGCCGGGGTGATCCACCTGCTGGCGGCCTCGCTGTGCCCGGCGGCCGACGCCGCCCGCACCGCCTCCCTCCTCGCCGGCGAGAGCTCCGGCCAGTGCGGGCCGTGCGTCAACGGGCTGGCGGCGATCGCGTCGGCGCTGCGCGACCTCGCCGCGGGGGGCCGTCCCAACCCCGCCGCCCGGGGCCGCCTGGAGCTCTGGATGGCGCAGGTCGAGGGGCGCGGGGCCTGCCGGTTCCCGGACGGCGCCGTCGGCACCATCCGCTCCGCGCTCACGGTCTTCGCCGACGAGTGGGCGGCGCATGCACGGGGCGGCTGCCTGGCGGGGTCGGGGCGGCCGTGACGCGGCTGCGGGTCGACCCGATCGCCTGTGACGGTCGCGGACTCTGCGCGGAGCTCCTGCCGGAATGGATCGACGCCGACAGCTGGGGCTATCCCATCATCCGGCCCGAGCCACTGCCGGCGGGACTCCGGGCCGCGGCCCGCCGGGCGGCCAGCGCGTGTCCCTGCCTTGCGCTGCGGCTCGAACCCGAAGCGAAGGGGCGTTCCGGCGGCTGACCGCGAGCGGCGCCCGCTACCCGGTCGTGGTCGGCGGCAGCCAGATGGTCTGGACGTTGACGAGCTCGTGGATCCCGAAGCGCGAGAGCTCACGGCCGTAGCCGCTGCGCTTCACCCCCCCGAAGGGGATGCGGGGATCGGAGTGGGTCATCCCGTTGACGAACACCCCCCCGGTGTCGAGCCGGCGCGCGATCCGCACCCCCCGCTCCAGGTCTCCGGTCCAGACGTTGCCGCCGAGGCCGTAGGGGGAGTCGTTGGCGAGTCGGACCGCCTCGTCCTCGTCCGCGACCCGGGTGACCGCGGCCACCGGCCCGAAGGTCTCCTCGCGGAAGACCGCCATCGCCGGGGTGACGTCTCCCACCACGGTGGGCTGGTAGAAGAATCCCGGCCCCGGGGCGGGGGCCCCCCCGCAGCGCACGGTCGCCCCCTGGGCCACCGACTCCCGCACCTGGCGGTCGAGGTTGTCGCGGAGGTCGGCCCGCGCGAGGGGGCCGATCTCGGTCGAGGCGGAGGTGGGATCACCCACCCGCAGCGCCGCCACCGCATCGCGGAAGCGCCGCTCGAAGCGCTCGGCGATCGGCTCGACCACGAGGAAGCGCTTGGCCGCGATGCAGGTCTGGCCGGTGTTCTGGAATCGCGCGCGCACCCCCGTCGCCACCGCCTGGTCGAGGTCGGCGTCCTCCAGCACGATGAAGACGTCCGAGCCGCCCAGCTCCAGCACCGTCTTCTTGAGGTGCCGGCCGGCCACCTCTGCCACCTGCGAGCCGGCGCGGTCGCTCCCGGTGAGGGTCACCGCCCGCACCCGGGGGTCGGCGATCACCGGCTCCACCTGCGCCTCGGTGATGAGGAGGGCGGTGAGGACCCCCTGCGGGAGGCCGGACCGCTCCATCACCGCCTCCAGCTCCAGGGCACAGCGGGTCACCGACGGGGCGTGCTTGAGCAGCACCGCGTTCCCCCCCAGCAGCGCCGGTCCCGCCGCCCGCACCACCTGCCAGAAGGGGTAGTTCCAGGGCATGATCGCCAGCACCAGGCCGAGCGGCTCGAAAGCGACGAAGCTGCGGTCGGAGTCGCTGGGCGCAGCCACGTCGGCGAGCCAGCCCGGGCCCTGCTCGCTGAACGTCTCGCAGGCCGCCGCGCACTTCTCGATCTCGGCCCTCGCCTCGGCGATCGGCTTGCCCATCTCCCTGGTGATCGTCCCGGCGAGCCGCTCGGCGTCGGCGCGGAGCCCCTGTCCGATGGCGTGGAGGACCGCCGCGCGGGCCGCCAGCGGTCGCCGGCCCCAGTCGCGCTGGGCGCGGTCGGCGGTGGCGATCGCGGTCAGCACCGCCGCGGGATCCAGCGGCGTGAACTGCTCCAGGGGCTCTCCGGTGGCGGGGTTGACCGAGGCCAGCGGACGCGCCGGGGACGGGGCGGTGATCATGGACGGGACTCCTTGACCCGGGCGGCGGTGGCCGCCGGGGGTGCGGGGCGGGCAAGCGGCGTGTCGCCGAGCTGGTAGCGGTCCACGCGGTCCCCGGCGTGGCGGCGGGCCGCGCCCCGCTCGACCAGGACGTCGAGGTGAGCCGCCGTCTCGCCCACCGCCAGCATCTGGTTGAACCAGTCGAGGTCGGCAAGGCGCAGCTCCCGGCGTGTCCAGCGCAGCCGCTCCGCCACCGCGGCGGCGTCGACGGCGGCGGGACCGAGCGCGTCCAGGCCGGCCAGGCATTGCTCCAGGCGCCGCTCATGATGGGCCACCAGCTCGTCGACGCGACCGCCGAGATCGGTGAACACCGGTCCGTGCGCGGGCAGGACCCGCCGTGCGGGCAGCTGGCGGACCCGCGCCAGCGAGGCCAGGAAGTCGGCGAGCGGGAGGCGGGCGGGAACCGGTTCCAGCCCGATCGAGGGGGTGATGTGGGGGAGGACGTGGTCGCCGGCGAACAGCACCGCGTGCTCCTCGTCCCACAGGCAGACGTGGCCGCGCGTGTGCCCGGGGGTCGGCACCACCGCCAGCGCCCTGCCGCCGGCGACGACGATGGAATGGTCGCCGAGGTAGACGTCGGGCGGCTCGTACCGAGCGCGCTCCTGGGTGTCCGCCCCCTGCGGGTCGCCGCGCTCCAGCTCGGCCGCGAGCGCGTCGGCGCCCAGACGGCGAAGCCTGGCCAGGACCCGGGCCCGGCCGTGGTCGGTGTCCCGCAGGATCTGCTCCAGCGCCGTCTGCTCACCGGCGCCGATGAGGACCGCCGCGCGCGCGGTGTCGCGCAGCCGAGCCGCCTGACCGACGTGGTCGTGGTGGAGGTGGGTCACCGCCACCGTCCGCACCGCCTCGATGCGGCTGCCCAACCGGGTCAGCGCCGTCCCCAGAGCGTCCCAGCTGGCGGGGGCGTCCCAGCCGGCGTCCACCAGCACCACCTGGCGGTCGGTCCGGATCGCATACACGTTGACCGCGCGGAGCGCGTCGCCGGGCAGGGGCAGGGGTATCCGGAAGACCTCGTCGGCGACGCACTCCACCCCGGGCTCCGCCCAGGCGTGCCGAAGGGTGGTCAGGGTCACCCGGTCATTCTGGGCCGGGCGGGCGGGTGGCGTCGGCCCGGCGGCCGGCTTCGGTCGGGGCGGCGCCGGCCGCCTCCGCCAGCAGCCGGACCACGGCGCGCACGTCGACCGACCGCAGGGCGGCGACCTGGAGCCGGCAGCTCACCTCCGGATCGCCGCCGAGGCTCACCCGCTGGGGCAGGAGGGCCACCGAGGCCGGCGGTCGCAAGCCCAGCCCGTCCGCGATCCGACCCTCGATGGCGGCGAGGGGCGCGGCGGCGGGCAGGGTGACGTCGAGGTCCACCTGGACCGGGATCGGGCTGGTGGTGATGGCGGCGGTGAGCATGGCGCTGTTGGGGATGTGGACCGGACGTCCTCCGACGTCCAGCACCGTGTGGAAGCTGCCGATGTGGACCACCAGGCCGCTGAAGTCGGATCCTCCGAAGCCACCGAAGAGGTACGTGCGGAGATGCACCCAGCCTCCCACCGAGAAGGGCCGCGAGAGCAGCAGGATCGCCCCCGCGAAGAGGTTGGCGAGCGAGGTCTGGGCGCCCACGCCCAGCACCACTCCGATCACCGCGCTGCCGACCAGGAAGCCGGAGAGGTCCACCTGCAGCTGGGACACGATGACGAGGCCGAGGACGATGTAGACGGCCCAGCTGGCGGCCGTGCGCCAGGTGGCGAGCGCGGTGCCCGCCGCCCGGCCGAAGACGGCGGCCATCAGGGCCCGCGTGGCCAGCATCGCCAGGATCGCCGACACCAGCAGGAAGCCCCCGACGACGAGGCCGTGGGTGGTCTGCGGGAGGGTGCGGACGAGATGGCTGTCGAGGAGCGCCCGCCCCGCCGCCAGCAGCACGACGAGGGTCGCCAGGAGGGCCAGTCCGACGGTGATGAGGCGTCGCGGCGGGCGCCGGCCGGGGTTCAGCGCCATCAGGGGGACCGTAGCAGCCGAGCCGGCCCGGCGCCCGCCGGCGCCGCTCCGGCTCAGCCGACCCGCAGGATCGCCTTGCCGGGGACCCGTCGCTCCCGGAGGGACCGCAGCGCCCGGTCGGCGTCCCGCCAGTCGGTGACGAGGGCCACCTGCGGGTCGAGACGGCGGTCGGCGACCAGCTGGGCGAGGTGGCCGAGGTCGACCGCCGGCGGCTCCCGCCCGGCGTCGGCCAGCAGGAAGAACCCCCGCAGGCTGACGCCCCAGGTGGTGTAGAAGTCGTTGACGACAAAGGTCGACGGCTCCCGGGCGGAGTTGCCGTAGGTCACGACCGTCCCGCCCGTCCCGACCAGCGCCAGGGCGGCGGCCAGGGAGGAGCCTCCGGCCGCGTCCAGGACGAGATCGAACGGTCCCTCGGCCGCCTCGATGCCCAAAACGACCCGGTCGGCGCCGAGCTCCCGCAGCCCCGCTCCGCGCTCCGGGCGGCCCACCACCGCGGTCACGTCGGCGCCGGAGCGGCGGGCGAGCTGGATCGCGAAGCGACCCACGCCGCCGGCGGCGCCGGTGATAAGGACGCGGCGGTCGAGCAGCAGCCCCCCGATGCGGAGGGTGCGCAGGGCCGTGAGGCCGGCGACCGGCAGGGCCGCGGCCTGGACCGTCTCCAGGGTGTCGGGGAGGACCGCCAGATGGGTCGCCGGCACCGCGGCGCGCTCTGCCCACCCCATGCCCTCGGGCAGCAGGCCCACCACCCGCGCCCCCACATCGGGGCCGCGGCCGTCACTGGCCGCTACCGCGATCGTCCCGGCGAGGTCCCAGCCCGGCCGCCACCCGTCGACGGCGGTCGCGAGGCGGTTGACCTCGCCACGGTTGAGGGCGACCGCCTCGACCGCCACCACCGGGGTGCCCGGACCGGGAGCGGGCTCCGCCGCCTCGCGAAGCGCGAGGCGCTCGGGTGCGGCGGGGTCCGCTACCAGGGCCAGCATGGCACGGCCAAGTCTACGGGCGGCGACCGCGCCGGCGGCCGCGGAGCGCGTGCCACCGCGCTGCGGCCGAGGGTCCCGGGCCGGCGTCCCGCCGCGGCCAGGACACCCGCCCCCTCCCGGGCCGACCGATCAGCCGCCGTCCCACTGGCGCTTCACCCGGATGAGCCGCTCCAGGTGCTGCAGCGGTGCGGTGACGCCGGCGTCCATCGTGTTGAGCGCGCAGTCGGTCGCCCCCAGCGCCTCCCACGCCCGGAGCTCGGTCAGCGCCGCCGCCGGATCGTCGTCGACCGTGACCCGGCCGGCGAGCCCGAACGCGCTCAGGTCGCGCTGGTGGTCGCGAAGGCCCGCGCGCAGCACCGCGAGGGCGCGGTCGAGCTCGGGACCGAGCGGGACGTTGGCGATCCACCCGTCGGCCAGTTCCGCCGCCCTCCGCAGGGCCGCGTCGGCGCGCCCTCCGAACCAGATCGGGATCCGCCGGGCGCTGGGAAGGGGATTGAGCCCGGCGGCGTGGATGCGGTGGTCGCGGCCCTCGACGGTCACGACTCCCTCCGCCCACAGCCGGCGCAGCACCGCCACCTGCTCGCCCAGGCGCCGCCCCCGGTCGGTGAAGGTCATCCCCAGGGCCTCGTACTCGACCGCGTTCCACCCGAGGCCGACCCCGAGCCGCAGCCGCCCTCCGGACAGGACGTCGACCTCGGCCGCCTGCTTGGCGACGAGGGCGGTCTGGCGCTGGGGCAGGACCAGGACCTCGGTGCTGAGCACCAGCCGGCTGGTGACCGCGGCGAGGTAGCCGAGGAGCACGAACACCTCATGGAAGGCGTCCTGGTCCGTGTACCGCCCGGACCAGCCACCGGGCCGGTCGGCCGAGGCGCCGAGGACGTGGTCGTACGCCCCCAGCGTGCCGAACCCGGCCGCCTCCACCCCCTGGGCGTAGGTGCGGATGACCACGGGGTCGTTGCCGATCTCGCGCTGGGGGAAGATCACTCCGAGCTCCATCACGTCCCTCCTCGGCGGCCGGCTCCGAGGCGGCCCCGGGTCGCCGGCGCCGGTGCGGAAGACCTGACGCATTGGCTGAATAGTGGCATCAGGCGTACCATTGGTCCATGGCCAAGGATACCCCGGTCACGGGCAACGAGCCCACCCGCAGGGTCTACCGGTCGCTGGCCCAGACCCTGTCGGTGTTCGAGGGGATGCAGCTGGAACTGTGGCGTGAGCAGCGGCTGACCATGACCCAGGTGCGGGTCCTCTTCCGCCTCCACCGCCTCGGCCACGCCACCGTCGGCCAGATCGCGGACGCGCTCCGGATCACCCCCTCGACCGCGACCGGGCTGGTCGAGCGGCTGGTCCAACACGGAGTCGTTCGCCGCCAGGGGCGGGAGGGCGACCGCCGGGTGGTGGAGGTCGGGCTCACCGAGTCCGGCGAGCGGGCGGTCGCCCAGCTCTCCCGGATCGAGGGCGGCGCCATCCGGCAGGCGCTGGCGGAGCTGCCCGCGGCTGACGTGGACGAGCTGGGCCGACTCCTCGAGCGGCTGGTCGTGGGGCTGCAGCGGGCCGCGTCGCCCGGGGCCGAGACCGAGCCGGCGCCGCCGCACCGGCGGCCGCTGGCAGCGGCAAGGGCCGGCGCGGCTCGTCGCCGGTCCCCGTCTGCCCCGCATCCCGCCGCCGGGCGAGGGCTGGACCGGGGCGCCGGGTGAGGCGCCGGGAGTCGAAGGCGCCGTCCATCGGCGCCCGCGCGGGCGCGACCGCGGGGCCCCGGTACAAGTGGATCGCGCTGTCCAACACCACCATCGGGGTTCTGATGGTGACGATCAACTCCTCGATCGTCCTCATCGCCCTGCCCGACATCTTCCGGGGCATCCACCTGAACCCGCTCACCCCCGGCAACAGCCCCTACTTCCTGTGGCTGCTGATGGGGTTCATGGTGGCGACCGCGGTGCTGGTGGTCAGCTTCGGGCGGATCGGCGACATGTACGGCCGGGTCAAGATGTACAACCTCGGGTTCGCCGTGTTCACCCTGTTCTCGGTGCTGCTGTCGGTCACCTGGATGAGCGGCACCCCCGGGGCGCTGTACCTGGTCGTCGGACGGATCCTCCAAGGGGTCGGCGGGGCACTGCTGTTCGCCAACTCCAGCGCCATCCTGACCGATGCCTTTCCCGAGAACCAGCGCGGGCTGGCCCTCGGCATCAACGTGGTGGCCGCCATCGCCGGGTCCTTCATCGGGCTCCTCCTCGGCGGCCTCCTGGGCCCCGTCTCCTGGCGGCTGGTCTTCCTGGTGTCGGTGCCCGCCGGGCTCTTCGGAACCGTGTGGGCCTACCTCAAGCTCCACGACACCGGGGTGCGGATCCCCGCCACGCTCGACTGGTGGGGGAACACCACCTTCGCGGTCGGGCTGGTGGCGGTGCTGGTCGGTATCACCTACGGCATCCTTCCCTACGGGGGGGACACCATGGGCTGGACCAACCCCGAGGTGCTGGCGGCGCTGATCGGGGGGGTTGCATTCCTGGCGCTGTTCGCGTGGATCGAGACCAAGGTGGCGCAGCCCATGTTCCGGCTGCCCCTGTTCCGGATCCGGGCGTTCGCCGCCGGCAACGTCGCCAGCCTGCTGTCGTCGCTGGCCCGGGGCGGCTTGATGTTCATCCTCATCATCTGGCTCCAGGGCATCTGGCTGCCGCTGCACGGGTACAGCTTCGCCTCGACCCCGCTGTGGGCCGGGATCTACATGATCCCGCTGACCGTCGGCTTCCTGGTCGCCGGACCGATCTCCGGCTACCTCTCCGACCGCTTCGGGGCGCGGCCCTTCGCCACCGGCGGCATGCTGGGCGCGGCGGCGGCCTTCGTCGTGTTCCAGCTGCTGCCGGCCGACTTCAGCTACCCCTGGTTCGCCCTGCTGCTGCTGGCGTACGGGGTGGCCGCCGGGATGTTCGCCTCCCCCAATCGTGCCGGGATCATGAACAGCCTGCCGGCCGGTCAAAGGGGGGCGGGGGCGGGCATGGCGGCCACCTTCCAGAACTCCGCCATGGTGCTGTCGATCGGCATCTTCTTCAGCCTGATCATCATCGGGCTGGCGAGCGCGCTGCCGCATTCTCTGTACACCGGGCTCGTCGGCCAGGGGGTGCCTCGGGCGGACGCCGTCCGCATCTCCCACCTTCCCCCGGTGAGCAGCCTCTTCGCCGCCTTCCTCGGCTACAACCCGATGCAGACCCTGCTGGGTCCGCTCCTCCCCCATCTGTCCCACGCCCACGCCGCCTTCCTGACCGGCCGTCGCTTCTTCCCCCACCTGATCTCCCTGCCCTTCATGAAGGGTCTGCGCACCGCGTTCGACTTCGCCATCGTGGCCTGCCTGCTGGCGGCCATCGCCTCCTGGCTGCGGGGCGGCAAGTTCATCTACCAGGAGAAGGACGCCCCGTCCGTCGCCCCCGGGATCGCCCCCACGACCAACGGCGCGCAGGGGTCGAGGCGGGTCGCGCGGGGGGCCGGGGTGGGAGCGGGCGCCCGGGCAGCCGACGCCGGGGAGCCCAGGTTCGGAGGGGCGTCGGTGGGGAGCGGTGATGGGCACGCCCCCCCCTAGCCGACCGCCGACCGGGGCCGCGCGGACCCACCTGTCGTCAGCGCCGGCCGGGACCCACGCGTCACGGGGCGGAGCGGCGGGCCCCCGGGCCCACGGCGACCCGGCGGTGGTGGTGCGCGGGCTGCACAAGCGCTACGACACCGTCGAGGCGGTGCGGGGGATCGACCTCCAGGTCCACTCCGGCGAGATCTTCGGCTTCCTGGGGCCCAACGGGGCCGGCAAGTCGACCACCATCCAGATCCTCTGCACGCTGGTGCGGCCCACCGCCGGGACCGCGCGGGTCGCCGGCCTCGACGTCAGCCGTGATCCCGCCGGGGTCCGACGCCGGATCGGGCTCGTGTTCCAGGACCCGTCGCTCGACGAGCAGCTGACCGCGCGCGAGAATCTCGACTTCCACGCCATGCTGTACGGGGTCGCTCGCGGCCAGCGCCGCCAGCGCCGCGAGCAGGCGCTGGCGCTGGTCGACCTCAGCGACCGACAGGACGCGATGGTGCGCACGTTCTCCGGCGGGATGAAGCGGCGGCTGGAGATCGCCAGGGGGATGCTGCACGCCCCCGAGGTGCTCTTCCTGGACGAGCCCACCCAGGGCCTCGATCCCCAGACCCGGGCCAGCATCTGGGCCTACCTGGGGGAGCTGCGCGCGCGGGAGGGGACCACCGTCTTCATGACCACCCACTACCTGGACGAGGCCGAGATCTGCGACCGCCTCGCCATCATCGATCACGGCACCATCGTCGCCGAGGGCAGCCCCGACCAGCTCAAGGCGCGGGTGGGCGGCGACGTCGTCACCGCCGCCACCGCCGACGATGAGGTGGCGGCGGCCGAGCTCCGCGACCGGCTGGGGGTGGCCGTGGATCGCGGCGACGGGCACCTGCAGGTGACCGTCGCCGATGGGGCCGCCTTCGTGCCCCAGCTGGTGGGGGCGGTCTCGGTCGCGGTCCGCTCGGTGGCGGTCAGGCGGCCCAGCCTGGACGACGTGTTCCTCCAGCTGACCGGCCGCGCCATCCGCGAGGAGCCGCCCGACCCGAGGGCCGCCTGGCGCGCCCGCCGGGGGATGGGGGGCGGGCGACGATGACGGCGGAGCCCACCCTGGGCGCCCCGCCGCGCCGCCCCGCCGTCGCCCGCGGACGCGCCGGCCGTGGCACCGGCTATCTGCGCGCGGTCTTCGTGATCTGGTACCGGGATGTCATCCGCTACCGGCGCGACCGGATGCGGCTGCTGGCGTCGCTCGCCCAACCGCTCCTGTTCCTGCTCGTGTTCGGGGTCGGGCTGAGCTCATCGCTGGGCGGCGGGGCGCGCCTGGCCGCCGGCGCCGCCCACCTCAGCTACATCCAGTTCATGTACCCCGGCGTGGTCGGCATGGCGGTGCTCTTCACCGCCATGTTCAGCGCGATGTCGATCGTCTGGGACCGCGAGTTCGGATTCCTCAAGGAGGTCCTGGTCGCCCCCATCGAGCGCTCGGCGATCGCGGTCGGCAAGGCGTTGGGCGGCGCCACCCAGGGCATGCTGCAGGGCCTGATCATGCTGGTCTTCGCCCCCGTGGTCGGGGTCAGGCTGAGCCCCCTTCGCGTTGTGGAGCTCCTCCCCCTGATGTTCCTGCTGGCCTTCACGCTGACCACGCTCGGGGTGGTGGTGGCCTCCCGGATGCGAACCATCCAGGGGTTCCAGGTCGTGATCAACTTTCTGGTGCTGCCGCTCTTCTTCCTCTCCGGGGCCCTCTTCCCCCTCGGCCGGCTGCCGGGCTGGATGGGGGTGCTGACCCGGGTCGACCCGGTCGCGTACGGGATCGCCCCGCTGCGGGCGGCGGCGCTCGGCGGGCTGGTGCCGGCCCACGCCCATGTCGGGGCGCTCACCTTCTTCGGCTGGCCGATGCCGGCCCCGGTCTCCGCCCTGGTCCTGCTGGGGGTGGGGGTGACCATGCTGGCCCTCGCGGTTCGCGGCTTCGCCATCCGCGACTGAGGCCGCCGGGGCGCTCGTCCTGCGGTCGCGGGCATCCCTCCGGCTCAGCCGTCGACGGCGACGGGCCCCGCACTCAGCCGGGCGTCGCCGCGGAGGGCGGCCAGCGCCGCCGCCGCCAGCGCCATCGCCGCCAGGAAGACGATCGCCGCCCCGAAGCCGTGCGCCGCCGCCGCCGGGTGGTCGGCGCGGGCGGTGCTGGCGCCGGCCGCGAGGCCGAAGACCAGGCCGGTGAACGCCACCCCCATGGTGGTCCCCATCCCCCGGGTCATGTTGAGCAGCCCGCTGGCGACCCCCGACGCCGTCTTGGGGGCGCTGCCCATGATGGCGGCGTTGTTGGGGGCGGTGAAGGCCCCGAGGCCGATCCCGGTCAGGGCCAGCTCCGCGATCAGACGTGCGCCGGTGTCGGGGGTGAGCGCGACGAGGAACAGGCCCAGGGCGGCGCACAGCATCCCGCCCACCGTGAGCGGCCGGGCCCCGACGCGCTCGGCGAGCCGCCCCGCCACCGGAGCCGCCACCCCCAGGGCCAGCGGCATCGGGGTGAGCAGCAGGCCGGCCGCCTGGGAGTCGAGATGGTGCGCGAACTCGAGGTAGATCGGGGCCACGAAGAGGACGCCGAAGAGGACGAGGTACGAGAGCAGACCGCTGGCGATCCCGGCCGTGAACTGGGTGCGGGCGAAGAGGGCCAGGTCGACCATCGGCGAGGGGATCCGCCGCTCGCGGATCACGAAGCCGGCGCCCAGCAGGGCCGCCCCCGCCAGGGTGGCGAGGATCGGGGCGCTCACCCAGCCCACCTGGTCCCCGAACGACAGGGCGTACATCAGCCCCGCCACCGCCGGGACGAAGAGCCCCAGCCCCAGCCAGTCGAAGCGGACCCGGGCGGTGAGGTCGCGGGAGCGGGGGAGGAGGTACCAGCCCAGGGCGGTGCCGACGATCCCGACGGGGACGTTCACGAAGAAGATGAGACGCCAGCCTCCGAGCGCGATCAGGGCGCCGCCCACGCTCGGCCCCATCGCCAACCCCAGCGCCTGGGCGGCGCCCTGCACCCCGATCCCTCGCCCCAGCTCACGGTCGGGCATCGCCTGGACGATGAGGGCGACGCTGTTGGCCTGGAGCATCGCCGCCCCCACCGCCTGGAGGACCCGGAACAGGTCCAGCAGCAGCAGGGTGGGGGCGAGGCCGCACAGGGCCGAGCCCAGGATGAAGACCAGGAACCCGTAGATGTACAGGAGCTTGCGGCCGGCCATGTCCGCGAAGCGCCCGATCGCCGTCACCATCGCCACCAGCACGAGCAAATAGGTGATCGACACCCACTCCACCGCCGGCAGGCTGCTCAGGAAGGCACGTTGGAGGTTGGGAACCGCGACCAGGACAATGCTGGCGTCGAGCTGGCCCATGAAGGCGCCGACGCACACCGTGGCCACCACCAGCCAGTGGGCGTTGGGGCGTGCGGCGACCCCCGGGGGGCGGCGCGGCTCCACCAGGAGGCGCCGCCACCCGGTGGCGGCGAGGGGATGATCGATCTCCGCCCGGCCCCGGCCCACGGCTCGAATATAGGGGGCGGCGTCGGTCGTCGTGGGCCCCGCCCGGGCCTGCCGCGGGCTCCGCTCGGGATCGCGCCGGCCGGCAAGCCGCCTCCCCGGGTCAGGTACCCGATCGGCGAGCGGTCCCTCCTCGGGGTCGGGCGCGATCACCCCGCGACCGCTCCGGATGATCGACTGCAGCTCCTCCGAGGCGAAGCCACTGGCGACGGCGGCGTCGTAGATGACGAGCGCCACCGCCGACTCCAGCAGGGTGCCGACCGGGAAGTGGAGCGGTTGCTGGCTCACCGGCAGCGGCCCGAAGCCGCCGTCGTAGGAGAGCGGGAACGTCACCAGGATCAGGAGGATCAGCCACAGGGAGCGCTGCACGTGCTCCCGTCCCTCGGCGTTGCTGAGCAACCAGATGGCGGCGCACATCGCCACCACCGCGGCGGAGAAGGTGATGTCGTAGAGCGGGAAGCTCCAGGCGCCGGCCACCTGGGCGCCGGTGGCGGTCAGCACCCACCCGCCAGCGTGGTTGATGAGGATCCAGACGACCAGGAACAGCGCCCCCAGCACGGCGCCCACCTGACGCGACATCCAGCCCCGCTTCCAGGCGTAGAACCAGGTGAACAAGGGCAACCCGACGAATACCGCGGCGAACACATTGGTCAGGGTGGCGAAGCCCGACCAGTACACGATCATGATCGCGGCCAGGTAGCCGACCGGGGACCAGAAGCGGGCATTGCGAAGACGGAAGGGGCGGGCGAGGTCGGGACAGTGCTTGCGCAGGACGGGCAGCCCCACCCCGCCCATGACGTACGTCAGCACCGTGCACGAGGTGATGAAGCCCACCAGCTTGTACCAGCTGGGGGCGGGGATGAAGAAGACGCAGCCGACCACCAGCGCCGCGATCAGCGAGATCCACGGCACCCGGAACCGGTTCATCCACTGGAACGCACGGGGGATGTAGCCGTCCACCGAGAGGCCGTAGTTGGTCCGCTGCGCGGTGCCGAGGTAGATCCACCCGGTGCCCGACGGCGAGACCCCGGCGTCGATCAGGAGAACGGTGCCGAAGGCGCCGAGGGCCCCGATCCCGGCCGCCTGCAAGGCGTGGTAGAGCGGCCCCGAGGCCCAGACGCTGCCGGTCAGCGCGGCCCAGTCACCGGGATGGACGCCGGCGGAATGCCAACGCAGCGCGCCCAGGAAGACCACCTGGATGAGGGTGTAGACGACCATCCCGATGACGACCGAGAGGATCGTGGCGAGCGGGATGTCGCGTTGGGGGTTGCGGGCCTCTCCGCCGAAGTCCAGGGCTTGGCGGAAGCCGAGGTACGAGAAGATGATCCCGGTGCTGGCGGTGGCGCCGAAGATCGACGCCGGCCCGAAGGGGGTGAACCCGCCGGTGTAGCCGCCCAGGTTGACGCCGCGGAAGGCGGCGAACAGGAACAGGAAGGTGACGGTCGGGATCACCAGCTTCCACCAGACCGTCCAGCGGTTGACCTCGGAGAGGAAGCGGATGCCGAGGAAGTTGAGGACGAAGAAGATCAGCATCAGCCCCACGCCGAAGAGGATCCCGTTGGGCCAGGCGACGACCGTGACCCCGCTGCTGACGCTGAGGAGATGGGCTGTGGGGTAGTGGCCACCGACGTAGGTGACCACCGCCTCGGCCTCGATCGCCGGCACCGAGACCGCGGAGAGGAAGTAGGCTCAGCCGAGGATCCAGCCGGTGAACGCGCCGTGGGTGAGATGGGGGTAGCGGACGATCGCTCCGGAGCGCGGCAGCATGCCGGCAACCTCGGCGTAGCTGAGCGAGACGAAGATGACGAAGACGTCCCCGACGATCCAGGAGAGGATCGCGGCCGGGCCGGCGAAGGCGGCGGAGGCCAGCGCGGCGAACAGCCAGCCGGAGCCGATGATCGCGCCCAGCGACAGGAACAGCAGGTGCTGGAACCCCATGGTCCGGCGCAGCTGGCGGTCCGACGCTTCGAAGTCGACCGCTGGAGCGGGCGCAGTCGTGACGGCCATCGCGTTCCTCCCTGCGGGGGTGTCGGTGCCGGGGCCGTCCGCCGAACCGCCGCCGCCGTCTCCCATTGGACCCTGTCGAACGACCCCGATCCGTCCGATATGGTGCGCCGCACGGTCGGAGACGCCAAGGGCTCCGACCCCCCGACTCCGCCGTCGGGGCCAGCTATCATGCCCACGGGTGATGGATATCCTCGACATGGCGGGCGGGGTGCCGGAGTTCGACCGGGTGGCGGCCGCGCTCCGTGCTGACGCCGGCGACCTGGCGACCTTCCTGGAGGTGCTCGCCGTCAAGCTGGAGACGGCGCTGCCGGGCGGGGTCCGGGTGGACCGCGCCGGCGGCCTCTGGCGCAAGCCCAAGCGGGTCGTCCGCCTGAGCTGCGATCTCGGCGACGAGCGCTTCCAGCTGGCCGCCGCCGCCACCGGGCTGGAGGCGGTCCGCACCCGGGTGGTGCGCGGGATCGCGCTCAAGAGCGAGGTCCTTCCCCTCGACGGGTGGATCGAGGCCCTGAGCGGGGCCCTGGCCCGGTCCGCCGCCACCAGCGCCGCCGCCAGCCAGGCCCTCGCGCGGCTGGTGACCTGATCGTGCCGTGGTTCCGCTCCCAGCCCGGCCCCGACCGCGCTGCGCAGGCGGCCGCCGCCGAGCGCGACCTGCGCAGCCAGGCCGAGCTCGCCGCCGGGCGGCTGCCGCTGGTGGCCCAGGAGCGGCTGCAGCGGCAGGCGGGCGGGGGGTCCGCCTGGACCAGCGACCTCTCGGTGGACGAGCTGGCCGCCCTCCACGACGTCGGATTCGAACCGGTGGGCCAGGTCCTGGGCAGCACCATCTACCGGATCAGCGCCCTGCGTGCGGGGCTCGGCGGGGGCGGGCTGGGCTTCGGCGGATCCCTGGGCGGCCTCGGCTTCGCCACCGGCGCGACCGAGAACGCGGTGCTGTCGGCGGCGCTCTACGAGTCGCGTCGGCTGGCGCTGGGACGGCTCCTCCAGGAGGCCGCCGGGCTCGGCGCCCACGGGGTGGTGGGGGTCCGCCTCACGATCCGCGCCTACGACTGGGGGGCGGGGCTCTCCGAGTTCAGCGCCCTCGGGACCGCGATCCGGCGGCGGGGCGCAGCCCCGCTGCCCCGGCCCTTCACGTCCGACCTCTCCGGTCAGGAGTTCGCCAAGCTGGTGCGGGCCGGCTGGGTGCCGGCCGGTCTGGTCCTGGGGGCGTGCGCGATGCAGGCGGTGGTGGTGTTCGGCGCCGTGGGGATGGGCTGGAACACCGTCTCCAGCTGGTGGAACCAGGAGGTCACCCCGTTCACCGCCGCCCTCCACCAGGCCCAGCAGGTGGCGCGCCAGCGGATGCGCGCCGACGGCGCCCAGCTGGGGGCCGAGGGGATCGTCGGCGTCCATCCGTGGCGCGAGATCCACGAGTTCGCGACCGGCAACGAGAGCGTCCAGGGCCGCCTGGTGGAGTGGGTGATGGCGGGGACCGCGGTCGCCGCCTACACCAAGGAGCACCGCAGCCAGTCGCCGCGGCTGACCGTCCCGCTCACCGACCGCCCCGCCGATTCGGCGGCGCTGGTCCCGTGACCGTGCGTCCGTCCCCCGACCCGTCCTGCGAGGAGGAGGCCATCCCATGACCGACCAAGCGGTCGCACCCCAAGACCTGCCCGAGGACGCGCTCAACCGACTTCGTGAGATGCGCGGTGGCGACGGTCGTGCCGCGCTGTTCACCAGCGACCTCTCGGTGAACGAGTTCCTGCTGGTCAAGGAGGCCGGCTACGACCCGGTGGGCCTGGTGGTGGGGAGCTCGATCTACCACATCGGGATCCAGGTCGCCAACTACAAGCAGAACCAGGAGCTCCAGGTCCTCAGCCAGGCGATGTACCAGGCCCGCGAGCTGGCCATGACCCGGATGGAGGAGGAGGCGGTGGCGCTGGCGGCGGACGGGGTGGTGGGGGTGCGCCTGGTCATCAACCGCTACGAGTGGGGCGAGCACCTGGCCGAGTTCATGGCCATCGGCACCGCCGTCAAGGGCCGCGGCCAGCCCTTCCGCACCACCCAGGGCAAGCCGTTCACCTCCGACCTCTCCGGCCAGGACTTCTGGACCCTGCTCCAGGCCGGCTACATGCCGCAGGGGTTGGTGATGGGGAGCTGCGTCTACCACGTGGCTCACCAGGGGATCGGGCAGTTCCTCCGCCAGGTGGGGCAGAACCAGGAGATGCCCAACTTCACCCAGGCCCTCTACGACGCCCGCGAGCTGGCCATGGAGCGGATGCAGACCGAGGCCGGTCAACTCAAGGCGGAGGGCATCGTCGGCGCCCAGATCCACGAGAACAACCACGGCTGGGGCAGCCACGTGATCGAGTTCTTCGCGGTCGGCACCGCTGTCAGCGGGACCCGCGCCGACCATCAGATCGCGAGGCCGCAGATGGTCCTCTCGCTCGACCAATAGGGTGCGGCATCGGCGCCCGTGGTCGGGGTCCGGCCGCGGCTGACCCACCGGGCTCGGCGCTCGCCGCGCCGGCGCCCGGGGACCCGTCCGCCGGCGTCGCGCCGCTCGTGATCCTGCACGACGCGGAGACCGACGGCCACGCCGCCGAGGGCCACCCGGAGTCCCCCGCCCGGCTGCGAGCGATCGCGGCGTCGATCGCCGCCGACCCGCGCCTGGCGCTGGTCCCGCGCGCGGCGCCGACCCCGGTCGACCCCTCCCGGCTCGAGCTCGTCCACACCCCGGCCCACATCGCGCGGGTGGAGACGGCCAGCCGCGGCGGCGGCGCCTGGTTCGATGCCGACACCTACTGCGCTCCGGAGTCGTATGCGATCGCCCGGCGCGCCTGCGGCGCCTGCACCACCGGCGTGGAGATCGTGGTGGACGGGCGGGCGCGCACCGCCTTCGCGCTGGTGCGACCGCCCGGTCATCACGCCACCCCGCAGACCGCCATGGGGTTCTGCCTCTTCAACAGCCTGGCGGTGGCGGTGCGGGTGGCCCAGCGGGAGCTGGGGGTGGGCCGCGTCGCCATCGTCGACATCGACGTGCATCACGGCAACGGGACCCAGGACGTCTTCTACGACGATCCCACCGTGCTCTACTGCTCCCTGCACCAGCTGCCGCACTACCCCGGGACCGGCCGGGCCCGCGAGACCGGCAGCGGCGCTGCCGAGGGCACCACCCTCAACTGCCCGCTGGCGCCGGGAACCGGGCCGGCGGCATGGCTGGCCGCCCTCGAAGGGCAGGTGCTGCCGGCGGTGGAGCGCTTCGAACCCGAGCTGATCTGTGTCCACGCCGGCTACGACGCCCACGTGGCCGACCCCCTCGCCGAGCTGCGCCTCACCACCGACACCTACCGCACCATCGCCACCCGGCTCGGCGCGGTCGCCGCCAGGGCCTGCGGCGGCCGGATGCTCTGGGCCCTGGAGGGCGGCTACGACCTCCCCGCCCTCGCCGACTCGGTGGCGGCCACCCTGCGGGTGCTGGCGGCCGGCTGAGGCCCGGGGGCCGGGGGCGGCCCGACAGCGCCACAATGGCCGCGGCGGCAGGACGAGCGAGCCCGCAGCGGCGTCCGGCGGAGTCCGCCGGGTCCTGCCCGAGGGCGTGGGGAGAGGAGCGGTGCTCGTCCCGATCCTGGAGAGCGACCCCGACTACGGTGCCCTGGGCGCGACCCTGCTCCGCCGCCTGGGGGTGGCCGAGACCCCGGTCGTGGGCAGCCTCGCCCAGCTCCTCGACCTCCTCCGCCAGCGCGAGGTGGCCATGGTGGTCGCCGACGGCGCCCTGCTCGGCGGCCGCTCCGGTGTGGTGCGGCTGCGGGAGTCCAGCACCGCCCCGCTGGTGGTGCTGGAGGGCAGCGGGGAGCCGCCGCCCGTGCTCCTCAGCGCCGGCGCCGACCACGTCCTGGTCAAGCCGTTCGCGCCCGGCCTCTTCCGCGCCACCGTCGAGGCGATCCTGCGCCGCCTCCGGATCGAGCGTTCGGCCGCCGGCCGCGTGGTGCGGGTCGGCCCCCTGACGGTGGAGCCGGCGGCGCGCAGCGCCAGGATCGAGGGCCGCCGCCATTTCCTCAGCCCGCGCGAGGCGGACCTGCTGGAGTACCTGGCCCTCAACCAGGGGGTGGTGGTGTCGCGCCGGCAGATCATCGAGGGGGCCTGGGCGGGGGACCCCGAGGCCAGCCCGGCCGCGGTCACGATGTGCATGCATCGGCTGCGACGCAAGCTGGAGGCCGATCCCCACCGACCGGTCCAGCTCCGCACCCGCCGCGGCGACGGCTACGTGCTCCTGGGCGCGCCCGCGACCCCGGACCTCCCCCGGCGGGCCGCCGGATGACGCGCGGGACCATCATGCTCACCGGCGCCAGCGGGTTCGTCGGGGGCGCGGTGCTGCGGGCGCTGCTGGCGCGCGGCTACGCGGTGCAGGCCCTGGTCCGCGACCGGGAACGGATCGCACCCCACGAGGGGGTCCGGGTCCACCAGGGACAGCTGGCGGACGCCGACCTGGTCCAGGCCGCCTGCCGGGGCTGCACGGCCGTCATCCACTGCGCCGCCGACTACCGGCTGGCGCTGGCGCGGGGGGACACCGAGCGGATGATCGCCGCCAATGTCGGAGGCACCTGGCAGGTGGTGGACGCGGCCCGGCGGGCGGGGGCGGGCCGGGTGGTCCACTGCAGCACGGTCGGGGTGCTCGCCTTCACCCGGGGCGGCCGCGTGGTGGACGAGACGATGGTCGCCGGGGACCCGAGCACGCTCCCGGGACCGTACAAGCGATCGAAGTGGGCGGCCGAGCAGCTGGCGCTGGCGGCGGCCGACGTGGAGGTGGTGGCCGTCCTCCCCAGCACCCCGGTCGGCGCCGGCGACGTGCGCCCGACGCCCACCGGGGCGGTGATCCGGGACTTCCTCCGGGGGCGGATCCCGGCGACCGTGGCCACCGGCCTCAACTGCGTCGACGTCGAGGCGGTCGGTCGCGGTCACGTCGACGCCCTGGAGCGCGGTCGGCCGGGCCGTCGCTACATCCTCGGCGACCGCAACCTCTGGATGGCGGAGCTGCTCCGCCGGGTGGGGTGGGCGGGCGGCCGCCGGCCGCCGCGCTGGCGGCTGCCGCTCGCCCTCGCCTACGCCGTGGCCGGCGCCAGCCAGGCGGTCGGCCGCTGCCGCGGGGAGCCGCCGGCGGTCCCCCTGACGGCGGTGCGGATGGCGGCCCACCCGATGTTCGTCGACGCCGCCCGAGCGCGGGCCGAACTCGGATGGGATCCCGGCGACCTCGACCGCGCCCTCGCCGATGCCGCCGCCTGGTTCGCCGGCGGCCCCGCGCGGCGCGGGGCCTGACCGTGGCGCTGGCCGCGGCCCTCGGCCGCTGGTATGCGTTCCTCCCCTGGATCGCCTGCCTGGGGCTGGTCGGATGGCGCCACGGGCTGGCCCGCGCCGCCGCCCTCGGCGCCCTGGGCTGGGGGGTCGCGCTCGCCGCGGAGTGGGGCTCGACCGGCGGCCCGGGCGTGCCGTTCGGGCCGTACCTGTACCGGGACGCCGCCCTCGCCCACGACTGGCGCGTCCTCGGGGTCCCGGTCTTCGACAGCCTCAGCTTCACCTGGCTGTCGTTCTGCGCCTTCACCGTGGCGGGAGGGGTGGGCGGCCGCGGCTGGCGCCGGTGGCTGGGCGCGGTCCTGGCGGTGGTCGCGGTCGACGTCGTGGTCGACCCGGTGGCGCTGCGCGGGGGGCGCTGGTGGCTCGGCCGGATCTATCGGTACCCCAAAGGCGGCCCCTGGTTCGGGGTGACGCTCGCCAACTACGCCGGCTGGCTGGTGGTGGCGGCCGTCCTGGTCGGGCTCTGCGCCGTGCTGCTGAGGGGACCGGTGCGGCCGGGCGCTGCGCGCTCACCGGTCCCGACCGCGGTGGCGGCGGGCCTCCTCGCCCTGGTGGAGCTCCAGATGGTGGTCCTGGCGGCCCTGCTCCGGGTGGTGCCGGCGGCCCTTGCCAGCGTCGCGCTGCTGCTGGTGGCGCTCCGGGTCGCCCACCGGTCGCCCGCCGCCGCGGTGGCGGGGGGCGAGCGCGGCGCCGGGGCTGCGGGCCCTGCCGAGCTGGTGGTGGCGTGCGCCCTCGGCTGGGAGGCCAGCCTGGTGCGCCGCTCGGTCGGCGGCTGGCGGTCGGTGGCTCCCCCCCAGGGGGTCCTGCGAGCCTGGCGGCGGGGGAGCACCGCCCTCTGGCTGACCGGGATGGGCCCGGTGTCGCTCCCGGCCGCGACCTGGCCCCGGTCGGCTCGGGTGGTGCTGGTGACCGGGATCGCCGGCGGCCTCACCTGGTCCTGGACCGCCGGCGACCTGGCCGTGGCGACGGCCCTGGTCGACGCCGCTGGCCGGCGGCGTCCGCTGGCGGACGGGCCCGCCCTGGCCGGGCTGGCGATCGGGGCCCGCCCGGCGACGTTCGCGTCCGCCGCTGACCCCGTCGACGGCGACCGGGACCGGGCCAGGTGGGCCGGGATGGGGGCGGATCTGGTCGACATGGAGACGGGCAGCTGGGCGGACTGGGCCGGCGGCCTGGAGGAGGGGCCCGAGGGACCGGTGCCGGTGCTCTGCGGGCTGCGGGCCGTCGTCGACACCAGGGGGCGCAGGTTGGGGAGGGCGGCGAGCCTGGTCCCCCACGGGGCCCCCGGCGTCCGTCTCGGCCGCCTGCTCCGCCTCCTCCTGCGCGACCCCCTGGTGATCCCGCGGCTCGGGCGCCTCGCCGCCGACCGGCGCCGCGCCGCCCGCCGGCTGGGCCCGGCACTGGCCCGGCTGCTCCAGCCCGGGATGCTGGCGGCGGGTCCGCCCCCGGGGCCGCGACCGGAGACGGGGGCACCGGAACCCCACCGCGTGCGGTCGGGCTCGGCGGCGCCGGCGCCACGGCTCACCTCGGAGGGACCGTAGGGATGCGACCGCGCGACCTCGGGATCGTCATCGGCACCGGCCGCCCGGGCCCGCACAACGCCATCACCGACGTCGCCGGGGTCGGGGTGGGTCACGCCACCCTGGTGCGCGGCTACGGTCCGCTGGTGGTGGGCCGGGGGCCGGTGCGCACCGGGGTCACCGTCGTGATGCCCCGCCCGGAGCCGATCTTCCGCCACCCGCTCTTCGCCGGCTGCCACCGGCTCAACGGCAACGGTGAGCTCACCGGCCTCGAGTGGGTGCGCGAGTCGGGGCTCCTCACCTCGCCGATCGCGCTCACCAACACCCACAGCGTGGGGGTGGTCCGCGATGCCCTGGTCGCCTGGGAGGTGCGCCAGCGCCAGCCCGGCGAAGCGTACTGGTCGCTCCCGGTCGTGGGCGAGACCTGGGACGGAGTCCTGAGCGATGTCGGCGGCCAGCACGTCAGCGCGGCCGACTGCTGGGCGGCGGTGGGGGCTGCCGGCGGGGGCCCGGTGGCCGAGGGTGCGGTGGGCGGCGGCACGGGCACCATCTGCCACGGCTTCAAGGGCGGCATCGGCACCAGCTCGCGCCTCGCCACCGTCGATGGCGAGGTCCTCACCGTCGGGGTGCTGGTGCAGGCCAACCAGGGCCGGCGGGATCGGCTGACCGTGGCCGGGGTGCCGGTCGGACGGCACCTCACCGCGGCGGAGGTTCCGCTGCCGGGACCCGAACGCCACTCCGACGCGGCGGAGCCGCCCGAGGGCACCGGCTCCATCATCGTGGTGGTGGCGACCGACGCGCCGCTCCTCCCCGGTCAGTGCCGCCGGGTGGCGCAGCGGGCGGCGCTGGGGATCGGCCGCACCGGCGGGGTGGGGGAGCACACCAGCGGCGACCTCATCCTCTGCTTCGCGACCGGCAACCGCGATCTCCCGGAGGCCGCCGCCGCGGCCACGACCGCCCCCAGGACCACCGTGACCATGCTCGACGACCACCGGATCGACGCCCTCTTCGACGCCGTGGTGGAGGCGACGGAGGAGGCGATCGTGTCGGCCCTGCTGGCGGTCGACACCATGGTCGGCCGCGATGGCATCATCGCCCACCGGCTGCCCCCCGACCGGCTGCGCGCGGTGATGGCGGGCGCGGGCTGAGGGCCGGCCGAGACGGTGGCGGTCCGGAAAGGAGGGTCGCCACCGCGGCGGCTCGCCGGGGTCGACTCAGCGCAGCTCCGACACCCGATCGCGGCCGCGCTCGGGGCTGATCTCGGTCGAGCGGCGCGCCTCCGGGCGGCGGCCGACGCGGACCGGGTCGCGGGCGGGCCGGCCCCGGTCTCGCGCCGCCGGTCGGGGTCGGTGGGCGATCACCGCCTGCGGGAGGGCCGGGTTGAAGCGGTCGAGCGCCGCCTCGCCGGTGGCGGCGCCCACCTCGCGCCGGCCGACGGCGGTGGGGCGGTGGATGGTCGCCGGCACGACCGCTGCCGAGATCACGGCCGCCGGGCGCTCGGACCCCACCGCGACCGGCCGGTCGCGGCCCGGCCGCCGGAGCCGGGCCTGGTCGCCGCCGGCGGCCATCAGCGCCGCGGGGTCGAGGGAGATGGTCACGAGCCGGCCCCCGCCGGGATCTCCGGCGCCAGCGTCTCCCAGCCGGCGCCCCCCGGCGGACGTGGCGTGGCCGGGCTGACCCCAGCGACCGCGCGCCGACGATCGTGCCGGCGTCGACCGCGTCGCCGACTGACCCCCCGCTGGTCCGGGAGCCGCCCGCCCCGACGGTCATGCTCAGGGAGCAGAGCACCTGGGCACGGGTGAGCGCGTGTGCACCCCATACGTGGAGGCGATGCTGGCCATCCCGGTGGCGGACCCGGCCCGCAGCCTCCCCGCCAGGCAGCGCCCCCTGACCGGCTCCCGTGCCCGGTCCCCCGGTCAGCCGGGCCCGCCCGCCAGGCGGCCATCCGCTCGCATCGACGCCGGCACTGGCCCCGGCTCCGACCGCGTTCCGATGGCGGTGCCCGTCCGCCCGCCGGCGCGCGCTCGGGCATGGGGGGGGGGCTCGCCGGAGCCACGACCATCCCCACCGTCAGCTATCATGCCGGAACGGCAGTGACTCCTCGCACGCCATCACCGCACGACGGGCAAGCGGCCCGGTTGGACACGGCCAGCCTGCGACACCGAGCTCGTGCGGCCATCAGGGCGAGCATTGTCGCGGGAAAGGTCGAGGCCGGGACGATCTACCCGGTCGTGCACTTCGCGGAGTGGCTGGGGGTGTCCGCCACCCCGATCCGGGAGGCCCTCTTCGACCTCGCCGGCGCCGGCCTGGTCGAGGTCGTCCGCAATCGCGGGTTCCGGGTCCCCCTGCTCAGCGAAGAGGACCTCGACGACCTCTTCGCGATCCGGATGATGCTGGAGCGCCCAGCGGTCGTGACCGTGGCGGCGGTGCATGGGCTGCAAGACTCGACCCACCTTCGCCGACTGGCGCGGGAGGTCGAACGCCACGCGGCGTCCGGGGATGTGATCGCGTTCCTTGCCGCGGACCGCGACTTCCATTACCAGCTGCTGGCGGCGCACAGCAATCGGCGGCTGATCGACATGATCATGGAGCTGCGGGATCACACTCGCCTGCACGGGCTGCAGTTGCTGGCCCACTCCGGACGGCTGCTGGAGTCTGCCCGCATCCACACCGAGCTCCTCACCGCGGTGGAGACCCAGGACATCGCCGCCGCGGACACGCTGATCGTTCGCCACCTCCGCCACACCCGTGGGGTGTGGGCGGGCCGGGGCGAGGGGGACGAGTCGGCGCTGCTCCGGGTCGAGCCCGAGGGCCCGACCCGGTCGGACCACCCCGGGTCCGACCCGCCGGGCAAGCGCAGGAGCGCGGGCCCAGGTGTCGGTCCCGCCCGCCGGTCGGCGCCGGCCGGGCCGCCCCGATCGCTCCGCATGACGCCACCCGGCAACGGCGCCCCCGCCGCCGGCCCCAGGTCGGGCGATCAGGCCGCGGTCGGGCCCTTTCCGCTGCGGAGCACCGAGGGTTTCCCCAGGAACGCGGAGTAGTCCACGTCCTGGTAGGGCGTCGTGCACGGCGTCCCATCCGCGATCAGCATTCGGCGTGCGTCGAGGTCCATCAGAACGGACGCCACCGTCTCCTCCCGGCGGGGCGCCGGAAGGCGGGGGTCCGGATGGTAGCAGACGCTGGCCGGGAAGTTGCCGTGATCGGCCAGGGCGGTGGCACAGGAGGCCAGGCTCAGTCGGTCACCGGAACTCCCCAGCGCCTGGCGCAGTCGCTCCAGTCGGAATGGGCTGTCGGGGATCGCCCAGACCGACAGGTCGTTCGCCTGCATCGGCGCCGCCACGCAATGGTTGGTGTGGAGCGCGAGCCCTCGATCCGGCCACACCAGGGCGATGGTCGCCTGGTCGCCGGGCTGTGCCTCCACGTCGACGCTGAGCCCATCCGCGTGGGCCAGCAGATAGTTGGCGGACGACGAGCGGGGGCCGGATTGGAGGGTGGCCAGAGCGTCGGAGATGGTCTCCGAGTCGAGCAGGGCCCGCAGCAGGACGTGGTAGGGCAGACCAGGATGGGCTCGGTCGTTGGCTGAGATCAGGGTGTTGGTCACCACGCCGATCCCCGAGGAGTTCATCCCCGTCTTCGCCAACAGTCCCGCCTCGACGACCGTGACGTAGTCGGGCCCCTCGGCGCGCTCGACCTCCAGGATGACCACCGTGTCGCGGGCGTGGAGCAGCCAGTCCCAGTTCTGCCCCAGCAGGGTGTGGCCGTCGACGCTGCGGCTGGGCAGGACAGCCAGTGCGCTGCAGCCGCCGCGGGGGGCGCTCCTGCCCGCCTCCCGGGCCTTGGCGGCGAACATCAGCTCTGACCGAACGTTGAGGGTGAGGATGTCCTCGAAATCGGACCCGGCGCCCGCGGCGATGCCCTCGAGCTCCTCCAGGATGGCGCCGCTGAAGGCACCGATGGGATCCTGGAACGGCTTGGCCACCCGCCGAGCCGCCGACCAGCTCATCCCGGCGTACTCAGCGAACACGCGCTCGTATGCCGCCAGCGACCGGCCGATCCGGTCGCGGCACTGCTCCCCGTAGCGGACGCCCCGCTGCCTGGCCGAGCCCGACACCCGCACCCGGGGGAACCGCACCGGCGCGGCCCCCCGCGGCGGCGGCCCGAGGCCGGCGGCGTCACGCGGCACGGCTGCCCCCGTCCGGTTCACCCGGCCAGCCTCCAGTTCTCCGGGTACATGCTGGTGTAGGGGTCCTGGGGGTTGGTGCCGCGGAGGGAGGACTTGACGACCGAGATCTGGATCGGCCCATTGGGCACCCACAGGTTCGGCAGCTGATCCGCGATGTAGTTCTCGTAGGCCCGGAAGGCGGCCAGCCCGGACCGGACGTGGGTCGCCCGGATCAGGCGATCCGCCGCGCTGTTGCTGTATCCGCCCACGCCGTAGGCGGCGCCGGTGGCGTAGTAGATGCCCCCGGTCGGGTAGTAGTCGGGGAAGTACGCGTTGGCGTCGGTGGCGTGAAAGTCGAGCATCTGCCAGCTGCAACCCGGGCCGCCCGCCGCGGCGCAGGGGCTGTAGCCCTCGGAGAGGAGGGTGTCGGCCGGACGACTGAGGACGGTGAGGTCCACCCCGGCCCCCGCGGCGGCTGACTGGTATGCCTCCATCTCCTGCTGGAGCGCCAGATCTCCGGCCGAGTACTGGAGCGCGATCCGCAGGGATGCCCCGCGGGCGACCCCTGCCCCACACTCGTCCCGGGCCCGCCCGGCGCGGGCGCACACGTCCGCGCCATTGGGATGGATGGCCCACCCGTGGGCCGCCAGAATCCGGGCTGCCGCGGCCACGCTGAAAGGATAGTGGTTGCGGCGCACGTAGCCGTCGGCAAACGGGCTCGGCACCGTGATCGGGACCGGGCTGTAGCTTGGCGTTCCGAATCCGTGCAGAATGTTGCGAATCCAGCTCGGCTGGTCGACCAGGTGCTGCAGAGCCTGGCGCACGTACAGTTGCTTGAACACGGGGCCCAAGGCGGGATTGCGGAAGTTGATCGCGATGAAACTGAACGCGTACACGTTCCAGGGCGTGATCCGATAGCCGTGACTCATCAGGTAGCGGCGCTGGCTGATGTCTGACAGGGGAAGATAGCCGTAGTCGATCCGGCCCGACCGCAGGGAGGCGAACTCCGCCGAGTCACTGGTGAACGGAACCAGCTCGAGCCGTCCGATTTGTGGCTTGACCGGGCCTGAGTAGCGCCGGTTGGGGACCAGGACGGTGTATCCGGTCGCCGGGCTGAAGCCGTCGCGGGGCGCGATCCGCCAGGGGCCGTCCACCACCTGCCAGAGGGGATTGGTCGAGTAGGTGGTGAGATCCATCGACTGGTGGTTGAGAAACTGGTACACCTTGGCAGCGCCGGCTGGCCGTCGGTCGTAGCTGCCCACCGGCCCGGCGGCCGACGTCCGGTCCCACGAATGCTGAGGGATGGGGGTGATCTGACTCAGCTCGTTGTAGAGGAGCCAGGTCGGATTGTAGGTGTGGTTGAACGTGATGCTGAACTGAGTCCGTGACTGAACCCGCAGCGACACGACGTTGTCAGGAAACTGGGACGGCACGTAGTCACCCCAGTCGGCCTTGTCGGCGATCAGCAGGTCCATCCAGAACTGCACGTCGCGGGCGGTGATGGGGACCCCGTCGGACCAGCTGTAGTGCTTCAGATCGATGGTGACGGTCTTGTCGTGGTTGGAGAACACCGGCGCGTCGGCCAAGCTCAGGGAGTAGTTTATCTGCGCCTTTGCCCCAGCTCCAAACCAGTACAGCGGGCGGTCGATCAGATACTGGAAGCCGGTGACATTGGCGTAGGTGAAATCGGCCCCGCTGACCAGGGGGAAGATGTAGATCGGGCGCTCGCCGGGGCGGATGGCGTAGGAGACCGTCGCCGCCCGGCCAGCAGACGACCGTGTCGATGCCACCCCGGTCAGCGTCGATGCGCTCGCCAGCGCCAGCGTCGCAGCGACGAGGCAGAGGCTGCGGTGAAGTCGATGCCCGGCGGTCATGTCATGTGATCCTCCTGGTCGTCTCACTGGAGATGCCGCCCTGCTGGGTCAGGGGTCGGGGCGCTGGCGCGCTGAACGTCGCGCGGGTCCGGGGCGGCGACGGCATCCCGACCGGCCTCATGGCGGAACGTCGAGGGCGGGGTTCTGATCGAAGAACCCGTCCGGCTTCAGGGTGAAGCCGAGTCGCTCGGTCGGCATCACCGGCCAATCCTCCGGTCGGGTGATGTGGTGGCTGCCGAGCGTATACCAGATCACCAGTTCGGCGGGATCCAGTGGCCGGTCGGCCTGGACCCAGGCGGGCAGACCGTCGCCGCCGCTGGTCTGGTTGGGGTAGTCGCCGGCCGGAAAGCGCTGCGATGGGTCGTCGGCCGTCACCCACAGATGGCTGCCCATGAATCCTGCCCGACGGCGGATCGATGCCGATGGGTCTGCAAACGGGAGGATGTTCTGGCCGGGACTCAACTTGTAGGCGACCGGTCGGCCGTTGCGATGGGGGACGTCGGGGTTGGCGATGCGCCAGTACCTTCCCCGCATGGCGTCCACCACCCGCTGAGCCATGCGCTCCGAGCTCAAGGCGGTTGTCCGCAGCACAAAGGCGTTGCCGTAGGGATTCTCGGGTCCCACCGGCACGCTCACGGTGTCGACCTCCTCCACCCGGTTGCGGGGTCCGTCGACCTCCATGTCGAGCCGGAGGCTGAAGAAGTGCTGATGGAAGCTGGCCAGCGTCCCCGGAGCCACCACGGTCCCGTAGGCCTTGCTCTCACCGGGCGCGATGGCGGTGGTGAGCACCACCCCGGTGAGACGGACCTCGAACTCGATGGACCCGTCCTGGTAGAAGAGCCAGTAGAAGGCGTACTCGTAGTTGCCTGCGGTGATGATGAAGGAGACCACCATGCGGCGGCTGCGGCGCACCTCGACGCTGCCCAGGGTGCCGTCCTGGTGCTTCCAGAGCAGGCCGGCATCTTCCTCGTGCAGACAGATGGCGCGAGGGATCGTGTAGGGGGTGCCGGTCGGATCACTCAGGGCGACGTCCAGATAGCGAATCTCGCCCAGACAGTCGCAGCCGCGGGTCAGGGAGTTGGTCATGATGCCGATTCCGTACTCACCGATGTCGAACGCGTTGCGCCATCCTTCGTAGGGGCGCGGGTCGGCATACGGAATCACCAGCTCGGCGACACTCGCGCGGTGCAGGATCGACCGGTTTCGGCCGCCGTCGTTGTAGGCGACCTGGTGCAGGGTGAGTCCCTCCCGAGCATTGAAGCCGATCCGAAAGGACCACCGCTGCCAGCGCACCAGCCAGCCATCCAGGTCGAAGCTGACGCCGTCGGGCTGCGAGATGTGCAGGGGCTTGAGGTCCGTGCGCAGTGGACTGACCTGGTCAGCCGAGTACAGGCCTCGGCCCGAAGGTAGGGGGGCGACGTCGTCGTCCTCCAGACGGATGATGGTCATGGAGTCGATGTCAACCACCGCGTGGAGGCCGGACAGGGGTTTGGCGTACGGATTGTCGCGGGCCTGCTCGCGAAAGAAGGCCAGGGTCCACACCAGCCTTCGAGGATCGCTGGAGCTGTCGGCGAAGTCCCCGATCCCCCACGACTCGATCAGAACCTGGTCCGGCTCGGTGACGCCCCGGCGGCGGAGCGCAGATCGGAAGCGGGGGTCTCTGCGCAGGGCCTGCTCACAGGCGGCATACTCGGCGAGGGTGATGGGGGCGTGCTGTCCCGGACGGGTCTGGTACGCCACCAGCCGGGCGCCGTCGATGTCGACGATCGCCTCCGCGGGGAGGTGGGCGACCGGATCGACGAGGGTCACCGACGCCCTTCGAGTTGGCGACGAGTCGATCTCCAGGGTCCGCAGTTGGCTGCGGGTTGGCTCGAGCAGGGTGATGGAGATGATCCGGGCTTGGTCGGGGAGGGAGCCCGATCGCTGAAGGACCGACATCGCGGTCGCGATCTCGGCCGCAGTCAAGGGATCCAGCGGGTGGCGGGCCGGCGGCGTCGCCGCGACCGGGTCAGCCATCGGGGGTGGCCATGGCGTCAGGTCGTGATGCCATTCGCGCGGTCAACGGAGGCTGACCATGACGTGCTTGATCTGACTGTAGTCATCGATGGCGTACTGGGACATCTCGCGACCGTGGCCAGACCGCTTCCATCCGGTCCACGGCATCTCCGAAGCCAGCGCCAGGTGGTCATTGACCCACACCGTCCCGAATTGCAGACCCCTGCTCAGGCGCATGGCCCGGGACAGGTCTGAGGTCCAGACAGAGGCGCAGAGCCCGTACGGGACATCGTTGGCCAGCTGCAGGGCGTCCTGCTCAGATTCGAAGCGCTGTATGGTGACGACCGGCCCAAACACCTCCTGTTGCACGATGGCATCGCGCTGCTGAACATCGACGATCACGGTGGGCTCGACGAAGAAGCCGGGCCGCGCCATGCGGTGGCCGCCGAGCACGATCGTGGCGCGCTGGTCCTGGGCCCTGTCGATGAAGCCGAGGACGCGGTCACACTGGTCTTGTGAGATCAGCGGCCCCATCCCGACATGGTCGCCATCGCGGGGATCGCCGACGGCGATCGCTCGCACGGCGGGGATGAGTGCGCTGAGCAGGTCGTCGTATCTCGATGCGGCGACCAGCACCCGGCAGGCGGCCGCGCACTCCTGCCCGGCGTTCCAGAAGCCGGCCACGCTCAGCCCTGCCGCCACCCGTTGGAGGTCGGCGTCGTCGCAGACCACGACCGGGGCCTTGCCACCGAGCTCCAGGTGCACCCGCTTGATCGACGAGGAGGCGACCCGGAGGACATCGGTGCCGGTGGCAACCTCGCCGGTGAGGGAGATCATGTGCACGTCGGGATGTTCGACCAGCCGCTGGCCGACCGGGACGCCGTCGCCGGTGACAACACTGATGACCCCCGGGGGGAAGAGGTCCTCCGCGAGCGCGAGCAGATGGGTGGCGGTGAGGGGAGTCTGCTCCGCGGGCTTGAGGATGCAGACGTTGCCCGCGGCCAACGCCGGTGCCAGCTTCCAGACGGCCATCATCAGCGGGTAGTTCCAAGGGGCGATGAGACCGACGATCCCCACCGGCTCGCGCCTGACGACGGACGTGTACCCGGCGAGGTATTCACCGGCGGCCGGCCCTGCGAGCGTTCGGGCCGCTCCGGCAAAGAAGTGGAGGTTGTCCACGATGAACGGGAGCTCGGGCTCACCGACCGTCCGCGGCTTGCCCACGTTCAGGGACTCCAGGCGAACGAACTCGGACGCCCGATCTGCCAGCCGGTCGGCCAATCGACGAAGGCGGTCGGAGCGATCCTTGGGTGTGGTGTCGAGCCAAGCTGGCAGCGCTCGCTTGGCGGCTTCGACGGCCCGATCGACGTCCCGAGCGGATCCCCTGGGCGCGAGCGTGATCGGTTCATTGGTCGCAGGATTGACCACAGCCATGCTCTGACCGTCGAGTGACTCAACCCAGCGGCCGCCGACGAAGTTCAGAAGGGGCTCAAGTGTCTCGGCCACAGGTCCTCGTCCGGGTTGGCAGAGGTCGAATCATATAGAATATGCAACCGCCCCGATAGGGTAGCGAGGGCGCACCCGGCTGTCAACCAGCCCAGCATCGAGGGCAGGGGTCGGGGCGGGCCCCGACAGGCATCGAACGCGCCGGCTCGTTCGTGGGATCAGAGTGTGCGCGGTTCGCCTCCCGAGGGTCGCCGGCACCTGAAGGACCCTGGTTGCCTCCCCCCGGCGTCGGGGTGGCGACGATCGCACCCGCCCCGCCACCCCAGGGGTGCGTCGTCGATCGCTCGACGGGCCCGCGGGCGACCGCTGCCGAGGTCGGCCGCGGGTGAGCGGGCAGGTTCTAGCCGCCGTCGACGTCCTCGGCGGCATCCCCGGCCCCGCTCCCCCATGGTCGGGACCGCGGCTGGCCCTTGCATCGCCGCTGCTCGAGATCGCGGAACGCCCTCGGTCTCGCCGGCAACATCGGCAGGGCCCTGGGCTCGGTGGCTCCCACCGCCTCCCTGGCTCTGACCCTGGCTGCCATCGTCGCGGTGGCCTCCTTCGCGAGCCCGGTGGCGATCCTCATCTGCGGTGTCCCGATGCTCTTCATCGCCATCGCCTTTCGTCGCCTGAACCGGTGGCGGGTCAATTGCGGTGCCACCTACGTCTGGGGAGGACGGGCGGTCTCCCCCTATTTCGGGTTCGCGGTCGGATGGATCATCCAGCTCGCCTACTTGGTGGGCGTGGTCTCCATCGTGCTGCCCATCGGGCCCTATCTTGCCTCCCTGTTCGGGCAGTCCAACCGCCGCCCCCTGGAGGCGGTCATCGGGTTCGCCGCCACGATCCTGGTGACGGTGGTGGCATACGTCGGCATTCGCACCAGCGCCTGGGTCCAGTGGCTCCTGATCGCGATCGAATACGTGGGCATCACCATCCTGGCCATCTACTCCCTCGTCGGTGTGTTCGGGCATCAGGCTCACGCGGTGTCCTTCCACCTGAGCTGGCTGGGATGGGGCACGCTGGGAGGCGTTGGAGGTCTGGTCGCGGCGGCGCTGATCGCGGTCTACCTGTTCAGCGGGTGGGACACGGCCATCCTGCTCAACGAGGAGACCACCAACCCCAAGGTGACGCCTGGCAATGCGGTGGTCACCACCGTGGTGGTGGTGGGCTTCATGTTTGCGGTCCTGACCTTCGCCTTCCAGGGCGCCGTCAGCACCAGGGCGCTGGAGTCGCACAGTGATGCGCTCTCGTACGTGGGGCAGGTTCGCGGCGGTCTGTGGCTGGGCACGTACATGGTCCTGGCGGTCGGCCTCTCCGCGCTGGGCTCGACCCGTGCCACCCTGGTGTCAGGGGTGCGAATCACCTTCGCCATGTCGGCCGACGGGTGCTGCCGAGAGTCTTCGGCAAGACCCCCGCCACCTTCAAGACCCCGCACGTGGCGACGATCGTCGTGGCTGCGCTGGCCGCTGCCGGGGTGTGGATCTTCTCCCTGGGCTCGAACACGGTGCAGGCATCCTTCACCACGATGGTGAGCGTGGACGGGCTGCTGTTTGCCCTCTTCTATGCGCTCACCGGGGTGGCCACCGCGGTCTATTTTCGCAAGCGCGTCTCCCGCCGCCGAGGCAGTGCCATCCTCCTGGTCTTGATGCCCGCGCTCGCCGCGGTGTTCCTCTTCTTCATATCCTGGGACTCGGTCTCGGGTCTCGGTGGCTGGACCGGCGGCAGCATGGTCTCCCTCTACGTGATGTTCGCGATCGGGGCCGCGGTGATGGCCTGGGGTCGTTGGCGCGCCCGGTCCGCCTACTACCGGCTGCCCCGCGAGGCCGATGATCCGGATGAGGCCACCGCCGCGGTCTGACCAGGGCCGGTGCAGCATCGGACCGGCGGCGGGTCAGGGGAGGCACGCCCGGTGCCGGAGGCTGGCGAGGACGAAGGCAGCGGCCCGATCGGGTCCGCTCCCTATCCGACGCTGCTCTCCCCGTTCCAGCTGGCCAACGTCCGCCTCCGACACCGAATCGTCTCCACCGGGTTCGACCAGGAGGGTCGGCTGACCCCCGCGTACGTCGCCTACCACGTCGGCAAGGCGGAGGGCGGCGCCGGCATGGTGATGGCGTTCGGGTCGGCCAGGCGTCTCCAGCCAGTCCGCCGCCTCGTACGTCTCGGTGAGCCTGTGGAATCCAGCCAATGACGGGCTGCTCCGAGCGCTGGCCGAGGGAGCCCACGCTGCCGGGGCGGCGGTGCTGTCACAGGCGACGCACATGGGCAGGCGGGCCAGCTCCGTCGCCTCCGGTGTCCCACTCCAAGCGCCGAGCGCGGTCGCGGAGGCAGTCCACCGCGAGGTGCCCGGTCGGCTCCACGCCACCGACATCGATCGGATCGTGGCCTGCTTCGCGGCGGCCGCGGTCCGGCTGCAGGCCTGCGGTTGGGACGGCATCGAGATCACCTCGTTCGGAGGGCACTTGATCGAGCAGTTCTGGAGCCCCAGCGTCCACCGGAGGACCGACCGCTATCGGGGCAGCTTCGAGAACCGGACCCGGTTTGCGGTCGAGGTCCTGGAGGCGATCGGGCGAGCGGTGCGGGACGACTTTCTGGTCAGCTTCCGGATGACGGCAGACCCGGCCACGCCGGAGCTGGGCCTGGACCCCGACGACATGCCGGAGATCGCGGCACGCCTGGATCGGGTGGGACGGATCGACCTCTTCGACATCAGCGGCGGCACCGGGGCGACGCTGCTGGCCCAGGCGGGCACGGTTCCCCCGGATCATCTGCCCGAGAAGGTGTACAACCCGCTGGCGCGTGCGGTGAGGGAGGTGGTCTCGGCACCGGTCCTGGTCGCTGGCCGAATCCTGACTCCCGAGGCCGGCGAGGCGAGCCTGGTGGCGGGCGACGCCGACCTGGTGGCGATGACCCGGGCCATCATCGCCGACCCGGATCTGCCTGCCAAGACCCGCCGCGGCGAGCGAGACCGAATACGCCCCTGCATCGCGATCAATGAGTCCTGCATCGGCCGGCTGTATTCGGGCATGCCGATCAGCTGCGCGGTCAATCCGTTCATGCGCGACCCTCGACGGCTGCCGTCTCCGGCGGCCGATCCGCGCCGCGTGCTGGTGCCGGGCGGGGGCCCGGCCGGGATGGAGGCGGCCCGGGTGGCCTCGGAGCGCGGTCATCGGGTCGAGCTCTGGGAGCGCGAGCGAGAGCTTGGCGGTCAGGTGCGCTGGGCGGCCCGGATGCCCTACCGACCGAGCCTGGGGCGGCACGTTTCCTGGCTCGCCCGCGAGCTT
>DATLUG010000043.1:0-6552 GCA_035533215.1 Candidatus Micrarchaeia archaeon | reverse complement strand
TGGTCGGGAAGGGCGGATTCGAACCGCCGACCTCACGGTCCCGAACCGTGCACTCTAACCTGACTGAGCTACTTCCCGCGACGGCCGAGTATACGCGCTGCCCGGGATGCCCGGCGCCGGTCCACCCGGTGCCGACTCCGTGCTGGTGTGAGCCGTCGACGGCCGGGGCTCAGCCCGAGGCGGCGCGCCGGGGGCCGGTGGGCTTGCCCGCCCGTCGGCATCCAGGGGATCCGCTCGGTCGGCGGTGGAGCGTCGGCGCCGCGTCCATCCTCGGCGGCGGCTTGTCGCGGCCTCCGGTAGGCCCGGCACCAGCGTTGGGGTGTCCGGATGCTCCAGACGCTCGACCTGGAAGGGCCGGTCGTCCACCCTCGCCACCTCGGGCTTCGACCCGCGCTTTGGCCGTCAGCACCGCGGCGCCCACCCGCACCACGTCGGCCCCGGAGCACCGCTCGCAGGGCGCCAGCGCCCGGCGGCGGTCTGCCCCTGTCGCGACCGGTGCGATGCTCCACCGCCGTCGCGCCGGCTGGGCCGTCGTCGAGCCGGGCGGCGAACACCGCCGGGTGGGGGTGGGCAGGGACCCTGTGGTCGAGCTTGACCAGAACCGGCGACGGGGCCGCGCGGCTCGGTGGTCGCCTCCAGCACGCCCCGGGGCGGCGACGCGGCCTCGGTCAGACCGTTCCAGGAACGCCAGCGGCGACTCGGCGTCGACGATCAGCGACAGGAACGCGGCCGGGGTCGGAGCTGGGGCGCGGGGCTGTGGGTGCGACGTGCCGGACCTGGGCTGAGCGGACGATAGACTGGCGGCCGGTGGCCCTCTTCCTCATCCGGCACGGCGAGACGGGGTGGAGCCGCACCCATCGCCACACCGGCCGGACCGACGTTCCGCTGACGGCCGCCGGTGAGGTCCAGGCGCGAGCGCTCGGACGCCGGCTGAACGGTGTCGCCTTCGCGGCGGTCTGGACCAGCCCGGCGGCACGGGCTCGGCGCACGGCCGACCTCGCCCGGCTGATGCCGACACCACGGGTTCTCGAGGACCTCGCCGAGTTCGACTACGGCAGGTACGACGGCCTCACCGGTGAGGCCATCCGCCGCCAGCGTCCGGGCTGGGAGCTCTGGCGCGACGGCAGCGAGGGCGGCGAGTCGCCCGCCGGCGTGCTCCAGCGCGCGCAGCGCGCGCTCGCCGTGCTGGAGTCCGAGAGCCCGCCCGGCCCGCTCGCGGTGGTCTCCCACGGCCATCTGCTCCGCGCGCTCACGGTGGCGTACCTCGGTCTTCCGATCGCGGCGGCGAGCGGATTCGTGCTCGACGTCGCCTCGATCTCGATCCTCGACCGCGACCACGGCTCCCCCGCGGTCCACCTCTGGAACCTCGCCGAGCCAGGCCCGCTCGGACGTCAGGGCGCCGCTGACCCGGCTGGCCCCCGGCCGGCGGCCCCCGACGGCGAGACCCGGGGAGCGACGGCCGGGGGGTAGGGCGGCGGAGCCCGGCCGGCTCGCTCCGGCCCGGTTCGCGCCCGCCGCGGGAGGTCCTGGCGTACACTCCGGCCCGGCGCCCCGGGCGGAACCGGCCGACCGCCGGCCCCGGCGCCAGCCGTCCGGATGGCCGATCCTGCCAGCGCACCGCCCCGGTCGCCCGTCGCCACGGGGTTGCGCGTACGGGTCTCCGCGCCGCGGCTGCTGGCCCTCTCCGCCTACTGGGTGGCGATCAACTACCTCTGGCAGGGGATGGGTGCGCTCATCCTGCCCCGCCTCGTCGTGGGGCTGGTGCCCGAGGCCCACCGCGGGGTCGCGCTGAGCGCCCTCTCCGCCGGCGGCG
The DNA here is from genome assembly GCA_035533215.1 of Candidatus Micrarchaeia archaeon. Lineage (GTDB taxonomy): Bacteria > Chloroflexota > Dormibacteria > Aeolococcales > Bog-877 > DAHUZL01. Next base: position 4,739 of record DATLUG010000043.1, on the reverse strand, counting down.
CCATCGTCGCGATCCTGGTGCAGCCCGCCGCCGGGGCCCTCTCGGACCGCACCCGTCTCAGCTGGGGACGCCGCCGGCCGTACATGGTGGCCGGCACCCTGGGTGACCTGGTCTGCCTGGCCGGGATCGCGCTGGCGGGGAGCTATGCCGCTCTCGTCATCCCCTACTGCGCCCTCCAGATCTGCTCCAACACCGCCGAGGGCGCCTACCAGGGGCTGCTCCCCGACCGGGTCCCCGGTCCCGACCGCGGTCGGGCCGCCGGCTACTACGGGGTGGCGGTCTTCGTGGGCACCGCCCTCGGCTTCCTGCTCACCGGGCAGCTGATCGCGCGGGGACGCCTGCCGCTGGCGCTCGCGGCGGCCGGCCTGGTCCTGGTGCTGGCCCTGCTGGCCACCCTCCGCTGGGTGGCGGACGCCCCCGCCAGCGGCCCGGTGCCGGGCCGCCGCCAGGCCTGGCTCGGCGTCTTCAGCTTTCGGCCCCGCCAGAACCCCGACTTCACCTGGCTGCTGGCGTCGCGCCTGCTGGCGCTGATGGGGATCACCGGGCTCACCGACTTCGCCCTCCTGTACATCAAGGACGTCTTCTTCCCCGGCGGCGGCCACGCCGTCGCCGACCGGGCGTCGGGGGCGACCTCGGTGCTGCTGGCGGTGGTGGTCCTGGGCGCCCTCGTCGTCACCCTGCCGGCGGGGCGACTCTCGCAGCGGCTGGGACGCCGGGCGATGGTCCGCGGCGCCGCCTGGCTGGGGGCGGCCGGCACCGCCCTGCTCATCCCCGCCACCACGCTCCTCATGGTGTATGCGGTGGGGATCCTGGTCGGGGTGGCCTTCGGAGCGCTCCTGTCGGTCGACTGGGCCTTCGTCACCGACCTGGTCCCGCCGGCCGAGGCCGGCCGGTACATGGGGATCTCCAACCTCGCCACCGCCGGCTCCGGGATCCTGGCGGTGACGGTGGCGGGCCCCGTCCTCGACGCCGTCAACGGCGCCCACCACAACCTCGGCTTCCCCGTGATCTTCGCCTTCTTCTCGGGCTGCCTGCTCTGCGGCGGCTGGCTGGTGGGACGGGTCCGGGCCGGCGGCCGCCCCGCCCCGGGCTGAGCCGCCTCAGCCCGGGGCGGCACCGGCCCGGCGGGGGGACCGGTCCTGGGGCCGTTTGAGCCTGCCCGCCAACCGATCGCGGGCGAACCGGTGCGCGGGCGACCCGCGAAGGGCGGCTGGCAGGCTGCCGCTGGTCCGGCGGAGGCCGGCGCAGGCGGCGGCGTGCGCCGCCGCCTGGAGCGGGCCCCACCGGAGCCCGTACCCGTGGCGGATGGGGCCCGGCAGCAGGCCGGTGACGAGGAAGCCGGCCACCGGGCGGAGCGCTCGAGCCCGAGCCGGAGCCCTGGGGTCCGGGGGGGCCAGGATCGTCGCCGCCACCTCGCGGGCGGCCCGTCCGGGACGGGCCGGCCCATCCACCACGGCGAGGGCGATCTCGGTCTCCAGGGCGGTCCAGCCGCTCCAGATCGGACCGGGGCCGAGCCCGATCAGTCGCGCCACCCCGTCCCACTCCGCCACCATCCGGTCGCGATCGGGCTCGGTGAGGCCGCCGACGAAGGCGTCGTGGCTGACGATCAGGGTTTCGAGGAGCACGGCGTGGACCCAGCGCAGCAGGGAGGGGTCGCGGGCGGAATACGGGGTCCCGGCCGCCACCCGCTCGGTCGCGTGGTGCCCCGGCACGGATCCGACGACGCCGGCATGGCGGCGGTTCACCACCCGGCACGCCGACCGGGCCTCGGCGGTGGTTCCGAACACGACCCTGGTGACCCAGCCGACGGTGCGCTCGAATCGCCCGGTCGGGTCCTGCGCGAAGGTGCTGTGGTCGAGGGCGCCCTGGGCGACCAGGGGGTGCGCGGTCTGCATGAGCAGGGCCCGGGAGGCGCCCAGGCCCACCACCGGCTCCGCGAGGACCCGCCAGGTGACGCTGCCCGGCCCGAAGAGCCCGGGGTCGGGAGCCCGGTCGCGGAGGCCATGGGGCATGGGGGACACCGCCCCCAACGCTACGCACGCGGTCGGGGCCGCCCGCCCTTCGCGATCCCGGTCCGGCGGAGGAGCGGCCGGGGGCGGGGCCGCGGTCGCGCCGACGGCCTGGCCGTCAGGGCGTCGGGGGCAGCTGCCGGAGGGCGAAGGCGAGCGCCCGGCGGGTCCTGGACACCTCCTCGTCCACGACGAAGGCCCCGTGACCGCCGGCGGCCTCCTCGTACTCGATCGGAGCGCCCCGCGCCCGCAGGCGATCCGCGTAGAGGCGGACCTGCCGGATCGGGCAGCGGCTGTCCTGGGTGGCGGCCTCGATCCGCAGCGGCGTCACCACCCGGTCGAGGTACGTCGACGGGGAGCGCTCCCGATAGCGCTGGGGCTGCTCTGCGGGCGCCCCCCCGAACAGGGTGCGGTCGAACGCCTGCAGCTCCTCCGACTCGTCCGCATACGCGAGCGGGTAGTCGGCGACCGGCACCAGCGCGACCGCCGCGGCCCACCGTCCCGGGTGGAGCCCGAGGGTGAGCAGGGTGACGTAGCCGCCCCAGGAGGCGCCCATCAGCACCACCCGCCCGGGGTCGGCGAGCCCGCGTGCGACCAGGTCGTCGAGGCCCGCGACCACGTCGGCCACCTCCGGGAATCCGGGGTCGCCGATCAGTCGGTCCCGCCAGGCCGAGCCGCGGCCGGTGCTGCCGCGGTAGTTGGGGATGGCGACCAGGAAGCCGTGGTCCACCCAGGCCTGGATGGCGGGGTGGAAGCTGTCCTCGACCGCCATCGCGGGACCACCGTGCACCCACACCACGGTGGGGCGGGGGGCCGCCCCGTCCGAACCCACGAGGAACCCCTCCACCTGGTCACCGGCGGGATTGGCGTAGCGCCAGACCCGGTACCGGGCCCCGGGCGGTGGGGCCGCGCCGTCCGGGGGGAGGAGCTCGCCCGAGCGCCCGTCGGGGGCGATCGTTCGGAGCTGGGCGGGGCGGCCCCCGTCCGACCACCGGAGCCAGACCGTCCCGTCGGGCCGCACGCAGGCCTCCGCCACGGTGCCGTCCGGGTGCTCCAGCGCGCTGGCGACGCCGGTGGCGAGGTCGACGCGGTGGAGGCGGTGGCGTCCGCTCGTGCGCTGGCGGACCAGGAGGGCGCGGCCGTCCGGGTACCAGGCCAGCGGCTCCACGTCGCCGGCGAGGTCGAGCGGGACCGGCTCGCGGGAGCCGCGCCCGGGGTCCCAGAGCTCGGGCCTGGCCCAGCCGCCCGCCTCGCCGGTCACGACCAGCCGGGGGTCGCCGGCGGCGGGACCCCAGCCGATCGTGGCCAGGGCCGACCGCGGCCCGTCCCACACCTCGGCGACCGCCTCCCCGTCGCCCAGGCGGTGGACCCGCAGCGCCGGATGCATGGCGTCGCCGTGCTCGGAGTGGCTCACGCACACCAGCCGGTCGTCCCCGCTCACCGCTGCCACCGCCAGGGACTCCCGGTGCCGGTACCAGATCTCCGCCGGCCCCGTCCCGTCGAGGGGGCGCCGGAGCAGGTGGAAGCCGTCGCGATCGGCGATGGCCGCCGCCGCCCAGGACGCCCCGCAGGCGAGGCCGGCGTTCCAGCCGCGCGGGGCCCCGGGGAGGAGCGGGGCCGGCTCGCCGCCGCCGAACGGGGCGCTCAGCCACTCGCCGGTCTCGTCCCCGGTCGCGTCCGCGAACCAGAGGACGCGGTCGCCGTCGGGGGTGAGGATGCCCTCCACGGTGCCGATCGGGCCTGCGGTGGCGCGCCGGTGCTGGGCGCGCTCCCGGTCCCAGAGATGGACCTGCCAGCTCCCTGAGGCGGTGGACGTGTACACGCAGCGCTGGGGACAGAGCCGGCCCCAGCGCGGCAGGGTGCGCCGAGGAGCCCGGAAGCGCTGCTCCCAGGCCGGGGTCGCCTCCGCTCCGACGTCGGCGCTGGCCACGCTGCGACGATCGTAGGGGGGAGCGGCCGGCGACCGCTCGGGCGTGCCTGCCGGGCGCGGTCACGGTCGGCGCGCGGTGTCGACGCCGGAGCCGTGCATCGGGCCGTCGCCGGTCCCGCCACCGGCGGGGAGCTCCACCACTCCCCGCGTCGGCGGCTGGCTCCCGACCGACGGGGTGGAGGGGGTCGGAGGTGGCCCCCCCGCCAGCCTGCCGGTCCCGGCGGCAGCGAGGCTGGAGGCGGGACCGCTCCGGGCCAGGGTGGCAACGGTGCTGGCGAGGCCCTCGAACCGGCGGCGCCGACCCCCGCCAGTCCGACGCCGGTCACGGCCGAGGTGGGAACGACCGCAGGCATCCGACCCCACCGCCGCTCCGGCTCGCTCCCTCCCGGCCGCCGCTGAGGACGGACCGCAGCACGCGGGCGCGTCCGAACCCCGCGCCGACGATGCGCACCCACGTCGGGTCGGCCTCGCCGCCGGTCAGCGTCCCGCCACGCCTCCCCGCCGTCACCTGCGGGAGCTCTGGGAATGCGACCCGGCGGCCTCGCCGGCCAGGAGCGCGAGCAGCCCGAGGGCCGCCGCCCCTCCGAGCACCGCCGTGGGGTGAACGCCCCGTCCTCGGCCTGGGGTGGGCGACGGCCGCCCGGGGGGAGCGTACCGGTCCCCCGGGGCCGGCCCTCGTCGTCCTCGTCACCCGCCGAGATCGCGCGGTGCCGGCCCTCCCCTCCCTGCCCGCCGCGCCTCCTGCCGGACCGGCCGGGGCGCCGTCAGAACACCGGGATGAGGTCGGCCTCGGTGAAGTC
>DATLUG010000042.1:0-86963 GCA_035533215.1 Candidatus Micrarchaeia archaeon | reverse complement strand
TCGACCTGCGCCCAGAGGGGCTCGAGGAGGAAGGATCGGAGCGTCGGCATGGACGGCCCGCATCAGGGGTGGTAACCGATGCCCCTGATGAGCGCCGGTCCCAGCCCGTGCCTCCGGCCGAGCCCAGTGGCGCAAGCTCTTAGAATGGCAGCCCCGATGCCTGATCGCCTGCTCCTGCCCGGTCTGCGCTTCGACGGGCACCACGGCGCGTCGGCGGCGGAGCAGGCCGCCGGGGGGCCGATCGTGGTCGACCTCGAGGTCGAGGCGTCGCTGGCGCGGTCAGCCCGGACCGACCAGCTGACCGACACCGTCGACTACCGCCAGCTCCACGAAGCGGTGCGCCGGGTGGTGGAGGACCAGCGGTTCAACCTTCTGGAGGCACTCGCCGCCGCCATTGCGGAGCGAGTGCTCCAGCTCGAGCAGGTGGAGCGGGTCCACCTGCGGGTCGCCAAGGCACCCCGGCTGCCGGGGCAGACCCTGGGCTTCGCGGTGGCGATCACCCGTACCCAGGCGGACCTCCCGGCGAGGTGAGGGCGGCGTCCGCCGAGGCGGCCGGGTCCGCCGACGGCTGGACCCAGCGCGCCACCAGATACAGCGGCTGGCCTGCGGCGTTGGGATGCGCAGCCCGCCACGACTCCGGGGGGCGCGGCTCGACCACGCGGTCGAACCGCAGGCCGTGCCCGCGCACGGTGTTGAGGGAGGTGGCGAGCGTCCGGTGATTGGCTCCCACCTGCCGGCGCAGCGAGGGGGCCGCCCCGGCCGGGTACCAGAGCCGCTCGTCGAAGTAGGTGGCAGCGGACGACCACGACCCCGACACCGCTCCGCCGCCGGCGAAGCAGGGGTGGAGGACCGAGAAGGTGAACGATCCCCCGCGGCGGAGCACTCGGGCGACGGTCGACACCGCGCCGTCGAGATCGTCGACATCGGACAGCCCGAAGCCGCACGCGACCACGTCGAACCGCTCGCCGTCGAGGATGTCGGGAGCCGACACGTCGCCGCGGACGTAGACGACGCCGAGGGGGTCGTTGGCCTCGCGCCGTCGAGCCGCGGCGAGGAGCGCCGCGGACAGGTCCACCCCCACGATCACGGCTCCGCGGCGGCCCAGCTCGCGCGCCATCCGACCGTGTCCGCAGGCCAGGTCGAGCACGCGGCGACCGCGCACCGGCCCGATCAAGTTCAGGAGGGCGGACGACACCGGGTCGTCGACGGCATCGGTCCAGCCATCGAGGTAGAAGGCGGCGACCCTGTCGTAGCGAGCAGCCGGAGCCGACGCGGTCAGCCTTGCCCCGGCGAGCGTCCCGGATCAGCGTCGCCCGCCCGCGGGCACCGCGGCCGAGATCGCGGCAGGGCACCATCCTCCCCGGTCGCGGGCGAGGTCGACCCGTTCTCTCGGCGGCGCCATCGGCCGAGTATCCCAGGGGGCGGCGGCGCTCGGCCCGCCGCGGCCGGATGGGGGGACTGGAGTGGGGGAACCCATCCGAGAGGGCGAGCTGACATGGCGGCGATCCGCATCGTCGAGGGGGTGGACCCGGAGGACCGGGTGGCGTTCGGGCTGCCGGCGCCGCGCCTGCTGGTGGCGGCGACGGGACTGGTCCTTGCGATCGCGTGCGGGAGCAGCCCCCTGCCGGCCGCCCTGCGGGGGACGCTCGCCGTCCTGATCGCGGCGGCGGCGAGCGTCCTGGCCTGGGGTCGGGTGGGGGGCCGGCCGCTGCTCGCCTGGACGCCCCTGGTGGCCGGCTTTGCCCTGCAGCGATGGCAGCGCCGCCAGCCTCCGCTCCCCTTTGCCGGAGACCGCCGGGACGAAAGAGGGCAGGCGGTGCCGACCGCAGCCGCGCGGGTCGTGGGGCGGCCGGACCGGGCCGACGACGCACAGACGCCCGTCATCGGCGGCGCGCGACGCATCGTGTTCTTCAGCCTCGAAGGGGGTGTCGGCCGAACCACCCTCGCCACCGAGGTCGCCGCGATGCAGGCTCGCCCTGGCCGGGTGCGCACGGCGTCGGGGCGGTCGGTCCCGCCCCGGGTGGCTGTGGTCGACCTGGACCTGGATGCCGGCGGGGTGGGCGAACGTCTCGGCCTCTCCGGCCCGTCGCTCGCCGACCTCCTCGCGCCCGGACCGGTCGGACCCCAGCGAATGCGGCGCACCCTCGTCCGCCACAGGGAGTCGGGCCTGATGGCCCTGCTCGCTCCTCCCGCCCCGATGGCCGTCTCCGGCGACCTGCTCGGTGCCCGGGCCGTCGACCTCCTCCGCGCCCTCGACGGCACCGGGCTCGATGCCGTGGTGGTCGACCTCGGCCCCGGGCTCACTCCGCTCACCCGGCCGGTCCTGGCGGCGGCCCACGACATCGTGGTCGTCCTCACCCCGTCGACCTCCTTGCCACGTGATGCCTCGCGTGCACAAGACGCCCTCGCCAGCCTGCCCGTCCGTGGCCGGGTGCACCTCGTCTGCAACCGGGTTGCCAGCGGGTGGCGGACCGACGCGGCCGTCCGAGCCGTCAGCGCATCGCTCACCGCATCCATCGCGTCCGATCCGCGGTTCGACGGTGCGGAGCGGAGCCACGTCCCGACGTCGGTCTCGGCCCATGGGCCCGCGCCGGATGGCCTCGCGCAGCTGGCCGCCGCCCTGCGTCCGGAGGCTCCGGCGGCCGCCCGCCGAGCGCCCCTGGTCGCGGCCGCGCCCTGACGGCAGGACGCTTCGCTCCCGATCCGTCGACCGTCGCCTGGAGGGTCACCGCCCCGGACGCGGTCGAGCTGGAGCCCGCCGACCGCGAGCGGCGCCGGCTGGAGTTCTGCGGCTGGCTCGACGCCCTCACCGTCCCGGTGCAGTTGCTGGTCACCGCCCGGCGGCTGCGGCCGCAGCAGGCGTCCGGGGCGGCGCCCGATGCGCCGCTGGCTGAGCGCCTCCGCCAGGACCGCCTCCGCCACATCGTGCGGTCGCTGGGCGACCGTCCGGCGTTCGTTCGCCAGGTCCACCTCGTGGTCGCGGTCCCCGACCGGGCATCGGCCGCCGCGGCCACCGCCGCGGCGGACGGGCTCCAGCGGACGGGGATGGAGGTCGAGCGGTGCGATCCCGAGGCGATGACGCCGCCCGGGGCCGAGCTGGTCGAGTCCGTCCACCACCTGCGGGCGCAGGCCACCTGGTTGGCGTCCATCAGGGTGACTCGGCTGCCCGGCCGTCCGGTGGAGCCAGGGTGGCTCTGGGAGCTCGTCGGTCTCGAGGCGGAGCAGGACCTCAGCCTGTACGTGAGCCCGCGGCCCGCCCGGACCGCGCTCCGCCAGCTGGAGCGGGCTCACCGCATCGTCGACACCGCCCGGCTGGCGGGGGCGGCTCCGGGGCTGGACGATGACCCCAGGCTGGCGGCCGGGGCGCTGGCGATCCGGACCCTGCGCCGTCGCCTGGCGGCGGACGAGGTCCGCGCCTTCGACTGCGCCATCACCACGACGCTCGCCGCGGCGTCACCGGCGGAGGTGGCCCGGCTGATCGACGCCCAGGTGGCCCGGGTCCGGGGCCTCCTCGGCGAGGCCCGGGCGGCCACCTTCGAGCAGGCCCGGGCGCGCCGGGACACCTTGGCCCGCGGCGTGCCGCCGGCGGAGGGGCTTCGGCTGGTCGACACCGACGCGCTCAGCACCTGCTGGCCGTGGGTCGACGCGGGGAGGCCGCCCGGGGCCGGCGCCCTCCTGGGCCGCCATCGACGCACCGGTGCGCTCTGCCAGCTCGACCTCTTCGACACCCGCCGGCGCGCCAACGCCAACTGCGGAATCCTCGCCGCCTCGGGCGGCGGCAAGTCGTACCTCGCCGGCCTCCTCCTGCTGGAGGACCTCAGCCGCGGGATCGCCAGCGTCATCGTCGACCCCGAGGGGGAGCACCGCGAGCTGTGCCACTCGGCCGGCGGCCGCTACCTCGAGCTCGGGGGCCCCCACGGCGCGTCCCTCAACGTCTTCGAGCTCGGGGACGCGGATGAGGCGGTGGTCCTGGCGGCGGAGGTGACCGGTGCGATGTGCGGGGGGCTCAGCGAGCTCGAGCGGGCTCGGGTGGAGGTCGCCGCCCGCGAGGCGATCGCGGCAGCCGCACCGGGGCCGGCGACCCTGACGGACTGCCGCCTGGCGCTCCTGGAGCGGTGGCCGACCGACCGCGTCGCCATCCTCCTCGAACGCTGGGTCGACGGGCGGGCCGGCCGGTGCTTCAGCCGCCCATCCTCCTCGGACGAGCCGGGTCCGCTCACCGGGATCGGGCTCGCCGAGTGCCCGCCGGAGTGGCTCCCGGCCGCCACCCTGGTGGTGGCCGGCTGGCTGTGGGCGCTGGTGCGGCGCGACCCGCGACCGCGTCACGTCATCCTCGACGAGGCGGGGCTGCTGCTGGAGCACCTCCCGCTGCGGCGATTGCTGGTCCAGCTGGCGCGTCGGATCCGCAAGTACGAGGGATCGCTCGTCTTCGTCACCCAGAACGTCGGTGACCTGCTCGGGTCCGCCGCCGGCGAGGTCCTCGCCGGCAACGCCGCGACCCTCCTGCTCGGCAGCCAGCACGGCCACGACGCCGCCCGTCTGCAGACGGCGCTGTCCCTCACCGCTGCCCAGCGGGCGGCGATCGAGGAGTGCCGTCGGGGGGAGTTCCTGCTCGTGAGCGCGGACGAGCGCACCCCCGTCGTGGTCCAGGCACCTCCGCTCCACCATGCCATCCTGGAGGCCCGTCGGCGGACGCGTCCGATGTGAGCCGGGAGAGAGGTCGGCGGCGGCCCCGACTACAATGCCGCCATGCTCCGGGTCGTCTTCTACCAGGTGCTGGACCCGGGGACTGCCGACCCGGCGGGGTGGGCGGTCGCCATCGGCGAGCGGGCGGCCGCCAGGAGCTGGCGGACGGAGCCGATGTGGCTGGCCACCGACGACGCGCGCGGACTCTTCGAGATGGAGTACCTCCGCCACGTCCGCCTGGAGGCCGATCGGGAGGTCGTCGGGGCCGGGTTCGTGCGCCCCGGCGGCGACGAGACCGACGCGCTGGCAGCGCTCTTCATCCTGGTCGAGCTCACCCGCGAGTTCCAGGGGCGGGCCGAGTGGCGGGACGACGGCAATCCGATCCGCAAGCAGCGCTGGCTGGTGCTGAACCGGGGGGAGCCGGCCGGACGCCAGAGCCTGGATGAGCTGATGGTGGCCCGCCCGGTGCAGAAGCGACTCCCGGGCGGGACGATCACCTTCTATCCCCCGCGGTACCGCGGCGCCACCCTGCCCGGGCCGAGCGGTCCGCCGGGGAGCTGGAGCTTCAGCCTGGAGGGGCTGCGGGCCGAGGCGGGCAGCTTCCTGGAGGCCGAGGCGGAGGCGATGCGGATGTACCGCAGCCTCAGCGCCATCGTCTGACGGGCGCAGGGGTGCGGGCGGTCGTCCAGCGGGTGGCCGGTGCCCGGGTGCTCGCCGGGGGTGACACGGTGGGCGCCATCGGTCCCGGCCTGCTGGCGTTCCTCGGGGTGGGCCCGACCGACACCGACTCCACCGCCCGCGGGCTCGCCGAGCGACTCGCCCACCTGCGGGTCTTTGCCGGCGAGCGCGACCGGATGGACCGCTCGGTCTTGGACGTTCACGGGGGCGCGCTGGTGGTCAGCCAGTTCACCCTGTTCGCCGACTGCCGACGGGGCCACCGGCCGAGCTTCACCGGGGCCGCGCCGAGGGACCTCGCGGACCGGCTCTGCACGGCCGTCGCCCGGGCGCTCAGCGATCTCGGCGTCGCGCCGGTCGCCACCGGCCGGTTCGGGGCCCACATGGTGGTGGACGCGTCCGGCGACGGCCCGGTGACCGTGGTGGTGTCGATGGGCGACCCCGGGTGGGACACCGCCTGCTGAACCGCGCGGTCCGCCCTGTTCCGCCGAGCTGGCGGGACCACCAGCGACAGGACTGTCGTTCTGCGAGGGCATACCGATGACGACGCTGACCGCGCTGCTCAACTCCTGGATCTCGCTCGGGCAGGGGGTGATCGGCAGCCTCGGCACCCTGGCCTTCGTCTGCGCCTTCATCTGGCGGGTCGTCGCCATCCATCCCCACAGCGCGTCCGAGGCGCAGCGGTGGCTGGGCCGGATCGCGGTCGGGACGATCGGGGTCGAGTTGGCCGGGGTGTTCAGCCACATTCTCCTCGGCCTTGTCCCGCACGGGCTGTCGTGACCCCGGTGGTGGCGGCGCCTGCGGTCATCGCCGCCGGCGCACCGCTGTTCAGCTTCGATCCGGTGGCCTTCGTGGTCCACCTGGTGGAGGGCGGGCTCCTCCAGTTCGTGTCGACCGCGCGGCAGACGATCGACGCCGTCCTCACCACCTACCTCTTCGGCACGTATGACGTCACCCGCCCGGGCGCCAGTGCCCCGCTGACCTCCAATTCTGCGATCGTGGGCCTGAACGCGCTGCTGGCGACGGCGGCCACCGCCCTCGTCGTCGCAGTCTTCCTCTACAGCTGCCTGCGCACCGTGGTCGACCGCCGAATCGATGTCCAGCACACCCTCCAGGTGGTGCTCCCGCGGGTGCTGGTGGCGGTGGTCCTCATGCACTGGTCGCTGCCGCTGATCCAGATGGCCGTCGACCTGGAGAATGCGCTGTGCACGCTGGTCGCGGGCAACGGCGCCGTCGGCCCCGCCAACCTGCCCTGGGCCGACCCGCTCGCCGGGCCCGCTCTGCAGACCGCCGCCACCAACCTCTTCCTCCTCGTCCTCACCGCCGTCATGGTGGTGGCGCTGGTGATCCTGGTACTTGCCTACGTCGTCCGCGCCACCATCCTCACCGTCCTCTGCGTCACCGCCCCGCTGGCGGCGCTGCTGCACGTGCTGCCGGAAACGCGCGTCTACGCTCGCCAGTGGGCACGGCTGTTCACGATCACCCTCTTCATGCAGTTCGTGCAGCTGCTGGTGCTGCGGGTGGCGGTCCAGCTCACCGTTGCCGACGGTCACAGCCTGGTGTCGATCCTCTACGCGCTGGCGGCGCTGTACCTGATGCTGCGGGTGCCCGGTGCCCTCAACAGCGCCGCCCACTGGGAGCGGCGGGTGGTGTCGGCGGGACGGCGGCTGGAGCGGTCCGCCCGTCGGCTCGCGGTGTCACGGCTGGAGGGGCTGGCCTGATCCGCCGGGTCATCTCGGTGGACGACCGCCGCCGGTCGCCGGAGCGGGACTGCTCCTCGCGCGATCTCGCCCTCGCCCGGCTCCGGCTCGCCATCACGCCAGCTGGCGACCGGCGGGGCCAGCGCATGGACGACGTGCGGTGCCAGGGCGCGATCGCCGGCGGGCGCCTCGCAGCCGCCGGCGCCGTGGCCCACGACCGGGTCCGCCCGCTCGCCGGGGTGCCCGCTGCCGGCGACCGAGCGGCGCGGCGACGGCTGGGTCGCGTCGAAGCGGCGCTGCGCGCGCCCGGGTGGGCGGGGGCGGCGGCAGTCCACCCGCTCGCCCGGCTCGGGCCGCCGCGGACCATCACCCGCCGCCGCCGGCCGCTCCCCGCGCACCGGCACCCGCTGCGCCACCATGACCGGATGGTCACCGTGGACGCGGTCGTGGTCGGGGCGGGCCCGAGCGGAGCCGCGACGGCCCTGCACCTGGCCCGCGCCGGTCACCTGGTCACGGTGGTCGACCGATCCCGCTTCCCTCGGGACAAGGCCTGCGGGGAGGGACTGATGCCCCCCGGGGTGGCGGCGCTCCGGCGCCTGCGGGTGCTGGACGCGGTGCTCGCCGGCGGCGCGCAGCCGCTGCCGGGCGTCGGGTACACCCAGCCCGGCGTGCCGCACACGGCGTTCGCGGCCTTCCCCGCGCCGCCCGGCGGCGGCCCGGCCGAGGGGCTCGGGGTCCGCCGGCTCACGTTCGACGCGACCCTGGTCGACGCGCTGCGGCGGGAGCCGATGGTGACGCTCCTCGAGGGGGTGCGGGCGGAGCGGCTGCTCACCGACCGCGACGCGCGCGTGGTCGGGGTGGGCACCTCGGCGGGACCGCTGACGGCCCGGGTCACCGTGGCCGCGGATGGGCTGCACTCGACGCTGCGGGCGGCCGCGGGGTGGGCCCGGCCGGCGGCGAGCCGCCACGGTCGGCAGCGGTACGGGGTTGCGGGGCACTGGCGGGTGGCGGCGCAGGACCGCCCCGGGATCACCATCACTCTCTGCGGCGACCACGAGTGGTACGAGGCGCCGGTCGGGCCCGACGAGCGCCTGGTGTCGCTCCTGGGACCGCGGCGCCTGGTGGGGGCCGCCGCCCGCGACTATGCGCGGGCGGCGCGGGCGGCCCTCCCCCACCTTCGCGACGTCGCCCAGACCAGCCCGCCGCGCGCCGCGGGGTCGTTCCTCCAGCGGCCGGCCCGGATCTGCGGGCCCGGACTGGTCCTGGTCGGCGACGCCGCCGGCTACGACGACCCGGCGACCGGCGAGGGCCTGGCGACGGGGCTGCTGCTCGCCGAGGCCCTGGCCGCCAGCCTGGCCGCCCTCCTGGACGAACGGCTCGCCCCCGCGGTCGCGCTGGCTCGCTATCGCGACCAGCACCGTCGGCTCTGGCGGGACCGGCGCCGGGTCCTCGGCATCGCCCTCTGGCTCGGGCGGCACCCCCGGGTGAGCCGGCGGGTGATCGCCCGCGCCGCCCGCGACCCCGCCCCGCTGCAGGCCCTCCTCGCCGTCAACTGCGGCTACCGCCCGCTCCGCGGCGTCCGCCCCCGCGAGTGGCTCGGGCTGCTCGGTGCCTGAGCGTCGGGGGGGCCAGCCGCCAGCGGGCCGGTCTCGGCCCCGGTGGCGCGGCGCGCGGGCGGGGCGCTCCGGGGTAGCCCGCGGACCCAGCGGAAGTGGATGAAGAGGCGCCCGAAATTGCGGGAGTCCTTCTCCACCCGGTGGTAGCGCGACCGCACCTCCGGCTGGTCCAGGAAGCGCAGGACCCTCTTCTTCAGCTGGCCCGAGCCCTTGCCGGGGATGATCTCGACCATGGCGGCGTGGGTCCGCTCCGCTTCGTCGATCGCCTCGCGCAGGGCGCGGTCGATCTCCCAGCCGCGGTTGTACACGTCGTGGAGGTCGACCGTGATCTTCACCGCCAGCGGGCTCCCCCGCCACCCGGCCGCACCACGACGCCACCGCCGTCACCGGCGCCGATGGCTCTCACAGCGTGACGTGCACCTCGCGCAGCCGGCAGCCCGCGGCGTCCTCGAGCGCCGGGAAGACGGCGTCGCCGCCAAGGCTGGGCCGACCGTCGAGGTCGCCGAAGGTGACCTCGAACCGAGCCGCCGCCAGCGGCGGGTCCCACCCCAGCTCCGCGATCGGCACCTCGGCCGCACAGGCCGGGCACCCGGCGACGAGGGGATCGGTCCCCGGGAAGCTGAGGCGGTAGAGGTCGAGGGCTCCGCCGCAGGCGGGGCAGACACAAAGGTAGCGACGGGGCTGGTCAGACTGGAAGCCGAGCGGTCCGGGGTCCGGATAGACCCGGAGGATGCCGGCCTCCACCCGCACGACCCCGCGGGGGTGGACCGCGGGGAATGGCGCCGCGGCGTCCGCCCGCACGGTCGGGTGCAGCAGCGCACCGCTCCGGGCCGAAGGGCCCACGGGACCGGTCCGGACGTCCTGCAGCCGGGACGCGAACGTGGGGCCCGGGGAGAGGCCGCCGTCGGCGGCGGGGACCGCGAGCCCGTGGCGGCAGAGCACCGCCGCCACCTCCGCCGGGGCCTCCGGGCCGGCCGCGAACGCGCGCTCGCAGGGAATCAGGTGGAGCCAGCTGGACAGGCCGTGCGGGCGCGCCGTCGACATCGCGGGCCCCCCCCTACGGCGTCTCGGCGCCGGCCGCGCTGCCGGGGGCGCCCCGCTCGGTCCAGACGGCCCCCATCGCGGAGGCGTCGACGCGCATGGCCACGACCGGGTCGCCACGGTTGGCCTCGGCGACCGTCCGCCCGATCGCCTCCTGGCGAGCGGCGACCTGGTTCCCGGTCGCGCCCGCGGGCGCGCCGCCCGCCAGCGACCCGAGGCCGGCACCCCGCTGCGAACGGTGGGTGCGGGAGCGCACGGTCGGCCCGAGCACGTCGCCGCACCCCTCGGAGCTCCGGCACCGAGGCCGGTCGCTGGCGCTGGTGATCCACATCGGCCGCTCCTCGTGGCGGGGCGCTCGGCGACCCCGGCGGCCATTATCGGCGGCGGGTGCGCAGCCCCCCCGTAGGATGGGCGGGGCCGGACGGTCCCGCCGGCTCCTCGGTGGGAGATGCGGATGACAGAGGTGCGCGCCGAGCTCATCGGCAACTGCTGGAAGGTGCTGGTCACGGCCGGCGAGACGGTCGCGGCCGACCAGACCCTTCTGATCCTGGAGTCCATGAAGATGGAGATCCCGGTCACCGCCCCGACGGCCGGCACCGTCGGCGCGGTGCTGGCCCGGGAGGGGGAGGTGGTCCAGGAGGGACAGGTCCTGGTCACGATCGACCCCTGATCCCGGTCGGGGCTCGGCCGCCCCGTCCGGGCCTCCCGGAGGGACCACTCCTTGACGATGTCACTCCGCGGTCCGATCCGCACCCTCCTCGCCGTGGTGGGCGGGTGCGTCGTGGTGTCGGTCGTCGTGCCGCCGCTGAGCAGCCTGCTCGACGCGGGCGCCTCCCTGGCCCTGCTCGGGATCGTGGGCGTCGCCGCGATCCGCGCCGTGATCTGGGTCGACCGCCTCGGCCGAGCGACGCGCCGGGTGGCGTCGACGAGCCGGTCGCGGGCCGACCCGTCACCGCCGGCCGGCCGCGCCCGAGGTCGCACCGGACCGGACCGGGCGCCCCAGCCGGGCCCCCCGGCCGCTCCGCGCCATACGACGGACCGCGACCCAGGCGCCACGACGGACCGGCGGCGGGCGTCTCGGCGGTCGCCGTCCCCGGGCCCGGACCAGGAGCGGCTGGCGCGCGGTCCCGGGTTCGACCGCACCGCCGCCGCCGTCTCCCGCCGCAGCGACCGCGGCGGCCCGGTGCGGGCCTGATCGCAGCTCAGGCTGGCGGCGGCGGCACCGCCGCGCCCGCGGTGGGCGGGGGCGATCCCGGATACAGGCGGGCGTGGAGCTGGAGGTACACGCGCTGCAGCCAGAGGTCGGCCGGCTCCGGGCCGATCGCCGCCGGCTCGCTGCCCCACCTGGTGCAGAGGCCCGCCGCGATCTCGGTGGCGAGGACCCGGCGCCGAGCCGGGGCGAGGTCGCCCCGGCCGAGGTACGCCCGGAGCAGCCCGAGCTCGGCGGCGCCGCCCCGCTCCACCCCCGGAACCGGCGCGCCGGGGCCCTCGACGGTGAGCACCGGCACCCCGGCCGAGGCCGTGCCCGGGTCGGCGAGTGCGGTGCGCTCACGGATGACCACCGTCCCGGCGGCGAGGTCGCCGAGCCGCCGGGAGTTGCGGGCCACGAACATCGTGCACACACCGACGCCATAGGCGACCGGGAGGAAGTCCAGCAGCCGCACGATGTTGCGGACCAGCGACTCCGCCGCCCCCACCGGCACCCCGTCCAGGCGGACGACCCTGAGGCCGAGGGCCATCTTGCCGAGGGAACGGCCCTCCGCGGCGAGCTCGAAGACGACGTAGTAGGCGATCGGGACCAGCGAGGCGACCACCACCAGGACGATGAGGAGCGGGCCGCCGGCCCCGGGGTGGGATGCTGAGCCGAGCACCGCCACCACGGCGAAGATCAGCACCGCCTCGACGAGGAGGATGGCCAGGGTGTCGAGCACCGCGGCGAGGAACCGGGAGCCGATCCCGGCCACCGCAACCTCGAGGGTGACGCTCTCCGGGGTCCGGATCGAGACCTGGTCCAGCATCGGTTGGCGGGATCGTAGCGCTGCCCCGGAGCGCGCGGCACCGGGCGGGCATCTGCGGGCGGCCCGCCCCGGTTGAACCCGATCGACGTCTTCGTGGCGGAGCGAGGTCCTGACTGGCAGGACCTCCGCGGCCTTCTCGGCCGCCTCCGCGGCGGCCGGATCCGCCGGGCCGCCGCGGCCGACGTCGACGGGCTGGCGGCGCTGATCCGGACGGTCAGCACCGATCTCGCCGTGGCCGCCCGCGACTACCCCGGCGATCCCCTGGTGGCGGAGCTGACCCAGCTGCTGGTCCGGGCCCAGCCGCTCCTGTACCGACCGCCGCCGACCCACCTCCGCGACCTCGGGCGCTTCTTCGCCGTCGGCCTCCCGCGCCTCTTCCGCGCCCACGGCCGGTACGTCGGCGCGGCGGGGTTCGCGCTGCTCGTCGGCTTCGCCGCCGGCTGGGCCGCGGTCGTGCTCCGGCCCGACCTCACCCAGCTGGTGCCGGCCGGCGTCCGCGCCGCCGTCGCCGGCCACCACCTCGGCAACCCCGCGGCGCTGTCCGGGCAGCTGGCCTCGCCGCTCAGCGCCCTCATCATCCAGAACAACATCCGGGTCGCCCTCGTCGCCTTCGCGCTGGGCCTCTGCGCCGGGGTGCCCACCGTTCTCGTCCTCCTCCTCAACGGGTTCCAGCTCGGCACCCTCGCCGAGGCCACCCACGCGGGAGGGCTGGACCCGCAGTTCTGGTCCCTGATCGTTCCCCACGGGGTGATCGAGCTGACCGTGATCGCGACGGCGGCCGGGGCCGGTCTGCGGATCGGCGACGCCTGGCTCCGTCCCGGGCTGCAGCGCCGCGGCGCCGCCCTCGCCGCCGCCGCCGGACCGGCGGCGCGGCTGGCCGCCGGGGCCGCCTGCCTCCTCGTGGTGGCGGGCCTCATCGAGGGGTTCGTCACCCCGTCCCGGCTTCCGATCGCGGCCAAGCTGGGCGTGGGGGCGGCGACCTTTCTCCTCCTGTACGGGTGGCTGCTCGGGTCGGGCCGCCCGGACCGGCCCCTCGATCGCGCCCCCGGCCGCCCCCGGGCGGCCGACGTCCTCCCGGACGGGCATCCTGCCGACCCGGGCTGACCGCCCGCCGGGCGGCCGCACGGGTCCCCGGGGGGCCGCTCGGGAGGCGGCTGCTAGGATCGAGGCGTGGAGATCGTCAAGATCGTCCCCCGCGGCTACTGCCACGGCGTGGTGGAGGCGATCCGGGCTGCCCGCAAGGTGGGGGCCGAACGCCAGGGGGAGCCGATCGCGATGCTGGGGTACCTCGTCCACAACGAGCACGTGACCACCGAGCTCGCCGAGTCGGGGGTCCGCCTGGTCGACGCGGCCACCCGCCTCGAGGGGCTGGACGCGATCCGCGAGGGCACCGTGATCTTCACCGCCCACGGTGTGTCGCCCGAGGTGCGGGAGCGGGCCCGGGCGCGCGGGCTGCACACGGTGGACGCCACCTGCACCGATGTCATCCGCACCCACGACCTGGTCCGCCGGCTCACCGGGGACGGCTACACCGTCGTGTACATCGGCAAGCACGGGCACCCCGAGCCGGAGGGGGTCCTGGGGGAGGCAGCGGGCCGGATCCACCTCGTCGAGTCGGTGCAGGACGTGGACCAGCTGGTGCTGACGGCGGAGCGGCTGGCGGTCACCACCCAGACCACCCTCTCGCTGTGGGACACCCGCGCCATCATCGCCCGGCTGCAGGAGCGCTTTCCCCAGATCGAGGTCCACAACGAGATCTGCAATGCCACCCAGGAGCGCCAGGAGGCGGCGGTGGCGGCGGCCACCGACTGTGACGCGGTGGTGGTGGTGGGCAGCCCCCGCAGCAGCAACACCCAGCGCCTGGTCCAGGTGATCCAGGAGCACGCGGGCCGCCCCGCCTACCTCGTCGACACCGCCGCGGACCTCCGCAAGGAGTGGTTCGTCGGCTGCCGCCGGGTCGGGGTGACGGCCGGCGCCTCCACCCCCACGGTCATCACCCGGGCCGTCATCAGCGCCCTGGAGGCGCTCGACCCGGAGCCGGCCGCGGCCGGCCGCCCGGTCACAGCCGCCCGCGCGTCTTCAGCTCCAGGTAGCGGCTGACGACCGACGGCGCCAGGGCGCTGACGGTGCTGTCCACCGTGAGCCATCCCCGATGGCGCAGAGCCTCCAGGCCGCGGTCGCGCTCCGCGATCGTGGCCAGCGCCGCGGCCCGCTGGTAGACCGCGTCGGCGGAGGCGGGCGGCGCCCACGCCGCCCGCCCCAGCACCGGGTCGCGCTGGGTCACGACCAGGACCAGGTGGCGCGGCTGGGCCCCCGCCAGCGCGCGGTCCAGCCGACCGGCCGCCGCCGGGTCGGCGACATCGGTGAAGAGCACCGCCAGCGCCCGGCGGCCCTGCAGCCGCCGCCAGCGGGCCAGCGCCAGGGCGGGGTCGGACTCGACCGCCCCCGCTCGGAGCCCGAAGAGGAGCTCCAGGGTGCGGCGGAACTGGGCTGGGCCGGGCCGGGGCACGAGCAGCGCCCCCACCCGGTCGGCGAACGCCAGGACTCCGACCCGGTCGCCCGACCGGACCGCGACGTGGGCGAAGAGGAGGGCCGCGTTGCAGGCGTGGTCCAGCTTCTGCAGCCCCTCGATGCCGCCCTGCATCGCCCGTCCGCAGTCGACGAGGATCCACACCGTCTGCGCCCGCTCGGGCTGGTGCTCGGTGACCATGAGCCGGCCCATCCGGGCGGTGGCGCGCCAGTTGACCAGCCGGAAGTCGTCGCCGTCCACCTGCTCGCGCACCCCGCGGAACTCCACCCCCTGGCCGGCCCACCGCACCCGCCGCATCCCGGGGATGGCCGGCTCCCCCCGCCGCCGGCGGTCGTCCCAGGCCCTCACCGGGGTGAGGTCGGGGTAGACCCGGACCTCCTCCGCCAGCGGCAGGTGCACCTGGCGGGTCCAGAGCCCGAGGGGCCCGCAGGCGCGGACGACGACGCGCCCCATCCGGTACCGGCCGCGCCGATGGGGGAGCAGGGTGTAGCGGCAGCGGGCCTCGCCCCAGCCGGGAAGGCGAGTCCGGAACAGCATGGGGGCGGGCTCGAGGTCGGGGGCCGCCTCGTCGCGCACGACGATCCGCGTCGGGTGGGGGTGGACGCTGCGGAGGACGAGGTCGACCGGGTTCGCGACCCCGATCGACAGGAGTGGCTGGTGGTGGCGGACCGCGCGCCAGGCGGCGGCCCCGGGGGCCATCCGCCGGTCGAGGGCGCACGCCGCCACCAGGGCGACGAGGGCCAGCCCGGCGGCGGCGGCGAGCCCTGAGACCGCGGTGCCGCCCAGCAGCAGCGCCACCGGAAGCAGCACCAGGCCCAGCGCGCGGCCGGTCATCGGCCCGCCACCGATCCGCTCAGCGCGGCACGGGGACCTGGGCCAGGACCCGCTCGATCGCCTGGACCTCGCCGACGCCCTGAATCTCCGCCTCGGGGCGGCGCAGCACCCGGTGCCGCAGCGCCGCCACGGCGATCCCCTTGACGTCCTCCGGCTGGCAGAAGTCGCGTCCGGCGAGCGCCGCCCGCGCCTTCCCGAGGCGGACCAGGCCGACCGTGCCGCGGGGGCTCGCCCCGAGGCCGAGGTCGGGCGCGTGGCGGGTGGCATCGACGATCGCGACCGCGTAGGCGAGCACCTCGTCCGCCACCCGCACCGCTCCCACCTCGCGCCGCAGCGCGGCGAGTGCGACGGCGTCGATCACCGGCGGCGCCAGCCGGTCGAGGTCGTGGGGGTCGAAGCCCTCCGCCACCCGGCGGGCCAGCTCCACCTCGTCGGCGACGGGGAGGTACGGCACCTCCAGCTTGAGCAGGAAGCGGTCCAGCTGCGCCTCCGGGAGGGGATAGGTGCCCTCGTACTCGATGGGGTTCTGGGTGGCCAGGACCATGAAGCGGTCGCCCAGCGGATGGCGCTGGTTGTCGAGCGTCACCTGGCGCTCCTCCATCGCCTCCAGCAGCGCCGCCTGGGTGCGCGCCGGGCTGCGGTTGACCTCGTCGGCGAGCACGATGTCGCTGAAGAGCGGCCCCCGGCGCACCTCGAAGGCGGCCGACGCCTGGTTGTAGACGACGGTCCCGATGACGTCCGCCGGCAGCAGGTCGGGGGTGAACTGGACCCGGGCGAACCGGGCGTCGGTCAGCCGGGCGACGGTCTTGGCCAGCAGGGTCTTGGCGGTGCCGGGCACGCCCTCGAGGAGGACGTGGCCACCGCACACCATGGCGAGGAGCAGCTGGTCGACGAGGTCCAGCGGGCCGACCAGCACCCGACCCGCCTCGGCGCGCAGGCGCGCCGAGGCGTCCCGCAGCGCCCCCGTCACCCCCACCCCCCGCCCGGTCCGCCCAGGGGCCGGGCGCGGGCGGGAGCGGGCTCGCCCGACCGGGCTGGGGCCAGGGGACCCCCGAGCCGGCGGGCGAGCCCATCGGCGCTCCGGGCCAGCTCCAGGAGCCGGCCGACAGGGCACGTTCCCCGCTCCGCCGCGGCGAGGGCACGGAGGACGCCGAGGACCGCCGGCGCCTCCCTCGGGTGGAGCGCCGCCAGCGCGCCGGCGAGGACGTCGTCACCGGCCTGCGGGGGACAGCCGGTCACGCCGCGGACCACCTCCTCGAGCTGGGCGCGGACCCGCCCCGCCACGACGCCCCGGTCACGGGTGCGAGCGTACAGCGCCGCCACCGCCCGGAGGTGGTCCGCGGTCGAGCGGACGATGGCCAGCTCGGGGGGCGGGAGCGGCCGTCCCAGCCGGCGCCCCTGGGTGGCGCCGGCAACGAGGAGGGCCGCCAGGACCAGCAGCAGCGCCGCGCCGAGCGACGTGCCGAGGACCAGCGCCCCGACCCCGGTGCCGGCGACGTAGCCGTGGTGGATCTCGTCGATCACCACCCGGCGACCGTGCGCCAGGGCGAGCAGGCCGAGGACCAGGGCGGCGTTGCCCCCGCGCCGGAGCCCGGCGTTGTCGAGCGCCGCGGCGGAGCCGAGCACGTAGAGGTGGCCGCGGCCGAGCGGCCGCGCCACCGCCACCGCGCCGCCGGGGCCGCCAAGGAGCGCGAGCACGGCGGGGCTGGCGCCGGTGAGGCGGCGCGCCCTCCCGAGGGTGACCGCGCCGGCGCCGCCCGGCAGGACCGGCAGCAGCGGCCACGCTGCGGGCGCCCGCACGGAGGGGTCGAGGGCCACCCCGAACGCGGCCAGGGCTGGGCGGTCGACCGCCGGGATCGCCGCCGCGTACAGGAGCGTGCCGCCGCCGGCGACGAAGCGGACCAGCGCCGCCCGGTCGCGGGCGCTGAAGGGGTGCGACGGGCCGGCCTCGACGAGGGCCGGCGTCGACCGCAGCGCGGCGGGGAAGCCGGAGCCGGTGAGTCGATCAACCCGGTCGCCGTGGGCGGTGAGCAGGTTGGCGAGCGCGAGCGTGCCGCTGGGGCCGTTGGCGAAGCTGGAGCGGTCGCCCGGCGGGGAGACGGCGGCGGGCGCGATGGCCAGGAGCAGCACCGCGAGCGCGCCCACCAGGCCCACGATCCACAGGAGGGGCGCACCCCGGGACGAGCGCCAAGCCCTCATCCGAGCGTCGCCAGGGCGGCGCGGCAGCCGCTGGCGAAGGCGCTCCAGCCGGCCGCCCCCGGGTCCTCGCCCCCGTACACGACGCGGTCGAACGTCGAGACCAGCGGCAGCAGCCGGGGTCCGAACGCGCCCGCGGCCTCGGCGGCGGCGAGGAGCTCGGCGTTGGTCCACGCGGGGTCGACGACCAGCGCATGGCGACGGGCGACGGTGAGGAGGAGGGCCTGGAAGGCGAGGCGCACCGCATCGCGGTTGCGGCCGGCCGCCGCCGCCGCCTGGGCGAGCCGCCACGCCGCCTCGGGGTCGGGCGCGGCCGGCCCCGAGGCAGGCTCCGCCTGCGGCCCGGGTCGGGCGCCCGCCGCGACCCCCAGTCGCCACCAGGCCAGCCAGGACCCCGCCAGCACCACCAGCACCCCGAGGAGGATCCATGCGGGCCGGGGCAGGAGGTGGAAGAGGGCGCCGAGCAGGCGTCGGATCCAGCCGAGCACTCCGGCCGCGCCCGGCCCCGCGGCCGTCCCCCCGGGCTCCCGTACGTGCAGGGCCGGGTCGGCATAGGCGAGGGCGAGCGCCCGGCGGACGGCGGGTTCCGCCGGCACGGGCCGCCGGCCGCCCTGGAGCTCGCTGCCGAGGGCGGCGAGCGCCTGGGCGGCGGCACCCGGGTGACCGGTCCGCAGGTCGCGATCGATCGGCGAGAGGAGCGGTCCAGCCCCGGCCGGGGCCGCGGCCAGCCGTCGGGCCGCCTGCCCGCGGGCGCCCGCCCCCAGCGCGGCGCGGGCACCGCTCACAGCCGCCACCAGCCGGGCCGCCGCGGCCGACCCCGCGGTGGGGACCCCGGGGGCCGCCGCCGAGAGCGGCGGGGTGGAGCCGATCGGGGCCGCCCCGGCGGCGGACGCCCCGGCCGCGGCGACCGCCAACGCCAACGCCGCCAGCGCCCGGGGGAGGCGGAGCCGGCGGTCGCCGGTCACGGTGCTGGCGACGAGCCCGCCAGCTGGGCGGCCAGGAGCTCCAGGTCGAAGCCCTCGCGGCGGACCCGGTGGTCGAAGTAGAGGACGGTGAGCCCGGTGGCCAGGATCGGCGCCACCAGGATGGCCACCGCCGCCTGGCCGATGTCGTCGACGGCGGTGGCGCCGCTGCTCCCGACCCCGAGCGCGGCCGCGATCCCCGCCACCAGACCGCCCAGCACCAGGCTGACGACGCCGCCGATGAGCCCCAGCACCACCACCACCCCGGCGACCCGCCAGGCGAGGCCGCGGGTGAGACGCCAGCTGCGGACCAGCGCGCGCCACGGCCCGAGGCCCTCGAGGACCACCACCTGGCTCCCGAACAGGAGCCGCACGTAGGTGATGATGGCCGCCACCCCGGCGGCGACACCGAGCACGACCCCGACCAGCGCTCCGAGCGGGCCGACCAGCACCACCAGGACGAAGACCAGCCCGGCGACGACGGCGATGGCCGCGACCAAGCTGATCACCAGCAGGAGGCCGAGGCCGAGGAGCGGCAGCCAGCGCCGCAGGGCAGCGCGATAGACGGCCCCCACCGCCACCGTGCGGCCGAGGAGCCGGTCCGCCACCGCCCTCGTGAAGGCCGCGGTCTGGAGGGGCACCACCACCGCGTAGGTGAGGCCGAGCAGGGCCAGGTCCACCGCCACCGTGGCGGTGAGGTCGTGGAGGAGGTGCTGGGTCTGGGCGTGGCTGAGCGCAGTCCCGGTGGCGGTACGGGGGAGCTGCACCGTGGGCCGGGGGAGCAGCGCCGACAGCGCCTGGAATGGCACCTGCACGACGGCCACCACCGCCACCAGCAGCACGAAGTTCCGCCGGTAGAGGGTGAACACGGTGTCGAGGAGCTCGCCGAAGCGCAGCGGGCGCATCCGTCCGGGCACCGCCCCGGCGGCGGACGGGTCGGGCGGTGGGCCCCCGTCCAGCATGGCGGCAGCTTACAGGAGAGGGAGCCGCCGCCCCCGATCGCGGCCGCGTACCATCGACGCACACCGGATGGAACGGCTCCCCGCCATCGCCCCCGCCCCCAGCCCGGTGCTGACGCGCCGCCGCGGGCGGCCGCCGGCACGATGGGTCCGCCCGCTGGTGACCGTTCTGGTGGCGGTGCTGCCGCCGCTGGCGCGGGCGGTGTGGCGCCTGCGTGACGAGGGTCGGGGCGGATCAGAGGGCGGCCGCTCGCCCGGGGCGCCCTTCGCTGTGGACCGCACCGAGCTGTGGCTGGAGCGCCGCCGGCTGGGCCGGGTCCGGCTGCACGTCCGCGCCACCCGGGCCGTCGGCCTCCACCCGCCGGCCACCCCGGGGCGGGGCCGACCCGCCGCCGGCGGTCCCGCCTGGGGGCCGGCGGCGGCCGCGCTGCTCCGACTCGCCGCGGCGGCGGTCGGGTCCGGCCGGCGACCCGGTGAGCCCCCGGACCTTCCCCGCCTCCCTTCCGCGCGCCGATAGCGGCCCCGGCCCGCCGAGGGGAGCTGGCCGAGGCGCACCGATCCGGCCGGGTCGGCTGGGGCCGGGCTCGACCGGTGACAGACCGGTGACGATGGCGCCGTCCGTTCACGGGAGCGGGCAAGCTTGCGATGGGGGTCCGCGGCTGATACAGTGCGGCGGCGAGACCGTCGTCGCACTCCGTCCTCCTCTTCATGTCTCGAGTATTCCGTCGTCCCGTGCCGCGCCGCTTGGTCGTGCTCATGGTGGGCGTGGCGCTGGCCGGGACCACCTGGGTGGGCGCGGCCCCGCCGGTCTCCGCCAGCAAGTACACCCAGAGGCTGGCCGCCATCCGCCACCAGCAGGCCATCCTCCGCCAGCAGCAGGCGGCGCTGGAGCAGCGGCAGGCGACGCTCCACTCCCAGCTCGGGACCCTGCACGGGGAGCGCAGCGTCGCCGTCCAGCAGGCAACCGCAACCGCGCGCCGGATCGGTGTGCTCCGGTCCCGGCTGGAGACGGCCCAGATCCGCCTCGACCGGATCAACGCCGCCCTCGCCCGCACCACCACCCGGATCCTGCTCACCGAGGTGCGCCTGCACCATGATCAGCAGCGCCTCTCCGGCGCGGTGGTGGACCTCTACCAGCGGGGCGTGGGACCGACCGTGACCAGCGCCTTCGTCAACAGCAGGGGGATCGCCGGCTTCGTCGATGCCACCGTGCAGATCCAGGCCGTCAACCACCAGTTCTCGGTCCTCTCGGCCGCGCTCGCGAGCGAGGAGGCGACCCTCCACGGTCTCCAGCGCCAGCAGCGCAGCGAGGTCCACCGCCAGGTGGGGATCGTCACGTCGCTGCAGGCGGCGCGGGCCCGCCTCACCGCTGAGGAGGCGACCTACCAGACCGAGGTCGGGCGCCTCACCGGAGCGGCCGCCACCGTGGCGGGCCAGGCGGACGCCGTCGCCGGCCAGATCTCAGCGGTGCAGCAGAGGGAGGCGGCCGCCGCGGCCGCCGCCGCTGCCGCTGCCGCCGCTGCCGCTGCCGCCGCCGCCGCTGCCGCTGCCGCCGCCGCTGCCGCTGCCGCCGCCGCCGCCGCCGCTCCGGCCGCCGGCAACGCCACCGCGCCGACCCCGATCGTGCCGACCCAGGGGGCCCCCTTCCCCGATCATTTCCCGTGGGGACAGTGCACCTGGTACGTCGCCACCCGCCGGTACGTCCCCTGGTACGGGAACGCCTACCAGTGGCTGAGCGAGGCCCAGGCCGCGGGCTACGCCACCGGCACCGTCCCCGAGGCCGGTGCGATCGTGGTGTGGGGACCGGCGTATCCGTACGACCCCAGCTTCGGCCATGTGGCCTACGTGGCTGCGGTCCAGGGACCGTCGTCGTTCACCGTCGACGAGAGCAACTACTACGACATCCCGGGCCTCGTCGACAGTCGCCAGGTCACCTCGCTCCAGGACGTCGAGGGGTTCATCTATGGCTGAGACGCCGCTGGCTGGGACGCCCGTCGCCGCGCTTGCGCCGGCTCCCGGTCCGAGCCGTCCCCTGGTCTGCTATCACGGCGACTGTCCGGACGGGTTCGGGGCGGCGTACGCGGCCTGGAAGCGGTGGGGCGACGGCGCCGACTACCGGCCGATCAGCCACGGCGACTCCCCCCCGGAGGTTGGCGGGCGCACCGTCCTCATCTGCGACTTCGCCTTCTCCCGCCCCGTGACCGAGAGGCTCTGGGCCGAGGCCGCCGACCTGCGGGTCCTCGACCACCACCGCAGCGCGGCGGCCGAGCTGCACGACCTCGACTGCTGCACCTTCGACATGGATCGCAGCGGCGCGGTGATGACCTGGGAGCACCTCCACGGCTCGCCGCCGCCCCCCCTGCTCCGCTACGTGCAGGACCGTGACCTCTGGCGCAACCAGCTCCCCGGCAGCGCCGAGGTGTCGGTGGCGCTCAGCGCCCATCCGTACGACTTCGCGGTCTGGGACGCGCTCGACGTCGACCTCCTGCGCCGCGAGGGTGCGGTCCTCCTCCGCTACCAGCGCCAGCTGGTGGACCGGATCGCCGCCCGCGCCGCGGTGGTGGAGGTGGCGGGGATCCCGGTGCCGGTCGTGAACAGCCCGATCCTGCAGAGCGAGCTCGGTGACCGGCTGGCGCAGGGGCGACCGTTTGCGGGGGTCTGGTGGCAGGGCGGCGACGGGCTGGCACGCTGGTCGCTCCGGTCCACCCCCGCGGGGATCGACGTCAGCGCGATCGCGGTCGGCTTCGGCGGCGGCGGACATCGCAATGCGGCGGGATTCCGTGGCGCGCCGCCGACCGCCCCCGAGCCGCCGCCGCCGCTGCCCGAGGCCCCACCCCGCGCGCCCGCCGCGGTCGCCGCGCTGGCGGGCGCGTCCGAGACGACCCCGCCGTAGAGGGCCGCCCGACCCGCCGGTTCCGGCCGCCGCTCAGGGAAGGTCCGCCGGCGGGACCCGGTCGCCGGAGGCGAGGGCCGGACGGGCGCCTGCGCCGATGCCGTCCTCGGGATCGAGGTCGACCAGGAAGGCCCGGCAGCGGTCGGCCTCGTCCATCTCGCCGATGGCGGCGGCCGCACCCATGAGGCCGTGGACGGCGCGCAGGAAGCCGCGATTGCCCTCCTCGGCCCATCGAACCTGGCCGCTGCCGCCCCAGCCGTGACGGCGGAGCCGGTCCAGCCCACGGTGGTAGCCGACGCGGGCGAAGGCGTAGGCGTCGACCACGTCGCCGCCCCCATAGGCGGCCTGGGCGAGCCGCGACCACGCGTCCAGGCAGCTGGGATGCGCGGCGCAGACCGCGGCGAGGGCAGCGCGCCGCTCGGGGCCGGCGGAGATGGCGAGCGCCGCCGCCAGCGCCGAGCGGGCCTCCGCCGGCTCCGCCGGCAGAACCACCTGGTGGGCCTGGATCTGGTGGCCGTGGGCCGCCATCGGGAGGGCCGGGGGGCGGGGGCGGGCGTCCGGGGTGTCCGGCATGGCTCCTCGGGTGACCGGGCGGCGATGCGGTGGCCGCGCCTGGTACCCCGTAGCGGATTCGAACCGCTGATCTCCGCCTTGAGAGGGCGGTGTCCTGGGCCACTAGACGAACGGGGCTCGGCCGGCACCGCCAAGCGCTGGCGAGCATACCAACGTCGGGGCCAGCCCACGCTCTCGACCGCCGCCGACCCCGGTCGGCGGCGGTCTCAGCCCCCGGGGCCGGCCCCGGCGCTCTGCTGGATCTCGTCGGCGATGGTGGCGACGCTGCTCGCCCAGGCCCCGTTCCCGGCGTAGTCGACGCTCATCCCGAGCAGGGTGGGGCCGTGGTAGAACCGTCCGGTGGCGACTGATGCCGGCGCCGCGGCGGGAGCGCCGTACGGTTGCACCATCGAACCCGGGGGGGTGAGGTAGTCGACCGCGATCGCCCAGGCCACCTGCGCGATGCAGGCGGCGTCGCTGCGGAAGGCGAGGGCGTCGCGGAGGGGGTGGGCGGCGTCCGCGCCCCACCCGTACAGGTTGTGCTTGGTGCGGTAGATCGTCGAGGTGCCGAAGCCCGTCTCCAGGATCGCCTCGGCGGCAAGGAACAGCGCGCTGACGTGGTCGGTGCGCTCCGCCGCCAGGAAGGCCGCGGCATCGCCGGACAGCTTGGTGCCGGCCAGGAACGCCGCCAGCGCACCCTCGCGGATCCCGCTCGGCTCGGTGAGGTTGGTGGCCACGGTCACCGCGCCCGGCGGGAGCGGCGGCGGCGGAGCGGGGACCCCGGCGATGGCGCTGGCGGTGGATGCCGGGGTCGGCGACGGGCGCGGGCTCACCGCGGGGGCGGGCACAGCGGTGGGCGGCGCCGGCGCTGAGGCCGACGGCGTCGGCCCCGAGGTCGGAGTCGCGCTCGCGGTCGGGGCGACGGGCGGCCTCGGCGTCGCGCTCGGAGCCGCGGTCCGGGTCGGGCTCGGGGCCGGCGGCGGGCGGCGGCGCGGCGACCGCGCGGCGACCGCGGTCGGCGAGGCCCGCCCGGCGGTCGCGCGCGGGGTGACGGCCGGGGGCGGGGTCGCGGCCGCCCGGGGGGGCGCGGGGGGGCGGGCGCGCGCGCGCCGAGCCGCGGCGAGTCGGAGGGCCGCGAGCTGCACCGCCAGGCGGCCGGACCGCCGCCGCGACGCCGCCTGGGACTGGGCGAGGACGACCGCCTCCGCCGCCAGCCGCGCCCGATCCAGCGCGAGCCCGTCCCGGATCCGCGCCAGCCGCGAGGTGCCGTGCCGGGCCCGACCCACCGCCGACAGGAGCGCGGCGGTCGTCGTCGCCGCCGCCCCGGTCGCCTGGCTCAGCCGGATCGCGCGGCCGATGGCGGCGGCGAAGGAGGCGCTCCCGATCACCGCGACGATGTCGGTGCGGCCGGTGGTGTAGTCGGTGGCGAGGAGGCCGGCGAGCGCATCGCGCGCCTCCGCCTCCGCGCGCTGCGCGCGGAGGCGGCGAGTGTCGGCCCGGTGGGCGGTGCGATCCAGCCGCTGGAGCCTGCTGGCGGTGGCGGCCGTCAGCCGGCTGAGCCGCCGGCGGGCGGCCGCGTCCCGGCGTGCCGAGATCTCGGCGGCGGCGAGCGCCTCCACCAGCCGGTTGGGGACGGGCGCCCGGCCGGCCCCCGCGTTCCGCCGCGGCGTCGGCGCCCGCGCCGCGATCGCGGGCGCCGCGACCGACAGCGCCAGACCAGCGAGGAGCGCTCCGGCCATCAGGGGGCGCCGGGCGTGCATCACCATCCACGGCGATTCTGCCCCACCGGTGCGGCCGGGGGGCGCACCCGGGGCGGGTTCTCGCCGGGACGGCCCCCGGAGGCCGATCATGGCAAGGTGTCCAGCCCGCCCGTTCGCCGGACCGGCGCCGCCGATGCCGGGACCCTCGACGCCGACGCGATCGAGGCGCTCGCCCATCGGCGGCTCCCGGCGGAGGCCCTCGCCTACCTGGAGTCAGGCAGCGGCCGCGAGCGGACGCTGGCCGCCAACCGCGACGCCTGGGACCGCATCGCGCTGCGACCGCGGGTCCTCCGCGATGTGACCGTGGTCGATCCGGCGACGCAGCTCCTCGGCACCACGGTGTCGATGCCGGTGGCGATCGCCCCGGTCGGCCACCAGCGGCTGTTCCACCGCGCCGGCGAGGCGGCGACCGCCGCCGCCGCTGCCGCCCGGGACGTCCTCCACGTGGTCTCCACCCGGTGCTCGGTGCCGCTGGCGCAGGTGGCCGCCGCCGGCGGTCCCTTCTGGTTCCAGGTGTACGTGCTGCGCGACCGCGGCCTCACCCGGGAGCTGGTCGCGGCGGCCGCCCGCCTGGGCGCGCGCGCGCTGGTCCTCACCGCCGACACCCCGGTGCCGGGGACCAAGCGGCGCTGCCCCGACCTCGTGATCCCGGACGCGATGCTGTTCGCCAACCTCCCGGACGTCGCGGCCTCCGGCGACCCGCAGCGGTGGGACCGCATCAGCCAGGCTGCCGACGTCACCCCCGGCACCATCGCCTGGCTGGCGGAGCAGAGCGGCCTGCCGGTGGTGGTGAAGGGCGTCCTCCATCCCGACGACGCCCGCACGGCGGTCGCCGCCGGGGCCCGCGCCGTCGTCGTGTCCAACCACGGCGGTCGCCAGCTGGATGGGGCCGTGGCCAGCTGCCTCGCCCTGCCGGGGGTCGTCGAGGCGGTCGGGGACACCGCCGAGGTGCTGGTCGACGGCGGGATCGTCACCGGTGTGGACGTGGTCCGCGCGCTGGCGCAGGGCGCCCGGGCGGTGCTGGTGGGGCGCCCGGCGATCCTCGGACTGGCCGCCGACGGGGCCGCCGGCGTCGGCCGCGTCCTCGATCGGTACCGCACCGAGCTGGTGGAGGCGATGCGGCTGGCGGGGGCAGACCGGCCGGGCGCCATCGGCCGGGACCTGCTCGCCCCGGCCGCCGGTCAGGCCGTGCAGGACGCGCCCGGCGGGACCAGGTAGGTCGGCGTCGCGGCCGCCCGCGCCGGGAACGTGGTCACCGCCACCACCGCCACCGGGACCCGGCCGCCGGCGGCGACCGTCGCCGGCGTGACGCTCGCCTGCGCCTCCACATAGGTGTAGGGAGCGGGCGCGGTGTAGCTGCCGGCGGGCCCGGGGGTGACACGGCCGGTGCAGGCGTCGACGAGCTCCAGGGCCCAGCCGATCGGCTCGGCGGGATGGGAGCCGAGGTCGATCCGGATGGTCACGCTGCAGCCCGCGGACGAGCGGGTGCAGCCGTCCGGCGCGGTGCGCATCGAGACCCGCTGGACCGCTCCGGCCGACCCCGGCCCCAGCGACGGCAGCGGGGCGAGTCCCCGCGGGAGGGAGGCGGCCCGGTGCGGGCGCCCGGGGGCCCGCGCGGGCTGCGGGGAGGCGGCCGCGGCGGCCCGCCGCCGGGATGTCCCGGTCGGCCCGCGCCGCGTCGGCGCGGATGTCCGCGCCGACGGGTGCGGGCGGGCCGGCGCTCCGGCCGGGACCGTCGGCGACCGCGAGCCGGAGGGCTGGTCCGCCCCCCGCGGCGCGGGATGGGCGCCGAGGGCGAGGGCGAGCACGACGGCGCCGACGCCCCCGAGCACGAGCGCCGCCGCCATCGCCGCCGCCGCCCCCCTCCCCGCTCGGTGGGGGTGTCTCGGCGGGGCGGGGACCGGAGGGGGCCGCGGGGCGGCGGCCGGCGCCTGGGCGGCGAGCGTTGGGACGGCCGCCCGCCGCGGATCGGGAGCGGGGCCTGGCATCGCATCGGGTCCGGCCGGCTCCCTCGGTCGAAGGCGGCGGACGAAGGCGCCGAGCTCGGCGAGGCAGACGGCCCGGGAAGCCGGATCGGCGAGCGGGCCCGCCGCCCGAGCCCAGTCGGCGAGGATGGTCGGCGGCGGGGCGCCCGCGGGGGTCTGGGATCCCCCTGCCGTCCGCCCCGCGCGGTCCCCGAGGGCGACCAGCGCCCGCGCCGCCGCCAGCAGCTGGGGGCGCTGGGACGCCCCCGGGGTGACCAGCAGGCTCCCGTGGGCCGCCTCCGGAGCCTGGGGCCCGGCCTCCAGGGCCGCGACCAGGAGGCCGCCCGCGGCGGCCAGGTCGGCGGCGTTCCGGTCGGCGGCGCCGCGCGCGCCGGCCCGACGCCCGGGCGCCGCTCCCGCCCGCGGCAGCGCGGCGTCCGCCATCCGCACCGCCCCGTCCTCATCCACCCAGATGTTGTCGGGCTGCACTCCCCCGTGGTGCAGGCCCGCGCGATGCAGTCCGTCGAGCGCCTCCAGGATGCCGGTGCCCAGCGCGGCCACCTGCCCCGGCGCGAGCTCCACCACCGAGCGCAGCCGGCGGAGCGTCACTCCCGGGGCCAGCGCGCGCACCACCCACAGCCGCTCCCCCTGGTCGAGCACGGCGTGCACCGGCACCAGCCGGGGGTGGGCGAGCCGGGCCAGGAGGCCCTGGTCCGACGCGGTCGCGCGGCGGGCGGCGGCGGCCGCGGGCGCGAGCACCTTCACCGCCACCCAGCGGCCGTCGGGGAGCCGCGCCCGCCAGGTCTCGCCCGCGCTCCCGCTGCCGAGACGACGGACCAGCTCTGGGGCGGTCGCGGTCCCGGGGCGGAACCCCGGTGACGGATTCGGCGTTGTGATCGAGTCAGTCACGGTCCCGGGTATAGAGTGAGGCCCACACCCGCCAGGTGGCCGGGTTGAGGTGGATCGTCACGGGTGGAGCAGGGAGACGGGCGTGTGGTCTGCAGGTTTCGGGATCGACCTCGGCACGGCCAACACCGTGGTCTGCCATCCGCGGCGGGGCATCCTGCTCAACGAGCCATCGGTCATGGTGGTTCCGACCGAGGGGGGACGCGGCCGCCGGCCGCTCCTCATCGGCCACAAGGCCCGCGAGCTGACCGGGCGCACCCCGGTGGGGATGCTGACGGTCCGGCCGATCCGGGACGGTGTCGTCACCGACCTCCAGACCGCCCGGACCTTCATCATCGGCATCCTCCACCAGGTGGCGCGGCGTCCCTGGGAGCGCTTCCGCCCCCATGCCGTCACCGGCGTCCCCGCCGGCGCCACCGGGCTGGAGCGTCAGGCGCTCACCGAGGCGGTCGAGGAGTCGGGCGCGGGCCGCGTCGACCTGGTCCCGGAGCCGATCGCGGGCGCTGTCGGCAGCGGGATCGACCCCCTGGAGCCGCAGGCGCACATGGTCGTCGATGTCGGCGGGGGCACCGCGGAGGTCACCGCCTTCTGCTTCGGGGGGATCCTCACCACCCGTTCCTGCCGCGTCGCCGGCGACGAGATGACGATCGCCCTGTACCAGTACCTGCGCCAGGAGCACCAGCTCCTGGTGGGCGAGCTCACCGCCGAGGACATCAAGATGCGGCTGCGCAACGGCCATGCCGACGAGGGGGCGCTGATGGTCGAGGGCCGCGACCTCGTCACCGGCCGCCCCAAGCTCCTCACCCTGGCCCCCGGGGAGGTTGCCGAGGCGCTCCGCCCGACCGTCGACGGGATCATCGACACCCTCGCCAACGCGCTGGAGGACCTGCCCCCGCAGGCGGTCGGCGACATCATGCAGCACGGCATCCTGGCCTTCGGCGGCGGCTCGCTCCTGGAGGGGTTCGAGACCAGGCTGGAGGACGCCTTCGGGTTCACCGTTCGGCTGGCTGAGCGGCCGCTCACGTGCGTCGCCGAGGGCGCCGCGGCCTGCCTCGCCGACCCTCGGATCGTCAGCGCCTTCGCCGGGGTCCACGGCTGAGGCCAGTCCCGGCCCGGCCCGGTCACAGCGCCCGCCCGCGGTGCCGGCATCGCTCACCCGCCGCCGCCGGGCACGGGCCGGTGGCGCCCGCCCGGCGGCCCGGGCTGGGCGGGGAGGCGGTCGCCGCCGGCCGCGGCGCCCGGCGGTGGGAGGCGGCGGCGGTCGGCGCTCCCTCGACGGCGGTCGGAAGGCCCGGCGGGGGGGCGGTGGCGAGGATCTGGCGGCGGTGGGCGAAGAAGTACTGGAGGATGGCCCTGGCCGCGGGCTGGCTGGCGTAGTAGCCCTCCCCGCCCCCGCGCACCATCACCGCCACCACCACCTGGGGCTGCCGCATCGGTGCCGCCGCGGTGAACCAGGCGTCGGGGCCGCCGTGGGGCGCCGACGGGTCCTGGGCGGTGCCGGTCTTGCCGCCCGCGTCCAGCCCCAGCCCCAGCAGCATCGATGCCGTGCCCTGGGTCACCGCCAGGCGGAAGCCGGCCCGCACCGGCGCCAGCCGGGCGGCGAAGGGCAGGGGGCTCGCGGGGCCCGGGGGGAGCCGCTCGGCGCCATGACCCGCGCTCACCGCCAGGCCGAGGCGCGGGGTCAGCAGCCGCCCGGTCACGTCGGCCGCGGTCCAGCGCGCCACCTGCAGCGGGGTGGCGGTGACGTATCCCTGGCCGATGCCGAGGATGACGGTCGAGCCCGGGTACCAGGTGGCGCCCAGCCGCCGCACCGTCTGCGGGGTGCCGAGGAACCCCGGGCTCTCGCCGGGCAGGTCGATGCCGGTCGTCCGCCCGACCCCGAGGGCGTGGGCCACGGCGACGATGCGGGACGGCCCCAGCGCCAGCGCCAGCTTGTAGAAGTAGACGTCGTTGGACCAGGCGATGGCCTGGGCGAGGTCCTGCGGCGGCAGGGTCGTCCAGCTGTGATAGCTGGCGCCGTCGTAGGCGAACGCGTAACCGGTCGGGATCACCTGCTGGGGCGGGATCGCCCGGTAGACGCTGTCGGCGGCCGCCACCACGAGCTTGAAGGTCGAGCCCGGCGGCAGCGCGGTCTGGGTCGCGTGCTCGAGCAGGGGCGATCCCGGCGCGCGCAGGGTGCGGGCGAGCCGTGGTCCCTCCACCGGGGGGCCGAAGGCGTTGTCGTCGTAGGCGGGAAGACTGGCCATCGCCAGCACCGCACCCGTCTGGGCGTCGAGGACCACCGCCGCACCCTGGTCTCCGGTCTGCGAGCCGGGATAGCGCCCGTCCATCGCGTTCCGCAGGGCGCGGGTGGCGGCGGCCTGGAGCCCGAGGTCGAGGCTGAGTTCGACGGTGCGGCCGGGGCGGGGAGCGACCGCGGGCCCGAGCGCGATCGGCCTCCCGGCGGGGTTCACCAGCACCGCCTGGGACCCGAACCGCCCGCGCAGCGTCCGATCGTACTCGAGCTGCAGCCCGGCCCGCCCGACCACCGAGCCGGGCGGGAGGAGTCCGAGCCGGCGAACGTCCGTCGGGGTCTCCACGCCGGTGTAGCCGACCAGCGGCCCCACCAGGGACCCGTACGGGTACACCTGCCGCTCGGAGGCGATGACAAGCACCCCCGGGATCGCGGCGCGGGCGACCCGCCGCCCCACCGCCACCGGGACCGCGGCCGCCAGCGGCACCGCGAAACCGTTGCCGGGCGCGGGCGCCGCGAGGGCGCGGCGCAGGCGCGCGGGGGGGCGCTGGAGCAGGCGTGCCAGCCGGCGAAAGCCGGACGTCCCGGGCCGGAGGATCCCCGGGATCGCGTCCACCTGGTCGGCCGGGACGTCGGCGGCGAGCAGGTGCCCGTGGCGATCGGTGATCTCGCCCCGGGCGGGCGACAGCGCGACGTACCGGGTCATCTCCTGGATCGCGGTCTGGCGCAGGGCGGGCCCGTGCAGCGCCTGGAGCCGATAGGTGAGGGCGCCGAGCCCGACCAGCAGGGCGACCAGCACCAGGCCGAGCCCACCCATCAGGCGCGGTCGCTCGCGCAGCCGCCAGGGGACGCGCCACAGGCGTCGGCGCTGGGCGTCGGTGCGGGAGCCGAGCACGATCCCGAAGGCGACGAGATGGGCGACCGCGGCGGTTCCGCCGTAGCTGACCAGCGGGATGGGGATCCCGGCGAGCGGGCCGACCCCGAGGTTCCCCGCGATCGACACGGCGGTCTCGGTCCCGACCAGGATCGCCAGGCCGCCGGCGACCAGGGCGCCCTGCTGGGTGCGCGCCCGGGAGGCGGCCAGGACCAGCCGCCAGAGCAGGACCGCCACCGCCAGGAGCAGCACCGCCGCCGCCACCAGGCCCCAC
Organism: Candidatus Micrarchaeia archaeon; assembly: GCA_035533215.1. GTDB lineage: Bacteria > Chloroflexota > Dormibacteria > Aeolococcales > Bog-877 > DAHUZL01. The sequence goes on along the minus strand of DATLUG010000042.1, from coordinate 56,290 downwards.
GACTCGACCAGGCTGGCGAAGGCGAGGTCCGTCTCCCGTGCCGGAAGATAGGCGGCCAGGAGGCCGTGGAGGGGCGAGCGGACGGCGCCGAGCAGCCCCCCGGCGGCGATCGCCACGTGAGCCTGGAGCACGGTCCAGCCGGCACCGGCCGACCCCCCACCGCCGCCGAGGAAGCCGTGCAGCCGGGCGAGCTGGTAGGGCCGCAGGAGGTGGAGCCCCAGCGGCACGACCGCTATCGCGCCCACCGCCAGGCCGGCGAGCCAGCGCCAGTCGATCCGGGCCAGCACCAGGCCGCCGGCGAGGATCACGACGAGGAGGCCGGTGGTGCTGAGGTCCGGCTCCAGCAGGGTCAGCCCGATCGGCACCGCCGCCAGGCCGAGCGCGAGGCCGACCCGGCGCAGGGTGGAGAGCCGGGGATGGCTCAGCACCTCGGCGAGGATCAGCAGAAGCCCAAGCTCGGCGAGCTCGGATGGCTGGAGGACGAAGGAGCCCACCACCAGCCACCGCCGGGCGCCGAAGGCGCGTGCCCCGTGGACCTCGACGGCGAGGAGCATGACGACACTGCCCGCGTACACCGCCCGCCCGATCCAGGGCCAGGCGTCGCGCCGCACCCGCCAGGCGGCGACACAGCCCATGAATCCCACCACGACGATGAGCGCCTGATGCACCGCGAGGCTGGCCTCCCCCAGCGCCATCAGGTTGAGGACCCCGAGGCCGGCCAGGGTCAGCAGCGCGGCGATCAGGGGCAGGTCCAGCCGGGGACGTGGCCAGCCCGCGGCCCCGCCCGGACGGGGCGGCCGCGACGGCCCCGTGCGGGGGCGGCCAAGGCGGCGCGGCACGGGGCGACGCTCCATGGGACTCCACCGGCGGGGCGGGCCGCTGTTCCGCGGTCGCCGCGACCCCGCGCCTCGCCCATGCTACCGCACCCCCGGCGCCGGCCCCGCCGCCGATCGGCGCCGACGCGGGTAGACTCCACGCCCGTGCAGGGTCCGCCGCCACCCGCCGCGGACGCTGCGTACATCGTCCTCGTCGAGGACGAACCGATGATCGGCCGCATCCTGGAGTTCAAGCTTCGGATGGAGGGGCATCGGGTCACCTGGGTGCGCACCGTCGCCGCCGCCGAGGCGCTGCTGCGGGCGGGCGATGTCGACCTCCTGCTCAGCGACGTCACCCTCGACGAGGACGGATGCGCGCTGGCGGGTCGCGTCGATGCGGCGCCATGGCGCCCGCGGGCGGGGGTGGTGCTGATGCCGGAGCAGCGCGACACCGCCGCCCAGGCGCGCTGCCGGGACGCCGCCGTGCCAGTGGTCCTGAAACCCTTCAAGCCCACCGTGGTGGCGGCCATGCTCCGGCGCCTGCTCGACGCCGCTCCCGACCGCATCCCGGCTCCGCCCGCCTGAGGCGGGCGCCGCGTCAGGCTAGGCCGGCGAAGAGGTCGGGCTGGGGGCCCTCGCCGTCGGGCGCTTGGACCGCGAGGGTGGCGGGGTCGACCGCCACGAAGGCCTCGCGCCCCATCTCGGTGTGGAACGCCTCCGCCGGCATCCGCAGCCAGAGCCCGTTGTCGGACTGGCTGCCGTGCGCGAGCAGGGCCTGGCGCTTGCGCTCCACCACAGTCCCGATGTCGACGACGTAGCCGACGTCCTCGTCGGGCGTGCCCGGGGGCGGGTCGGTTGGCGGGCCATCCTCGAACCACTCCGAGAGGTCGATCCCCCAGCGCGGCGCCTCGCGGATCCAGCGCGCGAACCAGGATCGCGGCCAGGCCGTGTAGCAGAGCCGGACCGGTCGGCCGGCGGCCTGCACCGCCGCCACCGCGACCCGGTGGGCCTGGATGTGGTCGGGATGGCCGTAGCCCCCCTGGGGATCGTAGGTGATCACCACTTGGGGTCGGTGGGCTTCGAGCAGGGCCCCCACCCGCTCCACCGCCGGCGCCAGCGGGGCTCGCCAGAAGCTTCGCGGATCCTCGTTCTCCGGCCAGCCCATCATCCCCGAGTCGCGGTAGCCGAGCCGGACCAGGGTGCCCACGCCGAGGACCCGGCACGACGTCTCGAGCTCCGCTCGCCGGAGGCGGGCGACCGCGTCGGGGTCGTGGCCGGGCTGATGGGGATGCATCCCATCGGGGCCGTCGCCGAGCTCGCCGCCGGTGCAGGTGACCACAACGGTGCGCACCCCCTCGTCGCCGTACCGTGCCAGCACCCCACCGGTGCCGGTGACCTCGTCGTCGGGGTGGGCGTGGACGGCGAGGAGCGTGAGCGGCTCGCTCACGACCCCGTGCTCAGCCGGTCGCCGAGCTGGCGGAGGCGCTCGAAGCTGTAGATGCCGGTCCGGTGTCCGTCGCGCCACTCGGCGCCGACCGCGTACTGCCCCACCAGCTCGATCGTCACGAGGTCGTCCTCCCCGGGCCGCAGGCTCGGCTCCTGGTCGAAGCGGCCGGGGCGCCCCATCTCGCCCTTGCAGACCGCGCACGGGCAGGCTCGGCGCAGGTCGGCGAAGCGGATCCGGTGGACCGGCCCGTCGGCCCAGGTGACCACCAGCGCCAGCGCTCGCTCGTCGTACGCGAAGGCGCTGGGGGTGGGGCGGGCGAGCTCGGCGGGGGGGACCACCGGGTCAGCCTAGCACCGGTCCGCACAGCCGGCGGCCGGCCGGGGGGAGCCGGGAGGTGACACGGCGGCGACCTGTTCGGCTTGGTGCAGGGCCCGGTCGGCGCTGTCGCCGTCACCGCCGCGGCCGCCGCCGTCGGGAGCGCTGCCGACGCCGAGGCAGACACGAGGTGGCAGCACGGCTGGCCTCGACCACCGCGCCCGGCCCGGACAGGCCGAGGGCCGGCGGCCGCGACCAGGCTGAGGACGGCGGCGACGGGGCGGCACTCGGGGCCGACCGCGGCGGACGTTCCCCGGCGTCGCCGCAGCGGGCGGCGTCCCCAGCCCGCGGCGGGTTACGACGTGGCGGAGCCGCCGCGCCCACCGGGCCGCCTACAGTGGCGCGGTGTCCGCGCCTCGCTTCAGTGACGCCCTGCGCCTCGACGTCGCGGCCGTGTGGGACGCGTGCCGGTGCCACCCCTTCGTCGCGGCCCTCGGCGACGGCACCCTCTCCCCCGCGCAGCTGGAGGCGTGGGCGCGGCAGGATTTTCGCTTCCTCGACGGCTACGCCCGGGCGCTGGCGCGCGCCGGCAGCCGTGCCCCCGACCTCGGCACCGCGACCCGGCTGGTGGCGGCCGCCCACGCCACCCTGGAGGGGGAGATGGCGCTCCACCGGGGGCTGGGCGAGGCGATGGGGATCGCACCGGACGAGCTGGAGGCGACCATGGCGAGTCCCGTGACGGCGGCCTACACGGGCTTCCTCCTGCGAGTCGCCGGGGTGGCCACGTTCGCGGAGGCGGCCTCGGCCCTCCTTCCCTGCCTGTGGAGCTACGCCGAGATCGGCGCCGACCTCGCCCGGGCGGGTCTGCCGACCCAGCCCCTCCTCCGGCGGGTGGCGGTCACCTACGCCGACCCCGACTTCGCGGACCTGGCGTCGTGGGCGCGCCGGCTGGTGGACCGGCTCGGCGACGGAGCCCGGGCCCGCCGGCGCGACCGGATGCGACAGGCCTTCGGCACCGCGCTGGACTTCGAGTGTCGCTTCTGGGACCAGGCCTTCCGGGCCGGCGCGTAGCCGCCCGAGGCCGGAGTCGCCCAGCGCCTGGTGGCGCCAGGGCGGGTCGGGGGGCGGTGGCCGCCCCCGCCCGGTCCCGGACCCTTGCCGGACGGTTCACGTCATGGAATACTCCATGACGAATATCCTGCAACCTGGAGGTGCGGTGGCGTCCCCGAGGCTGGCCAATCCCCTGGCGCTGGCGGTGCTGGCATGCCTGTACGAGCGGCCGATGCACCCGTACGAGGTCGCCACCACCCTGCGAACCCGGGCCAAGCACGAGAGCATCAAGCTCAACTACGGCTCGCTCTACACCGTGGTGGACACGCTTCAGCGGCTGGGGCTCATCGTCCCCAAGGAGACCGAGCGGGACGGGCGCCGCCCGGAGCGGACCGTGTACCGGATCGGTGAGGCCGGCCGGCAGCGCCTGATCGAGTGGATGTCGGAGCTGGTCGGCACCCCGGCGAAGGAGTACTCGCGGTTCGAGGCAGGGCTGTCGCTGATGCCCGTCCTCCCCCCTGAGACGGTGGTCGAGCTGCTGGAGGGCCGCGCCCGCCGCCTCGAGACCGAGCTGGCCGCCCACCGGGAGCTGGTCGCGCAGATCGACATCCCGCGCCTGTTCCGGGTCGAGGCCGACTATGGCTTCGCCCTCAAGCAGGCCGAGCTCACCTTCATCCGCGCGCTGGCTTCCGAGATCGGCACCGGAACCCTGGACGGCCTCTCGCTGTGGCGGGAGTTCCAGGCGACCCACCCGGCTCCCGCCGACGACCCGCGCGCCCCCGGGCTCCCCGCCGCCCATCCGACGTCGGCGCCCCCCGTACCGGAGGAGTGAACCCATCGTGACCGTCACCGCCCCCGCCGATCGCCGCACCAACCCGTGGGTGGTCCTGGTGGTCCTCGCGCTGGGCACCTTCATGACCCTGCTCGACCTCACCATCGTCAACATCGCCATTCCGCGGCTGGTCGACGGCGTCCACGCCAGCCTCGACCAGGTGCTCTGGATGCTGAACGGGTACAGCCTCGCCTACGCGGTGCTCCTCATCACCGCTGGCCGACTCGGCGACATCGTTGGGCCGCGGACGCTCTTTGTCACCGGGCTCTTGGTGTTCGTGGCCGCCTCGGCGTTCAGCGGAACGGCCCCGTCCGCCGACCAGCTCATCGCCGCCCGGGCCCTGCAGGGGATCGGGGCCGCACTGCTGGCCCCGCAGACGATGGCCATCATCCTGACCCTCTTTCCGGCGGAGCGCCGCGCCCCGGTGTTCGCCGTCTACGGCATCCTGGCCGGTCTGGCGGTCATGGCCGGGCCCACCCTGGGCGGCTTCCTCGTGACCAACTTCGGCTGGCGCTGGATCTTCTTCGTCAACGTCCCGGTGGGCCTCGCGCTCGTGGTCGCGACCCTGCGGCTGGTCCCCGACCTCCGACCGGGTCGGCGACACCGGCTGGACCTGGCCGGCGTCGCGCTGGTGACCGGCTCGCTGTTCTGCCTCGTGTTCGGGCTGATCGAGGGTCAGCGGTACGCCTGGGGGACCGTGACCGGGATTCTCAGCATCCCCCTGATCCTTGCCGCCGGCGCTGTGCTCCTGGCGGTCTTCGTCGTCCACCAGGCGCGCCGCCAGGGGGGCGAACCCCTGCTCGCTTTCGCGGTGTTCCGCGACCGCAACTTCACCCTGATGGCGCTGGTGCTGTGCGCGATGGGCTTCGCGATCGTCGGACTCTACCTGCCGCTCACCATCTACTACCAGTCGATCCTCGGTCTCAGCGCGATCGCGGCCGGCCTCACCATCGCGGTGCAGCCGGCGGCGATGTTCCTCAGCTCCGGCGCGGCCAACGGGCCGGCGGGCCAGCGGCTGGACCCCAAATGGCTGCTGGTCCCGGGGCTGCTGCTGCTGGCCGCCGGGTCAGCCTTCATCGCCTGGGACGTCCAGGCCGACTCCGGCCGCTGGTCGCTGGTGCCCGGGCTCGTGGTGAGCGGGGTCGGCATGGGCTGCATCTGGGGGCCGGTGTTCAGCGTGGCCACCCGCAACATCCGGCCCGAGCTCGGCGGAGTGGCGTCCGGGGTCCTCAACACCATCCAGGAGCTGGGAGCGGTGATCGCCAGCGCCGGCGTGGGGGCGCTGCTGCAGAATCGGCTCGCGGTGGCGCTCCACCACCGGGCGGAGGCGGCCGCGGGCCGCCTGCCGGCCGCGTTCGCCGGCCACTTCGTGGCCCAGTTCGCCCGGGCGGCCCGGCACGGGCTGGAGATCGGCGCCGGGCAGACCGGGGGGGCCCTGCCGGTGCCGGGAGGGACCGCCAGCGCCACGGTGGCCCTGCTGCGGTCGCTGGCCCACGGCGTGTTCGTGAACGCCTTCGTCGACGCCATGCGACCGACGCTCCTCCTGCCGATCACGGTCCTGGTCCTGGCCGCGGTGGTGGCGCTGGGGGTGCGGGGGCGGTCGCCCGCCCCGGCCCGGGCTGACGGCGGCGCCGCCGGGGTGGTGGGCGCCGCCTGAGCGAGAGGCGGGCGGCGACCGAGCCCGCCCGAAGCGGGGAGGGCTCGGCACCGCCGGCGCCGCCCCGGCGTATCGTCCCCGGCCATGGACGATCCCAGCCACGAGCCGACCCGGCCCTCACCCGACCTCGACCCCGGCACCCCGATGGACCGCAACCTCGCCCTGGAGCTGGTCCGGGTCACCGAGGGGGCGGCGATGGCGGCCGGCCGCCTGATGGGGCGCGACGACAAGATCGCCGCCGACCGCGCGGCGGTGGAGTCGATGCGCCGCGCCCTGTCTTTCGTCGACATGGACGGGGTCGTCCGCATCGGCGAGGGCGAGAAGGACCAGGCCCCGATGCTGTACATCGGCGAGCGGGTGGGCAACGGCAACCCTCCGCAGGTGGACGTCGCGGTGGACCCCATCGACGGCACCCGCCTGGTGGCCCGCGGCCTGCCCGGCGGGATCGCCACCGTGGCGCTGGCCGAGCGGGGCTCGCTCTTCCAGACCCACTGCGCCTACATGGAGAAGCTGGTGGTCGGTCCGCGGGCCCGCGGCGCCATCGACCTGCGCGACCCCATCCACCGCAACCTGCAGCGCATCGCCGAGGCCGAGGGCCGCAACGTCGGCGACCTCACCGTGGTGGTGCTCGACCGCCCCCGCCACGAACGCCTGCTCGCCGAGATCCGCGCCGCCGGGGCCCGGGTCAAGCTCATCACCGACGGCGACGTCGCCGGCGGGGTGATGGCCGCGCTCCCGGACCGCAGTGGGGTTGACGTCCTGGCCGGGATCGGGGGCGCCCCCGAGGCGGTGCTGACCGCCTGCGCGGTGCAGTGCATCGGCGGCGACATGCAGTGCCGCCTCTGGCCCCGCGACGACGACGAGGGGCGGCTGGTCGCTGACGAGGGGCTCGATCCCGACCGGGTGCTCGACCTGCCCGCCCTCTGCAGTGGGCACGACATCTTCTTCGCCGCCACCGGGATCACCGACGGGGAGATGCTGACCGGGGTCCGCTTCGCGGGGATGGAGGTGCGGACCTCGTCGGTGGTGATGCGGTCGTACAGTGGGACCATCCGCTGGACCGAGTCGGTGCACGACCTCCGCCGGCTGCGCCAACGGGCACCGGTGACGGTCCCCCCCGCCTGAGCCATCCCTTCCCGGCCCCCGGGGTCACATCCCCGGAGCGGCGTCCTCCAGCTGGAATCCCTGCGCCGGAGCCTCGCAGTTGGGACAGGCGGCGGGTGGCTCCAGCCCCCGCACCGCCGACCCGCACCCGCCGCAGACCCACTGATGGCGGGCGAAGAAGGTCACCAGGTCGGTGCGGGAGATCAGGCCCACCAGCCGATCGTTGTGCACCACCGGCAGCCGCCGGATCCGCTCCTCGAGGAGGATCCCGGCCGCGTCGCTCAGGGCGGCGTCCTCCCCGATGGTGCGGGCGGGCGCGGTCATGATGTCGCCGGCGGTGCGTCCCCGCTTGCCGATGAGGTCCGACTCGCTCACCACCCCGACCACCCCCAGGTAGTCGTTCACCACCGGGACCCCGGTGATGTGATGGCGGTGGAGCATCTCCGCCACCTCGGCCACGGTCGCATCCGGACCCACCGTGACGACGCTCTGGGTCATCACCGCCGCCACCTTCGGTGTCGTGATCGTCATGGCCACCTCGCGGTCCTCCTCCCGGGAGGGCCGGTCCCGCGCCGGCCGCCGCCCCCGGCCCATGGTGGCGCGCCGCCGCCCCGCCCGCAACCGGTGCCCCGGGCGGACGAGAGCCGGACGGCGCCGACCGGCGGTGGGCGAACCGTCCCGGGGGACCCAGGTCGTCTGCTACGCTCGAATCCGAAGGGGGACGGGCGAACGCCCGGCCGGGTCGCGAGGAGATCGAGATGGGCGAGGTGGCCAGAGCCTCACTGCCGCTGACGCGCTCGGCCGACTTCAACCCCTCCCCGGAGCGGCTCCGGGAGCTCACCAGCGCCATGCCCACGGCCCGGCGCACCGCCTACGACAACTACAACGTCCAGACCACGGTCCTGGCCCGCAGCAACGCCTCCACGGTGATCATCAGCGACGCCCCTGAGCGCCACTCCGACCGCACCGTCCCGCCGGCCGAGGGACGCCGCATCGCCGAGATGCAGGACGCCTACCTGCGGGAGCGGGACGTGCTGGTGATCGACGGCTACATCGGCAACGACGTGGACTTCCGGGTGCCGGCGCGGCTGGTGATGGAGCGCAGCTTCGCCAACATCGCCGGGATGCAGGCCCATCTGCTCTTCGACGGGCCCGGCATCGGGCCCGAGTTCGAGCCCGACATGACGGTCATCTACACCCCCGGGCTGGCCGCACCCGGCTACCCCGACGACCGCTGCATCGCGGTCGACCTGGAGCGCGGGGTGACCCGGGTCTGCAACTCCGACTACTTCGGGGAGTCGAAGAAGAACCTGCTGCGGCTCTGGAACCGGATCGTCTACGACCGCGGCGGCCTGGCCATGCACGCCGGCTGCAAGGCGATCCCCACCGACGGCGGCGAGCAGACCATCCTCATCGTGGGTCTCTCCGGCACCGGCAAGACCACCACCACCTTCACCCGTCAGAACGAGAGCCGTCCGGTGCAGGACGACTTCATCGCGCTGATGCCGGGGGGCAAGGTGTACGGGTCGGAGAACGGCTGCTTCGCCAAGACCTACGCGCTCGACCCCGACGACGAGCCCACCATCCATCGCGCCGTCACCTCCCGGGTCTCGTATCTGGAGAACGTGTCGCAGGCGGAGGTGGACGGACCCTGCGACTTCTTCGACCAGCGCCACACCCAGAATGGGCGCGCGGTGTTCCCGATGGACGCCCTGGGCTGGTCGCGCGACGCCCGCGACCTCGGGCCGGTGCACTCCCTGCTCATCCTCAACCGCAACGACGGTCTGATCCCGACGGTGGCGCGTCTGTCGGCCGAGCAGGCGGCCGCCTACTTTATGCTGGGGGAGACCCGCGGCACCGCCGCCGGCGGCGCCGCCGAGGCCGGGCGGGCGCTCCGGGTCCCCGGCACCAATCCCTTCTTTCCCCTGCTCCACTCGCAGCAGGGGAACCGCTTCAAGGAGCTGCACGACAGCGGCGGCTTCACCGCCTACCTGCTCAACACCGGCCGGGTCGGCGGTGGCGACGACGACCCCCGCGGCAAGAAGGTGCGGATCCAGGACTCCTCGGCGGTGGTCCGGGCGATCGCCGAGGGGACGGTCAGCTGGGAGCGGGATCCCGATTTCGGCTACGACGTGGCCGCCCGCGTCCCCGGCATCGACGACCCGGAGCTGCTCCAGCCGCGCCTCCTCTACCAGCGCACCGGCCGGCAGGATGCCTATCGCGAGCTGGTGGCGCAGCTGACCCGGGAACGCCTGCAGTTCCTGCGCAGCTTCCCGGGGCTCGACCCCGCCATCGTCGCCGCCGTCGACCGCTGAGGTCGAGGGCATGCCCGAGGCGGGCGCCGCCCGGCCGTCGAAGCAGGAGTACGCGGTCCTCCTGGCCCTGGCGGCCCGGACCCGGGCGGACTGCCTGGGACGGCGGGTCGGCGCCGTCGTCATCCGCGAGGACCGGGTGCTCAGCACCGGGTACAACGGGACCCCCATCGGGATGCCGAACTGCTCGGAGGGGGGCTGCCACCGCTGCGCCCGGCGCGACACCGGCCCGTATCCGGTGGGGGGTGCCTACGACCTCTGCGTCTGCGTCCACGCCGAGCAGAACGCGATCCTGGCCGCCGCCCGCTTCGGCCAGTCGACCCTGGGCGGGACCCTCACCACCACCCTCCGACCCTGCTTCGGTTGCTGCAAGGAGGCGCTCCAGGCGGGGATCGTGGCGGTGCGGTACCTCGACGAGTGGCAGCCGGCGGCGGCCGACCAGGACCGCGAGCTCGCGGTCCAGTACGCGAGCCTGCGCGCCCGCTTCCAGGTGTTCGAGCCGCTGGCGGTGGACCGCGGGCGGCTCCTCGCCTTCCTGGCGTCCGGCTCGGACGGCGGGGCAGCGGCCGGCGCGGGCGCCGAGCCGGCCGGCGGGGAGGGCTGACCGGGTGGCGGCCGGCGGCGCCGACGACCGCTGCGAGGCCCCCGCGGTCCGGGGCCGTTGGCGGGTCGCGGTCCTCACCGTCAGCGACCGCTGCGCGCAGGGGCTGGCCGAGGACACCAGCGGCCGCTGGCTGCAGGAGCGGGCCCGCGACCTCCCCGGGGAGGTCGCCCGGGCCGCCTGTCTGCCGGACGAGCCCGAGCAGGTGGCCGGCTGGCTGCGGGGGACCGTCGACGACCTCCGGCCAGCGCTGGTCCTCTGCACTGGCGGGACCGGGCTCCATCAGCGGGACCGGACCCCGGAGGCGGTCCTGGAGGTGGCCGACTATGTGGTGCCAGGGTTCGGGGAGGCGATGCGCGCCGCCGGCCTCCGCCACACCCCGCACGGGATCCTGTCCCGCCAGGTCGCGGTGGTGCGGGGACGGTCCCTGGTGCTGGCGCTGCCTGGCGCCCGGCGAGCCGTGGAGGAGAGCCTGGACGCGGTCTGGGCCGCTCTCCCCCATGCCCTGGAGATGGTGGCGGGTCTGCCAGGCGCAAGCCTCCCCGCCGCCCACGAGCGGGGCCGGGGCACGGGGCCGGGGCCGTCACCGGCGACGGGTGCCACCGCTGGGCGCTGAGCGGGTCAGACCGGCACCGCGGTCCGGGTGAGGAACGCCGCGTCCGCCAGATCGTCCGTCGCCACCCCGGCGGCCCGGCCGGGGCCGGCCCCCGCTCCATCCTCCTCCGTCGCCACTGGCGGTGGTCCGCGCTTAGGATGCGAACGGCCCCAATCAGGGCGGCGGACGGGGAGGGGATCGTGAGCGACGCCGATGGCGGCGGGGGTGATGGGGAGGAGCCGCTGTCGCCGCTGCGGTGCGACTTTGAGGAGCGCGGCCTCGCCCGCTACGCGGAGGTGCCGGCCCGCCTCAGCCGACTGTACGGGGGCGGGTTCGGGTTCACGCCCCCGGTGCTGTTCGCCAACTTCGTCGCCTCGGCCGACGGCGTGGTGGCCCTCGGCCCTGGGATCCCATCAGCGGGATCGGTGATCAGCGGCCGCGACCCGGCCGACCGGTTCGTGATGGCGCTGCTGCGGGCCTGCGCCGACGCGGTCGTGATCGGCGCCGGCACCCTGCGGGCGACCCCCGGGCACGTGTGGACCCCCGAGCACGTCTGCGGCTGGGCCGCGGCCGAGCTGCGGGCGCTGCGGTCATCGCTCGGCCGGGCCCCCCGCCCGCGGCTGGTGGTGCTGACGCGCACCGGCGACCTCCCGCCCGACCACCCGGGGCTGGCCGGCGACGTGCTGGTCGCGACCACCCCGGCGGGGGCCGTCCGGGCGCGCCTGCGCCTGCCCGCCGCGGAGGTGGTGACGACCCCCGCCGCCGATGGGGTCGACCTCGTTCACCTGTTCGCGAGGCTGCGGGCCAGAGGGTGGGGGACGATCCTCACCGAGGGCGGCCCGGTGCTGGTCGGCGAGCTCCTGCGCGCCCGCCTGCTGGACCAGCTCTTCCTCACCGTGGCCCCGGTCCTGGCCGGGCGCCAGGACGGCCGCCATCGCCCCGGCGTCGTCGACGGCGTCGAGCTGCTGCCGAGAGACCGGTCGCCGCTTGCGCTCCTCAGCGTCCGGCGACACGCATCGCACCTGTTCCTGCGGTACGCGTGCGCCGAACGGGCGGAGCCGGACCGGAGCCGGGAGCGGGCGACCCGCAGCCGGTGACCGCGGGGGGGGCACGGACGCGGCCACCCCCCCGAGTTCGAGCCGCTGCGGCCAGCCCGACGAGGTGCGCGAGCGGCTCGGCCAAAGGGGCCAGCTCCGCTCCGCGCGGGTGGTCGGGCGAGATGGTGATCGGCCGGCAGGGTTCCGTCCATCGCGACGACGTGGACCAGCTGGTCGACGGCGCGCCGGCGACCGGGCGCACCAGCCTGCCGTCGCCGTTCGACACCCTGGTCCTCGACCGCGTCCGGCTCGAGCTCCTTGTGGGGCTCTGCCACCGCACCGAGATCCGCCCCCGCCGGTCGGGCGGCGGCGCCGCGGCGACCAGTTGCAGCCCACCATGCGCCGCGACCGTGTGGTCGGTCGTGTCGACGGCCGCCACGACCGCGCCGCCGGCCGATGGTGGCAGCGGTGGGCGCCGAGCCCGACCGCCGCGGCTCGGCCGAGATCGGGCACGCGGTTCGCGACGCCGCGCGTTCCCTCGCCGACGTCGTCGGTGCCGCGAGCTCGAGGCGACCCCCCTCGCCGGCGGACGCCCGGCGAGGGGCGGGCGGGGTACCGCGCCTGACGGGCGGCCCACTCGCCGCGGTTGACGCTCCCCGCCGCCACCCCGTAGACTCGCGCCACCGTGCGCCCCGGTCGCCGGTCGAGCCGCCGTCGCGGCGCCGCCCTGGCCGGTGGCGTGGCGATCGTCCTGGCCGGGTGTGCGCCGGCGCACACCCGGGACCGCCCGGGCCGGCGCTGCGATCGGTGGCGCGACCCGGGAGCCCCGATCCCACGACGTCGTCGGGGTGGGTCGCGGCGGTGATGGATCACGACATCGCCGTCTACGACCGCGCGCAGCGAACCCGTACGCCCACGCTGATCGACACCGTCGAGCGCGGGGTGATGGCCGCCGACGACTCCACCGGGGTGGCCTGGGAGGAGCTGAGCGGGCGGCGTCTCGCAGCCGTGCCGACGCCCCGCCACTGGTCGGTGCTCGCCTCCGCCTCCTCCGCCCACCCCGGGGTCGACCTCGCCGCCGCCGACCGGCGCGGGACCGGGACCGGAAGGACGGTGGCCGAGCTGGTCGTCCTCCAGCGCAGACCGCCGCCCGGACGCTGGGTCATCGACTACGCGACCCACTTCTTCAGGGGCGACTCGGTCCCCCGCTTCGGGACCAGCGCCCGGATCGTCGCCTGCGCGTCGTGGTGCCGGTCCCTGGTCACCACGCTCGACCGGTACTGGAGCGCCAGCACCCGGCCGTCGGTGTCACTCGGCCATCTCGCCGCCGGCCCCTTCACCTCGCAGCTGAACCGCGCCAACCGCCGCTACATCGCCGACAACGGTCGGAAGTACGACGAGCGCATCAGCGACACCTTCGTCCAGTCGCCGGCGGCCGTCCCCACCGTCATCGACCAGCCCTCCGGATTCTGGATCGTCGCCGATGCCGCCTACGCGACCCTCACCGACACCGCCCGGGTGGCCGGCGGCCACTGCACCCAGAACCGGGCCCGCACCGACTGGCCCGCCTTCCTCGCCCCCGGCGCGTACCGCAGGGTGCGGAGAGCAGCGAGGCTCAGTACGTGGTCTGGCTGCGCCGGGTCGGCGCCGGCAGCGAGACGGTGGCAGGGCTCGCGTTCGACCCGGTCGCGACCATCGGCACCGCTCCCACTGCCGCCGCCCGGAGCGTCCCGGCCGCCACCGCCCGCGGACCCGGAGGCTGACGCCTCACTCTCCCTCTGGGCTCAGCAGGGTGCGGGCCTGCAGCGCCACGGTGAGCAGGACCCGGGCCTCGGGGTCGTCGATCCGAAGGCCCGTCTCGGACTCGATGGTGCGGATGCGGTAGGCGAGGCTGTTGACGTGCAGCGCCAGCCCCCGGGCGGTCGCGCGCCGGTTCCAGCGGTGGCGCACCAGCGCCTCCAGGGTGGCGAGGAGTGGTGCGGTGCGGCGGCCGCCGGGTCGGAGGACGGGGCCCAGGGTCTCGTCGACGAACCGGGTGATCGCCTGCGGATCGCGCACCTCGAGGAGCAGGCGCAGCGCACCCAGGGAGCGGTAGGAGACGACCTGCCCGCGGCCGCCGCCCCGGCGCACCAGCCGGAGCGCCTGGCGGGCCTGGTCGTGGGCGAGGGGGAGCGCCTCGAGCCCCTGGGCGAGGTTGCCGATCCCCACCGAGAAGGCGGTGTCCGGGGCGAGGCGGCGGACGAGGTCCTGGATCCCGCGCGCCAGGTCGACGATCCGCTGCTGGTCCGGCACCCTGTCCACCGTCCCCGCCTCGGCGTCGGCCTCCTCGGTCTCCTCGGTCCGCCCGGAGGGGGCCAGCACCACGAGGGAGGTGGGACGGGTGACGACCAGCGCCCCGGCAACGCGCCGCTGGCACAGGTCATCGACGGCCTCGTGGATGCGGTCCTGGAACGGGCGGCTGCCGAGGCGTCTCGCCGCCTCCTCGTCGTCGGGCTCGACCACGAGGACGAAGCTGTGCTCCGCGACCCGGGACCCCAGCCGGCCCGCCTGGGCTGCCAGCCTGGAGGCCTCGGCCGCCGCCAGACCGTGCGAGAGGAGGGCCTCCACCAGATCCCCCCGGAGCCGGCGCTCCACCTCCGCCGCGGCACGCTCCTTGGCCAGCTCCAGGGCCAGGACGGTGGCGCCATGTTCCAGCGCCCGCCGCAGGATCGGCGCCAGGACCTCCGCCTCGCCGCCCACCCGGCCGGCCGCGGGCACGGCGGACGCCGAGGACGGCTCGGCCGCCAGCACCGCGACCAGCTCCCCCTCGGTGCGGATCGGGGTCAGCCACAGCCGGCGGCGGGGACGGCCGGCCTGCGCGGAGACCGGCCCGGCGCGGTCCCCCCGGGCGAGCCCGGACGGGAGGGCGAGGCGGCCCAGGGGCAGCCCGGGCGGCCCCTGGCGGTGGAGCCGGAAGCCCTGCGGATCGTACAGGTCGACATGGGCCCGGGCCAGGCTGCCGATCGCCTCCAGGATGGCCTCCAGGCCGGCCCCGGCCAGGGCCAGCTGGGTGAAGCGCTCGTGGATCTCCTGCGAGGAGCGGATCTCGTCGAGCTGGGTCTCCAGCCGGCGCTGCAGCTCGCTCCGCTCGATGATCCCCGCCACCCCGCCCGCGATCGCGGCCAGGAAGTCGATGTCGGGCGCGACGAACGCCCGGGTGGGGACCGTCTGGACGTTGAGGACCCCGATCATCCGCGGACCCGCCAGGATCGGCACCGAGAGCATGGACGTGAAGCGGGGATCGTCCACCCCGGGGATCCAGCGGAACCGCGGTTCCGCCGCCACCCTCGGGACCACCAGCGGCCGGCGGTGCTCCGCCACCCAGCCCGTGACGCCCTCGCCCAGCCGCAGCCGCACCTGCCCCACCTGGCTCACATTGAGGCCGTTGGTCGCGGTGAGGACCAGCTCCGAGCGCTCCGGGTCGTGGAGGTAGAGGGAGCAGACGTCGGTCCGCATGGCCCCGGTGGTCTCCCGGATCACCAGGTCCAGGAGCGCGTCGGGCTCGACGGTGGTGGCCGCCGCGGTGGAGAGGCGCTGCAGGAAGAGCAGCTCACGGAGCTTGGCGTCGTCGGTGTCGGCGTCCGGGCGTCGAGGCGGCATCCCCCAATTGTCGCGAACGGTGCCGGCCCAAAGGCGCCCGGGCCTCGGTGCCGGTTGCCTCCATCACGGTGCGGCGCTCCGGCCGCCGATGGCGGTGCCCTCGGCCGCCGCCGCCTCGTCCCGCCTCACGGTCCGCTCGCTGGTGAAGAGCAGGATCGCGGCGGTCACCGTGCCCTGGGCCCCGACCGGATGCCGACGCGGGGGCAGCGATCACGCTGGCGGTGGCGGCCCCGCTCTCGAGGACCACGGGCAGAGGTGGTTGCCCTCGATCGTGTCGGCGGCGGTCCCCTCCCTTCCCCACGGAGGCTGGCGCGGGGAGCTCCCCCACCACACCCGCCGATGCCCAGGGTGGCGGCCCCGACGGCCCCGATGATGCCGGCCTGCCGGAGGTCCATTCCGATCGTCCTCCCAACCGGGATCTCCGCTGGTGGCCCGGGCCCGCATCGATGGTGCGACCGCCCGTCGCGTGCCGGCGTCGCCCCCCTGAATCAGGGCGCGGCGGTGGCAGCGGAGACTGGGCCGCAGCGACGACAGCCCTGCTCGCAGCGGGGTGCTCGATGCGACCGCCCTCGCGGGCGGCACTCCCCCCAATCCGATGGACCGGGCTGCCACGGCCGATGGTGGCCACCAGTCACGGCAGCAGTCCACGTTGCCACGGTCGCGGGCGTGCACCCCCGCGCGCATGTGGCCGTGCCGTGCTGACCTGGCTGGCCCTCAAACCGAAGGGCGGCTGCAGGAGCAGCCGTCCTTCGGAATCAGGGGACCCACTGGTGGAGCGGCGAGCGATCTCCGACCGACCAGTTGTGCCCGAATGGATCGCGGAAGCCACCTTGGCGGTGGATTCCCCACGGCACCTCATGGTCCTCCACCTCGGAGCCCGGCGAGGCTCCATGGGCGATCGCCTGGTCGAGCAGGCGATCGGGATCGTCGACGAAGAGTTCTATGCGCGTGCTGGTGGACCCCGCGCGATCGGGGCTCAACTCCGTCGGATTGGCCGGGTTGACTTGGTGCAGGAAGAAGGGTGCTCCCGCGATCTCCAAGCCAGCGACGCCGCCCAGATTCCAAAGCTCGCGCGCCCCCAGAGCCCCGCGGTACCAGTGAACCGCAGCTTCCGCATCGGGGACGATGAGCATCACTGAGATAGCCGTCGATGGTGCTGCGGAGTCGTGATCCGCCACTGCCGTCCTCCCGGTTCCAGCGGTCACAGCACTCTAGCAGGACATGAGAACTGCGGGCTCCTGGGCGCCGCAGGCGCCTCTCCAAGCAAGGTCCGCCCCCAGGGCTCATCTCTCCTGGGCGAGGCGGGGCTTGAAACAGGTCTGATCGCGGGCGCGGGCGCGTATCCGGGCCAACTCCAGGCATGGCTGGACCGGAGTCAAGCCCCATACCGGTTCGGTAGGTTGTACGTGCATCGGTGCCGATGCACGGTGACCGATGTGGACGCCTGAGCCTCATCCAACGCGGACTCCAGCTGGTGAGAATCGGCGAACAGTCTCTCCGCGGCCCACCCGGAACTGGCTTCCCACGGGACCTCGCCTAGCCCAGCCTCGCTATTTCATCAGGGGGTGGAAACGGGCGACGAAGGGGCCCCGGGGAGACTGCCGGGATGTCCGCGTAGGACCATCGGCGTGCGGAGGGGTCTGACGGGCGGGCAGACGGCTCGGGGAGCCGTGCCAGGAGGGGCGGCGGGCCAGTCGGGGATGGGCGAGGGCGTGCGCCAACCTCCGTCACCCGCGGGGTCATCGCCAACGGGTCGGCGGCGCGGTCAGGCCGCGAGGGGCAGCGCCTGCAGGCGGTGGAAGGCGGCCGCGAGCAACCGCGCCCACCTCCAGCGGTGGTCCAGGCAGGGGAGCCAGCGCCGTCCGGTGCGCACCAGCCGTCCTGGACCATGCCAGAGCGCGTAGCGCAGCCGCTTCGGCTCGGCACGTCGCAGCGGTCCCTCCAGACCACAGGCCCGCGCCCACGCCAGCAGGTCCTGGCGAGTTGCACGCACAGCAGCCACACCGCGTTCGCCGCGAAGGCGAGGCAGGGGAAGGTGCGCAGGCCGCAGTCCTTGCCGGTGCGGATCCGGTCCTCGACCCGAGCATGCCCGCGCTGGCGGGCTTCGAGGTAGGCCCGGTCGGGATCATCGCCGTTGGTCATGAACGCCTGGTGGCGCCACCCCTGAGGATCGAAGCGGGTGAACTGCGCCCCGGGATGCGGCGCCTCGCGCCGGACGATGACGCGGGTGCCCGCCGGCCACGCGCGCAGATCCAGACGGTCCGTGATCTCGGCGACCCCTGCGCCCTCCCGCCGCTCCCGGTCCTGCTGGATCGCCGCGACCCGGGCCCGCTTCGGCGGCGCCAGGATGGCGTCGCGGACCGGCTCGGTGACGTCGAAGCCGATCGAGAACTCCAGGCCGCGGGCGACGATCGCGTCGACGAAGCCGTGGGTGGCGCCGGCCGAGTCGGCCCGCACCAGCACCTCGAGCCCGTGCCCGGGGTCCTGGGCCCGCGTCGGCCGCGGCAGCTGGGCCACGGCGTCCTCGAGGCGGGCCACGTGATCGGCGGCGGTGTTGGCGCCGGCATTGCCCGGCCGTAGCTGCCCGGCGAGGGCTTCGCGGGTCTCGTCCAGGTCACCAGGAGGGGGTGGAACCCGTAGCCGCGCGTGTGCGTGGGCGCCGCCCGCTCCTTCTCACTGTCGGCGGTGACCAGGGGGGCGTCGACGTCCGACGTCACCCGCGCCGGGGCGGCCCCGTGCCGCCACGCCCACGCCCGCGCCGACGCCTGCGCCGCTTGCAGGGCCGCCAGCTGCTCTGCCGTGATCCCGGTCAGGTACCGCCAGGCGGTGGCCGGCGGGGCGACCAGCCCGAAACACTCCGGCTGGGCGGGCCGTCCTGGGCGGTCGGCCAGGCCCTCGCCGCGACTGCGCGGCGGCCACGGCCGCCGTCCGCGCCGTCGCCAGCCGCTGCGCTCCACCAGATCGCTGAGCAGCCGGACCCAGGCATGGGTGACCAAGCCCGGCCCATCCGCGGTCACGTGGAGGCGCGGGCGGCGGCGAGTGTGCCCCACGTCCACGGTGAAGGCCCTCCGAGGGAGAGTTCCGGATCCAACACCCAGATCCTCCCCATCGGATGGGCCTTCTTAAACCGCAGCCCGCCCGTCACTCCCCGGCTGGTGAAATATCGAGGCTGACAGTGTATGAGTGCCCACCCTGCGAGGCTCGCGAGATCGGCGAGCAGCGCTGTGACGAGTGCGGACCCTTCATGCGGCGGATCGGACGTGGTGGCCCCTGTTCCGATTGCGACGAACCCGTCGCTATCACTGAACTTGTCGACGGGCTTGACAAACCATATGACCTTCTGCTGGCTCGGGGTCCAGCCGATCCAGCGGTCCCGCGGCCCGCACTTGAAGGCGGCGGCCCCCCATCCCAGCAGCGCGACCCAGCGGCCCTGTGCTCCGCGATGTACGTCAGCGACTCGCCCACCAGGATCCGGGAATCCGAGGTCGTGATGGGCCCTCATCCGCTCGGCCCAGCGGCTCCCCTAGTCCGGCTCCGCCAGCCGCACCACCACCCGCCCGCGATCGGTCGCCGCGTCGGCCCCGCCGGCCCCCAAGGGGTCCATCCCCGCGGGTATCCCGCACCGCCGCCGACAAAGCCAGCCCCCCGCCCCTCAGTTCAGCGCCCCCGACTTTGACGTCGCCCTGGGGGTGCGGTCAGCACGCTTGACGAGGGTGTGGACCGGTGCTATACCAGCGGCCGTGGGGCACCGATCGGTGCCGCGAAGAGTGGAGGCCCGCCATGGCCCTAGCAGAGGTGGCCGGTCAGCCCGCCACCGGCACCGCTCAACCCAAGGAGTTCCCGTGGCGCGCGCGGGCGAACTGGCGCCGGGGCCGGCCGCCGACTGGTGAACGCGTACGGAATCCTCGGCGAGCGTGGTCACACGTGCCTTAGAGATGAGTGTATCGTGCTGGAAGTTGGCCGGGGTGGCGACGCCCCCCACTTGACACGGAGGAGGAGACAGTGCCCAAGTTTATGGACTTCCACAGCGACCTGAAGCTACCCCCCGAGACGCTCAAGTCCATCGCAGACGTCACACGGACCGGAACCCGGGACGAGTTCGGGGTGCGGCAGCTTGAGGCCTACCATAACCCTGAAGGGCAGGTCTACTGCCTGGTGGAGGCACCCGATGCGGAAGCGGTGCGCAAGCATCACGCTGCCCTCGGGGTCACCTGTGGCGACGTCCACCCCGTGGAGAGCCTGCTCTAGCCTGCCGTGGACGGTGCCCAGCCAATCCGCGCTCTCACAGGCGATCCTAGCCGGGTGCTCTGGACGTCGTCGCGAATCCCGACGCGTCGATCAATGAGATCGCCGAGCGAACAGCCCTGCCTCCGAGCTGTGTATCCGCATCGGTCGCCAAGCTGCGCGACGAGGGGCTCGTCTCAACGGAGGCGGACCCCGCTGACATGCGTCGCCCTCTTGTCCACCTTCTCCCAGAGCACACACGCGCGGTGGCGCGAAAGGGAGCCGGCCCCATCGACCGGGAGCTCGCCGACGCACTCGGCGGGGCCGACCCTGAGGTGTTGCGGGCGGCCGTGAACGCTTTGGAGCTACTCGCGGAGCGACTGACGCGGGCTGCGCCCGGTTCGATCATCGGCAAGCTTTGGGAAGTCTTGCCAGGATACGTCCGATCCTATTCGGTCTGATCCTGGCGGTGCCGGCTACGACGGATCACGCCCCCTGCCACATCCGTCGCGTCTGTGGGGTCCCTCCCCCGATCCGGAGCCCTGGGGGGATCTCACCGCGCAGCGGGTGCTCGCGGGCCCGGAGGGTGCGGCCCGGTCCTCGAAGGCCGTCCCCGTCGCCCTGATCACCGTGGCTCGCCAGCCGAGGTCGCCGCGCCGGCCGTGCGCCTCCACCTTGGCGATGGTGTGATCGCGTGGGTCCGCGGGCCGACGCCCGGCTGGCTGCGTCAGCGCCACCGGGCCGCCCCGATCCCGCTGCCGGCGCCGCTCCGAGAGCAGCGAGCCGTACAGCCCCTCGCGTCGCAACAGCGCCCCCCTGCCAACGTGTTCAGGCCGCGCTCCCTGCCTCCGAACTGAGCTTGGCTGCTCGAGCCCTCCCACCCTTTCGCCCTCGGGGCGACCCCGGGCCACCGCAGCCGCCTCGTGTCCAGCTCGGGCTCCAAGCATGCCCCCTCGGTCGCCCGGTCACGATCGCCCGGGCGAGGGCGTTGCCGTCGCGGTCCTTCCTGCCTGGACCTTCAGCCACGACTCCATGCCGGCCCGAGATCCGCGGCCGAGATGTGACAGGCCGCCAACGCTCCCCACTGCCGGCCCGCCGCCCGTCCTTGACAGCCCCTCACCGCGCCGGTATAAATGAGTCCACCTTGGACGCCAGCCAGCCCACCGTGCCGACCGTCGCGGGCTCGATGATCGCCCCCACCCCCGCAGCAGGCGGGCCGGCCGGCTAGCGCGTCCAGCGCTTCTTCGTAGCCGACCGGCCCCCCGAGTTTCGGGGGGCCGTTTTTTTTCCCCATCGCCATCCGCTCGTCCTCACCGCACCAATTGGCCACTGAGCCCCGCTCCCGTCCCGGACCTCCCGCCACCCACGGGCTGTACGATCCCGCCCACGAGCACGACGGCTGCGGTGTGGGGTTCGTCGCCAGCCTGGGGCGACCGGCCTCACGGGAGGTGGTGCAGACAGCCCTCTCCGTGCTTCGACGCCTCGCTCACCGCGGGGCGGTGGGGGCCGACCCCCGCTCCGGCGACGGCGCCGGCATCCTGCTCCAGATCCCCGACGCGGTCCTCCGCCGGGACCTGGCCCGCTCCGGGGTGGTCCCACCGCCGGCCGGGCGCTATGCGGTGGCGATGCTGTTCCTCCCCCGCCACCCGGGCGACCGCCGCGCGGTCGAGGCCACCGCCACCCTCCTGCTGGCGCAGCACGGACTCGCCCTGATCGCCTGGCGGGACGTTCCAAGCCGCCCGCGCGCCGCCGGCCCGGTGGCGCGCAGCGCCCGTCCGGTCGTGCGCCAGTGCGTGGTCGCCTGCGGGCCCCGCCGCGCCACGGCCGAGGATCGCTGCTACCGCGCCCGCAAGGCGATCGAGGCGGCGGTGCAGCGCATCGACTTCGCCGACCCCCGGTCGGCGGACCTCGCCCACGTGGCCAGCTGCTCCACCCGCACCGTGGTCTACAAGGGCCAGCTCACGGCGGCCCAGCTCCCCGCCCACTACCCGGACCTGGTATCGGCGGACTGCCGCAGCCAGCTGGCGGTGGTGCACCAGCGCTTCAGCACCAACACCGAACCGAGCTGGCGTCTGGCCCAGCCCTTCCGCCTCGCCGCCCACAACGGCGAGATCAACACCCTGCGCGGCAATGTCAACTGGATGCGCGCCCGCGAGCGGGGGTTCCGTCATCCGGTCGCTGGAGGCGAGCCGGCGGCGGTGCTGCCCGTGATCGAGCCCGGGGGCAGCGACTCAGCGGCCTTCGACAACACGCTGGAGCTGCTCGTGCGCAGCGGCCGATCACTGCCGGAGGCGCTCTGCACCATGGTGCCGGAAGGGTGGGAGGGCGACCCGCTGATCCCCACCCGGCTGCGGGACTTCTACCGGCACCAGGCGCGGTTGCTGGAGCCATGGGACGGGCCAGCCGCGATCGTCGCCAGCGACGGGCGCACGGTCACCGCCGTGCTCGACCGCAACGGGCTGCGGCCGGCTCGCTACGTCGTCACCTGCGACGGCCTCGTCGTGCTCGCGTCCGAGGCGGGCGTGGTGGACGTCCCCCCGAGCCGGGTGTCGCGATTGGGACGCCTGCACCCCGGCAGCATGCTGGTGGTCGAGCCCGACACCGGGCGGGTGGTCCTCGACGGTCAGGTCAAGCGCCGGGTGGCGCGGCGGCGGCCGTGGGGGGCCGCCCTCGACGCCCACTCCAGCAGCCTCCCCCGTGACCTCGAGCCGGCCGCGTCCGCCCCCGCCCTGGAGGAGCTGGCCACCCGCCACCGCCTCTTCGGCTACAGCGAGGAGGAGCTGGAGCAGGTGGTGGCGCCGGCAGCGGGGACCGGCCACGAGGCGACCGCCTCGATGGGCAACGACCTCACCCTGGCGGTCCTCTCGCCCCTTCCGCGGCTCGCCTACGACTACCTCGCGCAGGGCTTCGCCCAGGTGACCAATCCGCCCATCGACCCCATCCGCGAGCGCTGCATGATGTCGCTGGCGATGGAGCTCGGCGGCGGTGGCGACCTGCTCGATCCCCGTCCCCAGGCCATCTGCCGTCTGCGGACCGAGCGTCCCGTCCTGACCGCGTCCGAGCTCCGCTGGGTCCGCGCGACGCAGCCGCTCGGACTGCGCTCGCGGACCCTCGCCGCGGTCTTTCCGGCCGCTCGCGGCGCTCGCGGTCTGGACCGGGCCCTGGCCCGCCTCTGCGCCGGGGCCGACGCCGCGATCCGGGACGGGGTGCGGCTGCTGGTGCTGAGCGATGCGACCGCCGGCGAGCACCTGGCCCCGGCGCCGATGCTGCTGGCGGTGGGGGCCGTCCACCACCATCTCGTCAGATCGGGAACCAGGGCCAAGCTCAGCCTGCTGGTGGAGTCCGACGAGCCCAGGAGCGTCCACCATCTCGCCTGCCTGTTGGGCCAGGGAGCCGAGGCGGTCCACCCGCGGCTGGCGCTGGAGACCGCCGCCGCACTTTCCGGCGCCGATGGGGCGCTGCGGATGATCGCGACCTTCACCGAGGGCATCGGCAAGGTGATGTCCAAGATGGGCATCTCCACCCTCGCCGGCTACTGCGGAGCCCAGGTGATGGAGGCGGTCGGCGTCGACCAGACGGTGGTCGACCGCTGCTGGCCCGGCACCCCCGCCCGCCTCGGCGGCGCCACCCTGGCGGTGCTGGCGGAGGAGACCCTGATCCGCCACCGCGACGCGTATCCCGGCCCCGACACCGCCCGTCCGCCGCAGCTCGGCAGCAGCCACCGCTGGCGCACTGGCGGCGAGCCGCACGGGTGGACGGCGGCCACGGTGGCAGCGCTGCAGCACGCGGTCCGCACCGCCGACGACCAGCGCTTTGCGGACTACTGCCGGCTCGCCGACGGGGAGGACGAGCCGCCGGTGACGCTGCGGCACCTGCTCGAACCCGCCCCGGCGGTCGCGATCCCGCTCGACACGGTGGAACCGGTGGAGGCGATCGTGCGGCGGTTCGCCACCGGGGCGATGTCGCTCGGCTCGCTCAGCACGGAGGCGCACGAGACCTTGGCCGTGGCGATGAACCGGATGGGGGCCCGCAGCAACACGGGCGAGGGCGGCGAGGACGACGCACGCTTCCGGCCCCAGCCGGGCGGCGACTCTCGCCGCAGCGCGGTGAAGCAGGTGGCCTCGGCGCGATTCGGGGTGACGGTGGACTACCTCGTCAACGCCGATGACCTCCAGATCAAGATCGCCCAGGGGGCCAAGCCGGGCGAGGGCGGCCAGCTCCCCGGGCACAAGGTGGACGCCGTCATCGCCCGGGTGCGCCGGTCGACCCCCGGCGTCGAGCTGATCTCCCCGCCCCCCCACCACGACATCTACTCCATCGAGGATCTCGCCCAGCTGATCTGGGACCTCAAGCAGGCCAATCCCGATGCCCGGGTGAGCGTGAAGCTGGTGGCGGAGGCGGGGGTCGGGACGGTGGCCGCCGGAGTCGCCAAGGCGCGCGCCGACCACATCACCATCTCCGGATACGACGGTGGCACCGGCGCGGCACCCCTGTCGTCGATCAAGCACGCCGGTGTTCCCTGGGAGCTCGGCCTCGCCGAGACCCAGCAGACGCTGGTGCGCCAGGGACTGCGCGATCGGGTCACCCTGCAGACCGACGGCGGCCTCAAGACCGGCCGCGACGTCGTCATCGCGTGCCTGCTCGGCGCCGAGGAGTTCGGCTTCGCCACCGCCGCCCTGGTCGCCAGCGGCTGCGTCCTGATGCGCGTCTGCCACCTCAACACCTGCCCGGTGGGCGTCGCCACCCAGGACCCGGTGCTGCGTCGGCGGTTCGGCGGCACCCCCGAGCACGTGGTGCGGTTCTTCATGCTGGTGGGGGCAGATGTGCGCAGGTGGATGGCCCGGCTCGGCTTCGTGAGCATGGACCAGATGGTCGGCCGGGTGGACCGGCTCCGGCCGGGCGGCAGGGTCCGGCCGTGGAAGGCGGCGCGGGTCGATCTGCGTGGGCTGCTGCACCCGCCGCAGCCCTCCGCGGCCATCCGGGCCGCGCTGCCGACCGCGAGCGGCCAGCGCCGCCGCACCCGAGCGCAGGATCACCAGCTCCACACCGCCCTCGACCTGCGCCTGCAGCGCGGGGCCGGGAATGCGCTCGTCGACGGCGCACCGGCCACCGTCCGCGCCGCCGTCCGCAACCGGGACCGGGCGGTGGGGTCGCGCCTGAGCGGCGAGGTGGCCCGCCGTCATGGCGGCGGCGGGCTCCCGCCCGACACCCTGCGCATCCACCTGAGCGGCGTCGCCGGCCAGAGCCTGGGAGCCTGGCTGGCCCCGGGAGTCACCCTGGTCTGCCGAGGAGCCGCCAACGACTACGTCGGCAAGGGTCTGAGCGGCGGCCGGCTGGTGGTGCGGCCGCCCGCCGCTGCCGGCTACGCCGCCGAGGACAACGTCATCGTCGGCAACGTCGTTCTCTACGGCGCGACGGCGGGTGAGGCCTACTTCCGCGGCCAGGCGGGCGAGCGGTTCGGCGTCCGCAACAGCGGCGCGACCGCGGTGGTGGAGGGGATCGGCGACCACGGCTGCGAGTACATGACCGGCGGGATGGTGCTGGTGCTGGGGATGGTGGGCCGCAACTTCGGCGCCGGAATGACGGGGGGAGTGGCCTTCGTGCTCGACCACCGCTCACGGGTGCACCGCCACGCCAACCGCGAGTCGGTGGTGCTCGGTGGCGCGCGGTCGGAGGAGATGGAGATGGTGGGAGAGCTGCTTCGCCGCCACCACCACCTCACCCGGAGCCCGGTGGCCGCGGCCTGGCTGCGCGACTGGCCCCGCGCGGCGGCCCGGCTGGTGGCGGTGCGGCCGGCGTTCCGTCCGCCGCCGGCGAACCACCTGCCCGTACATTCGCCGTCGGCACCGGCGCGGATAGTCGCGTGACCGGCTCCTCGGGCGGCCATGACCCGCTGGCCTTCCTGCACCATCCCCGGGTGCTGCCCCAGGACCGCCCGGTGGCGGAGCGGCTGCGCGACTACGCCGAGGTCCACGGCGAGCTGACCGTGCCGGTGCTCCGCCAGCAGGCCAGTCGCTGCATGGGCTGCGCCGTCCCCTTCTGCCACGACGCCTGCCCCCTCCACAACCTCATCCCGGACTGGAACGCTCTGGTCACCCGCGATGACTGGCGGAGCGCCTGCGACCGGCTCCACCGCACCAACAACTTCCCGGAGTTCACCGGCCGTCTCTGCCCGGCCCCGTGCGAGGCGGCCTGCGTCCTCGCCATCCACGACCAGCCGGTCGCCATCAAGGAGGTGGAGCGGGCCATCATCGACCGCGGCTTCCTGGAGGGGTGGGTGGGCGCCGAGCCCCCGCCGCGCCGGACCGGACGGCGAGTGGCGGTGGTGGGGTCGGGGCCGGCGGGGCTGGCGGCGGCGCAACAGCTGGCGCGTGCCGGCCACCTGGTCGCGATCTACGAGCAGGATGACCGTCCCGGGGGCCTGCTCCGCTATGGGATCCCCGACTTCAAATTCGCCAAGTCGCTGCTGGACCGTCGCCTCCTGCAGCTGCGCCGGGAGGGGGTGCGCTTCCACTGCGGGGTGCGGGTGGGCTCCCAGCTCCCGGTGGCGACGCTCCGCCGCCGATTCGACGCCGTGGTGCTCGCCATCGGCGCGCGTCGCGCCCGAGAGCTCGACGTGCCCGGGCGCGGGCTCGCCGGGATCCACCTGGCGATGGACTACCTGCCCCAGCAGAACCGCCGGGTGGCCGGACTGCCACCACGTCGCGACCACCTGCCCATCACCGCCGCCGCCAAGCGGGTGGTGATCCTGGGCGGTGGCGACACCGGCGCCGACTGCCTCGGCAACGTCCTGCGCGAAGGCTGCACGGCGGTCGAACAGCTGGAGCTGCGTCCGCAGCCCCCCCGGGAGCGGGCCCCCGGCAACCCGTGGCCGAGCTGGCCGATCATCCTGCGCACCAGCCCCGCCCACGAGGAGGGCGGCGGTCGACGATACGCGGTCGAGACGGTGGCCTTCGAGGGCGTCGGCGGCCGGGTCGGCGGCGTCCGTCTGCGTCGGCTGCGGCCCCGACCGCACCCGGGGGGCGCCGTGGTGCTCGACCCGGTCGAGGGCCAGGACCACACCCTCGCCGCAGACCTGGTCCTGCTGGCGCTCGGGTTCCAGGGTCCGGAGCTGGACGGGGCGGTCGCCGAGCTGGGCCTCGCCTGCGGCCCCGGCGGCGGTCTCATCGTCGCCGACGGCGGCGCCACCGGGGTCCCCGGGGTGTTCGCCGCCGGCGACGCCGTGCGCGGCGCGTCGCTGGTGGTCACGGCGATCGCCGACGGGCGCGCCGTCGCGGCCGCCGTCCACCGGTCCCTGGCCCGCCGGGCGGCCTGAGCCGCCCGGCCCGGCGGCCAGGCGGGCGACAGCGCGGGCTCACGACCTACAAGATCTGGACCGTTAAATTGTGTGGCTTCGCCAGGATCACGGGCCACAATTCGTGATCCTTGTACCAAGACGAGCGCCGGCATCGCCTCGACAATTGCTGCCAGCGCCACCCAGCGGCGCCCGCCCCTTCGGAACAAGGAGTGCGCCCGAGATGTACATCCCCTCCCCGACCTACCTCAGCCCCGGCGACAACGCCTGGCAGCTGACCGCAGGCACCCTGGTGGGTCTGATGTCGATCCCGGGCCTGGCCGTCCTCTACGGCGGCGTGGTCAAGCGCAAGTGGGCGGTCAGCTCGGCGGTGATGGCCTTCTACGCCTTCGCGGCGGTGCTGGTGGTGTGGGTGCTGGCGGGGTTCAACATGGGCTTCGGCCACGCCTGGATCGGGACCGTGGTCGGTCTCCCGCAGCCGGTGCTGAGCTCGGCCGGCGAGACCGCCCAGGCGGCGATCCCGCTCCTCCACGGGCTCATGCCGAGCTTCCGATTCCCCCAGTCCTCGCTGGTGTACTTCCAGTTCGTGTTCGCTGCCATCACCCCCATCATCCTGGCCGGCGCCCTCTTCGGGCGGATCAACTTCCGGGCGTGGATGCTGTTCGTCCCGCTGTGGTCGGTGCTGGTCTACAGCGTCAACGCCTTCCTGCTCTGGGGCGGAGGCTGGCTCGCGGGGCTGGGCGTCGTCGACTACAGCGGCGGCTACGTGATCCATGTCGCCGCCGGCATCTCGGGGTTCGTGGGGGCGGCGGTGATCGGGCCCCGCACGGTCAAGGACCAGCAGGACTTCAAGCCCAACAACATGCTGCTGGCGATGGTGGGGGCGGGCATCCTGTGGCTGGGCTGGAACGGCTTCAACGGCGGCGACCCCTACTTCGCCAACGCGGACGCCGCGGCGGCCGTGCTCAATACCAACCTCGCCACCGCGGTGGCGCTGCTCACCTGGTTCTCCTTCGACATGGTGTTCAACAAGAAGCTGTCGATGGTGGGCGCCATCAACGGGATGATCTGCGGCCTGGTGGCGATCACCCCGGCCGCCGGCTACGTGGATGGCTACGGGGCCATCCTGGTCGGCCTCCTCGGTTCCGCGATTCCGTGGCTGACCATGAACACGATGGCCGGGCGGTGGCCGTTCCGCAAGGTCGACGACACCCTGGGGGTGATCCACACCCACTACATGGCCGGCGCGGTGGGCGGCCTGCTGGTCGGAATCATCGCCAACCCCGCCATGATCGTGTACGTCGGCGTGCGCGGCGCCGGGGTCAGCGTCGCCGGGCTCTTCAGCGGCAATCCGCACCAGCTGTTGGTCCAGGCCTTCGGCTTCGTCTTCGTCACCGCCTACGACGGGGCGATGACCTTCGTCATTCTCAAGCTGATCGGTCTGGTGGTGCCGCTCCGGATGTCGCAGCGCGAGCTGGAGCACGGCGACCGCGTCCTCTTCAACGAGGAGGTGTTCGAACTCCACCACCCGATCCCGGTGCCGGAGCCGATTGACGTCCCCGCGCCCGGTCCCGGCAGCGGCGTCCGAGCGCCCCAGCCGACCTGATCGACGGCGGCGGCCCGAGCGCCGGGCCGCCGCCGGTGGCCCCGGCACGCGGGTCGCGGACGGTCGCCCGCGACCACCACCGCCGGTGGGCCCCAGCGCCCGACCACCCCGCTCGGGTGCTGCGACGCCCGGGTGCCACCGGTGCCGGGGCGGCGGCCGGGTGTGCGTCCGACCGTCGCCCGGGCTCGGGGCCGGGTCGGTCTCAGGCCGCCTTGCCGATCTTGAAGATCTTGGTGCCGCAGACCGGGCACTTGCCGGTCGTCGCCGGTTTGCCGTTCTTCAGCGTGGTCGGCTGTGCGTCGGCGATCTCACGCGTCTGCTTGCACTTCATGCAGTACCCGGTCACGGCCATCTTCGTACCCCTCCGACGCAACTCAGGCCGAATTCGGCCTCCGGACAACGGCCGCATTGTAGTCGGCGGCACCCCCCGCTGCAACCGCGGGCGCGCCCGGAGCCACCGTCGCGACCGATCGCGCGCCCCCATCGGCGCGGACCGGCCCACCCCTGGGGGGTGGTGCCAGACCCAGCCGGGCCGACAGGCGGCGCGGCCGACGGCGACGGCTGGGGGCCGGACCGGGATCCGCTCCGGCTCCGGCGCCGGGGGCACGCCGAAGGGTGGCGCACCGTCGTCGGACCGCACCGTCGCCTCGTGCTCGCGGACGAGGTCGCCCACCGGAGCCGGCGGCGCAGCGCGCTCGGCGCGCCCTGACGCCATCGGCCCGTCCCGGCCGCCCCGTCGCCACCAGACCGTCCCCGGTCTGCGACCGGACCCGCCTCCGGCGAGAATCCCCAGACCGGGGCGGGGATCCGCAGTGCCGGTGGGATCGGTGGCCACCGGCAGGAAAGGCGTCCGCGCCCTTCCCGCCGCCATCGAGCCGCTGCGCTCCCATCGCCGCGATCCGCCGACCGACGCCACCCTCCACCCGGCGGTGCAGCGTGCCGCCACCCGGCACCTGGTGGCGGCGGACCGGCGCCACGGTTCAGCCTCCGTCAGGCTGGCCGATCTGGCCTTCGTGGCCCCGACGCCCAGGGGCCGGCGCGGCCTGCCGACGGCCCGTCGTGCGACCATCCCGCGGTGCGCCTCGCCAAGCAGACCCCCCAGCCATCGCGGTCGCCCCCTCTGGTTCCGCGCGCGGTGCCGGCAGCGGTGGCCCCGGCGCCGGCTCCTCATGGCCCCCCCCAGCCGGCCCCGGTCAGTGTCGGCCACGGCCCGCTGTCGGTCACCATCAACCACGGCTCGACCTTCCTGGTCGCCGGCGCGGACGGATCCATCGGCAATGCGTCCAGCGCCGAGGGACTGTTCTCGGACGACACCCGCTTCTTGAGCGGCCACCGGATCCTCCTCAGCGGCCGCCCCCTGGAGTGCCTCGGCTACAGCCAGCTCTCCTTCCGCCACGCCCGCTGGCTGCTGTCGACCGACGCCATCGGGGGCGGGCGGGTGACGCTCACGGTCGACCGCACCATGAGCGAGCACCGGCTCCACGAGGACCTCACCCTCCACAGCTACTGCGGCACTCCGGTGACGCTGGTGGTGGACGTGGCACTGGCCACCGACTTCGCCGACCTCTTCGAGGTGCGCACCCAGCAGTGGCAGGCCCGCACCCGCCTGGAGAGTGGGTGGCGGCCGCCTGCCCAGCTCGACACCCGCTACCGCCGCGACGGGTTCGTCCGGCGCTGCCTCCTGCGCATCGCGCCGGAGAGCGCCGGCGCCGCCTACGCCAACGGCAGCCTGCGCTTCCCGGTGGCGCTGGAACCCGGCGGCGAGTGGCATGTCTGCCTCCAGGTCGACTGCCTCACCAGCCTGCGCGGCCGCCCTCGGGTGGGCGCCTGCCCCCTCCGTCACCCGCTGCCCGACCGTGCCGAGCGGCTGCGGCGACGGTGGCAGCGCACGGTGGCGCGGGTGAACCCGGCCGACCCCCGCCTGCTCCTCGCCTACGACCAGGCGGTGGAGGACTTCGCCGCCCTCCGGCTCTTCCACCACGACTTCTCCCCCGACGTCTGGCTGCCGGCGGCGGGGATCCCGTGGTTCGTGGCGATCTTCGGGCGGGACGCGATCATCGCGTCCTTGCAGGCGATGGCGGCCCATCCCCTCTTCGCCATCGGGACCCTGCAGGAGCTCGCTGGCTGGCAGGCCACCTTCGACGACCCGGCGAGGGACGCCGAGCCGGGCAAGATCTGCCACGAGCGCAGGGTGGGCGAGTGGGCCCACTTCGGCGAGATTCCCCACACCCCCTACTACGGCACCGCCGACGCCACCCCGCTGTTCCTGGTCCTGCTGGCCGCCGCCCACCGGTGGCTGGGGGACGCGGCGGTGCTGCAGCCGTTCCGGCTCAGCGCCGAGCGCTGCCTGGACTGGATCGACCGCCACGGCGACCGCGACCAGGACGGCTTCCAGGAGTACCAGCGCCGGACGCCCGGCGGCTATCGCAACCAGTGCTGGCGGGACGCCGACGACGGCGTCCTCGACGAGGGGGGCGGTCTTCCGCCCCCGCCGATCGGGACCTGCGAGATGCAAGCCTACGTCTACGGGGCCAAGCGCGACATCGCCGAGCTCTTCGAGGCCTGGGGCGAGCCCGACCGGGCCGGCGCGCTCCGGCGGGAGGCGCGCGAGCTGCGGGCACGCTTCCTTGCCGCCTACTGGCGGGACCCCCCCGGCGAGCTGGCCTTCGCTTTGGACGGGACCAAGCGACCGGTGATGACCGCGACCTCCAACCCCGGCCACTGCCTCTGGATGGGCATCCTCGACCCCGACCGGGGCCAGCGCGTCGCGGAGCGGCTGCTCCGACCCGACCTCTTCACCGGGTGGGGGCTGCGCACCCTCAGCCGCGACCACCCCGCCTACGACCCCCACGACTATCAGCGCGGCTCGGTCTGGCCCCACGACACCCTGATCGCGGCCGACGGCCTGCGCCGCTACGGCCGCACCGCCGACAGCTGGCGGCTGATCGACGGGATCCTGGGGGCGGCGACCGGGTTCGAGCGCTCCCGGCTCCCCGAGCTCTTCGCCGGCCTCAGCCGCCGCGGGGCGGATGCCCCGGTCCCCTACCCGCTCGCCAACGCCCCCCAGGCGTGGGCGGCCGGCGCCGTGTTCCACGCGGTCCGCCTGCTCCTCGGGCTGGAGCCGGACGTGCCCAGGGGCGTCGTGTACCTGGATCCCGCGCTTCCCCCCTGGTGCCCGCACTTGGAGCTGGAGAACGTTCGGATCGGCTCCGGGCGGCTGCGGGTGCACGCCTGGCGACGACCGGACGGGAGCACCGACTGCCGCACCGCCCTCCACGGCGTCCATCTCACCGTCGTGCGGGGGTCGGCGCCGTGGCGGCGGGTCGAGGCGGACTGAGGCGGAGTCAGTTGGGCGCCGGCGGCGCCCCGGTGGCGAGGGCCCAGGCGGACCCCGCCGGCTGGACCGGCGCCCGCACGAGCGCCGCCGCCTCCGGCGCCCCGGCCGCCTGGTCGGCGTACACCGAGAGGGTGCGCTCGACCAGCGCCCGGGGGCTGAACCGCAGGCGCGCAGCGCGGGCGCAGGCCTCAGGGTCCAGCTCCGCCGCCGCCCCCACCGCCGCCACCATCTGGTCGACGGTGTCGCAGACGAAGCCGGACACCCCGTCCTCGACCAGCTCCGGCAGCGCTCCCTGCCGCAGCGCCACGGCCGGGGTCCCGCTCGCCATCGCCTCCGCCACCGCCAGCCCGAACGGCTCCGGCCACTGGACCGGCGCCAGCAGCGCGGTCGCTCCGGCGAGCAGCTCGGCCTTCTCCCGACCCGCGACGTTGGTGAGATGACGGACGCGGACGCCATCCAGGTGGGGCGCGATCTCGGTGCCGTAGTAGGCCAGCGAGGCCGCGGTCTGCTCGATCTTGCCGGCGAGCACGAGCGGACGACCGGTCCGCCGGGCGACCGCGATCGCCACATGCTGTCCCTTCTCCGGCGAGATGCGGGCGAGACAGAGGAGGTAGGGCTCGCGGGCGACCGCCCCGGGCTCCAGGAGGGCCCCGAGGTCGACGGCATTGGGGACCGTCGCCAGCCAGGGGAGCCCCGGCCCGGTGGTGCGCTGATGGTCGCTGATCGCGATCAGGCCCACCCCGCGCAGTGCGGCGTAGAAGGTGCGGGCCGGCTCGCCG
Source organism: Candidatus Micrarchaeia archaeon (assembly GCA_035533215.1). Taxonomy (GTDB): domain Bacteria; phylum Chloroflexota; class Dormibacteria; order Aeolococcales; family Bog-877; genus DAHUZL01. The sequence continues at coordinate 23,646 of DATLUG010000042.1, read as the reverse complement.
AGCGGTCCATGGACGGTGTGCACCACCGGGCCGCGGCCGGCGCTCGCCGCCACCACCAGGCCCGCCCCACCGGTGTGATCGTGGATGACGTCGAAGGGGCGCTCGCGGCGCAGGGCGGTGGCGAGGCGGGCGGCGTAGGTCACCTCACGCCAGCGCTCGTCGGGGCCGCCCAGGGCACGATCCCATCCCTCGGGCGCCAGCGGCCGCACGGCGAGACCGGAGCCGGCGCTCCCGAACAGCGTGACGTCGTGGCCGCGGCTGCGCAGCTCCTTCACCAGGAGTCCCACCACCAGCTCGATCCCGCCGTAGCCCTGGGGCGGGATCGGGTACCACGGGGGTGCGATGACCGCGATCCGGCGCTGCAGCATGACGATCCCTCAGGCACGGGACGCCTCACTGCGATGCCTCGGCGCACCCACGCCCGCGGTGGAGGTTTACCCCGCCCGGCGCATTCCCAAACCTGCCGCCGGGCCCGGGGCGGCTCAGCCGGGAAGAAGGTCGAGCTGCACCCGGCGCTCGGGGTTGTCGGGATTGGTGTCGACGAGCACCACGTGCTGCCAGGTCCCCAGCGCCGGGCGTCCGCCGACGACCGGGACGGTCAGGGTCGGCGGCAGCAGCGCCGGGAGCAGGTGGTCGGCGCCGTGGCCGGCCGACCCGTGGCGGTGTCGGTAGCGCTCGTCCCGCGGCAGCAGGCGGTCGATCCAGGCGAGCAGGTCCGCCTCGGAGCCCGCCCCCACCTCCACCAGCGCGAGGCCGCAGGTGGCGTGGGGGACGAAGACCGACAGCAGTCCGTCGCCGTGCCCGTGGCAGAAGCGGTGGAGGTCGTCGGTGAGGTCGGTGAGCCGCCGGCGGCCCGTCGCCACCTCGAGACAGGCGGTGATCATCCGGCCGGGATGCCCGCCGCGGCCCCGGATCCGGCGGCCGCCCGGCGCTGGAGCCAGCCCCGGAGTCCGGCGGCATTGGACCGCGCGCCGCTCATCAGCTGCACGACGCGCTCCCGCTCCGGCGCCACCGGCGGGCCGCCCTCGGCGGCGACCCGGAGGCGCAGCGCCCGCACGATGTGGTCGAGGCCGTGGTCCTCCGCGAACGCCGCCTCGGCGGCGTCGCACCAGCCGCGCAGCCGCTCCTCGGCCGCGACCAGCACCGCCTCGGGGTCACCGGCCGGACCGAAGTGGGTGAGGACCAGCTGGCTGGGCCGCAGCTGGGCGAAGCGGTGCAGGGAGCCGACCGCCTGATCGCGGTCGAAGTCATCGGGTGGGGTGGAGGGTCGGAGCGGTCCGCCGCCGGGGATCTGCACCCCGACCGCGTCCCCGGCCAGCAGCACCCCGGTCCGTTCGTCCAGCACGGCGAGGTGGTGCTTGGCGTGCCCGGGCGAGTGGATGCAGCGGAGCCAGCGCCCCCCGCCGAGGTCGACCCGCCGGCCATCCTCGGCCGCGGCGATGCGGTCCTGCGGAACCGCGGTCATGCGGCCGTAGAGGGTGTCGAGCGCGGGGCCGTACACCACCCCCGCGGCCGCCACCAGCCGGCCGGGGTCGGCGAGGTGGCGCGCGCCCCGGGGATGGCAGAGGACCGTCGCGCGCGGAAACGCGGCTGCGATCTCGCCCGCCCCGCCGCCGTGGTCGAGATGGATGTGGGTGAGGACGACCCAGCGGAGGTCCGTCGGCCCGAGCCCGTGCCGCCCCAGCGCGGCGCGGACGGTCGCCGCCGCCAGCTGCGGCCCGGTCTCGACCAGGCACGGGCGCGGGCCCAGGACCAGGAAGACGGCGTTGACGTCCTCGTACCCTCCGAGGAGGGCGTCCAGCTGCCACAGGCCCTCGGCGAGGAGTCGGTCCACGGGGCCGATCCTATACTCCGCTGAGATGGCGACGCTGCCCGAGTTCCTCGATCCGGAGTCGACCCGCTACCAGCCCTGGGCGGAGAAGCAGCGGCAGACCGGCAACGCCGCCAAGGAGAAGCGGCCGCTGGAGGCGTTCCTCCAGGACCTCGACCTGACCCTCGTGGGGTACGGAGAGCCTCCGCCGCTCCGGTGGCGCCCCTGGTCCGAGTCGAGCTCCCTTGCGCGCTTCGGCCAGACCGAGCCGGCCCGCGACCGCCAGCCAGGATCGGGCCCGTCGCAGGGTTTGCGGCGGGGTCGCCGCCGGGGCGGGCGGCCGCCGCTGGACCGGCAGGCGCGCGAGCCCGCGACCGCCGGCGGGGCCGCACCGCCCGCCCCGGGCCGCCCACCTGGCGGAGGCCCCCGTCCACCGGCGGCCGGCCAGCCGAACCGGGATGGAGGGCTTTCGGGGGCGGGCTCGACGGGAAGCCGGCGGCGGCGACGGCGACGCCGGCCGGGGGCGAAGCCGGCTGCCGGCCCCGCGGGAGGCCCGGCGGCGCCGTGAGCGGCCCGCGGCCGCTCGACGGCGGCCACGTCCCCTGCTAGGGTGGACCGCAGCCCGGGAGCTCCGGTCCGTTCCACGTCTTCGCAGGAGCCATCGGTCATGACCGCTTCCGACCACGCCCGCAGCCTGACCGCCGCCGTGGCGCCCGCCGCCGCCCCGGTGCGGCCCCCGACGCTCCGACCCGTGACCGCGCCGATCGCGGTCCCCGCCGCGGGACGCGCGGCCAGCGCCGCCGGACCTCCCCCGTCGGCGGCGCTGGCCCTCCCCGGGAGCCCGATCGGCTTCCACCAGGCCCAGCTCCCGGCCACCGAGATCGCGCTGCGCGCCCTCTCTGCCGACGTGGAGGTTCGGGTCCGCCGCCTCACCGAGATGGAGGAGCGGCTGGCGGAGGCGGTCGAGGCGGCCCGCCGGGCCCTCAGCGACCAGGCCGAGGACCTCCGCGGACGTGCCGCGCGCATCCAGGAGATCGAGGAGCGGGTGCGGTCGCTCAGCACCTGGGTCGAGGTGCAGGTCCGGGAGCGGGAGGCCGGGCTCGCCGAGCGGGAGCAGGCGCTCGCCGACCGCGAGGCCCGGCTGCGCGCGCGTCGGTGGCCGTTCCGCCGGAGCTGACCGCGCCCGGCCCGGAGCCGGGGGGCGTGATCCACCCGCGACTGCGCGCGGTGGCCTTCGACTACGGCGGCACCCTGGTCAGCTTCCGGCGACCGGTGGCGTCGCTGGACCGGCTCGACCCGGAGCTGGCGCGGCTCCTCCTGCCCGTCCGAGGGGGCGGCGCCGCGCCCAGGGGACTGGCGAGGGCGCTCGACGCCAGGGTGGAGTCGGCGGCCGGCCCCTCGGGGGAGGGGTCCGATCCCGCCCGCGAGGTCGACATCGCCCGGGTGTACGACGCCGCCCTCCTGGAGCTGGTCGGCCACCGGGTGCCGTCGCGCACCCGCTCCCGGGTGGTGTGGCTCCATCAGCGAGCCTGGTTCGCCGGGGTGACGGTCCGGCCCGGCGCGGTCCGCCTCCTGGAGGCGATCCGCGGCCACGGACTGCGCACCGGGCTCTGCTCCAACGCCCCCTACCCGCCCGCCGTCCTCCGCGCCCAGCTCCGGCACCTGGGCCTCCTCGCCCACCTGGACGTCACCGTGTTCAGCAGCCAGGTGGGCTGGCGCAAGCCTCACCCGGCGATCTTCGCGGCGCTGCTGCGACGGCTGCGGCTCGCGCCGGGCGCGGTGCTCTTCGTCGGCGACTCCCCGGCGGCCGACCTGGCCGGCGCCAGGGCCGCGGGGATGCGGGCGCGGCTGGCGCCGGCCGGTCGGGCGCCCCTTTGGTCCGCGCTCCTCTGCGAGGTCGCGGCCCTCGGGGAGCGCTCGTGACCCCAGGCCCGGGTCGGGCGACGCGGGGGGTGGACCGCGGCCGCGATGCGGATCCCCGGCGGGGTGGCAGCCGGCGGCTGATCCTGGCGGTCCGGCTGGGCGGGTGGTGGTCCAGCCGGTCGCGACCGTGGTCGTCCACATCCGGGGCTCCGGGCGCGGCGGATCGCGAGGGTCGCGCTGGTCGTGGCGCCGGTGCTGGGGGACGGGGGACCGACCGGTCTGCGGTCACGTCCCAGCAGGGCACCGGCACCGACCCGACGGGACCCCGGGAGCCGGGCACGGGGGTGACCGGCGGCTTTGCGGAAGCCGGGCGCGAAACGGGCCAGCACGCCGTGGGACCGGTGTTAGCATGGCGCCACGGGTCGGGCGCCCGCCGGCGGGCCGCCCCGTCGGAGCCGCCGCCTCGACCGTCGGGGATCGCATGGAGTTCGCCGAGTACCTCAGAGCCCGCTGCCAGGACCGTGGCCTCTCGCTGCACCGGCTGGCCGTGCTCTGCGACCTCAACCAGATCTACTTCTACCAGTCGGTCAGCAAGAATCGCTCCAACCCGCCGCCGTGGGTGCTGCGGCGAGCCGCTCCCCACCTGGGGGTCAGCTACGTCGAGCTGATGATCGCGGCCGGCCATCTCCGGGACGACGACCTCGTCGCCCACCGGCGTGCCCGCGGTCGCGGGCGCGCCCCGGTCGGCCCCGACGTCGCCGCGTCGCGCTGAACGGTCCGGTCGGCACCCCGCCCGCGGCAGCGCCCGCCCCCGCGGCGCCCACCCACTGGCCGATCGGGGCGCGGGCGATCCTCCACGTCGACCTGGACGCCTTCTTCGCCTCGTGCGAGCAGCTCCGCCACCCCCAGATGGCGGGAGCCGCCGTGATCGTGGGCGGCTCCCTGCGGCTGGAGCCGGGTCAGACGGGGCCGCTCGGGCGGGCCGTCGTGTGCGCCGCCTCCTACCCGGCCCGGGCGTTCGGCGTGCGCTCGGCGATGCCGCTGGGGGAGGCCCGCCGCCGATGCCCATCGGCCTGGGTGCTCCCGGTCGACATCGCTCACTACGCCGACGTCTCGCGCGGGGTGTTCCGGGTGCTGGGGTCGGTCACCCCCCTGGTGGAACCCGCGTCGCTCGACGAGGCCTACCTGGACGTCACCGGCTCCGCCAGGCGGTTCGGGGCCCCGGAGGCGATCGCGGCCGAGCTGCGGCGAACGATCCTGCGGCACTGCCGGCTCAGCGCCTCGGTCGGCGTCGCCACCTCCAAGACGGTGGCCAAGGTGGCGTCCCGGCGCAGCAAGCCCGACGGGCTGCTGGTGATCCCGCCGGGGAGCGAGGCCGCCTTCCTGGCCCCGCTTCCCATCGGCGAGCTCCCCGGGATCGGCCCGAGGACCCAGGCGGCGCTCCGCCGCCTCCGGGTCACGACCCTCGGGGAGCTGGCCCAGCGCACTCCCGCGGCCTTGGCCCTCGGGCTGGGACCGGCGGCCGTCGGCCTCGCCGCCCGGGCGGCCGGCCTCGATCCCGCCCCGGTCGTCCTCCCCGGCATCCCGCGTTCGATCAGCCGGGAGGAGACGTATGCCGCTGATCGGGGCGACGCCGAGGGGCTGACCCGCCGCTGCCTGGCGCTCGCCGCCGAGGTCGGGGGACGGCTCCGTGGCCGCCGGCTCGCCGCCCGAGCGGTCACCCTGCGCCTCCGCTACGCCGACTTCGAGACCGTCGGGCGGCGCCGGACCCTGGCCTCGCCGGTCGACGCCGACCGCGCCATCGGGGAGGCGGCCGCCGCGCTGCTGGCGGAGGCGTGGCACAGCGGGCGCCCGGTCCGCCTCCTCGGGGTCGGGGTGGAGCAGCTCACGAGCACAGCGCAGCTGGACCTGTTCGCGGCCCCGGCCACCGGGCCGAGCGGGCTGGACCAGGCGCTCGACCGGTTGCGCCAGCGCTACGGGCCGGCCGCGATCCGCCGCGGCGGTGACGAGAGCGGGCCCCAGCTGGACTGGAATCGCGACCACCTCGACCCGGCTCGGCCCGCTCCCCCGGGGTGAGCCGGGTCGGGGTCGGGCGATCGTGCTGAGGCGCACGCGGACCCGCAGTATCATCGCCGCCGTGCCGGCCTCCACCGATGTGCTCTGCTGGGCGATCGAGCGCGACGGCGCGGTCGCCTCCGTCCGAGAGGACGGTCGGGTCGTGTGCGACGACCCCGGCCTCGCCGCCTACCTCGACGCCCGCCTCCGGGAGCCGGTCGTCGTCTACCGGCGGGGGACGGTCCGGCCGGACCCCGCGGCGGGCGCCCTTCCGCCGCATCCCGTCCGGCTGCGCCCGGGGGACCGCCGGTACGTGGTCGCGCGCATCCGCATCCTGACGACCGAGGACCCCCGGCTGCGCCTCCTCGGGATCGAGTGGGTCTGACCGACGCGCCGTACCGCTTCTGCCCCCACTGCGGGGCCCGGCTGGTGCCCCGGCCGGTGGAGGCCCATACCCTGCCCAGCTGCCCGTCGTGCGCCTTCGTCGCGTTCCGCGACCCCAAGGTGGTGGTGGTGGCGATCGCGGTGGACGGGGGCGGCCGGGTGCTCGCGATCCGGCGCGGGATCGCGCCGGGGCTGGGGGAGTGGGCGCTCCCGGGCGGATACCTCGACTACGACGAGCACCCCGAGCACGGGGCCCGCCGGGAGTGCCTCGAGGAGACGGGCTGCGAGCTGGGGGCGGTGCGGCTCCTCGGCGTCTTCCACGTCGGGCTCACCGCCGCGGGGCTGGTGGTCGTCGCCTACGGCGGCGCGGTGGCGGCGGGCCGGCCCTCCCCCACCCCGGAGGCGACCGAGCTGGACTTCTTCGCGCCCGACGGCATGCCCGAGCTGGCCTTCTCCAGCCACCGTCAGGCGCTGGCGGCCTGGCGCGCCGCCGCCGCGACCGCCAGGGGAGGGTCCGCGGTCGGCGCCTCCGGGCCCGGCTGAGCCGCCGTGCTCCGCCGGGGCTGCCTCTCCGCCTGCGCCTCCTGCCTCCTGCCGATCGTCCTCGTCGTCGCCGCCGGCGGCTTCCTCTACCACCAGCTGACCACCGCCCCCACCTACCCGCCGGTGGCGCCGAGCTCAGCGGGAGCGCTCCGCCGCGCGGTCAGCCTGGCGGCGCTGGACGCGATCCGCCGCCGGGAGGGCGTCGCCCAGGTCCAGCTCGGCGACGCCGAGGTGACCCGTCTCCTGCGGCTGGGGTCGGGGACGCCGGGGACGCCGACCGACCTCGCCGCCCACGTGGAGCGGGGCCAGCTGGTGGTGACCGCAGCGGTGCTGCCGCTGGGCCAGCGCGTCGTGGTCAGCTTCCGGTACCAGCTCCAGCCGGGGGGCGGCCCCCTGATCCTCCTGCACGCCGACCGGGTGGGGGTGGGCCAGATCGGCCTCCCCGGGGCCCTCGACCAGCTGGTGTCGGCGGGATTCCCCGGTCAGCTGAACCTCGACCGAGCGGGGGGCCCGCGGTCGCTTGCCGTCCTCTGCCTGGCACTCGACCCCGGCCGGCTGGTCGCGGTCGTCCGCCTGCCCGGCCGGCCCGGCGGCGGCGGCGGGGTGTCGATCTGCGCCGGTCCGAGCGGGTGACCGGGGACCCGGGCCAGGGTGCCCGGCCGCTCTCGCACGTGGGCGAGTCCGGCGAGGTGCGGATGGTCGACGTCAGCGACCGCGCCCCCACCACCCGGCGGGCGACGGCTCGGGGGCTGGTCCGCTGCAGCCCGCTGGCGCTGGCGGCGATCCGCGAGGGGACGGCGGCCAAGGGGGACGTCCTCCTCACCTGCCGGCTGGCCGGCATCCAGGCCGCCAAGCGCACCCCGGAGCTCATCCCGCTCTGCCACCCGCTCGCGGTCACCCACGTCGACGTCACCGCGGCGGTCGACGAACCCCAGGGGGTGCGGCTGGCGGCGACCGTCCGCTGCCAGGGGCCGACGGGGGTGGAGATGGAGGCGCTGACCGCGGTCGCGGTGGCGGCCCTCACCGTGATCGACATGGTCAAGGCCGTCGACCCCTGGGCCTCCGTCGCGGAGGTGGCGCTGGAGGAGAAGTCGGGAGGCCGGTCCGGGCACCTGCGCCACCCCAAGGCGGGCCAGGGGTCAGCTGGGCCCGGCTGACAGGGCGGCGGCCCCCCGGTCCCACCCGAACGCCATCGGCTCCCGCTGGGCGGCCTCCACCAGGGCCGCCCGCATCGCCGCCCAGGGCGCCGGCCGGGCGGTGAGCGCCTCGAAGGTCGGCCCCGCCTGCCCCAGCAGGTGGGTGAGGCCGTCGGCGACCCCGCACCCTCGGTCCCGGGCGGCCCGCTGGAGCGCGGTCGGGCCATCCAGGCGGTACACGAGGTCGTAGACGAGGAGCGGCGGGTGCAGCTGCTGCACCGGCACCGGGCTGGGATCGTCCGCCGCCATCCCGAGCGGCGTCGCGTTGACGAGGACGGCGCAGCGGGCGAGCAGGCCCGACTCCGCTGCCGCCAGCGGGAGCACGGTGAGCGGCGCGCCCGGCTGGCCGCGGTAGCGGGCCGCGAGCGCGGCCGCGGCCGGGGGCCGCCGCGCCAGCACCAGCACCTCCCGCACCGGCAGGCCGCGCAGCGCCTCCAGGGCCGCGGCGGCGGAGCCGCCCGCCCCCACCACCGCGGCGGTGCCCCCCTCCAGCTGGCGGGCCCGCCGCGCCAGGCACATCCGGATCGCGGTGACGTCGGTGTTGTCGAGGGCGAGCCGGCCGGCCCGGCTCACCAGCAGGTTGCCCGCCCCGCAGCGACGCACCGCCGCCGACATCGTGTCGGCGCGGTCGACGACGGCCCGCTTGTACGGCATGGTGACGTTGGCGCCGAGGCAGTCGGGCCGACGCAGCCGCGCCACCGCCCGGTCGAGCCCGTCCGGCTCCACGTCCAGGCCGGCGTACCGGGCATCGATGCCGAGAGCGGCGAACCCGGCATTGTGCATCGCCGGCGAGAGCGAGTGGGCGATCCCGCGGCCGAGCAGGAAGGCCAGGCTGGGGCTCACCGGTGCGGGCGGCCGGGGCGGGGCTCAGCCGCCGACGGGGGCGGCCACGAGGTCGGTGTGGATGAGGTCGGCGGCGGGCCGCCGGGAGAAGACCACCACCTGGTCGCCGGCCTCCAGGGGGCTGGTGGCCTCGATCGGCGCCCCCCCCCGCACCACCAGCAGGATCCGCTCCTGGGCCAGCGAGGCCACCTCGTCGGTGCGGTGCCCGACGAGCGGGCCGACCGGCACCGTGATCCGCACCAGCGACGCCTCGGTGCCGTCCAGTGGAAGCTCACGCACGTCCCCCTGGTGGGCGAGCTCGCTGTCGATCACCCCCAGGATGACGTCGGTGGCGGAGACCGCCACGTCCACCCCGAGCTGGTGGAAGAGCCGGACGTTGCGGGGGTTGTTGACCCGAGCCAGGGTGCGGGGCACCTCGAACGTGCGCCGCGCCAGCTGGCAGGCGACCAGGTTGTCCTCGTCGTCGCCGGTGACCGCGGCCACCACACTGGCGCGCTCGATCCCGGTGCTGGCCAGGAACGCCATCTCGTCGCCGTCCCCGACCAGGATCGCGCACCGCCCCAGATGGCTGCCGAGCGCGGCCGCCCGGGCGCGGTCCTTCTCCACCAGGGCCACCTCGTAGCCGGCCTCCAGGAGGTGCTTGGTGAGGTAGTAGCCCACCTTGCCGCCGCCGATGACGAGGATGTAGGGGGCGCGGGCCTCAGCCATCGCCGCGGCCCTCGGCCCCCACCGCCACCGGCGGGAGGGGAGCCCCCAGCGGCTCCGGCGCCGCCCCGGTCACGGCCCCTCGGGCGGCGTCGGCCGCCCCCGCGCCCTCGTCGAAGTAGGTGCGGGCGATGCCGGCCCCGACCAGGGTGGGGCAGTAGGTGTACAGGCCCAGCTCGCGGTAGACCCGCTCCCGGATGGGGTCGTAGATGCGGGTCATCACCTTGCCGACGTGGAAGATCTCGCGCGCGATCTGGGCCGCCATGATGTTGCGGTTGTCGCCGTTGGTGACCGAGAGGAAGCAGTCGGCCCGATCGATCCCGGCCCGCTCCAGGACGTCCTGGTCGACGCCGGAGCCGACCACCATCGTCCCCGGGAAGTCCTGGCCGAGACGGTCGAAGGCGCTCTCAAGGCTGTCGATCACGGTGACGTCGTGCCCGTCAGCAGCCATCTGCCGGGCCACCGTCGACCCGACACGGCCGCAGCCGACGATCACGATCTTCACAGCCAGGCGAGTATAGGCTCGGTCCGCACGCGATCGAGCGCACGACCCCTGCGCCCCCGCCGCGCCCGGCTGGCGGGCACAATGAGCTGGCGATGCGCTTCAAGCTGCGGCCCGGGCCGCGCCCCCTGGTCGACACCGCGGCAGCCCCCGCCGACGCCGCGCTGCGATGCGGGCGGATCGTGGTTTCGGTGAGCGGCCTTCCGACCGACGTCGACGCGATGCGGATCGCCTGCCGGCTGGCCCGTCCGGACCGCGCCACCATCCACGCGCTGCGGGTGGTCGAGGTCCAGCGGAACCTGCCCCTCTCCGCCCTCCTGGAGGACGACCTCGCCCGGGCCGAGGTGAGCCTCAGCCGGGCCCAGGCGGTGGCGCGCCAGGCGGGGGTGGCGATCGAGACGGGCGTCCTCCAGGCCCGCGAGGCGGGGCCGGCGCTGGTGGACGAGGCCCGGGCCCGGGCGGCTGACCTCTTCGTCATCGTGGTGGGCGAGCGGCGCCGTCTGGGCGAGGTCCAGCTGGGCCGCACCGCCTCGTACATCGTCGCCAACGCCGAGTGCCGGGTGCTGCTGCTGCGCGACTGGAAGCCGGATCGCGCAATGCGCGGCCGGATCGAGACGGCGCCCGCGATCGACTGACCGCAGCGCCCCCCCGGGCTCGGGCCGGGCCGTTGGTCGGCCTCACGCCCAGTCGGGGCCGATCCTGGAGCAGGTGGCGAGGCGCTCGGCGATCGGGAGGAGCGCCACCTCTGCCCGGGACCGGAGCGCGCCGAGCCCCTCCACGGCGAGGCGATAGTGAACCTCCCGTAAGCGCCGCTCCGCGGTGACGAGGCCACAGCGACGCAGGCAGGCCAGGTGGGTGCTGACCCGCGCCTGCCGCTGCCCCACCGCGGTGGTCAGCTCGCCGACGGTGCGCTCGCGGCGGTCGAGGAGGCGGAGGATCGCCAGACGCGTCGGGTCGCCGAGGACACGAAAGAAGCGGGCGGCGACGATCGCCTCTGCCGACGGGGCCGCTGTCATATCCGGCTGCCAGGATATCATCGTGGCAGATCCAGGACGGTTCCGGCCCCGGATGCGGGTGACCGGGGAGGGCGACCCGTGGCCGTCGACCCGGAGGCGGCGGGGCGGGCCGGATCCAGCGCAGCCGTCTGCCAAATCCTGACCGGAGATCCGACCCGCGATCACGACCTGGTCGTGCTGGGCACCGGCTCGGCGGCCTTCGCCGCCCCATCCGTGCCACCGAGGCGGGGGCGCGGGTGGCCCTCGTGGAGTCGAACGTGGTCGGAGGGACGTGCGTCAACGTGGGCCGCATCCCGTCCAAGGCGATGCTGGCACCGGCGGAGGCCTACTTTCGTGCCGGCCACCACCCGGTCGCAGGCATCCACACCGCAGCCGTCGGCGCGGACCTGGGCGCGATGCTGGACGCCAGGGCCGAGCTGGTGGACCGGCTGCGGGCCGAGACGTGCGTCGACCTGGCCCGGACCACGGGTTCACGGTCTGCCCCGGCCGGGCCGCGTTCGTCGACGGCGAAACGGTCGCCTGCGGCGCGGTTGCGGGCAGCTCTTTCCTGATCGGGACCGGCGCCTCCCCGGCGGTCCCGTCGATCCCGGGCCTGGCGGGGCCGGGTACCTCACCAGCACCACCACCCTCGCGCTGCGGGAGCCGCCGGGCGAGCTGGCGGTCATCGGAGCCAGCGCGGTCGGGCTGGAGCTGGGCCAGCTCTTCATGCGCCTGGGGAGCCGGGTGACCTTCCTCAAGCCGGCCCCGCGGATCCTGCCCCAGCAGGAGCCCGAGGTCTCCACGGCGATGGAGGCCGTCCTCGAGGAGAAGGGGGCCACGGTGCTCACCGGAGCCGCCCTCACGGCCGTCGGCCGTGAGGGGGACCGCCGGATCGTCCGGTTCCGGCACCGCGACGAGGAGCACACGCTCGCCGTCGACCAGGTGCTGGCCGCGACCGGACGGCGGCCCAACACCCTCGGGATGGGACTGGACCGCGCGGGGGTGGAGGTGACGCCGACGGGCGCCGTCGCGGTCGACGACCAGCTCCGCACCACCAATCCCAGGGTGCTGGCGGCCGGCGATGTGACGGGCCATCCCCAGTTTGTGTACGTGGCCGCCCACGAGGGCAACCTGGCGGCGCGCAACGCCCTCGAGGGCACCGACCTCGCGGTGGACTTCCGTTCGCTGCCGCGGGTGACCTTCACCAGCCCCCAGGTCGCCTCGGCCGGGCTGACCGACGAGCAGGCGCGGACGGGCGGAATCGGGTGTGCGTGCCGGGTCCTTCCGCTGGCGGCCGAGCCCCGGGCGCTGGTCAACCGCGACCCGCGCGGCCTGGTGAAGATGGTGGCGGAGCGCCAAGGGGGGCGCATCGTCGGCGCGACGGTGGTGGCTGACGGGCCGGCGACCTCATCCTGGCTGCCACCTATGCGATCCAGCTCGGGCTCACCACCGACCAGGTTGCCGCCACCTGGACCCCGTACCTGACCTTCGCCGAGGGGTTCAAGCTGGCCGCCCAGTCCTTCCGACGCGACATCACCAAGCTGAGCTGCTGCGCGGCGTGACCGGGGAGGCCCGACCGGCGAGCGATGCCCGCGGCGGGCGGGACCGGCACCGTGGGCGCCCCCGGATGGGAGCCAGCGGCGGCCACCCCCACTGCCGGCGGACCGAGGCATGACGTGACGCCCCCCCTCCCGGGCGTCTCCCTGGCTGGCATCGTCCTCACCGACGCGATCTCGGGCCGCCACGTGGATCTCGGCGTGGAACGGACGCCCACCCTCCTGACCCTGATCCGGCATCGCTTCTGACTGCCGTGCCAGCGGCACCTGGTCCAGGTGCGCGACCAGCGGGAGACGATCGAGGCCGTGGGGGCGTCCGTGCTCGCCGTCGGCTTCAGCCCGTCCGACGCCCTGGCGCAGCTGAGCACCCACCTCACCTGGCCGTGGCCCTTCCTCTCGGATCCGGATCGCCGGCTGTACGGCCGCCTGGGCCTGGGACGGGCCAAACGGGCGCGCGTCTTCAACCCCGGAACGCTCCGGATCTACGCCTGGGCGCGGGTTCGGGCTACGCGGATCCCGCGTCCGGTCGAGGATGTGCTGCAGCTGGGCGGCGATGCGATCGCGCGGGACGGCCGGGCGGTGCAGGCCTTCCGGCCACGGTCACCGGACGACCGGGCGCCGGTCGCCGTTCTGCTCGACGCCCTGGCTGCCGCCACCCGGGTCGCGAACGGCCCGACGGGGCCATGAACCGGACGTGCCCCATCGCTGGGCGGATCGGATGGCCGGGCCACGGTCCTCGGTGAGCGGCGTCGGCGGGACGCCCACGACCGAGACCCGCGCGGGCGCGCGCGCTGTGACCCGGTCCATCCCTGGTGCGCTCGGTCGGGTCCGGGTCGGAGGAGGGTGCGGGGAGGTCAGCGCGGGCCCGATGGGTCCGGGACCGGTTGGAGGGCAGGAACCGGGCCGCGGACGACAGTCTGGACGATGTCGGCGAGGACAGCCGGCGCCAGGACCGTCACCCGGTCGCCCGGCTCGAGACGGGTGAGTCCATTGGCGGTGAGCGATGTGCGGTGGTGTCGCACCGCGACCACCAGGCAGGCCGGTGGCCAGGAGGTGTCCTTCACCGCCTTGCGCGCGACCGGGTCGTCGGGTCGGACGTCAAAGCTCATCAGCACGTAGCCGCGGAGCGGATTGTGGGGCTCGCGGGCCCGGGCCTGGGGCGCCTCCGCCGCCCATTCAGCGGCCTCGGCCCCGGCTGGAGCCTGGCGGACGCTCTTGCCCAGTTGCTTGGCGAAGGCGCGCAGGACGTCCTGGCTGGTGACCCAACCCGCCACCGCCTGACCGTCGTCGCCGAGCACCGGCAGGCCCCCTGGCCCGTAGAGAAGCAGCTGCCGGAGTCCCTGCTCCAGAGTCTCGTCGCGGAACAGCGCATGCGGGTTCCGTCGCGAGGGTGCCGGCGCGGTCGCTCCCGGCTCGGGCGGGGGGCTCGCGGTCTCCTCGAGGACGGGCCGCCTGGCCGGCGGTGGGCGGGAGGTCGTGTCGGATGCCGGGTGGCGACCCGGTGCGGCCGGGGCCAGCGCGGCCACCACCTCCTCCAGGGCGGCGGTGCCGGCCACCCCCTCGGGCGCGGGCCGCATCGCGTCGCCGACCGTCAGCTGCTGCCACAGGGTGGACGGCCGGGGCCGGTCGATGTCGATCCCCCGCCGCAGCAACTTGGTGGTGTAGATGGTGCCGTAGCTGAGACGCCGACTGACGGCGGCCGCAATCACCACGGTGAGCATCAGGGCCAACACGATGTGGTGGTCGCCGGTCATCTCGAAGGCGCCGGCCACCGCCGTCAGCGGTGCCCGGGCAGCGGCGCCGAAGACAGCGCCCATCGCGATCATCCCGTAGACCCCAGGGGGGCCGGCGAGGCCGCCGAAGAGTCCGTGGATGACGAGGCCGTAGGCTGCCCCGAGGGCCGCCCCGATGAACAGCGAGGGGGCGAAGACACCTCCCGACCCGCCGATCCCGATGGTGACGCTGGCGGCCACCACCTTCCCCACCACGAGCAACAAGAGGAAGCCGAGGACGTAGGGGTTAGCGATCACGCGCTCGATGACCGGGTAGCCCACCCCATAGAGCTGCGGCGCCGCCAGCAGCAGGAGGCCGAGGACGATGCCGCAGGCGGCCGGGCGAAGCCATTCCGGCCGGCCCCGCCACAGTCGGTCGAAGAGGTCCTCGGTGCGGTAGAGGATGGCCCGGAAGCCGCTGCCGGCAACCCCCGCGAGGACGCCCAGGACCACACAGAAGAGGTAGCCCCAGTCGTTCGCGAGAGAGAGGTCGGGCAGCGTGAAGAGGGGGCTGGACCCGAACGCGAGGCGGCTCACAACGTCGGCCGCGGTGCTGGAGAGCAGGATCAGGCTGACAGTCTCGAGCGACAGCTCGGGCATGAAGAGTTCGAGCGCGAAGAAGGCTCCGGTGATGGGCGCGTTGAAGGTGCCGCTGATGCCCCCTGCGGCCCCGCACGCGACCAGCAGGCGCAATCGTCCCTCCGACATCCGGACCAGCTGGCCGAGCGACGAGCCGAAGGCGGAGCCTATCTGCACGATCGGCCCTTCGCGACCGACCGATCCACCCCCACCGATGCACAGGGCGGAAGCGAGCGCCTTGACCAGGGTCACCTGGGGCCGAATCCGGCCGCCGTTCTCGGCGACGGCGAGCATCACCTCCGGTACGCCGTGGCCGCGGGCCTCGCGGGCGAAGAAGTAGATCAGCGGCCCGAACACCAACCCGGCCAGGATCGGGGTCACCAGCACGAACCACATGCCGAATCCGGGGAAGTGCGGGCTCGAGACCCGGCCGTTCAGTCCGAAGGTCGCGCGCCCGGTGAAGGCGTCAGTGAAGCCGAAGATCATGAGTCGGAAGGCGATCGCTCCCGCGCCGGCGCCCGAACCCACCAGCAGTGTCATCGCGACGAGTCCCCATCGCGTGCTGCGCAACTGCCCCGCCACCGTGCCGAGGCGGTCGCGCAGGTAGACCGGCAGCGGTTCGCGCGCCGGGGCCGTGCGAGGGGACCCCGGGATCACGGAACCGAGATCCCGGAGAGGAGGAGGTCGACCGCCCGACGGATGTTTGCCCACTGGAAGGCCTGCTGATCGAGCCCCGCGTGGAGCGAGAGGCCATCACCGAGCGCCAGCAGCAGCGAGGCGAGCGCGTTGGCTGGGGTTGCGACCAGCGCGCCCTCGGCGATCCCGTGCTCGACCCAGGTCCGCAGCCGGGCCCTCCGCACGGCGGTCGCGCCGGCCAGCCGGGTGCGCACGTCGGGCTGGGTGAGCATTTCCGCCCAGAGGTCGGCCTTGACCTGGAGCCGGCCTGGGTCCTGAGCCTGGGCCAGCATGGCGGCGGCAAACCGCCGCAGACGATGGATCGCGCTGGCCTGGGTGGCCTCCAGCTCATCCATGAGGACGTCCAGGGCGGCGGCGTCGTCCTCCAGCAGGGCCAGCAGGAACGTCTGTTTGTGGTCAAAGTACCCGTAGAAAGCTCCCTTGCTCGCCCCCGCCTCGGCGCAGATCTCATCGATGGTGAGGTGGCGGAAGGCCTGGGTCGCGAGGCAGTGCCACCCCGCCTCGAGCAGGGCGCGGCGGCGCTGGTCGCGGCTGGGGGCGCTGAGCTTGGGCATTGGCTCATCCTACTAATAAAACTGACTGGTCGGTCGTGATGTGCCGTCTCGCGGGCCGCGCGCGCCGGGCTCCCGGCCGGCCGGGACTGGCGGTGCGGGCCGGACAGCCGTCGGATGGGCGCGGCCGCGGGGCGGGGCGGCGCGCCTGGCCCCCACGTCCTGGGGGAGGCGCCTCACCGGCCGGACCCCAGCCGATCGCGTGGGAATACATCCAGCGGTCAGGCGGTTCCCACCCCATGCGCGGGGGAGCGGCGGCCTGGACGACCGCGCGGGCGACCGGCCCGCCGGCGGTCCAGTGCCTGCGCGACCTGCTCGAAGTCCAGGCTACCCGGTGGCCCCACCGCCCACTGGTGACCCTAGACGGTGTCACCCTCTCGTACAGCGAGGTCGATGCGGCCGCCAACCGGGCCGCCAACCTGCTCCTGGGGCTCGGGCACTCGAGCGGCGACCTCGTCGTCGCCCGCTGCGGCAACGGGCTCCCGCTGCTGGTGACCTGGCTGGGCTGTGTGAAGGCGGGGATGGTCTTCGTACCCGTCAACCCGCTGCTGGAGGGCGACCCGCTGCGCGCGGTGCTCGCCGACGCCGGCCCCCTGTCCATCATCTGCGAGGTCCCGCTCCTGCCGGCGGTGCTGTCCGTCATCCCCGGGGTCCCCACCGTGCGGCGGATCCTGGTGGCGGACGCCCCAGGCACCGCGCGCGGCGACGGTCACGGCTCGCGGGGGTGGCGGCGACTCCTCGAAGCCCCCGCCGTTCGCCCGCCGGTCGAGCTGGAGCCGTGGCAGGCCTCCTGCGCCGGCGCCTCGCCCGCCCCGCCGCCATCCCTCCCCGACGATCCGGGGGCTCCCGCCAAGCTCATGTACACGTCGGGCACGACCGGCGAGGCGAAGGGCGTCCTCTGGAGCCGGCGCTGCGAGGTCACCCACGCCGTCGCGTACGGCCAGGAGCTGCTCCCAATCGCACCCGGGGAGGCGCTGTACTGCTGCCTGCCGCTCGTCCACGTGACCGCGCAGGGGACGTTCGGCGCGGCGCTGACGCGCGGCGGACGGATCACGATCGACCGGCGCTTCGACCCCTTCTGCTTCTGGGATCGGGTGCGCGCAGCGGAGGCGGTCGCCTTCCCCCATGTCGGCACCCTGCTGGCGACTCTGTGTCGAACGGGTCCGCCGACGCCGGACGCGGCACCCTTGGTGCGCTGGATCATGGGCAGCGGGGCGCCGGTCGACGTCTGGCGCGCGCTCGAGCACCGGCTCGGGGTCCTCCTCATCGAGACCTGGGGCCAGACCGAGTCGGCGTCCTGCTGGATGGTGCCGGGGACCCTGCCGCAGCGTCCCGGAACCGTCGGGCACCCGAGTCCCCGGTTCGAGGCGCGACTCACCGACGACCGCGGGCACGAGGCTGCGCCGGGGGAGCCCGGCGAGCTCTGGATCCGCCCCCTCGAGCCGGGCGTCATGTTCGACGGCTACCGCGGCGGTGGGCGGCTGACCCGGGAGAGCTGGACAGCCGACGGCTGGTACCGCACCGGCGACCGGCTCCGCCAGGAACCAGACGGCGCGTACGCGTTCACCGGGCGGCAGCGCGAGACCGTGCGACGCCGGGGGGAGATGGTCGCCACCGCCGCAATCGAGCGGGCCGCGCTCGCCTGTCCGGGCGTCGGCGAGGCGGCCGCCGTCGGCGTGCCGGCCGACCGGCCCGGCGACGAGGAGGTGCTGCTGGTGGTGGCGCCGCTCCCCGGTTGCCGGCTCGTGGCCGGCGACGTCTGGGCCGCCCTGCGCCTGACGCTGCCACGGTTCATGCTGCCCCGCTACGTCCGAGTGATGGCGGAGCTGCCCAAGACCGCGACCACGCGCGTGCGCAAGGTCCGGCTGGCCGCGGACGGCAGCCGGGGCGCGTGGGACGCGCGCCGGGCACGGAGCCGGTGATGAGCCGTCCGATCCGGGCTGCCGACCTCGTCGTCGTCGGTGGCGGCGCGGCGGGCATCAGTGCCGCGCAGGCGGCGGCACAGCGCGGCGTCAGCGTGCTGCTGGTCCATGCGGGGGCCGTCGGCGGTGACTGCACCTTCACCGGCTGCGTCCCATCCAAGGCGCTGATCGAGGCGGCGGCGCGCGGGGCATCCTTCGAGACGGCCATGGCGGCCGCTCGGTCGGCGGTCCGGTCGATCGCCGCCACCGAGACCCCGGAGGTCCTCCAGCGCCGCGGGGTGGCCACCCTCGAGGGGTGGGCCCGGCTGCGGTCTCCGCGCGAGGTCGACGTCGACGGGCGGACCGTCCGGGCGCGCCGCCTCATCCTCGCCACCGGCGCCGGTCCGGCCATCCCGAAGATCCCGGGGCTCGAGCGGTCCCCTCACCTCACCAACGAGACCATCTTCGACCTGCGGCGCCGGCCCGCCTCGCTGATCGTCCTCGGTGGCGGCGCCGTCGGCTGCGAGATCGCCCAGGCCCTGGCGCGGCTGGGGGTGACCGTGACGGTACTGGAGGCGATGGACCGGCTCCTCGGCGCCGAGGAGCCCGAGGCGTCGGCCGCGGTGGCGGCCGCGCTCGCGGCGGACGGCGTCCGGGTCCGTGTCGGCGCCCGAGCGGCGGCGGTCGAGCCGGTGCCGACCGGAGGGGTGACGGTGGGGCTGGAGGGCCGGGAGTCGATGGCCGCGGAGACACTCCTGGTGGCGGTGGGCAGGCGTCCGGCCACCTGTGGCCTCGACCTCGGAGTGGCCGGGGTCCAGACCGACGCCCGGGGCTTCATCGTGACCGACAGCCGTCTCGCCACCACCGCGCCGGGCGTCTACGCGGTCGGGGACGTCGCCGGGCGTCTCCTGTTCACCCACGCGGCCGCCGCGATGGGACGGATCGCCGCCGCCAACGCCCTGGCCCGCTTCCCCCGGCGGCGCTTCAACCCGACTGCCATCCCCTGGGTCACCTTCACCGACCCCGAGGTCGGGCGGGTGGGGATGACGGAGGCGGAGGCCGCCGAGCATGGCGGCCGCGTCGCCTTCCTGCCGATGGCGGCCGTCGACCGGGCGGTGGTGGCCGGTCGGACCAGCGGGTTCGTCAAGCTGATCGCCGGGCCCCGCCCGCTCCTGCGCAGCCTCGGCGGCGGCCGGGTCCTGGGGGCGACGGTGGTGGCGGCGCGGGGCGGCGAGCTGATCCACGAGCCCGCCCTGGCGATGGCGACGCACATGTTCCCGGGCCGGCTCGCGCTCGCCGTCCATGCCTACCCGACCTGGTCGCTCGCCATCCAGCAGGCGGCGGCGCAGCTCTTCGTCGAGGTGGGCGGGCGTCGGGCCCGCCCGGCGCAGGCGCGGCCGCCCGGGTCACAATGACCGCCGTGCCCGTGCCCTTCCGGCCCCGGCCCAGCTCGCGGCCGGCCGCGACCGCTCCGGCTCGGACGGAGCGCAGCGATGGGAGCGCGCCGGAGTGGACCGCCGCGCCGTCCAGTTCCCCGCAGTCGCCCCCCCTGCCGATGGACGGGCGCCGCGAGATCGCGCGGTCGTTCGAAGCCTGTGTCCTGCCCGAGGTGGCGGTGCTGCTGCGGGTGGCCGGATCGCTGACCGAGCAGCCCTGTGATGCGGAGGACCTGGTCCAGGAGACCCTGCTCCGCGCGTACCGCGCGATCGACCGCTTCGACGGGGCGCACCCGCGAGCCTGGCTCCTCACGATCCTCCGCCACGCCGCCGCCAGCCGGGCCCGGCGGCGGCGGCCCGAGACGCTCAGCGACCTCGACCCGGCGGCGACCGCGGCGGCGGACCGGGCATCGGTGGCCGGGGCCGGACCGGAGGAGGTGGTGCTGACCCGCCAGTTCGACGCGACGGTCGCCCGCGCACTGCAGCGGCTGCCGGAGCGGATGCGGCGGGTGGTCGAGCTGGTCGACCTCGACCAGCTCTCATACGCGGAGGCCGCGAGCGCCCTCGGCGTGCCGCCCGGGACGGTGATGAGCCGGCTCCACCGGGGCCGACGGCGGATGCGCGCGGAGCTCGCCGCGGCCGGCGTGGCCCCGACGGGGACCAGGTGACGGTCCGACGGTGGTGGCCCCGGCGGTGGGGGCGCCCGCCACCCGGCCCGGCGACCTGCGCCGAGGCCCAGCGGGCCCTCCAGGCCTACCTGGACGGCGCCCTCCTGGCCGCCGACGGGGACCGGATCCGCGGTCACCTCGAGCAGTGCCGGCGCTGCGGGATGGAGGCGGCCGTCTACCGCGAGCTGAAGGCCGCCCTGGCCCGCCGCGCACCCGCCCCCGACCCCGCGACCGTCCGGCGTCTGGAGCGCTTCGGTGAAGCCCTGGCCCGCCGGGGGTCGATCGGGTCGGCCTGATGAGCGGGGGGCCGGAGCCGGCTCGACCCCCGCGCCGGCCGCAGGGGCTCGCCGCGGGCAGCCTGCGCTTCCTCGGCTCGACCGCGATCTCGGTCGGGATCCAGGCCCCCACCGCTGGGATCGTCTTCCTCCCCGCCCTGATGGCGGGGATCGTGGGGACCCGGGGACCGCTGGCCTTCGCGCTCGCGCTCGCGGCGATGCTGCCGGTCGCCTACGTCTTCGGCATGTTCTCCTCCGAGTTCAGCACCGCCGGCTCCGTCTATGCCTTCAACGGCGCCGCGCTGGGGCCGACGGTGGGCTTCCTCTCCGGCTGGATGCTGCTGGCGACCTACACCCTCTACGCGTCGGCCACCGTCGCGGGAACCACCAACGTGGCCCGGGCCTTGCTGGGGTCGGCCGGCATCCACCCGCCGTGGGTGGCGGTCGCGGTGGTGCTGCTGGTCGCTGGGTGGACGATCAGCCACCGCGCGGTGCGGGTGTCGGCGGGCTGGATCCTGGCGCTGGAGGCGGTGGCGCTGACCCTGGTGGCGGTGATCGGGGTGCTGGTGGTGGTCCGGGGCGGGTACCACGGTCATGCGTCGCTGGCAGCGCCCTTCGACCCCGCCGGCCTCACCGTCAACCTGCTGGTGCTCGGGATGGTCTTCGCCTACACCGGCTTCTCCGGCTTCGAGGGCGCGGCCACCTGCGGCGAGGAGGTGCGGCGGCCGCGGCGGGTCATCCCCCATGCGATCCTGGTCTCCCTCCTCGTCGGCGGCGGTGCCTACGTCTTCGGGTCGTGGGTGGAGACGATCGCATTCCCGTCGGCGCGCGTGCTGGCCGGGCACAGCGTGCCGTTGGTGGCGGTGGCCCGCCTCTACCTGTCGCCGGATGCCGCCACCGCGGTGAACGTGGCCGCCCTGGTCAGCTCGTTCGGGGCCCAGCTGGCGACGCTGAACGCCGCCTCCCGCTTGCTCTTCGCCCTCAGCCGCGACGGCTTCATCACCTCGCGGCTGGCGACGGTGCACCCGCGCCACCGCTCCCCAGCGCGGGCGGTGGCGGTGGTGGCCGCGGTCGCCCTGGCCGGCGTCCTGGCCCTGGCCGGCACCAGCCCGCTGGCGGCCTTCACCGCCACCGCCACCTGGGGCGCCGACCTCATCGTCGGCGTCTACGGTCTCACCACCCTGGCCGCGGCCACCTACCTCATCCGCCGCCGGCGACGGCCGTTCGGCATCGCCGTCAGCCTGGTCGGCCTTGCGGTCCTCGGCCTCATCCTGGAGCAGACGGTGGTCCCGCTGCCCGCGTTCCCGTTCGACCTGCTGCTGGGCCTGGCCGGAGCCTCGGTGGCGGTCGGACTCGCGATCCCCCTCGCCTTTCCCGGCTACCGACACCACCTCGCCCAGTCGCCGCTGTTCCGTCCCCAGCAGGAGCGCCGCCGGCTCGCGGTCGACGCGGCGATCGGCGTCGAGTAGGGGCAGCCACCACGACCGTGTGGGCGGCGCCGCCGACCCGCGCCACCGGCGCCCCGGACCGGAGGTGGGGAGCCAGGCCCTGGGGTCGCACGCCTCCATCACCGACCGGGCCGCGGACACGCTCACCCTGGAAGCCGATCAGCGGGCGCACGCCGAGCTCCCACCGGCGATCCGCGACCCCACGGTCAGGGATTCGGCACCACCGAACCCACCGGACGGCGGACCGTCGGGGCGGCCTGGTCGCCGGGGGATGGAGGCACCGGGACTAGCCATGGCGACGCCCCTGCCGGACGTCGGGCGGGCGGGTATCGTCGTGCCCGACGCGGTCTCGGGGCGCCGGGTGGACGTCGATGCGGAGCCAACGGGTCGCCCCGCGAAGGCTGATCGTCATCAGTGGGCACGGCCGGCCCCGGCCCCGCGTGCGCGAACCGCGAGCGACAAGGGAGGTCCAGGACGCCGCCGTGGCGGTGGTCGGCCTCGACCCGCACGCCGCCGTGGCGCCGGTGACCACCCGGCTCGCCGTCTCGTGGGCCCTCCTCCCCGGCCCGGATCGCCGACCGTAGGGGCGACTGGAGTCAGGACACCGCCAGCGCTCGTCCCGCTTCCGTCGAGGAAGTCGGGCAGATCGACGGCGATGCCGTCGCTCGGGGTGGGCGGGACAGATAGTCCTTCCACCGTCGCCGGAGGACCACGGGTGGATCCCCGGGCTGCGCCGCGCGATGGCGGCCGCCGACGGACCGGGTGGCAGGCTGGGGCGCCGTCAGCCCGGCGGCGCCGGGCGCTGGGCGGCGTTGGCACGACACCCACCGCTGGGACCGCTGGGCACGACCCGCACCTCGGCTCCCGAGGGTGGCCATCGCCAGCGTCCAACCCGCCCATCCCCGACCCCCGCGCCCGCAGCCCCGGCACGAGCGACGGGCGAGCCGACCGCGGCCCGCCCGTCCCGGGGGAGGATCGACGCGAGCGGGGCTATCCGGCGGTGGCCAGGAAGCCGAGGTCCAGCACCACCCGGGCGACGTGCACCGGCTGCTTGGGTCCGAATCGAAGTGCCACCAGCTCGCCCTCGGCCAGCGCGGTCGGCGATTCCGCGGTCCGCGGCACCCCCGCGCCCATGATCTTCCAGGCCCGTGGCCGCTTGGAGAAGCTGAACGTCAGCTCCGTGCCGTCGGCCTCCTTGATCACCAGCACCCCGTGGTTCCGCTCGCCGCCGGTGGCGCTGTCCGTCACCACCACGCCCACCACCCCGCGCAGCAGGGCGGCGCGACGGTGGTGATGGCGGAGGACGGCGGGGGTGGGCCTGCCGGTGGCGGCGGTCGCCGCCACCGCGCCGCCGGCGGTCGCCAGCACGGCACCGGCCGTCAAGGCCAGGCCCCATCGTGTCACGGTGCGCATCATCTCCCTCCGGTGGCCGCCGGCCCGATGGCCGGGGGCGGGATGGCTGATCGGTCCGTGCCCTGACGCTAGCAGCCGGACCGGGAGCGGGTCATGTGCGCGGCCTAAGAAAGTGGTCAGCGCAGCCTAAGAATGTGGCGGGAGCGTCCGCGGGTGTGGGAGCGGCGGGCCGCCGCCGACCGCCTCGACCCGGCTGCCGGGCCCGCCGGCGGCCGGTGCCGAGGAACGACCCCGTCATCCCCCATCGGTGACGTCGGATGCCGACGGGAGCTGCACCACCAGCTCGGCGCCCCCTCCGGCCGCCACGGTCGCGCTGACCTCGCCGCCGTGGGCCTCGACCACCCGGCGGACGATCGCCAGCCCCAGCCCGGACCCCGCCACCCCGCGGGCGGAACGACCCCGGTAGAAGCGGTCGAAGACCCGGGGCAGATCGTCCGGATCGATCCCCGGTCCGT
>DATLUG010000041.1:0-54096 GCA_035533215.1 Candidatus Micrarchaeia archaeon | reverse complement strand
CCGTCGCCGCCCTGCCGAGGTGGTCGGGCACGGCCGCTCCGCCCGGTCCGGCCGCTCCCAGCCGCAGCGTCGCCAGGGCCAGCCCCGCCGCCAGCAGGGGGTGGCGGCGGTGGTTCAATCGCGCGTCAGCCATGGTGGTCCTCCTGGAGGGAGGTCGGTGCTGCCCTCAACCCCTGCTCAGGGTCCAGTCCTGAGGCGTGATCTCGTAGCGGATCGCGGGCTGCGGGATCGCGCCCCGCAGACTGGTGCTGATCTCCGACAGCTGCAGCGCGGGCGTCGGAGCCCAGAGCACCGGAACCTGGCGAGCCACCCAGTCCTCGTAGGTCGTCATGGTCTGCGCCCCCGGCTGCGAGTGGGTGGCGGCGATGTACCGGTCGGTGGTCCCGTTGCAGTAGTCGCCCGGATTGGAGCTGGCCCCGCAGCCGAAGATCTCGCCGCCGGAGGGGTAGTAGTCGATCGAGTAGCCCCAGCCGCCGCCCCAGTTGAGGAAGTCCCAGCGGCAGCCGGTTCCGGTCGCCCGCTTGCAGGGAGTCGCATCGGCGATCACGGTGCTGGCGGGGGCCACCGACAGGTTGATCTCGATCCCGGCCGACGAGAAGGCCGACTTCAGGGCCTGCATCTCGGCCGCCACCGTCACCACCCCGGCGGCATAGGTGAGGGTGAAGTCGAGCCTGGCACCGGCGCGGATGCCGCGGCCACAGTCGGCCGCCCCCGCCCCCGGCCTGGTGCACACCGAGGCCGAGTTGGGCTCCACCCGCCAGCCATGCTCCCGCAGCAGCGCGCGGGCCGCGGCCTCGCTGAACGGGAACGGGTTGTCGCGCTCGTAGCGGCTGACGAAGGGGTTGGTGGGGACGATCGGGACCGGCCCATAGGTGGGCGCCGCGAATCCCTTGAAGATGTCCCGGATGTACTGCGGCTGGTCGATCAGGTGCTGCATCGCCTGGCGGATGTAGAGCTGGCGGAAGATCGGACCGGTGACGGGATTGGTGAAGTTCATGGGGAAGTAGGTGACGCCCCAGAGGATCCAGGGGTCCAGCCGGTACCCCTTGGCCGCCATCAGCCGCCGTTGGGGCAGGTCCTGGACCGGCAGGTAGCCGTAGTCGAGCGCGCCCGATCGAAGGGCGTCGAACTCCGCCGTGTCGTTGGTGAACGGAACCTCGATGAGTTTGGCGATGCGGGGGCGGTCGGCCCCGTCGTAGCGGCGGTTGGGGACGAAGACCGTATAGCCCGTGGTGGGGTCGAAGGCAGACAGGCTGAAGGGGCCGTCGACCACGTGCCAGAGCGGGTTGCTGCGGTAGGTGGCGATCTCCTTGGCCTGCGACACGAGGAAGTCATAGACGGCGACGGCTCCCCGGTGGGACAGATCGTAGTTGCCGACCGCCCCGGTGGCCGACCTCCGGTCCCAGGCGTGCTGGGGCATGGGGGTGATCTGGCTGAGCTCGTTGTAGAGCAGCCAATTGTGGTTGTAGGCCCGGTTGAAGGTGATCTGGAAGCGCCTCGCCGAGGGGTAGTCGAGGCGGCTGACGTTGTCGGGGAAGGCCTTCGGCACGTAGGCGCCCCAGTTGGCCTTGTCGGCGATCAGCAGATCCATCCAGAACCGGATGTCGCGGGTGGTGATGGGACGTCCGTCGGACCAGTGCTGCGCCTTGAGGGTGATGGTGACCGTGCGACCGCCGTTCGAGAAGACCGGAGGGCCGGCCAGGCTGCGCCGGTAATTGATCACCGGCTGCCCCCGCTTGCCGAACCAGTAGAGGGGCGGGAACATCAGCTGCTGGAACATGTGGATGTTGTTGCCGGAGTAGTAGGCGAGCGAGTAGAGGGGGAAGATGAAGTTGGGAGCCGCCCCCGGGGCCTGCGCGTAGGTCACCGTGCCCCGGTATGCGGGCGCCCGAGGCGCCGTCGCCGCCGCGCCGCACCCCGCCATCAGCAGTCCCACGAGGGCTGCCTTGATCGCCCAGGCCCCAAGGTGGCGCCGTTGTGTGCTCATGGTCCGCTCCTCCTGGTGGATCCTCGGATGTCCTCCCCCGGTCGCAGCACGGGCAGCGCGGCGGTCACCGTCTCCGGGTACTTCAGCCCGGTCCCGGTGTTGATCAGGAGGGTCCGGTCCTCCCGCCGCAGCCAGCCCGATTGGCGCAGCATCCGCACCGCTGACACCGTCGCCGCTCCCTCGGGACAGATGAAGCGGCCCTCGCGGCGCGCCATCTCGGCCTGGTCCGCGAGGATGGCGCGATCGTCGACCGCGACAGCTCGGCCGTGGCTCTGCCGCAGGGTCTCCAGGATGAGGAAGTCCCCGAGCGGCTTGGGGACGGTGATCCCGAACGCGATCGTCTCGGACCGTTCCCACGGCTGCGACACCGTCTCCCCGGCCTCGAAGGCGCGCACGATCGGAGCGCACCCGGTCGCCTGCACCGCCACCATCCGCGGCAGCGTGCCATCGAGCCAGCCGAGGGCGCGCAGCTCCTGGAGCGCCTTCCAGATGCCGAGCAGGCCGACCCCGCCGCCGGTCGGGTACACGATCACGTCCGGTGGCCGCCAGCCCAGCTGTTCGGCGATCTCCAGCCCGAGCGTCTTCTTCCCCTCCAGCCGGTACGGCTCCTTGAGGGTGGAGACGTCGAAGAACTCGCCCCCCGCCACCAGCCGCGCCACCATCTTGCCGGCGTCGTCGATGCGACCGGCGACCAGGTGCACCTCGGCGCCGGTCACGACGCACTCCTTGCGGGTGATCTCCGGTGCGTCCTCCGGCATCACGACGAGACAGCGGAGCCCGGCCTTGGCTGCGTAGGCGGCCCAGGCCGCTCCGGCGTTGCCGTTGGTGGGCATGGCGATGCGGTCGATCCCGAGCTCGACGGCCCGGCTGACCCCGATGGCGGCTCCGCGGGCCTTGAAGGTGCCGGTGGGGAGGGAGGCATCATCCTTGATCCAGAGGTCGGCGAGGTCGAGCGACGCCCCCAGCTTCGGCAGCATCAGGAGAGGGGTCATCGGCTCGCCCAGGCTGACCACCCGCTCGGCCGAGGCGACCGGCAGCAGCTCGTGGTAGCGCCAGAGGTCGGGCGGACGGGATGCCAGCCTCGCCGGGGTCAGCGCGGCACGCAGCGCGTCGAGGTCGTAGCCCGCCAGCAGCGGCGAGCCGCAGTGGCAGAGGTTGCGGGGCGCCTGCGCCGGGTACCGGGCCTGGCACCGAGGGCACTGCAGGTGGTCGAGGTAGCTGAATCGCTCGGTCACCGCCGCCCCCGCACCGCCGCCCGGGGCAGATGGCCGGCAGGAGGGGCGGCCGGCGACTCGAGGGACCTGCTCGCCGCGGTCGGCGCGGGCGCCTCGCCCTGGCGTTCCTCGGCCTGCCGCAGGATCGCCTGCAGGCGCCGCCGCTCCGAGGGCGGCAGCTCCCCGTGGCGAAGGAGGTTGCGGGCCACCGAATGGAGGTGCTCGCGGCAGGCGGCAGCCGCTCGGGCCGGCTCCCCAGCCGCCACCGCGTCGAAGATCCGCCGGTGCTGCTCCGCCCACAGCCTGGGCAGCTGTCCCATCGTCCAGGCCCGGTCGCGGGCGCGCTGCCACGCCGGGTCGGCGACCCCGCGGAGCAGCCGCGTCGTCTGCTCGCGGAGGATCGGATTGCGACAGACGCCGAGCACGGCGACATGCACCCGGAGATCGGTCCCGGCGTCGAGGACGCCCTCCTCCACCGCCACCCCCATCCCTCGCACCAGCACCGACGCCGCGTCGAGCGCCTCCAGGTCGGGGTCGCCGGCCGCGAGCGCCACCGCCTCGGGCTCGATCACCAACCGTGCCTCCAGGAGCGCGAGCGGGTCCGCCCCCTCGGCTCCGGCCCCCCCGTCAGCCGGGACCGGCGAGGGCGGATCGGAGGCGAGGACGATGGTGCCCGAGCCCCTCCGCGACTCGACGTAGCCAGCGAACTGGAGCGCGCTCAGCGCCTCCCGAACCGACGGGCGGCTGACGGCGCAGAGGCCGGCGATCTCCTGCTCCGATGGAAGCGGAGACCCGGCCGGGTACCGTCCCCGGCGGATGCCGTCGAGGAGCTGGTCGACCACCCGCCGGGCGACCGGCGCGCTCCGGTCGACCGGCCCGAGCACATCCGGGCGCACTGAGACCCCTCCATGCGTGACGCCGTGGCAGCGTTATAGGCGCCAGGGCCCAGCTTGTCAAGCAGCCAGACAGATCGGCAGCGGGTCAGTTCGGACTGGCCGCGCACGCCCTCCCGCTCATGCCCCGGGGGAATGCGGTCATGCCCGACCGAACACGCAAGCGCTCCCGTGACCTCAACGTCCTCGCCCAAGCGATTGTCTCGGTGGCCACTGACGGGCCAGGCCCCCAACCGGTTTGCTGAAAAGAACCCGCCGCCGTCGCCCTGGGGCGGCTGGGCGGCCAGAATGGCGGCACGGCCCGAGCGGCCAAGCTCACGCCTCGTCGAATCTGGACCGCCGTGAGTTCACCCCGGCCGCGGGTGCATAGGCAGATGCCCCCCGGCTGATCGCAGCCCCATCTCACCACCGTGTGCCCACTTTCGGCGAGCAGCTCTGGACCGTTTCACCCGAGCGCCGTCAGCCCGGCGGATGACGCAGCCCGGTGCGGTCGGCGCAGCAGCGGGTCGACCGGTGGGGACCGAGCCGCCAGGAGCCCTCCCGACCATCATCCACCCGCGGGCGGCCCCTCCCGGCGAGGGTCGCGGTCGTGACCTCACGCCGAGGGTCAGCGGATCACCGCCGGCCAGCTCCGCTCCCGGGGCCTCCGCGCACCGTGGTCGAACCCCCATCCAAGCCCGGCCGCGATGGTCAACACCCTCGCCCCCGACCGCCACGGTGCCTCGTTCCGGGCCCTGGGGAAGCAGGTGGTCAGGCCCGGCGGGGTCGATCCGACCACGGTCGGACGCCTGATGCACCGCCACGCGACGGTGGCGGGGGGCGGCCGGAGCGCCGGGCGGCTGACGCGGCGGCGGCCCCCACGGTGGCGACCGCCGGCGGCGTCAGGACTCGTCCAGGCGGAAGTCTCCCTCGGGCACCGCCCCGGGCGCGCTCGACGGCTCGGGCGGTGTGGGCACCGTGAGGTCGGCACCCTGGTCGGTCTCGTGGCTGCGCAGGCTGGCGAGACACGCCTCGATCTGGGCGTCGGTGTCGGCCGTCCCTCGGCCGGTGCGCTGCGCGTAGACGAGCCGGCCCAGCTCGCGGAGCTGCCCGGACGCCTGCCGCTGCGCCTGCGCCGACTCCACCTTGGCCTGGCCGGCGCGGCCGGCGTCTTGTGCCTTCTGGGCGACCTGGGTCGCCTGCGCCTTGACCTTGTCCATGAATCCCATCGCGACTCTCCTTCTCGGTGGCGGGGTGCGACCCGGCCGCGAGGAGCGGCTACCGCCGACCGAGGATCCCCCCCGGGCCGGCGGCCGGCTCGTCACGGTTGCTGCTGTGGCGGTGGAGGGCGTCGGCCAGACCCTCGTAGGTGAACGACTGGAGCACGACCAGCCCGTCGCCGGTGAGGGTGGCGAGGTTGATCCCCTCGCCCCCGAACACCGCCGTCATCGCAGTCTGCGCGCTGAGTCCGCCGACCCGCTCGACCCCGAAGGTGAGACGGTCCTGGAAGGCGACCACGCTGCCCGCGTGCACCTGGATCTTGCCGCCGTACTTGGCCGGGTTGAGCTCCAGGAAGCTGCCGGCACCGGCGATGACCACGGTCCCAGCCCCGGTGAGGTGCTCCAGCACGAAGCCGGCCCGGGCCCGGTGCGCCGTCGCCCAGCCCTGGAATGCGATGTCGAAGTCGACGGTGCTCTCGGCGCACACGAAGGACCCGGCCTCCGCATACCAGCCCCCGGTCCCGTCCAGCTCGAGGACCCGAATCTGACCCGGTGCGGCTCCGCTGAAGGCGACCAAGCCCGACTGGCCGGCGGCCCGGAACCACTGGAAGGCGAGCGTCTCACCCGCCAGCGCCCGCTTGCCCACCTGGGCCGCCGTCGCCAGGGCGCCGCGGAGGAGCCCGGCGGCACCGGCGGCGGGCTCTGGAGCCTGGCCCGGGGGACCGGCGAGACGCGTCTCCAGCGACACGTTGGGGGTCTTCCACAGGAACTTGCCGGCGTCGGCGTAGAGGGCCTGGTCGGGCCCGAGCTGGCAGGTGATGATCTGCATCACCTCGCCGGTGATCCGGTTGGCGACGGTCACGTTGGTCCTCCCAGGTCGGCGGCGGCGCCCCAGCCGCGAGGGCGGGGCGCCGATCGGTGGCGGCACGCGGTGGTGATCTCCATCCTGACGGGGCGGGTCCGGGTCCCGGATGGCGACCGGTCGGAGCGCCGGCAGCCTCGAATCGTAGGGGATGTCGGTCGGTGCGATTCGGGCCCAGGACGTGTGGATGCCGTCCAACCCGGACCCCCCCTCCTGCCGTCGCCACCGCCGCGGCTAGCCCGACAGGCGCCACGCCTCCGGGTAGATCTGGCCGTAGGGGTCCTGGGGGGTGACCCCCCGCAGCCGATTGCTGACGACCGAGAGCTGCAGCGGCGTCACCGGGGTCCAGAGCACGGGCAGGGCGGTGCGGGCGTAGGCCTCGTACCGGTGCAGGGCGGCCAGCCCGCCGGTGTGGGTCGCCGCGATCGCGCGCTCCATCTGCGGCGCGGCGTAGCCGCCGGAGTAGTACTGCCCCGCTCCCCAGATCGCTCCCCCGGTCGGGTAGTTCTCGGTGGTGCCGTAGTCCCAGCCGCCCGGATACCAGTAGGTGAGGTCCCAGTTGCAGGGAGGCGCCTGGGGGCAGATGCCGTTGAGGGTCAGGATCGCGGTCGCCGATTCGGACCGCAGCGTGAGCTGGATGCCGGCCCGAAGCGCGCTGGACCGGATCGCCTCCGCCTCGTCGACGGTGTTGGCCGTGCCGGCCTGGTACAGGAAGGTGAGCGCCAGCGCGGCGCCACGCGCCACCCCCTGTCCGCAGGAACGGGGACCGGCGCCGGGCCGCTGGCAGGTGTCCACCCCGCCGGGACGGACCACCCACCCGTGGCCGCGCAGGAGCTGCTCCGCCTGGCTGATGCTGTACGGGTAGGGGTCCTGCTTCTCGGCGGCGATCGCCAGCTGGGAGTTGATGTCGTTGGGCACCGGCCCGTAGGTCTGCACCCCGTATCCGTGCAGGATGTCCTTGATGTAGGCGGGTTCGTCGACGAGGTGCTGGAGCGCCTGGCGCAGGTAGGGCTGGCCCATGATCGCTTTGGTCTTGGGGTTGGTGAAGTCCAGCTCGATGAAGCTGACCGCGTACCACCACCAGGGGACGATCCGATAGCCGTGGTGCTGGAAGTACGACGCCTGGTTGACGTCGGCGAAGGGCAGGTAGCCGTAGTCGACGGCGCCGGCCCTGAGGGCATCGAACTCGGCGGTGCTGCTGGTGAACGGCACCTCCTCGATCTTGGCGATGGTCGGCTTCACCGGCCCCGAGTAGCGGGGGTTGGGGACCAGGGAGAGGAAGCCGGTGGCTGCGATGTAGGAGTGGAGCCGCCACGGTCCGTCGACCACCTTCCAGAGGGGGCTCTGCGCGTAGCTGCCGACGTCGCTCGACTGCTTGGAGAGGAACTTGTACACGGCGACCGCGCCGGAGGTGGTCTCGTCGGCATTGCCGACCGACCCCGACACGCCAGTCCGGTCCCAGGCGTGCTGGGGCAGCGGGGTGAGGTAGTCGAGCTCGTTCCAGAGCAGCCAGGTGCGGTCGTAGGCGCGGTTGAAGGTGACCTGGAACCGGGTCGGCGAGAGGACGTGGAAGCGCGTGACGTTGGCGGGAAAGCCGCCCTGATGGTAGGAGGGGACGTTGGCCCGGTTGGCCCGCAGCAGGTTGAAGTCGAAGAGGACGTCCCGGCTCGTCACCGGCCGTCCGTCGGACCAACGGTAGGGCTTGAGGGTGATGGTGGCGGTGCGCCCGCCATCGGAGAAGACCGGGGCACCGGCGAGGCTGAGGCTCTGGTTCAGGCCGGGCGTGCCGTGGACCCCGAACCAGTACAGGGGCCGCCAGAGCAGCGCCTCCAGCCAGTAGAAGTTCTGGAAGTAGTCGGCAGCGGAGGTGTAGATGGGGAAGATGTAGTCGGCGTAGGACTCGGGCAGGACCGCGACCCGCACCACCCCCTTGGGCTGGACCCGGGCGGACCGGGAGGCCGGGCCGGGGCCGGACTGGCCGCAGGCGGCGAGACCGAGGATCAGCGCTGCCAGGCCCGCGGCCGTCGCGGAGCGCCGGCCGCGCCGGCGGCGGCTCGGGGTGGCTCGTGTCCCTCCCGCTGCGGCCGACGGGTTCCCGTGGTCGAGCATGCCCGGCACCTCGTCTCCTGACCGCCACCGTCGGATCCTGATCCGCGGTTCAAACAGTGGCCTGAGGGTAGCCCTCGAGGGGCGGAAGGTCAAGGGCGACCGAGCGCAGGGCAGGCGAGGCGAACGATCACGAACAGGGTGCTGCGGCCGTTCGAGGCGGCTCGCGATGGAGCGACCGGGACGAGGACGCCGACCGGTGCTGCCGGGATGTTCGATCGCCGGGGCAGCGCCGGGCGGGTCGAGACGCCGCTGCTGGTCCGCTCGGGTCAGACCTGCGCTCAGGGGTCGAGCTCGATCGACACCACCCCGGCGCCGCCGCGAGCGAGTCGCCCATCGCACGGGACGAGCGGGACCCCGGGCGCCTCGGCGAGAGCCAGGAAGATCCCGTCGCAGGCGCTCACGCGGTGGCGGAACGACCAGACCCCCTCCAGCAGCGGTTGATGTGGGTACCGAGCCACTGCGACATCGTCGAAGTCACTGCGGATCTCGTCCGCTCGATCCTCGGCGAGCTGTCCGCCGATCACCAGCCGGCGCAGCGCGTGGAGGAACGCGATATCGAGGAGATGGGGGGCGTGCAGGGCGCCATCGCGGACCAGGCGCGCCTCCGGGGTGGGGGTGGCGGGCGTGTCGACGACGATCACTCGCGATCGCTGCCGGCGTGGACCGCGGCCACGACCACGGGCAGCGTGGGTCCCGCGGCCCCGCTCCCGCGCGCGGGCGATGACATCGGCGACACTGGGCCGCTCCGCCACCCGCACGATCTCGGCAAACAGGTGGGCCGGAGAGGGGCGCGCCGGCTGCGGCGGCGCGGACCCGCGGCCTGCGGTGCAGCTCGTCGGGGACGTTGGGGATCTGGATGGCGTGCGACAGGGCCAGCGCGCACCGCACCCACTCGGCATGCACGGCACCCATCGCGCCTGTACCTGATCCGCGCACCGCAGCCTGCCCGTGATTCCCCGGCGCGAGTCGGCGACCGCGGGCGCCGGCGTCAGTGGGCGCCGAGCCGCTCCGCCACGGTGCGCCCGCTGGGCGGCCGACCGGAGCGCTGGGCCCGGCGGTCGGCCTGGGCCAGTCCCCATTGGGTGTAGCGGACCCCGAGCCAGCGCAGCGGCTCCGGCTCCCAGTCCGGCGAGCGGTGGCCCACCATCGGGAGGGCCAGCCGCGGCGACGGCGTCCCCAGGGTGAGGTCGGCGACGATGGCGCCGCACAGGTGCGCCGCCGCCACGCCCTGGCCGGCGTAGCCGCGAGCGCTGGCGATGCCGGTCTTGCGGTCGAGGGTGACCGCGGGGGTCCAGTCGCGGGCCACCCCCAGGGGGCCGCCCCAGGCGTGGGTGAAGCGCACCCCGTGCAGGCTCGGGAACCAGTCCACCAGCATGGCGCGGAGCATGGCGTGGGTCGGCGGGTGCCGATCGTACCGGGCCGAGATCCGAGAGCCCATGCGGTAGGGGGCCCCACGGCCGCCGAGGCAGATGCGGCCGTCGCCGGTGCGGGAGGCGTAGTCGATCGACAGCCGGGTCGACGACACCGCCTCGCGGCCGGCCCAGCCGATGGTGGCCCAGCGATCGTCGTCGAGGGGCTCGGTGACGACGATGAGCGAGTAGACCGGGATGAGCTGGCGGTGCCAGGGCCGCAGCTCGGTGAGGTACGCCTCGCCGGCCAGGACCACGGTGTCGGCCCGCACCACCGCCCGGGGCGTCTCCAGCTGGGGGCCGGGGCCCGGCACCACCCGGGTGACCGGCGTGCCCTCGTGGATCAGGCCGCCCCGCCGTTCCACCGCCCGGGCCAGACCGCGCACCAGCCGGCCGGGGTGGAGGACGGCGCCGTCGGGCCGGAAGAGCGAACCCTCGGCGCCCGCGATCCGGAGCCGCCGCGCCGTCTCGGCGGCGCCCAGGATGCTCCAGCCGGCCGCGATCCCGAGGGCGGCCGCGGTCCCGAGGGCGGTCTCCAGCACCGGCAGCTGCCCCTCGCCGCGGGCCACCCGCAGCACCCCGCCCTTCACGTACCCACAGTCGATGCCCTCCTCGGCCGCGGTCCGACCGACGGCGTCGACGCTGGCGGCGAGCGCGCGGTGGAGGTCGACCGCCGCCGCTTCCCCGTATCGGCGCGCGACCCGGCCGGGCGAGAGGGCGAACCCAGCCGAGCACCACCCCCCGTTGCGACCCGAGGCCCCGAACCCCGTCACCTCCCTCTCCAGGACCACGACCCTGAGCCCCGGACGCTGGCGCAGCAGGTGGAACGCCGTCCACAGGCCGGTGAACCCTGCCCCGAGGATGGCGACGTCCGCGGTGGTGTCGACGACGAGCGGCGGGCGCGGGGAGAGGTCGTCGCGGCAGGTTTCCAGCCAGAGGCTCACCGTGGCGGGGTCGTGGGCATCACCCCCGCCTCGCTCCATCCTGCGATCGGGCATCGACCCATTCTCCCGGCAGCGCCGCCGGAGCGCTCGATTTCGGCGCCCTCGCCACTCGGGGGGCCGGCTCCCCGGCGGAGCCCACAACCAGTCGTCATGAAATGACGTAATGTTGTAAGTATGAAAGAGACACACGACACCCTGACCGGCTGGTTCCTCGGACGCGTCCCCTCCGGGTGGTACACCGCGCCGCCCACCCTCACCGTCGACCGCGAGGAGATCCTCGTGGTGGGCGACCTCGACGATCCCGCGCTCCCCGCCGACGCCACCGAGGCGACCATCGCGGCCGCCCGCGAGGCGCGCGCCCGCCGCTTCCGGGAGGAGACCCGCCCGGGCCGGATGGCGATCGCCGAGGAGGCCCAGCATCGCTTCCGGCGCCACGTCGCCTGGGGGGTCGTGGTGGGCGGCGAGCGGCACCTGTTCACCACCCTCAGCGTGCCGGTGATGACCCGGCTGCGGCTCGCCGAGCGCCAGGTGCTGGACACCCTGGTCGACGCCGGAGTGGCGCGGAGCCGCAGCCACGCCCTCGCCTGGTGCGTCCGCCTGGTGGGCCGCCATCAGGGCGACTGGATCGAGAGCCTTCGCCAGGCCCTCACCGCGGTGGAGAGCGTCAGGGCCCAGGGACCGGACCCGAGCCCGACCCCGCCCCCGGAGGAGGCCCCCGCGTAGCCCGGCCGACCAGCGTCCGACGACGGAGCGGAGCCGCCGCGGTGCGCGGATTGGGGGGGCGCGCCAAGGCCCGACCCTCCCGGGTCCGGCGCCGCTCGGCCGAGGACCGGCCGAGCGCCGGTGCGATGGTCCGCCGGCGGGTGGCGCGGACCGGATCGGATGCGGAGACCTGCCGGGAGACGGCGTCCAGGGATCGCCCCGGCGCGGGCGCCGGGCGTGGCCAACCCTCCCCTAGACGGGCATCCGGGCCGCATGGCGGGCGGCCCGGCGGGCGACCGCCCGGCCGGCGGCGATCAGCAGGAGCAGGAGGACCACGATCATCACTCCGGCCGCGGCCGCCACCTGGTGCTCCTGGCGGGTGGGCAGGGTGGCATTGAGGTAGACCACGTAGGTGAGATAGCCCACCGGGTGCCGGAAGAGGTCCGCGGCGGGGTTGCCGTCGCTGAAGCCCACCGTGTAGAGGAGGGGGGCGGTCTCCCCCACCGAGATCGCGAGCGCCACCAGCAGGCCGGAGGCGATGCCGGGGATGGCCGGTGGCAGCAGCACCCGGCGCAGGGTGGTCAGCCGCGGGAGTCCGAGGGCGGCCGCGCCGTCGCGCAGGGTCGTCGGCACCTGGCGCAGGGCCACCTCGGTGGTCTTGACGATGTACGGGAGGACGAGCGCCGAGAGGGCGAGAATGCCGGCGAGCAGGGAGTACCCCCAGTGCAGCGCCTGGTCGAGGACCACGTAGGCGACGTATCCGACCACGATCGAGGGGATGCCGGCGAGGGTCTCCGACGCGAGGCGCAGCCACGACACCCGCCGCCGCGGCCCGAACTCGGCGAGGTAGATGCCGGCGGCGATCCCGACCGGCCCGGCCAGGATGGCGACCCCGGCGCAGAGCAGCAGCGTCCCCAGCAGGGCGTTCTGCAACCCGCCCGCAGCGGTACCGGCGGTGAGCAGCCGCGGGGTGAGCACCGGCCACGCCTGCTGCAGCAGGCTGCCCACGATGGCGAGCGCGGGGGCGACCAGGAGGAGCAGGGCGCCCACGCACAACGACCAGAAGACGCCGTCGCGGGCACGGCGCAGCACCGGCGACACCGTTCAGATCCCGCGCCCGACCGGCAGCACCGAGCTGGTGACCCGGCGGATGAGCAGCCGCCCGAGCAGGTTGGTGGCGAGGCTGATGACCAGCAGGACCACCCCGATCGCGGCCAGCGCGTGGACCGCCATCCCGGTGGGGTCGGTGAGCGCCGAGTCCAGCAGGTCGACGATGGTGGCGGCGATGGTCGAGAAGGGGGCGTAGATGTTCGCCGGGAGGGCGTTGAGGAAGTCGCCGCTGATCATCAGCACCGCCATCGTCTCGCCCAGGGCGCGGGCCCAGCCCAGGATCGAGGCGGCCAGGATGCCGCTGCGAATGTAGGGGAGGGTGACGACCCGAACCGTCTCGTAGGGGGTCATCCCGAGGGCCAGCGCCCCCTCCTTGGCGAGGACCGGCACCGTGCGGACCAGCTCGCGGGTGGTCGCGGCGATGATCGGGATGATCATCACGGCGAGGATGGCGGACGTCGTGAGCAGCCCCTCGCCGGCCCCCACCGGCCCCCGCATGAACGGGAGCACCGCCCCCAGCCGGGTGAGGACCGGGTAGACGTGCTGGGCCAGCGCCGGCCCCAGGTAGAGGATGCCCCAGAAGCCGAAGGCGACGCTGGGGATGCCGGCCAGCAGCTCCAGGAAGACCGACAACCCGGACTGCAGACGCCGCGGCACCCGCTCCACCAGGGCCAGCACCGCCCCGACCGAGACCGGCACCGCGATCGTGAGCGCGATCAGTGAGGAGGCGAGCGTTCCGACGATGAAGGGGAGGGCGCCGTAGGCCGCCCCCAGGGGAGCGTGGACCCCGTGGGAGACGCTCTGCCCGGTGGCGTAGAGGGTGCCGAAGGTGAAGAGCTGCCCGGTGAAGAAGCCGCCGCCGGCATAGATCAGGGCGGGCAGCGCGCGCTGCACCATCTCGGCGGCGAGGAAGCCGAGGGTCACGACCGGGATCACCGCGGCGAGCAGGAGGACCCAGCGAACGGCCCGGTCGGTCTGGCTGAGGTCGGCGTCGGCCCGGGGGGAGCGCCACCAGGGGCGCCCGGCCGCAGCTCCGCGGAGGCCCACCGAGCCCCGCTGGCGGTCGCTCACCCGCACCGAAGGGCTTCCCCCTCCCGAACGGCGGTCAGCCGACCCGGCCTTCGACGTAGGCGCGGCTGCGCTCGTCCTGGGGGGCGGTGAAGAAGCGGTCCGCCGGTGCTCGCTCCACCAGCTGTCCCTCGACGAGGAAGCAGACGTCGTCGGCGACCCGGCGCGCCTGCTGGAGGTTGTGGGTGACGATGATCACCGTCATCCGCTCCCGCAGCGACGCGATCAGCTCCTCGATCCGCCCGCTGGTGTGCGGGTCCAGCGACGAGGTCGGCTCATCGAGGAGGAGGACCTCGGGCTCCACCGCCAGCGCCCGCGCCAGGCAGAGGAGCTGCTGCTGGCCGCCCGAGAGGGTGAACGGGGCGCTGGCGAGCCGGTCGCCCACCTGGTCCCACAGCCCGACCTCGCGGAGGACCGCCTCGGTGCGCTGCGCGGACTCGGCCCGGGACCAGAGACCGTGGACGCGGGCGGCGAGGGCGACGTTCTCGCGGATGCTCTGCGGGAAGGGGTTGGGCCGCTGGAAGAGCATCCCGATCCGGCGTCGGAGCTCGCGTACATTGGCACGGGGGCCGTAGACGTCCTCGGTGCCGAGCTGGACCGAGCCGGAGATCTGGGCCCCGGGGCGGCCGTCGTGGAGCCGGTTGAGGCTGCGCAGGAGGGTCGTCTTGCCACAGCCGGTGGGCCCGATCAGGGCGGTGACCCGGCGGGTGGCGAAGGCGGCGGTGATCCCGTGGAGCACCTCGCGCATGCCGAAGCGGACCCGCAGCTCCTGCACCGTCATCCCGGCCGCGACGGTCCGCTCCATCGGTCGCACCCCGAGCGCGCGCACTCCGGCCACCATGACTCGGACGGTACCGGCGCGGCCATTAAGAGCGGGTCAAGGCGGGGCTAAGGGCTGGTTAACCGACGCAGCGAGGGCGGCCGCGGCGGACCCGGTCGCCGTCAGCCGCGTCCGCCGGTGCCCGCTGCCCTCGGGCGGCGAGCTGTGCCGTGCCCGAGGTTCGCGACCCACTCCTGAGCGCGATCCCCGTTGGGGCGGACGAGGAGCCGGCGGAGCAGCTCCGGAAGGATGGGGGCGGCCCCAGCTCAACGACCGCGCGCCCGCCATCGGGGCGCTCCACCCTCCAAGAGGCCCGCCGGGCCGGCCCGCTGGGATGGCTCCAGCTGCTCGGCCCGGGCCTGATCACCGGCGCCAGCGACGACGGCCCCAGCGGGATCGGCACCTCCTCCCAGGTGGGGAGCCCGTACGGCTACGGGTTGCGTTGGATGGCGCGCTTCACCCACCCGCTGCTGGCGGCAGTCCACGAGCTCTGCGCCCGGATCGCGCTCCAGACCGGGCCGCCCTCGGGGTCGCGCGGCGTCGGGCGTTCTCCGCCCGGTTGGTCGGGGGGTGACGAGCCGTTCACCGCGTCTGTGCCAAATACGGGTGGTGACGCACTTCGTCATCCTGACCTCGGCGACGGTCCTCCACGCCCACGGCGGGCCCCCCATCCAGACCGCGTCCCAGGCCGCCCGGGCGCTGGCTCCGCTGGCAGGGCGATTCGCCTTCCTGCTGTTCGCGGTCGGGCTCATCGGCACCGGGCTGCTCGCCATCCCAATCCGGTCAGGCTCGGCCGCATACGCCGCCAAGGAGTGCTTCGCCTTCGAGGGGGACCTCGGCGCCAAGCCCTGGTATCGGCCCACCTCCTACGGGGTCATCGTCGCCGGCACCCTGGCCGGGGTGGCCATGACCTTTCTCCACATCGACGCCATCCAGGCGCTGTTCTGGACCGCCGTCATCGACGGCGTGGTCGCCGCGCCGCTGCTGATCCTGATCGTGCGGCTGAGGGCCGACCCCACGATCATGCGGACGCGGGCCAGCGGTCGGCCCAGCCAGGCGCTCACCTGGACCGCGACCGCCGTCATGGGGGGTGCGGCCCTGGCCCTGATCGGCTCGCTCCTGCTCACGATCAGGATCTGAGCCGCCGGGCCCGGAGAGACGGCGCCATCTCGCCGCGCCGTCGACGGGACCGCGCTCCTCCTGGCTGCCCGGGCGGGAGCGGAGCGCCCGCGGACCCCCGGTCGGCGGGGGTTCCCGTCAGTTCAGCGCGGCGTCGATCTTGGCCTTGAGGGCGGGCTTGGGCTGGTAGCCCACCAGACGCTGCGCCTCGCTGCCCGCCTTGAAGAGGATCAGGGTGGGGATGCTCATCACCCCGAACTTGCCGGCGGTCTCGGGGTTGGCGTCGACGTCGAGCTTGGCCACCTTGATCCGGGTGTCGTACTCCGTCGCCAGGTCGGCCACGATCGGCTCCAGCATCTTGCAGGGCTGGCACCACTCGGCCCAGAAGTCGACCAGCACCGGCTGCTGCGACTGCAGCACCTCGGCCTGGAAGGTTGCATCGCTGACATGGGTGGCATCGGCCATCGGGCTCTCCTTGTCGGGTGCCGGCGGCCTCAGCCGCCGCCCGGGGTGGTCGCGGGGGACCCGCCGCCACCGGAGGCGCTGCGGGTCGAACTCGGTGAGGCGGCAGGGCGGGACCGGGGAGTGGGCGGGGCCGCCGCCGGGCTCTTGGTGGGGGCCGGTCCTGGGGGGGCGACCGGGTGGCCCGGCGCCGCCGTCCCCGCGCCGTTGCCGTTGGGCGCCGCGGCTGGCTCCTGGGACGTGCCCGCCGCCGGGGCCGCCGCGGGGACGCCCGAGGTCTCCGACTTCCTGGAGTCGGTCTTGTAGAAGCCGCTGCCCTTGAAGACGATCCCGACCGGCAGCACCACCCGTCGCACCGGTCCACCGCACTCGGCGCAGACCGAGAGCGGATCCTCGGTGATGCGCTGGATCGCCTCGAACTCGTGGTTCGCGGTGCACCGGTACACGTACGTGGGCATGGTGGTCACAGCGTACCCGAACCGGTGCGGCGGCAAACCGCGGCCGGCCCGCCATCGCGTCACGCGACCGGCAGCAGCACCAGCCCGGTCGGCACCTTGGGCACGAAGTAGGTCGACTTCTGGGGCATCGACTCCCCCGCCCGGGCGACCGCCACCACCTCGTCGACCGTGGTCGGACTGAGGAGGAACCCCAGCCCCCCGCCGGCCCTCACCGCCCGGACGACCTCCTCGGCCTCCCGGCTGAAGGCGAGCCCCCCGGCGGCGACCGCGGCGGCGTCCACCCCCAGGTGGGGGGTGAGGACCTCCTCCTGGAGCACCGTGACGTCCAGCCGGGCCCGCGGGCTGGCGGCCTCCCGACGGGGGCGGTGGACCACCGACACCCCGGCGGGCGCGACCACCCCGAAGGCGTGCGCCGCCCCCCGCAACCGCGCCATCCGGCGCAGCGCCTGGCGGGGGCCGTCGGCCGCCTCCCATCGGTACCCGCCGGCCTCCAGGGCGCGCTGCAGCACCGGGGCCTCGATGGGAGCGCCCGCCACGATCCGGTGGGTGGCCAGGACCACGTGGCTGGGGTCGTCGAGCGCCGCCAGGTACATGAGGACTGGCGCCGGCCGCTCGGGGTGGGCGGCGGCGTAGGCGAGTCCGGTCTCGTAGCGGTGGTGACCGTCGGCGATGAAGAGGCGGGCGTCAGCCAGTGCCCGGATCACGGCCCGGGCCGTGTCGCCGCCGGGGCCGTCCGCGGGGAGCACCCAGAGCCGGTGGCGCTCGTGCCCGTTCTCCCCGTCGGTGACGGCCTCCGCCGTGGGCGGGGTGGTGGCGAGGTGGCGGCGCAGCACCTTCGCGGCCGCCTCGGCGTCCTCCCAGAGGGCGAACACCGGGGAGCCCTGCACCCCGGTCGTCTCCAACAGGCGCATGCGATCCTGCTTGGGTCCGCTGAGGGTGTGCTCGTGGCGCAGGACCACGCCGGCCTCCCACGCCACCGGCGTCACCGCCGCGAGGACGCCGACCCGCTCCAGGGGACCCCCCGTGGGCGGATGGAAGGCGTGGGCGTGCAGGTAGAGGGCCGGGCGGTCCTCGAGGACCACCGCCCCGGTCCGGCGCCAGGCGGCGAGGTGGTCGCGGGCCCGGGTGTAGCGGTCGCGCACCAGGGGGACGTCGTCCGGGTAGTCGCGGCCGAGCTCGAAGCGGACCACGTTCTGCATCGCGCGGGCGTAGAGCGCGTCCTGCAGGGGCGCGTCGATCACGTCGTACGGGGGCGCCAGCACCTCGCCTTGGTCGAC
This sequence comes from Candidatus Micrarchaeia archaeon, assembly GCA_035533215.1. Taxonomy (GTDB): domain Bacteria; phylum Chloroflexota; class Dormibacteria; order Aeolococcales; family Bog-877; genus DAHUZL01. Next base: position 36,463 of record DATLUG010000041.1, on the reverse strand, counting down.
GACGTCGGGGTCGTAGCGCAGCCCCCGGAAGGGCTGGACCTCGGCCATGCTCAGAGCTCGACGACGGCGAGCGAGCCCACCCCGTCGATCCGCCGCAGCTCGTCGGCCAGCTCGGCGTCGACCGGGTCGTCGACCACCACCACCATCACCGCCTCGCCGCGGGGCTGGGCCCGGCCCAGCTGGAGCTCGGCGATGTTGACGCCCGCCCGGCCGAGGCGGCTCCCGATCGCCCCGATCATGCCGGGCCGGTCGGTGTGGCGGAAGAGGAGGAAGGTGCCCTGGGGGACGAGGTCCAGGTGGAAACCGTCGAGGCGCACCACCCGGGGGGTGCCGTTGGAGAGGGTGCCGATCAGCTCGCGGACCCCCGAGCCGTCCACCTGGAGGGTGATCGAGCTGGCGTACTCGACCGCCTCGCTGCTGCGCTGCTCGCTGACCTCGATGCCGTGCTGGCGGGCCAGGAGCCGCGCGTTGACGACGTTGACGGGGTCCTGGGTGAAGTGCTGGAGCACCCCGCCGATGATCTCGGCGGTGAGGAAGGCGGGCTCGGCCTCGGCAACCTGTCCGCGGTAGCTGACGCTGAGGCCGCGCACCTGGCCACCCCCGAGCTGGGCGTAGAGGCTGCCGAGGCGTCGCGCCAGCACCCGGTACGGCTCCATCGCGAGGAGCTCCTCGGGGCCGAGCTGGGGGGCATTGACGGCCCACCGCGCGGGACCGCCCCGCAGGATGGAGACGATCTGGTCGGCGACGTCGGTGGCGACCGAAACCTGAGCCTCCACCGTGGAGGCGCCCAGGTGCGGCGTCGCCAGCACGCCGGCGCAGCGCAGCAGGGGGTGGTCCGGCGGCGGCGGCTCCCGGGTGAAGACGTCGACCGCGGCTCCGGCGAGGTGGCCGCTCTCGACCGCGGCGGCGAGCGCCTCCTCGTCGACGATGCCGCCCCGCCCGACGTTGACGACCCGCGCACCGGTCCGCATCCGCTGGAGCTGGTCGGCTCCGATAAGACCCCGGGTGGCGTCGCTGAGAGGGGTGTGCACGGTGAGCACGTCGGCCTCGGCGAGGGCGGTGTCGAGGTCGACGAGGCGCACCCCGGCCTGGGCGGCGCGCTCGGGGGCGACCAGCGGATCGTACGCCACCACCCGCATCTGCAGACCGACCGCCATCCGCGCCACCTCGAAGCCGATCTTGCCGAGGCCGATGACCGCCAGCGTCTTGTCACGCAGCTCGGTGCCGACGAAGCGGGCGCGATCCCAGGAGCCCTGGCGCAGCGCCTCAGCGGCGGGAGCGATGTTGCGGGCCAGCGCCAGCATCATCGCGATGGTGTGCTCGGCGGCGGCGACCGTGTTCCCGGTCGGGGCATTGACAACCAGGATGCCGCGCTGGCTGGCGGCGGCGACGTCGATGTTGTCAACGCCCACCCCGGCCCGACCGATGACGCGCAGGCGGCGGCCGGCGGCGATCACCGCCTCCGTCACCTTGGTCTCGCTCCGCACCACCAGGGCGTCGTAGTCGCCGATGCGGGCGATCAGCTCGTCCGGCCCGAGCGTGATCGCGACGTCGACCGTGCCGGCCCGCCGCAGCCGTGCCACCCCGTCATCGGCGATCGGGTCGGCGACCAGGATGCGCGACGGGGTTCCGCTGGGGGCGCCCCCCTCGGGCAGCGATGGCGGCGGCGACGGCGCCACCGCTCAGGCCACCCGCTGGTGGCCCGGGGGCGGCACCGGGTGGAGCGCTGCCTGGGCGGCGGCGAGGCCGGCGCCGGCGGCCGCCGAGCTCCAGCCGACCTCGCGAGCCCCCGCCTCGAAGGCGTCCACCAGGGCGACGGTCGCCGCCGCGTCGATCGCCCCCAGGTGGCCGATGCGGACCAGCCGGCCCTCGTACGGGCCCTGGCCGCCCGCGATGACCAGGCCGTGGCGTTCACGCAGGCGGGCGAGGAAGGCGCGCACCGCGTCGGGCTCGACCCCGGCCGGAGGCAGCACCGCGGTGACCACGTCGCTGACGGCGTCCGGGTGCGCCAGGAGCCGGAGCCCGAGGGCGCTGACCGCCGCTCGGATCGCCCCCGCACAGCTGGCGTGGCGGCCCCAGACGGCCTCCCGTCCCTCCTCGCGGAGCATCTGGAGTCCCTCGGCGAGGCCGAACAGCACCGAGATGGCGGGGGTGGTGGGGGTCTCCCGGCGCTGCAGGAACTGGTGCAGCCGGGAAAAGTCGAAGTACCAGCGGGGGCCGGTGGTGGCGGCGGCGCGGGCGAGCGCTCGCTCGCTGCAGGCCACCATCGCCACCCCGGGAGGGGCCATCCAACCCTTCTGCGACGCACTCACCACCACGTCGCAGCCGAGGACATCCATCTCCAGTGGCAGGCACGGTGCGCCACTCACGCTGTCCACGGCCAGCAGCCGGCCGGCGTCCTTCACCACCCGCGCGAGGGCGACGAGGTCGTTGGTGACACCGGTGCTGGTCTCGTTGTGGGTGAGGAACACCACGGCGGCGTCAGGGTGCCGCTCCAGCAGGGCCCCGACGTCGTCGACCGCGACCGGTGCGCCCCACTCCCCGGTCAGCTCGACGACGTCGGCGCCGTACGCCCGTCCCATCGCGACCCAGCGCTGGCCGAATGCGCCCACCGTGCAGAAGAGGGCGGCCTCACCCGGCTGGCACAGGTTGGCCACCGCCGCCTCCAGGCCGCCGCTGCCCGAGCTGGGCAGGAGCAGCACCGGGGCGGTCGTGCCCAGCGCCCACTGCAGACCCTGCTGCAGCTGCTCGACCAGTTCGCGGAACTCGGGCCCCTTGTGGTTGACGAGCGGTCGCGCCATCGCTCGCTGGACCCGCTCGGGGATCGGGGTGGGGCCAGGGACGCGCAGCTGCGGGGAGACGGCCATGGGTCCTCCGCGGGGCAGTCCGGGCCCGCGTCCACCGCACGGCCCACTCGGACAACTCCCAGTTTACGGGGTCGCCCCGGGCGGCCGATCGGCCGCCGCGCCCCACGACACGATCCCGGTGTGGAGGGGCTGGCGCCACCGCCAGCCCCGGGCGGACTCCATCAGCAGCGGCCGGACCTGCTCCCAGAGCCCGCTCCGCCTGGGGTCGCCCGGCTGCAGCCGCAGCTGCTCGGACGCCCACGCCTCCGCTGCGGCGGGGCCGGCGAATCCGCCGCCGTCCCCGAAGGGCCCGATGCGGAGCCTCGGCAGCGCGCCACGGGCGAGCAGCACCGCAAGCAGTGCATCCAGGGTGGGCTCCGGGACCGGTGGCTCGCCGTGCACCCGGCAGAAGAGGGGAGCCAGCTGGGCCCCGATCGGCTGGACCCGGATCGCCACCACCCGCATCGGCGCGGCCGCCTCCAGGGCGTCGAGGAACTGGGCGACGTCGCGGGTGCCGTAGATGACGTGCGAGGCGAGGACGACGTCGTGGCTCCCCACCGTGGCCGCCGCCTCGGGCCAGGCCCCGGCCAGCACCCTGACGTTGGCCGTCCCCTCCTCGGCGAGGCGGCCGACGAGCCGGGCCCGCATCCCGGCGGACGGCTCCAGGGCGGTGACGGTGGCCGCCACCGTCGCCAGGGGAGCGGCGTACCGCCCGGTCCCGGCCCCCACATCGAGGAGGCGGCGCCCGGTGACGGCGCGCAGCAGCAGCCGGTGGAGCGGGTCCCGGCCGAGGTCGTGCGCCCGCGAGCAGGCATCGAAGGCCTCGGCCCGCACGTCCCAGTGGCCCGAGGTCGCCGGGAGGGCGGGACCGCCCGGCGCCGCGGCCGCGACGGCGGCGGTGCCGGCGAGCCGCGCGACCTGCGCCTCGCGCTCCTCGACCAGTACCCGCCAGCGGGCCGTCCGCAGGGCGAGCTCGACGGGATCCCCGGGCGCCGAGGCCACCGGGTCGACCGGCTCAGCCACCTGCGTCAGCGCCGCCGTACGCGCCGATGCGGTCGGGTTCGAGCCCGACCCACCGCGCGGGCCCAGCCGATGTCACCCAGCTTGGCTTCGGCACGGGCACGCACCGGTCCGGCAGCGCGGCCGACGGTTCCCGGCGGGTGGCGCCCTCCACACCACCAGGGACAGCCACGGCGTCCGCTCGAGGTGGGGCAGACGCCCCGTCTGCCCCACGGTCGGGAGCCAGAGCACGCCATCGGCCGCCACGACGAAGGAGGCGGCCCCGGCGGCGTCCGGGTGGCCAGCACGGTCGGGCCGGCACTGCGCCAGGCCGAGCGGATCGCGCGGTCGAAGTGGGCCAGACCGTCGGGGTCGAGACCACCACCTTTGTCCGCGGCCGCGCTCACCGGACCCGCCCCGCGTGTCGTCCCGTGGCCGCCCGTGACCGGACTAGCGCTGGTCGGTGGTGAAGGGCAGGAGCGCGATGTGGCGGGCCCGCTTCAGCGCCACCGTGAGACGCCGCTGGTGGAGGGCGCAGGTGCCGGTGACCCGGCGGGGCAGGATCTTGCCCCGCTCGCTGATGTACCGGCGGAGCCGGGTCACCTCCTTGTGGTCGACGAAGATGATCCGCTCCAAGCAGAAGTTGCAAACCTTGCGCGGTCGGCGGCGCCCGTATTCAGCCATCACTGCTCAACCTGGAACTCAGAAGGGGATGTCGTCAGGGTCGACGTCGCCGCCCGCGTCAGCGGGTGAGCCGGGCACCGGCACCGGCTGCCGCTGGGCTGGGTCGTCGCCCTCGGCGGCGCCGGCGCCGCGTGGCTCGAGGAACTGGATGTCGTTGGCGTTGACCTCGGTGCGGTACCGCTTCTGGCCGTCCTGGCCCTCCCAGGAGCGGGTCTGGAGCCGACCCTCGACGTACACCAGGCTGCCCTTGCGCAGGTACTGACCGGCGATCTCGGCGAGCTTCCGCTGGCCGATGTTCCAGACCACCACGTCGTGGTAGTCCGTGAACTCACGCTTCTCGCCGTCGCTCCCGGTGCCATAGCGATTGGTGGCCATCCGCACCTGGGTGACCGGCTGGCCGCTGGGCAGGTAGCGCATCTCCGGATCGGCCGTGAGGCGACCGATCAGCATCACCCGATTGAGGGACCCAGCCATGGTCAGGCATCCTCGGCGTCGTCATCATCGTCGAGGTCGTCGCCCTCGACCTCGTCGTCGTCCGCTTCCTGGGGCTCCTCGTCGTCCGGATCGACACCGCCGGAACCGGCCTGGGGCACGTCGGTCTCCTCCCTGCCAGCCGCGGGTGCGGCCGAGCCTTCCATCTCCTGTGGTCCGTCGACGCCCTCGGGCTGGTCCGCCGGGACCGCGGGACGCTCCGCCGCCTCCGGGGCGGTGGGGTCGTCGGCCGCGGACCCGACCGCGGGGACGTCCGCCGCGACCGCGACCTCAGCCGACTCCGCCTCGCCCGGTTCCGCCGCCGCGCCGCGGCCCCGGCCGCGGCCCCGCTCGCGATCGCGCCACCGCTCCCGCCCCCGGGCGGGGCGCTCCCCCTCCTGGCGCACCGGTCTGGCGATCGTGAGCATGTGCCGGATCACGTTCTCCGACAGCCGCAGCTGGCGCTCGACCTCCCCGAGCTGGTCGCCGGGCAGGCGGGTGTCGGCGACGACGTAGTAGCCGTCGTGGAAGCCGCCGACGAGGTAGGCGAGCCGCCGCCGTCCCCAGAGGGAGGACTTCAAAATCTCGCCGCCACGACCGGCGACCATGGCCGTCACCTCGTCCATGGTGGTCCGGACCTGGTCCTCGTCCAGGTCCGGCCGGACGATGTACATGAGCTCGTATTCGCGCTCCACGCGCGCACCTCCCGATACCTGTGGGATTGCGCCCGGTGGCCCCGGGCGCAGGATGGGGAACCGGTGGAGTCTATCAGGGACCGGCGGAGCGCGTGGCCGCCGGAGGTGGGTCAGGCCGGCAGGTCGAGCCCCTGCACGAGCCGCTTCGCGTAGAGGCGAAGACCGAGCGCGACGGCCCCGGCGAGGGCGGCGGCCAGCAGGGCGGCCGCGAAGGCGTGGAGCGGGCTGGTGCCGAGCGGGAGGAGGGCGCCGATCGCCCCGCCGATGGCCAGGCCCCCGATCAGGGTCGCAAAGGAGAGGTACGGAAGCCACACGCTCATCCGCATCGCCCGGCTGATCGGGGGCGACTGCAGCTTGGCCAGCCGATCGCGGCGGATCACGGTGAGGGTCGTCACGTGCTGGAGATTGGGGGTCACGGTGAGCCCCACCGTGACCGCACCCCCCTGGAGCTTCGCGTAGAGCTCGGGACGCACCCGGAACTCCTGGATGCCGCGATTCACGTTCAGCGCCACGAGAGCCAGCGTGGGGGTGCCCGAGACCTCGCTCGCCCCCACCAGCTGCCCCTGGACGTTCTCGACCTGAGCCTTGCGGTCACGCCGGGCCGGAGGCACCGCGGGCGCGATCACCGAGGCCCCCGCGCCGCCGCAGACCACCGCGAGGACGAGGAGGACCACCCCCAGGGGAAGATCGTGCTGCCCCACCTCGATCACCAGGGCGAGGGCGCCCAGAGCCACCAGGACCACCGCCGCCACCGTGACGGCGACCGACAGGCGCGTCACCTGGGCCGAGGACATCCCCAGGAACAGCCCGCCCCGCTTGAGGCGCTCCTGCTGGCTGGGGGCCTGGGCCTGGACCTTGTCACGCACCTCCGCACGGCGCTGGCTCTCAAGGCGGGCCTGGCGGCGGCGGAGCTCGCGGCTTCCCGGGTTGCGCATGGAAGGGTAAGGATCGCATGCCGGCGGGTGGGTGGGCACCCCGGACCTCGGCACCACTTGTTCCTCCCCCCGAGACGGCCGGAGCAGGCAAAGTGGTGGCCGCCGGGGGACTCGAACCCTCGACCTCACGGATGTGAACCGTGCGCTCTAACCAGCTGAGCTAGGCGGCCCGGAGGGAGTCCCAGTCTAGCCGCCTGGGCGCCGGCCCCGGCCGCGGGCGAGAGCGGCGAGACTGGACACGGCGATGGGTCGGCATCGGGCTACGGCGCCACCGGCTGCACCTGCTGGACATCGTAGGAACGGCTGCTGGGGACGGCGATGGTGCCCACCGTGAATCCGGGGAGGTCATGGATGGTGATGCCGTCCGACCAAAACCCCGCCGCGGTCACGGAGTAGACCAGGTTCACCCGAATCTCGGCGCCGCGCTGGTCCTGCTGGGGAACCCATCGACCGATCGCGGATGCGCTCCCGTCAGGCCAGCGCCACTGCCACGGCTCTGGGGTCGCGGTCACGATCCAGAGCACGTGCACGCGCTCCCCCGGGTCCAGATCACCCCCGTCGGCCACCGTCACACGGACGTCTGCGGCCTTCTGGACGGGGACGGGGTCGAGGGCGGCGAGAACGCGCACGTTGACGACTCCGACCGCCGCCGGGTCTACCTCGATGCGCTCAGCCGGAACCACGCCCCGCGCCGCGGCCAGGAAGCCCGGGACGCTCGCGCCGGGTCTGCAGTCGGGCTGACCCGTCGGGCAGGGGCTCGGCGCGCGGGGCATGTGCACGATCCCGACGAATTGGAGGGCTCGCTTCGGATCGCAGGGGATGTACCACTCCCATCCCCAGTCCGTCCGTGGGTCCGAGAGCACCCGCGGGATCTTCTGCCCATCGTAGAAGAAGTAGCCGTTGAGTTGCGGACCGCCCACCGCCGCAGTCCCATCCGCCCACGTGGTCTGGTCATACGGCACACACCCCGTGTGATTCACCGGCTGAGTAAGCGCCCACGCGTGGAAGAAGGCTGGGCGCGTTGGGGCTGAGGGGGAGCGAGGCGTCTCGCACTGGCCGGAAAAGCTGAGTCCGCTGGCTCCGGCGGTGCAGTGGGTGGTCGGAGGTGGCTCTTCGGCCATCACAGGCGCGGCCAAGAAGAGCAACCACCCGATCAGAAGCAGAACTATCGACGCTTGACCCACGCGAGTCATGATGTTGCGTCATCCATGAGCAGATAGTGTCCAAGCGCGCGCGACCACTGACACCAAAACAGGCTTTGAAAGTGAGAGTCTCTCGGCGGGGCTACCTGAGTCGCGATCCGATCAATCTCTCTCTCCGTGCCGGAGACGATCAGCGCAAGGACATCCCTCGCATTGTTCGGATCGCGCTTCCGCCCGACTTGGATTGAGGTGAAGTGGTCCACGATACTCACGACCCGCCGCCGGCTGGACGAGACCATCCGATTCCGGATCGCGGCGAGAAGCCGCCCGCCATCCGCATACTTCAGCAGTCGCGGATCGGCTCTCTCCAGGGCGACGTTCTCGATGTAGTTGTCGCGCAGGAAATCGGCCACCACCTTGGAGACCGGAGTTCCCGGCGGGGGCGGATGCTGGCGGCTCACGGTGAAGTGCGGGGCGTGCAGGGCGACCGACGGCACCCTCACCCCGGGAGCGATGGCCTCCGGGCTGGCGGTCGAACGCGGGGAGGGCAGCCCGGTCGAGGGACGGGGTGTTCGGGGCGTTGTGGGCGACGCGCTGGGCGTCGGGATATGAACGGTGGGGCTGGGCCCGCACGCGGCCAGCAGCACCGCGGCCGTCGCCAGGCCGGCGGCGCCGGAGCGGACCGCTCGCGCCCAGCCCCGACCGCCCGGGGCGCCCGGGCGCGCACATGCGCGCACACACGGGTCGATGCGCGGCTCGGATCCCCTCACGACTGCCCGTCCTCAGCCCATCGCCAGCCGCCGCAGTGCGGTTGCCGGGGTGGGGTGGACGGAGAATAGCTCGCCGGCCGCGCGTTGGCAACATCGCGTCGGGACGAACGCAAGTTCCCCGCCCGTTCATCCGTCGCCGAACCGCCGCAGCCGGCGCAACCCGAGCTCGGCAGCAGCCTGGGCGATGCAGGCCTCGAACCACCCTCTCGACTCCGGTTGGAGCACCTCGAGGGCCGTTCCCCGCCCGTCGGGCGGGGCGTCGGGGGCCGGGGTCAGCACCTCGACCGGACCGGCGAAGAAGGCGGCGACCTCCGCGCGCAGCGTCTCGTCCCCGAGGATGCGGACCGGGCGATCGCGAACGGTCACGGACCGACCGGACCGTGCGTCGATCAGCTCGTGGATCAGCTCCATGCTCACCGCCCTCGTGTTGGCCGCTGCGCCACCGCCGACGCCGGCACCCTGCCCACGAACCTGGTGTGGCTGGCCCGTAGCCGGGGGGCAAGCCCGCGCGGCGGTCCGTCCCGCTCGGCCTGAAGCCAGGGTTCGCAGAGGACCCGCTGGCCCTCGCGCAAGGCCTCCGGCTCGGTGTGGACCAGGAAGCGTCCGCGGTGGAGCACGGCGAACAGCTCGGCTGGGGTCTCCGCGACCTCCACGGCCGCATACGGCGAGATCGGGCCCCGTCGATTGATCGCATGCTCGACCTGGCTCAGGGTGAGACCGACGCCGGCCAGTTCCCGCTCCAGCCGCTGCCGCTGGTACCTGGAGGTGAGGGCGGCCGCCAGCGCGCCCGGCGACTGGAGCCCGAGGGTGCGGCGGGGGCGCGGACCACCATCGCCGTGCGACCGTCCCATCACGTCGCGATCGAACTGGCGGACGCCTGGAGAGGCGGGATCGCGGAGGGGACGCGCGAGGTCCCAGGTCGGACCCACATCCTTCAGCCGACGACCGTAGTGGTCGGCGAGCCGGCGCACGTCCCCGCCGACCGTTCCGAAAGGGGTCGGGTCGTGGAGGGGATCCGGCAGCCAGCCGGAGGCCGCCAGCATGGCGAGGTAGTCGCGAAGGGCAACCCCCCCGCGCGCATCCTCCGCCAGCACGTGCCCGCACTCGTGCACCAGCGTCGTGCGCAGGAGGGAGCCGGCGTGGAGGGCGGCCGGTCCGCGGTGAGGACGGTCGAACTGGCGGCTGGTGCCGCTGATCCTCACCACCCCGTTCGACCAGCTGGCAAGGGTGCTCGGGTCCAGGCTGTGGTCGCCGATGACCTGGATCTCCTCCACCGCACCTCGGATGACGTCCTTCACCTGGAGGGGGAGTCGGTCGATCTCGGGGGCGATCGCAGCCGTCCTGCTGTCCGCTCGCTGATGGACGGGCCCGGTCTGGACCAGGCCCACCTGGAACTGCTGGGCGAGGAAGGCACAGTCGTCGAGCCCCGCCTCGCGGTAGGCGGCGAGGGCGGCATAGCCGTGCCGGCTGCGGTACGGGGCGGGGATGGAACCCATGTCCCATCGGTCCGCCCAGCCAGCAGCAGCGGGACGGTGGGCTGCGGGTCTGGATCACCCGCGCACGGGCCCATCTGGATCCCGCCCGCGGACGCTCCACTCCAGCTGAGGCCCGGCCTCAGCTCATGTCAGTCCAGGGGGTGGCCTCGGTCTCAGGCGCCTCGCCATCCTCGCCTGCGACCTTCTGCTGGTAGCGGGCCGCCACCATCTGGTGGGCCAGGGCCCGCGGGACCCCGAACTTCACCAGCGAGCGGACCTCGTCCGCCATCACCTTGTCGCGCGCCGTCTCGATCGCGACCAGGACATCGTCGATGGCAACCAGCGGCCCCTTCACGCGCTGGAGTCTACCCCGACCGGCGCCACCCGAACCGCGGGGCGCCGAAGGTCCACAGGAGGGGAGGCCGGGCCGGGTCAGCCCGAGGCAGCTCCCCGCACCACCCCGATCCCGACCCCGTCCCCGACCGGGACGATCGTGGCGAGGAGGAGGGGATGGCCCAGGAACGTGCGGTTGAAGGCCTGCACCGCGGCGGTCGCCCGACGCCGCTCGGGAGCGGCGTCCGCGGGCGCCCCCCGGGCCGCCTCGCCCGACCACAGGAGGTTGTCGACGAGAACCAGGCCGCCGGGGCGCACCAGCTTCACCGCGTGGTCGAGGTAGGCCTCCAACTCCTCCTTGAGGGCGTCGAGGAAGGCGACGTCGAAGGGGCCGGAGAGGGTGGGGAGGACGTCGAGCGCACGTCCGTGGCGGCAGTCGAGCACCTCCGCGCAGCCTGCCTCCGCGAAGGCCGCCCGGGCCCTCGCCTGGCGCCCGGCATCGGGGTCGATGGTGGTGATGCGGCCCCCCGGGGCGAGACCGCGAGCCATCCAGAGCCCCGAATAGCCGATCGCGGTGCCGACCTCCAGCACCGTGCGAGCCCCCACCGCCGCGGTCAGCGTGGCCAGCAGCGGGCCGGTCGGCGGCTCCACGCTGGGGATCCCCTCCGCCCGGCTCTCGGCGTCGAGCCGGCGCAGCACCGGACCGGGGTCGGGGTGGAGATGGGCCAGGTAGTCGAGGTCGACGGCATCGAAGGCGCCCATCGAAGCCAGTCTACGAGTGGGGGGACCGGCGCCGGCCCAGGCGCTGCCCCGGCGGGAGACCCGGGGCGCTCAGCTCGCCGAGGCCGCCCGCGCCGCCACGCCGGCCACACCGGGGTTGCGGCAGAAGCCCTCGTAGTCAATGGGCTCGGTGATGGTGCGGTTCTCGCCGCAGACCGGGCACGCCGGGTCGCGGCGGACCCGGAACTCGCGGAACTCCATCCCCAGGGCGTCGATGTGGAGGAGGCGTCCGCTCAGCACCTCCCCGATGCCGAGGAGGAGCTTGAGCACCTCGGTGGCCTGGACGAGGCCGACCAGCCCCGGGAGCACCCCCAGCACCCCCGCCTCGGCGCAGTTGGGCGCCTCCTCGGGGGGCGGCGGCATCGGGTAGCGGCAGCGGTAGCAGGGAGACTGGAAGGGCAGGATGGTGGTCGCCTGGCCCTCGAAGCGGAAGATTCCCCCGTCCACCAGGGGCTTGCCGGTGAACAGGGCGACGTCGTTGGCAAGGTAGCGGGTGGGGAAGTTGTCGCAGCCGTTGACGATGACGTCGTACTGGCTGAACAGCTCCTGGGCATTGCTGGAATCGAGATGGAGGTTGTGCTGGCGGACCTCGACGTCGGGGTTGAGCGCGTGGAGGGTGAGCGCGGCCGACTCCGTCTTCAGCATCCCCAGCCGCTCCTCGCTGTGGATGATCTGGCGCTGGAGGTTGCTGCGGTCGACCCGGTCGAAGTCGACGAGGCCGATGGTGCCGACCCCAGCCGCCCCCAGGTAGTAGGCGACCGGTGCCCCGAGGCCGCCGGCTCCGATGATCAGCACCTTGCTCTCCAGCAGCTTCGCCTGGCCCGCCTCCCCCACCTCGGGGACGAGGAAGTGGCGGCTGTAGCGCTCCCGTTGCTCGGGGGTGAAGGTGCGAGGGAGGACGAAGGGGAAGCCCTGGTCCTTCCAGGCTCCGAACCCGCCCGCCATCGACTCCACCTGGGTGTAGCCCATCTCGCGCAGGGTCTGGCCGCCGAACAGCGAGCGCGTCCCGCCGGCGCAGTAGAGCGTGATCGGGGTCGAGCGGTCCGGCACCCGGTCCTCGATCTGAAGCTCGAGAAAGCCGCGGGGGATGTGGACCGCCCCCGGGAGCAGGCCCTGGTCGACCTCCTCCTTCTCGCGCACGTCGATCAGCAGTGGCCCGTCGTGGTGCTCCTGGCGGCGGCGCACCTCCTGGACCGTGACTTCCGGGACCGCGCTCCGGGCCCGGTTGATCAGATCGCGGGACGTGATGCCCATGCCTTGCTCGCTCCTTGCCCCGGGCCGCCGGGAACCAGACTCTCACGGTCAACAATACCCAGAAACGGGTCGATTCAGCCAATCCCCGCCGGGTCGACCGCGCCCCGCCGGCGAGCGCGGGCGGCCGATGCCGTGCGTCCGGGACGGGAGTGCCGGAACCGGCCTCCGTCGCGCGACGCCCGAGACCCCCGCCGGGAAGCCCTCGCGGCCGCTCCGGGCGCCCTGCCTACTGAGGGAGTCGCGTGACCGCCCCCCCCAGCACGTGGATGTGGAGGTGAGGCACCGTCTGGCCGCCGCCGGGCCCGACGCTGACGTAGAAGCGGTAGCCGTCGTCGTGTCCGAGGCGCCCGGCCACGGTGGTGGCGGCCCCGGTGAGGCGCCACCAGAGTTCGCGGTCGGGCCCCCCCAGGGCGCGCAGGTCTTGGATGTGGCGCTCGGGGATCACCAGCACGTGGGTCGCCGCCGCCGGCTTGATGTCGCGGATGACGATCAGGCCCTCCTCACGGTGGAGGATGTCCGCGGGCAGCTCACCCGCCACGATCCGACAGAAGACGCAGTCCGCGGGCATGGGGCACCTCCGCTGGCTCGGCCGCGTGCCGGGGCGGGGCTGACCGCGGTCAGCCCCGGTGGCGTCCGCCAGGGAGGTCGCGCTGCCAGCGCCGTCGCCGGCACGTCCCCGCCCTGGGACTACTCGACGACGGCGGGCTCCCGGCTGGCCTCCACCAGGATCGCCGCCACCTCCGGCCGGGAGAACTCCGTCGGTGGGAGGGTCCCGGCCACCAGCATCTCCCGCACCCTGGTCCCGCTGAGGGCGATGTGGTCGTCGCCGGGATGGGGGCAGGTCCTGGTCGAGGCCATCCCGTCGCAGCGGCGGCAGTAGAAGGCATGCTCGAAGCGCAGGACCTCGATCCCCAGCTCCCCCGGCGCGTACTGGTCGAAGATCCGATGGGCAGCGTAGGTGTCGTAGTAGCTGCCCACACCGGCATGGTCGCGGCCGACGATGAAGTGGGTGCAGCCGTAGTTGCGCCGGATGATGGCGTGGAACACGGCCTCGCGCGGGCCCGCGTAGCGCATCCAGGCGGGGTTGGTCGCCAGCAGCACCCGATCAGCCGGGTAGTAGCCCTCCAGCAGCGCCTCGTAGCAGCGGAGCCGGACGTCGGCCGGGATGTCGTCGTCCTTGGTGTCGCCCACCAGGGGGTGGAGGAGCAGCCCGTCGACGAGCTCCAGCGCCACCTTCTGCAGGTACTCGTGGGCGCGGTGGACGGGGTTGCGGGTCTGGAAGCCGACCATGGTCCGCCACCCGCGCGCCGCCGCCGCGGCACGCACCTCGAGCGGGGAGAGCTCGTACTCGGGGAACCGGGCCCGGGCCGGGGCGAAGACCTGGACCGGGCCCGCGACGATGTCCTCGCCCGCCTCCAGCAGCGCCCGCACCCCGGGATGGGCGAGGTCGTCGGTGCCGAAGACGCGCGACGCCTCCCCGGCGCGGTCGTTGCGGAACACCTCGGCCACGTCCAGGACGGCGAAGGGCCCGTCCGGCCCCTCCAGCACCACCCGGGGGTGGCGGCGGGCGACCGCCGCCGCCGCCTCGTCGACGCGCAGGGTCACCGGGATGGTGAACGGCTCGCCGCCGGGCAGCCGTCCCTCCGCCACCACGGCGGCCAGCTCCGCCGCCGACATGAAGCCGGTGAGCGGCGCGAGCGCCCCGCTGCCGAGCATGTGCGCGTCGGTGGCGGCCTTGGCCCCCACCCGCAGCGCGGGCAGCCCGGCCGCCGACTCCCGGATGGCGGCACGGCCGTCGGCCGGGTCGGCGGCGGCGCCCATCGGACGCCGGATGTGGCCCAGCCGCTCCAGGGTGGCCAGGATCCGCTCCAGCGAGACCTCGACCGTCTCCGCACTGCTGTCGACCACGACCTCGGGGGCGACCGGCGGCTCGTAGGGGTCGCTCACCCCGGTGAAGTGGGCGATCTCGCCGCTGAGCGCCTTCTGGTAGAGGCCCTTGACGTCGCGCCGGATCAGCTCCTCCAGGGGGCAGCGCACGTAGACCTCGACGAAGTGGCGGGCCCGCGCCCGGACCTCGTCGCGGACCGCGCCGTAGGGGGAGATGGCGGCGCTGATGGCGAGGCCGCCGCTCTCCGCCACCAGGCTCGCGACCCAGCCGATCCGGCGGATGTTGGTGTCGCGGTCCGCCTTGGAGAAGCCGAGCCCCTGGGAGAGATGCTGGCGCACCTCGTCCCCGTCCAGGACCACGGCGCTGCGCCCGGCCCTGGCGATCTCGGTCTCGAGCCGGCGGGCGAGGGTGGACTTGCCCGCCCCCGAGAGCCCGGTGAGCCAGACGACGACCCCGCCGCGCGCCGCCACCGTCAGGCCGCCGTCTCGGCGGCCACGGCCGCGGCGGCCGCCACCCGGGCCGGGTGGGCGGGGTGGAGCCCGCACTCCTTCGGCTCCCCCCGCTCCCACCACCACCGCCCGGCGCGGGCGTCCTCCCCGGGCGTGGTGGGCCTGGTGCAGGGCGCGCACCCGATGGAGGTGTAGCCGCGGGCGTAGAGGGCGTGACGGGGGACGTCGTGGCGGTCGAGGTAGGCATCGACGTCGGCCGAGGTCCATCCCACCAACGGGGCGAGCTTGGCGATCCCCCCGTGGGCGGCGTCGAGCTCGATCACCGGGGTGCCGGCGCGCGAGGGCGACTGGTCCCGGCGAAGCCCGGTGACCCAGGCGTCAGCCCCGGCCAGGGCTCGGCCGAGCGGCTGCTGCTTGCGGACCTCGCAGCAGCGCCGTCGCAGCTCCACCGACCGACGGAACAGGTTGGGCCCGCTCGCCGTCACCATCTGCTCGATCGCGGCACGGTCGGGCAGCCACACCTCGACCGCGATCGCGTAACGCTCGCGGATGCGGTCGATGAGGTCGTGGGTCTCGTCCGGCAGCCGCCCGGTGTCGAGGGTGACGACCCGGATCCGATCGGACGGGACGCGGCGGGTCGCCAGGTCGATGAGGACGCAGGACTCGGCCTGGAAGCTGGCCACGATGGTGACCTGGGGGAAGCGTCCGAAGGCCCAGCCGAGGACCGCGGCAGCGTCGGAGCCCTCCAGTGCCTCCTGGAGGCGGGGAAGCTCGGCGGGATCGAGGGAGGGGGGGTGGGACGGCATCGGCATGAACTCACTGGGGTCGATCCCGGTCACGCGCACCGGTGGGCGGCGGCCGCTCGGACGCCGGCCGCGCACCAGCATCGCCGTCGAACCGTACGGGATCGCTGGCCATCTCGTCAACTCGTGGGCCAGGCTTGGAGGGCCCACTGAGCGCCGAGTGCGCCTCAGTGGGCCTGGCTCGCGAATACGGCCTGCAGCCGGAGGACGGCCTCCCGGGCGGTCTCCGCCAGCCGAAGGCCGAGGACCCGGTCGACGTCCAGCGCCTCGGTCGTCGTGAGGCCATCGAGGCGGAGGATCAGCTCCTCCAGCAGCGCGGCGATCTCGCCCGGGACCCGGGCCGCCTCGGCGTGCGCCCGAGCTCGCTCCCCGGGGTCGTGTCCCCGTCGGGCTCGCTGGTAGGCGCCGAACGCGGTCCGGTCGCGGTCGGCGGCGAGCAGCAGCCGGACGGCGAGACCGCCCGAGTCCGCGATCGCCTCGGGGGTCCCGTGCAGCCGGCAGAGCCCGTCGAGCGCGGCGGCGAGGGCGCCGGTGACCGCAGCCAGGGCGGCCCCGCCGGCCGGGTCCGCAGGGGAGACGATCCGGGCCGCCGTCTCCAGCAGCGACCACGAGGCGACCGGGCCGGGGCGGTGGCCGCGCAGCTCGGTGAGGGCCAGCAGGGCGCAGACCGCGGTCACCCGACCGACGCCGCCCGGCACCGGCGTCACCAGCCGGGCCCGCGCCGCGGCCGCCTCGCCCACGTCGCCGACCAGCCGTCCGCCCTCGTAGGAGGTGCCGACGTCGAGGACGATCGTCCCCGGCACGACCACCGCGGGGGGGATGACGTCCGCCCGGCCCACCGCCGAGACCAGGACGTCGTAGGGGGGGAGCGGCGCCACCTGGGCCACGTCGCGCTGGACGACCGACACCTGCGCGCCGGCGGCGAGGAGGCGCTGCGCGATCGGCCGTCCGCCCGACGGCCCGTGCCCGACGACCAGGACGCGGGCGCGTCCCAGGTCGACGCCGAGCTCCTCCAGCACCACGGCGCAGGCCTCGGCGACGGGCGTCCCCCGATGGCGGCCGTCGGCCGCCATCGCCCGGGCGGCAGGGGTGATCGCCTCCACGTCCTTGCTGGCCGGGAGGTGGGCGGCGATCACCTCGGCCCGGATGCCCCGCACCGGCTGGATGACGACGACGCCGTCCACCCGGGGGTCGACCACCAGCCGGTCGAGTGCGAGCAGGGTGGCGTCCGGCCGATCGGCCGGCACCTCGGCCCGCTCGACGGCGATCGCCGCGGACGCCGCCTCCCGCTCCAGGGAGCGGGCGAAGGAGGCGCCCGCCGGGTTGGCGGCCTCGACCACGATCCCGAGTCGGTACCCGCGCCGCCTGAGGGCGGTCCGCCGCCGCAGCTCGCTCCGGAGGCGGCCCATCGCCGGGGCGAGGTCGACCGTGGCCAAGATGGACCTCCTGCGGCCTCCGGCCCTCCCCCAGGTTCGGGCGCTCGGGCCGCGGTCGGTCCGGATGATAGGGGGCGGCCGGCGGCCGAGCCCGTTCCGGCGCGGCCTGCCCCGGAGCCCGGGTAGGCTCGGACCGTGGACCTTCGGACCCTCGCCCACGCGGCTGAGGTCTCGCCCCCCGCCCCCGAGCTGGCGGCGGCCGAGGTGCGCGCCCTCGTCTACGACTCCCGGCGGGCCGGCCCCGGCGCCCTGTTCGTCGCCATCCGGGGCCGGCACGTGGACGGCCACGACCACGTCGCCGCCGCCCTGGGGGCGGGGGCGGTCGCAGCGGTGGTGGAGCGCCTGCCCGCGGGGGCGCCGGTCGGGCGCTGCCTCACGGTGGAGGACACCCGCACCGCCCTGGCCCGGCTCGCCGCCCGCTTCTGGCGGGAACCCTCCCGCCACCTGCGGGTCGTCGGCGTGACCGGCACCGACGGCAAGACGACGACGGCGACCCTCCTCCACGCCGCCCTGGCCGGCGCCGGCCGACGGGCCGGCTCGCTCACCACCGTCGACTTCCGGCTCGGGGACGCGGTGGAGCAGAACCGCACCCGTCAGACGACCCTGGAGGCGCCCGAGGTCCAGGAGCGCCTCCGGCAGATGGTCGACGCGGGCTGCACCGACGTGGCGCTCGAGGTGACCTCCCACGCCCTCAGCCTCCACCGCGTCGACGCGGTTCGGTTCCAGGGCGCCGTGTTCACCAACGTCAGCCACGAGCACCTCGACTTCCACGGGAGCTGGAGAGCCTACTTCACCGCCAAGGCCTCCCTGCTGGAGCGGGCGGCCACCGCCCCGGACGGCTTCGGCGTCCTCAACCTCGACGATGCCCGCGCCCATTCCCTGCTCGCCGCCGTCCCGATCGCCCGGCGGCTCAGCTACAGCGCGGCGGGCGACCCGGCGGCCGACCTGCGGGCGAGCACGGTCCGTGCCACCGCCGAGGGGACGCGCTTCGTGGCCGAGACGCCGGTGGGCCGCGCCGACGTCGCGCTGCAGCTGCCCGGTCGATGGAACGTGGAGAACGCCCTGGCGGCCCTCGCCGCCGGCCTCCTGGTCGAGGCGCCGCTCGACCGGCTGGCCTTCGGGCTGGGGGCCCTCACCGGGGTGAGCGGCCGGATGGAACGAATCGTTCGCGGCCAGCCCTTCGCCGTGATCGTGGACTACGCCCACACCCCGGCGTCCCTCGCCAAGGTGCTGGGGACGCTGCGCGCGGCGACGCCGGGCCGCCTGATCGCCGTCTTCGGCAGCGCCGGCGAGCGGGACGTGGCCAAGCGGAGCTCGATGGGCGCCATCGCCGCCGGTCTGGCCGACCAGGTGGTGGTGACGAGCGAGGACCCGCGCGACGAGGACCCGGAGGCGATCTGCGAGGCGATCGTGCTGGGGGCGGTGGCGGCGGGGGGCGAGCGTGGTGCGACGGTCCACGCGATCGTGGACCGGGCCGAGGCCATCGACTTCGCGGTCCGCAGCGCCCGGCCGGGGGACACCGTGCTCCTGGCCGGCAAGGGCCACGAGGCCAGCATCCTGGTGGGACGGACGGCGCGACCGTGGAACGAGCGCGAGGCGGCCGAGGCGGCGCTGGGGCGGCGAGGGCACCCGGGCTGACCGCGACCCGCACCGGCCGCCGTGCTAGGGTCACAGCGGGGCAGGTCGGGAGGACACCGTGGACCGAAGCCACCGCAGTGCGGGGGCGGGGGTGGGGTGGGGGAGTGCGCCGGCCGAGTTCGCGTGGCCGCACCCGTCGGTGCCGCGGTACGGGGAGCGCTCGCTGGCGGACCTGGTGCCCTCCCTGCTCGCGGCGCTCGGAACCAGGGGCATGCGGGGCCCGATCGCGCTGGAGCCGGCTCGGCGGGTGCTCCTGCTCGTGATCGACGGGCTGGGCGAGGCGCTCCTCGACCGGCACGCCGACGACGCCCCCTTCCTCGCCACCCACCGGCGCGAGCCGCTCACCTGCGGCTTCCCCTCCACCACCGCCGCCAGCCTCGGGTCGATCGGCACCGGGCTGGCCCCCGGGGAGCACGGCCTTCCCGGCTACACGATCCAGCTGCCCGGGCAGGAGCGCGCGCTGAACGTGCTCCGCTGGGAGTGGTACGGGCGGGGGGCGACCGCCGACCTGCGCGACCGCTTCCCCCCGGAGACGCTGCAGCCGGAGCCGACCGCGTTCGAGCGTGCCCGCGACGCGGGGGTGGGCGTGACCATGGTCGGGACCGGCACCTTCGCCCACTCCGGCCTCACCCGCGCCGTGCTCCGGGGGGGCCGCTGGGTCGCCGCCCACGGCCTGGCCGATGTCGTCATGGAGGCGGCCCGCGCGATCGCCGCGCCCGGCCCCCGGCTGCTGTACGCGTACCATCCCGAGCTCGACGGCGTCGGGCACGTCCGGGGGGTCGCCTCGGACGCCTGGCACCTCCACCTCCGCCTCGTGGATCGGGCGGTCGAGGCGCTCGCCGCCCGCCTGCCCGACGACTGCCGGCTGGTGGTGACGGGCGACCACGGGATGGTCGACATTCCCGAGGCGGGCAAGGTGGACCTCGACGACGAGCCAGCGCTGCGCCAGGGGGTGCGCCTGCTCGCGGGGGAGCCGCGGGCCCGCCACGTCCACGTGGACCCCGGCGCGGAGGCGGACGTGCTCGCCGCCTGGCGCGAGCGGCTCGGCCACGCGATGTGGGTGGTCACCCGCGACGAGGCGATCGAGGCCGGCTGGTTCGGCCCCCGCACCCTGGACCGCGTCCGCCCTCGGATCGGGGACATCGTGGCGGCCGCGTTCGCCGCCGTCGGGGTGGTCCAGCGCACCGCCGACGGTCCGCTGGCGCGGCTGATCGGGCACCACGGGTCCCTCACCGCCGACGAGCAGGTGGTCCCCTACATCGTCGTCTGAGCCCGCCGACCGGCGGCCCTGCCGGGCCGGATCGGCCGGGCGCCCGCCCGGCCCTCCCTATAATCCCGGGCGTCGTCGGGCGGCCCGGAGCCGGCACGCGGGAGAGGCACATGGCGCACCGAGTTCGGGGGGTCGTGGCGCGGGCCGAGGGCGCGCCGGTCGCGGTCGAGACGGTGCTGGTCCCCGATCCCGGCCCGGGCGAGGCCCTGGTGCGGGTGCGGGCGTGCGGCGTCTGCCACACCGACCTCCACTACCGCCAGGGGTCGATCAGCGCCGAGTTCCCGTTCCTGCTCGGCCACGAGGCGGCCGGCACGGTGGAGGCGGTCGGCGAGGGGGTGGTGGACCTTGGCCGCGGCGACAGCGTGGTGATCGCCTGGCGCGACCCCTGCGGGAGCTGCCGCTCGTGCCGTCGCGGCCGGCCCTGGTACTGCTTCGCCAGCCGCAACGCCACCCAGCGGATCACCCTCGCGGATGGGACGCCGCTCACCGCGGCGCTCGGGATCGGCGCCTTCGCCGAGCTCACCCTGGTCGCCGCCGGGCAGGCGGTCAAGGTCGACCCTGCCGCCAGGCCGGAGGCCGCCGGGCTGATCGGCTGCGGGGTGATGGCGGGGTTCGGCGCCGCGGTCACCACCGGCGGCGTCACCCGCGGGGACACGGTGGCGGTGTACGGCTGCGGGGGGGTGGGCGACGCCGCCATCGCGGGAGCCGCGCTGGCCGGCGCCCGACGGGTGATCGCCGTCGACGTGGATGCGCGCAAGCTGGAATGGGCGCGCCGGTTCGGCGCCACCGACACCGTCGACGCCGCCGCCACCGATCCCGTGGAGGCGATCCGCGGTCTCACGGATGGGTTCGGGGCGGACGTCGTGATCGAGGCGGTGGGGACCCCCGCAACCTACCGGCAGGCGTTCTTCTCCCGCGACCACGCCGGGACCGTGGTGCTGGTCGGCGTCCCCAACCCCACCGCCCTGCTGGAGATCCCGCTGGTGGAGATCTTCGGCCGCGGCGGGTCGCTCAAGTCGTCCTGGTACGGCGACTGCCTCCCCAGCCGGGACTTCCCGATCCTGATCGACCTCTACCGGCGGGGCAAGCTCGACCTGGACGGCTTCGTCAGCGAGACCATCGGGCTCGACGACGTCGAGGCCGCCTTCGCCAAGATGCAGCGCGGCGAGGTGCTCCGATCGGTGGTGGTGGTGTGAGCCGGGCGTGAGCGTGGCGGTGGTCCGCGCCCGCACCAACGGCAC
The DNA here is from genome assembly GCA_035533215.1 of Candidatus Micrarchaeia archaeon. Lineage (GTDB taxonomy): Bacteria > Chloroflexota > Dormibacteria > Aeolococcales > Bog-877 > DAHUZL01. The sequence continues at coordinate 15,354 of DATLUG010000041.1, read as the reverse complement.
CTTCACCCTCGACGACGACACCATCGCGGTGGAGAACAATGTCTGGGTGATCGGCGACGCCCGCGAGGCGCTGGTGGTGGACGCGCCCCACGAGCTGACGCCGATCCTGGAGGCGGTGGCCGGGCGTCGGGTGCTGGGGATCGTCTGCACCCACGGCCACAACGACCACGTCAACTGCGCCCGGCAGCTGGCCGGGGCCACCCTCGCCCCGGTCCTGCTCCATCCCGCCGACCGCATGCTGTGGGACCGGGTCCACCCGGAGGCGGCGCCCGATCGCGAGCTCGCCGACGGCGACAGCCTGACGGTCGGGGGCGCCCGGCTCCGGGTTGTCCACACGCCCGGGCACACCCCGGGTTCGGTGTGCCTGTACTGGCCGGATGGCGGCCGGCTCTTCAGCGGTGACACCCTGTTCCGGGGCGGCCCGGGAGCCACCGGGCGGGCCTACTCCGACTTCGGGGCCATCATCGGATCGATCCGAAGCCGTCTCCTCGTGCTGCCCCCCGACACCACGGTGCACCCCGGTCACGGCGACGACAGCACCATCGGAGCGGAGACCCCGCAGCTCGACGCCTGGGTGCGCCGCGGTCACTGAGCCGCCCCGACCGGCCAACGCTGCGCCCGTATCGACGTATGCTGATATGCGGATGGAGTTCATGGTCGGGGACGGTGCCCGTCCGCTCGTCGAAGGCAACCACTCGGTCCGCCGCGCGCTCGAGATGCTGGCGACGGTGGCGGCCGATCGCGAGCCGCTCCGGCTGGGCCAGCTGGCCCGCCGGCTGGCCCTGCCCAAGAGCAGCGCCCACAGCCTGCTCCGCGCCCTGGCGGTGGCGGGCTTCGTCGAGGGTGATGCCCGCAGCGGCTACGTCGTCGGCCTCCGCGCCTTCGAGGTGGGAGTCGCCTACCTCTCCCGGATGGGCCCGGTCGCGGCCGCCCGCCCGGAGCTGGCCCGGCTCCGCGACACGCTCGGGGTCGCCGCCCACCTCGCGATCCTGGACGGCTCCGACGCCGTCTACCTCGCCGCCGAGGGCCCGGCCGGCTCCGGCCCCCGGCTCGCGTCGTCGGTGGGCTCCCGCCTGCCCGCCCACCTCACCGCGGTGGGGCGGGCCCAGCTCGCCCACCGCCCGGAGGCGGTCGCGGGGCTGGCCATCCACCGCGGCCGCGCGCGCCGGCTCGCCACCGAGCTGGACCGGGCGCGGCAGCGCGGCTATGCGGTCGACCGCGGTGAGACCGTGGCCGGGATCGGCTGCCTCGCCAGCCCGGTCTTCGACGCCGCCGGGGGGTGCGCGGGGGCGGTCGGCATCAGCTTCCTGCTGGACGGCGGACCGGCCGACGAGACGGCGGGCCCGCTGGTGGCCGCGGCCGCACGGCGGATCTCGGCCCGGCTGGGCGGGACGGCGCCGGGATGACGGCCGGGCGCCCCGCCCGATGAACGACCCCGCCGCCGCGACGGCGCCGGTCGTCCTCACCGGGGGCCCGCTCACCCCGGTCGACGTCGTGCGGGTGGCGCGCCAGGACGCCACGGTGCGGATGGCGCAGGAGGCCCGGACGCTGGTCGAGCGCGGCCGGGCCGCGGTCGAGGCGGCGGCTCGCTCCCACCGCCCGGTGTATGGCATCTCCACCGGGTTCGGGGCGCTCGCGTCGACCCGGGTGGAGGGTGACCGCCAGGTCGACCTCCAGCACGCGCTGATCCGCTCCCACGCCGCCGGGTTGGGCCGGCCGGTGGCCCGCGAGGTGGTGCGGGCGACGATGCTGCTGCGCGCCCGGACGCTGGCGACGGGCTACTCGGGGGTGCGGCCGGAGCTGGTGGAGGCCCTCTGCCGCGCCCTCAACGGCGGGATCACCCCGTACGTCCCCGAGCACGGCTCGCTGGGGGCCAGCGGCGACCTCGCCCCGCTGGCTCACATCGCGCTGGCCCTGATGGGCGAGGGCGAGGTGGTGGACGGGTCGGGCGGCCCGGCGCCGGCCATGGCCGCGCTGGCGGCGGCCGGTCTGCCCCCGGTGCGCCTGGCCGTCAAGGAGGGGCTCGCCCTCATCAACGGCACCGACGGCATGCTGGGGATGCTGGTGCTGGCGACCACCGACGCGGAGCGGCTGCTGCGCACCGCCGACGTCGCCGCGGCGTGCAGCGTGGAGGCGCTCCTCGGCACCGACCGGCCCTTCGCCGACGACCTGCAGCGGATCCGGCCCCAGCCGGGCCAGGCCGCCAGCGCCGCCAACCTCCGCCGCCTCCTGCACGGGTCGCCGATCGCCACCGCCCACCGGGACACCGACCACGCCGTCCAGGATTCGTACTCCCTGCGCTGCACGCCCCAGGTGCTGGGCGCGGCCCGCGACACCCTCGCCTTCGCCAAGGGGGTGGCGGCGAACGAGCTGGCGGCCGCCATCGACAACCCGGTGGTGCTGCCCGACGGGCGGGTGGAGTCGACCGGGAACTTCCACGGCGAGCCGCTGGCGTTCGCCTGCGACTTTCTGGCGATCGCCCTCGCCGAGGCGGGGGCGATCGCGGAGCGGCGCATCGACCGTCTGCTCGACCCGGCCCGCTCCCACGGGCTGCCGCCGTTCCTCGCCCCCGACGCGGGGGTGAACTCCGGGCTCATGCTCGCCCAGTACACCGCGGCCGCGCTGGTGGCCGAGAACCGGCGCCTCGCCCAACCCGCCTCGGTCGACTCCATCCCCACCTCGGGGATGCAGGAGGACCATGTGTCGATGGGGTGGGCGGCCGCCCGCAAGCTCCGTCGGGTGGTCACCAACCTGGGAAAGATCCTGGCGGTCGAGCTGCTGGCGGCGTCGCGCGGTCTGGAGCTGCGGGCGCCGCTGCAGCCGGCGCGGGCGACCGGGCGCGTCGCCGCCGTGGTGCGCGGGGCCGGTGGCCCGGTCGGGCCGGACCGCTTCGTCGCCCCCGAGCTGCGCCGGGTGGAGGCGCTGGTCGGTGACGGCGAGCTGCTGGCCGCCGCCGAGGCCGAGCTCGGCGGCCCGCTGCGATGAGCGTGGACCCAGCCCCCCGCGGCGTCGGGGCGCGCGCCGTCCGCGCCCCCCGGGGCCCGGAGCGGAGCTGCCGCGGATGGGGCCAGGAGGCCGCCATGCGGATGCTGATGAACAACCTCGACCCCGAGGTCGCCGAGCGCCCCCAGGACCTCGTCGTGTACGGGGGGAGCGGACGGGCGGCGCGGTCGTGGGCGGCGTTCGACGCCATCGTCGCCAGCCTCCGCGGCCTCGGCGACGACGAGACGCTGCTGGTGCAGTCGGGCAAGCCGGTGGGGGTGTTCCAGACCCACCCCTGGGCGCCCCGGGTGCTCATCGCCAACGCCAACCTGGTGCCGGACTGGGCCACCTTCGACGAGTTCCGCCGGCTGGAGCAGCTCGGGCTCACCATGTACGGGCAGATGACGGCTGGCTCCTGGATCTACATCGGGACCCAGGGGATCCTCCAGGGCACCTACGAGACCTTCGCCGCGGTGGCGGCCAAGCGCTTCCACGGCTCGCTCCGCGGCACCATCACCGTCACCGCCGGGCTGGGGGGGATGGGCGGGGCCCAGCCGCTGGCGGTGGCGATGAACGACGGGGTCGCGCTCTGCGTCGAGGTCGACCCGGAGCGCCTCCGGCGCCGCCTCGACCATGGCTACCTCGACGTCGCCGCGCCCACCCTGGCGGACGCGCAGCGGATGGCGCTGGAGGCGAGGGACGGCGGACGCGCGCTCTCGATCGGCGTGCTCGGCAACGCCGCCGAGCTGCTCCCCCAGCTGGCGGCCGGCGACTTCCCGATCGACATCGCCACCGACCAGACCCCGGCCCACGACCCCCTCGCGTACCTGCCCCCGGGACTGACCCTGCCCGAGGCCCGCGACCTGCGCCTGGAGGATCCCGACGAGTACGTCCGCCGCGCCCGCCAGGCGATGGCCCGGCACTGCGAGGCCCTGGTCGCGCTCCAGGACGGCGGCGCCGAGGTCTTCGACTACGGCAACAGCCTGCGGGCGGAGGCCCGCCTGGGCGGCTTCGGGCGGGCCTTCGCCTACCCCGGCTTCGTCCCCGCCTACATCCGCCCCCTCTTCTGCGAGGGCCGCGGCCCCTTCCGCTGGGCGGCGCTGAGCGGCGACCCCCGGGACATCGCCCGCACCGACCGCGCGGCGCTGGAGGAGTTCCCCGACAACGAGCCGCTGCAGAGGTGGATTCGGATGGCCGGGGAGCGGGTCGCCTTCCAGGGCCTGCCCGCGCGCATCTGCTGGCTCGGTCTGGGCGAGCGCGACCGGCTCGGCCTGCGTTTCAATCGGATGGTGGAGCGGGGCGAGCTGGGCGCCCCGCTCGTGATCGGCCGGGATCACCTCGACACCGGCTCGGTGGCCTCCCCCTACCGTGAGACGGAGGCGATGGCGGACGGCAGCGACGCGATCGCCGACTGGCCGATCCTCAACGCCCTCCTCAACACCGCCAGCGGCGCCAGCTGGGTGAGCGTCCACCATGGCGGCGGGGTCGGCATCGGCCGCTCCATCCACGCCGGGATGGTGGCGGTGGCCGACGGCACCCAGCTGGCCGCCGAGAAGCTGGCCCGGGTGCTGCGCAACGACCCCGCCAGCGGCGTCATGCGCCACGCCGACGCCGGCTACGAGACCGCGCGCCGGGTGGCGCGGGAGCAGGGCCTGCCGCTGCCGATGCCGGCCGGCGCCTGACCATGCGCGACCGGGCCGGGTCAGGCGCCGGCCCGCCGATGCTCGCGGTCGCGGCCCAGGACCCCGACGTCCTCGGGATCGCTGGGGGCCAGGCGATGGGCTCGGGGCGCGGCCACCGCGAGCGAACCGGCGACGCCAGTCGGCGACGCGCCGGCCGACCCCACGTCCCTGCGGAATCACGCGCCCTCCGGCGAGCGACCGCTCCGCCGACGCCACCGCACGCGGTCGGATCCCGCGAGGACCAGCCTCGACGTGACGGCGGCGGTGCTCAGCCGCTGACGGCGGCCGTGCGCGTCGGCGGTGCCCTGGTCCCTACCATGACCCCTCGCACGCCCCACGGAGAGACCCCTTCTTGAAGATCGCACGCTGGTCGGAGCTCTCCGAGGCCGAGCGCCTCGGGCTGACGCGGCGCAGGGCCGCGATCCCGGCGGAGGTGGTGGCCACCTGCGGCCGCGTCATCGAGGGGGTGCGGGAGCGCGGTGACCCGGCCGTCCGCGCCTTCGAGCGGGAGTTCGGCGGTGCGGACCTCGACGGCCTCGACCTTCGGGTGTCGGCCGAGGAGCTGGCGGGGGCGGGCGCGTCGCTGACCGAGGAGCTGCGCCGGTCCTTCGACCACGCCATCGAGCGGGTCGAGCGTTTCCATCGCCGCCAGCTCCCCCCCCGGCTCTGGCTGGAGGCGTTCCCGGGCGGCATGCGGGCCGGCGAGCAGACGGTCGCGATCGAGTCCGTCGGCTGCTACGTCCCGCGGGGCAAGGGCTCGTTCGGCTCGGTCCTGGTCATGCTCGGCGTGCCGGCGCGGGTGGCCGGGGTGGAGCGGGTCGCCGTCGCCAGCCCACCCGACGCGAGCGGCCGACTCGACCCAGCGACCCTCTACGTCGCCCACCGGCTCGGCCTCGACACCGTGTACCGCATGGGCGGTGCGCAGGCCATCGCCGCCCTCGCGCTCGGCACCGCCACGGTCGAGCCGGTGGCCAAGCTCCTCGGTCCCGGCAATCCGTACGTCACCTGCGCCAAGCAGCTCCTCGCCGGCGAGGTCGACATCGGGCTGCAGTCGGGCCCCAGCGAGTCGATCGTCTACGCCGACGGGTCCGTCGACCCCGCCATCGTCGCCCTCGACCTGTGCAACGAGGCCGAGCACGGCCCGGACTCGATCAGCTACCTCGTCACCACCAGCCCCGCGGTCGCCGCGGCGGTGGCGACCGCGGCACGGGAGCTGACCGAGCGGCTCCCCGAGCCGCGGCGGGGCTGGGTCGCCGGCGTGCTGGAGGACCGCGGCGGCGCCCTGGTGGTGGACTCCGAGGACCAGGCGCTGGCGGTCATCAACCGGCTCGCCGCCGAGCACCTGGTCCTCGACGTCGCTCGCCCCTACGACGTCCTGCCCGCGGTCCGGTACGCCGGCGAGGTCATCATCGGCCCCCACACGCCGGTGTCGGCGTGCAACTACCTGGCCGGGCCCAATGCGGTGCTGCCCACCGCCGGGTTCGCCCGCAGCATGTCGGCGCTGGGGGTGCGCGACTTCCTCCGCACCGCCTCGGTGGTGGAGCTGAGCGCCGACGGCCTGGAGGCCGTCCGCGCCGACGTGGAGCGGCTGGCGCGATCCGAGGGCTTCGCCGCCCACGCCGAGTCGGTGGCGGCGAGGCCCCCCGCCGCCGCCAGCGCCACGGGGGGCCTCGGGCTGGAGTGGATCCAGCTCGGTCCGACCGCGGCGGTCGTCGGCCGGCGGACCAAGGAGTCGCACGTCGTGGTCGGCCTCCACCTCTGCGACCGCGACCCCGGCCTGCGGGACAGGATCCAGACCCCCCGGGTCTTCCTCAACCACATGCTGGAGACGATCGCGTGGCGCGCCGGCCTCAACCTCCAGGCGTCGGCCGTGCTGGAGGGGTTCCCGCTCGACCACGTCCTCGCCGAGGACGTCGGCCTCACCCTCGGCGCCGCCTTCCGGGGCCTGCTGCGAGAGCACCTGGCCCAGGGGGCGGAGGGCGGCGGTGCATCGGTTGCGATCATCGACGAGGCCCACGCAGCGGTCGCGGTCAGCTTCGAGGACCTCACCCGGCTCGCCATCGACGGGACGCTGGACACGCTCCCTGAGCGGGTCGAGGACATGGCCTGCGTCGACATGGAGAACTTCTACGGCGGCTTCGCCGAGGGGGCGCGGGCCACCGTCCACATCCATCTCCGCGGCGGCCGCGACCCCCACCACGCCTGGGAGGCCATCACCCGAGCCTTCGGCGAGAGTCTGCGTCGGAGCCTGGAGCCCAACCGGTTCCGGGCCGGGACGACCCCCGGGGTGAAGGGCATCTGAGCCGGGGCGATGGCATCGGGCGCAGCCCTCTGGTGGGCCGAGTGGGCGTACGCGGGACGGGTCGCCGCCGACGTCCTGATCGAGACCGCGGGCGGGCGCATCGTCCGCCTGGTGCCGGAATCCGGAAGACCTCCGGCGGGGGCCGAGCGTCTCCGGGGCCTCACCCTTCCCGGCTTCGCCAATGCCCACTCCCACGCCTTCCATCGCGCCCTGCGCGGCCGGACCCACGCCCGGGGTGGCGACTTCTGGACCTGGCGGGAGGCGATGTACGGGGTCGCGGCGGGCCTGGATCCGGAGCGCTACCTGGCCCTCGCCCGCGCGACCTACGCGGAGATGGCGCTGGCCGGGATCACCGCGGTGGGCGAGTTCCACTACCTGCACCACCAGAAGGACGGCCGCCCGTACGCCGATCCCAACGCCATGGGACGGGCCCTGGTCGAGGCGGCGGCGGCGGCGGGCGTCCGCCTCACCCTCCTGGACGCCTGCTACCTGCACGGGGGGATCGACGGCCGGCCGCTGGCGGGGGCCCAGCTCCGCTTCGGCGACGGCAGCGCGGACGGCTGGGCGGCGCGGGTGGAGGCGATGGGCCCGGGCGACGGGGTGCGGTGGATGACCGGGGCCGCCATCCACAGCGTCCGCGCGGTCGACCCCGCGGCGATGACCGCGGTGGCGAGCTGGGCCCGTGTCCGCGGCGTCCCGCTCCATCTCCACCTCGCGGAGCAGCCGCTGGAGACACGGGAGTGCCGGGCAGCGACCGGCCGCACCCCCGCGGAGCTGGTGGCAGCGTGCGGCGTCCTCGGCCCCCGCACCACCTGTGTCCACGCCACCCACGTCACGCCGTCCGACATCGTGGAGCTCGGCCGGTCCGGCTCGACGATCTGTGTCTGCCCCACCACCGAGCGCGACCTCGCCGACGGCATCGGCCCCGCCGACCGGCTGCTCGCCGCCGGCAGCCGGCTGTGCACCGGCAGCGACGGCCAGGCGGTGATCGACCCCTTCGAGGAGGCACGGGCGATCGAGCTGGACCTGCGCCTGGCGTCGGGCCGGCGCGGGGTGCTGGGGCCGGCGGCCCTCCTGGACGCGGCGACGGCGTCGGGGGCGGCCGGCCTGGGCTGGGACGCCGGCGAGCTGGCACCGGGGCGGCTGGCCGACTGGTGCACCATCGGGCTCGACTCGCCGCGGCTGGCCGGCTGGGCTCCGGCGCATGGCCTGGGCGGCGCCATCTTCGCCGCCACCGCCGCCGACGTGGCCCGGGTGGTGGTGGGGGGGGAGACGATCGTGCGCGACGGGCGCCACCTCCGCCTCGGCGACGTGGCCGCCGCCCTGCGCGCGGCCCTCCGGCTGGCGGAGACCGGCTGACCACGTCGCGTCCCGCTCGGTCGCTGGGGAGATCGCGCCCGGCGACGGTATCCTGCCGCCCCCGATCGGACCGGAGGGGCCGGCGCGTTCAGGGAGGGGGGCTGTCGATGCCGGTTCCCACTCCCGGGCGAGCGTGGTCGCGGGCGGCTGGGAGGCCGGTCCTCCGAGCCGGGGTGGGCCTCGGTGCCATCGGGCGGTACGCATCGCCGGCGGCCGCCGCCGCCGCCGCGCCGGTCCTCCCTCGGGCGGCCCCAGGCCCGGGCGTGTCGGCGTCCGGACGGTCCGCCTACGGTCCGCTGGGCCTCTCCGTTGGTTTGTCGCCCTGGCGGTCGAGGCGGTGCGTGCGATCCCGGCCACGACCGGCGCCACCGACACCCTCTGGGTGGACCTGGGCGTGCTGGCGCTGGCGACGTGTTCGGACGGCACCGTCATCCCCGGGCCCAAGGCCCTGCACCGCGGCCTGCGGAGGCTCCGCCACCTCTCCCGCGCCCACCGCCGGAAGCGGCGCGGCTCCCGCAACCGAGCCGCCTCCGCCCGGCGGCTGACCCGTCACCACGCTCGGATCGCCGCGCTCCGGCGGGATCATCTGCACACGCTCACGACCGCTCTGGCCAAGAGTCACCGCCGGATCGTGGTCGAAGACCTCAACGTCCGCGGGATGCTCGGGAACCGGCGGCTGGCCCGGTCCCTGGCCGACTCTGGCTTTGCCGAGTTCCGCCGTCAGCTCGCCTACACGTGCGGGTGGCACGGGAGCACGCTCGTCACCGTCGACCGCTGGTTCCCCAGCGCGAAGCGCTGCTCTGCCTGTGCGACCGTCACGGCCGCGCTATCGCTCCGAGAGCGGACCTACCAGTGCGACGCCTGCGGCCTGGTCATCGACCGGGACCGCAACGCCGCGATCACCCTCGTGTGGTGGGCCGCCCCCCCCGTCGTCACCGCCGGTGCGGCGGAGACGGAAACGGCCTGTGGAGCCGCCCGGAAGCCCAGGCCGCGCCTGGCAGGTGGCTGGGAAGCAGGAACCGGGATCGCCCCGGAGCCCACCGGCTCGACCGGTGGCCATCCCTCGGTGTCACCATTTGTCACCGCAGGATGAACGGTCGTCCACGCTTCCGTGGCGGTCGACCGCGGACTCGATCCGCGCCAAGCAGGGCGGCCCCTCCGAGCGCTCGGTCACGTGGGACCACGGCGGCATGCCCGGCGGACCACCACAGGACAACCGGACCGCTCCCAGCACCCTCGCGCTGGGCGGGGCCGCGCTCCGGTGCCCGTGGGGGCTGGTCGCGGCTCTATCCGGCGGAGGGATCCCGGTCCTCGCCCGGCAGGCCACCGCGCTGGCCCACGCCCTCGACACGTCCCTCATGGTCCTGCGCCTGCTCCGCACGAACAGCGTGGTCCGCGTTCCCTGGGTCGATCTGGTGCATGCGCCTCCGGGGCACCGTGGACCGTCGACGGTCGTGATCCCCAGCACGCTGGTCGTCGGTCCGGTCCACTGACCGGCCCTTGAGGCTCTCCCAGCGTGGCCGGCAGGGGAGCCCCGCGGACCACCCGGGCTGGACCGGATGCGGACGGGCTGGCCGCCCGCGCCGAGACGACCGGTCCCTCCCAGCGAGAATGGCGGCGGTCGCGGCTGACCGACCTCGCCACGCCTCCTGCGCCAGGGCCCGGGCGCTCGGCTCCGCGACGCCGGTCGTCGACGCCTCGGCAGCGGCCGCGGCGGTTGCCGGCGGCGGCTCGATGGGCGACCGGGAGCACCCCTCTCCGTGGCAACCCCCGCGGCGCCGGACGGACGCCGCCCGAGGCTGCCGGGGCCTGCTTCGCGAGCAACCCCGGGCGGCGCGGTCGGCGCGGACGTGGCGCCGGTGGCCCACGCCGACCTCGGCGGGCCGCCGATCGGGCTCATCCTGGACCCGCCCGTCGAAGCGCGGGGCCGGGAGCTGCGCCGCGCGGTCGGGTGCTGCAGGCCGCCGGTCAGCGGCGGGCGCTCTCCCCGCCGGTTGCGGTCGGAGCGGTGCGCCGCCGTCCCGCCGGCGGCGACGCACGTGGGCGTCATCGACCCGCTCCCCATCCACCCGGCGGGGTGCGCCGCCACGGCGCCCTCACGTCGGTCGCGTCCCCGATGCCGTCGAACCGTACCCAACCCGGCTCGTCGCGCATCGACGACTCGGCGTCGGCGGTGATGGCGGCGGGGAACGCCGCCCGCACGCCTCGGCGACCCGCCGCCGCCCTGCCCGAGGCGCTCGTGCAGGGGGAGCCCATCCGACCGCGCCACTGCCGCCCGTCGGGTCGCCGCATCGCCGCCCGCTCGCACTTCAGCAGTACTCGCAGCCTGATGCTGCGGTGGCCACCTCGCTCACCATCCGAGACGTACCGGACCGCACGCGAGACGAGCTGGCCGACCGAGCGGCGCTGACCGGTCGCTCCCTGCAGGCATACCTTCGGTCGCGGCTGATCGACCTCGCCCCCGGTCCCGATGCCGAGGCCCGGGTCGCTCGCGTCCGCGAGCGCACGTCCGCCATCGACGCATCGCGCAGCGCCGATCGCATTCTCGGTCATCGCGACGTCGATCGGCGGTGACGCGGGTCGTCGTCGCCTCGGCGGTGGTGGCGGCGCTCGTCGACCGCGGCTCGGTGGGCCGATGGGGCGCGGTGCTCCTCCGTGCTGAACCCCTCGCGGCACCCCACCTGATGCCGGCCGAGGCCGCCAACATCCTGCGTCGCGGCGCCCTCGCCGGCCAGATCTCGGCGGACGTCGCGTCCCTGGCCCACGCCGACCTCGCCACGCTGCCCGTCGAGCTCTTTCCGTCTCGGCCGTTCGCGGCGCGAGTCTGGGAGCTGCGCCAGACCGTCACCTGCTACGACGCGTGGCACGTGGCGGTCGCCGAGGCCCTGGCCGCGCGGCCGGCCACCCTGGAGACCGCTGGCTGGCGACCGCGACCGGTCCCGGGTGCGCCATCGAGGTCCCGGCGGCCGGACCCTGACAAGGTGGGCGCGCCGGTCAGTCGCCGGCGCTGCCCAGCCGGTCGCGCTCGGAGAGGTGCTCCACCGTTTCGCCGCTGGCGACGATCGTGCGGGTGACGGCCCGGCCCCCATACACCCAGGTGATGCGGAGCGGATGGGCGCTCCGGTTGGCGAAGCGGTGGGGAACGCCGGCCGCCGCCCAGGTCGCGTCGCCCTGGCCGAGCCGGTGCCGGCGGCCGCCGAGCTCCACCTCGGCGGTTCCCTCCAGGACCACCACCTGCTCCTCGACGTTGTGGTGGTGGAGCGGAAGCGCGGTGCCCGGTGCGAACCGCGTCTCGCCGGTCGTGAGCCGGCCCGCACCCATGTTCCACCGACCGACGTAGGGGAGGGTGACGACCCCGCCGCCGCGGTCGATCGCCGTGATCGCAGCGGCGCGGATCACCATCGAGGCGGGGGGCGGCGCCTCCGGCGCGGCCCCGGCGGCCGGGCTCGGCTGGTCGCCGCTCCAGACGGTCGTGCCGAGGCGGTTCAGCTGGCCCTGGTCCGCCTCCAGGACCTCGGCGGCGGCCTCCCGCCAGCGCCGGAAGTGGACGGTCCGGCGGTGCGCCTCCAGCGCGCCCTGGTCCCGGTACAGCTCGTAGAGCATGAAGCGGTCGGGGTCGGCGGCGTCCGCGATGACGTCGAACCGCACGCAACCCGGCTCGTCGCGCATCGACGCCTCGGCGTCGGCGGTGATGGCGGCGAGGAACGCCTCGCGCATCGACGGCCGCACCCGCAGGGAGACGATCAGCGCCCGCGTGACGTCACCTCCGCCCCGCTGCCGAACCGGGCCGGCGCCGGCGGCTCAGCCCGCCGCCGGGCGGCCGAGCGCGGCCTCGACCGCGGCGGCGGCGGCTCGGGGGTCGTCCACCTCCAGCACCAGGGATGCGAAGTGCTCGTGATCGAGGTCGATGACGATGGCGCGGTCGGGATCGTGGACGTCGAAGAACGTCCAGGTGCCACGGCTCGGGTCATAGAAGGATCCCGCCGTCACCACCCCCGGGATGCTGGTTCCCTTGGCCCTGATCCCGTGGAAGAGGCGGCGGCCGGCCTCGGCGTCCACCCGCGCACCGCGCACGTTGGCGAGCGGCACCTCGATGTGGACCCGGAGCGCCAGCACCCGGTCCAAGCCCTCGATGGCGACGTGGAGACTGCCCTCCACGATCTCGACCTTCGCGGCCATCGCCCCTCCCCGACCCTGCCGCACCGGTGCCGGTCGCCTCCGGCGAGCTTGACGGCTGCAGCCGGCCGGCGTCAACGGTCGGCGCCGGTGGTCGGGGTGCGGTGGCGCCAGGGCCGCGGACGCAGGCGTCCGGGGCGATCGCTTCCACCTGGGCGTCCCGAGCCCGCGCCGCCGTGGCGCCGGCGTATCGTGGCCGCTGCGCCGCCAGCTCCAGCCCACCACGCGCTCCGGACCCATCACCCACGTGAAGCTGCTCCACAACATCGGACGCCTCGTCACCGGCACCGACCGCGGAGCCCTGGAAGGCGCGGCGGTGCTGGTCGAGGACGGCCGGATCACCTGGTACGGAGGGGGCCGACCGGGGGCGCCCGCCCCCGCCCAGCCCCTCCGACCGCCGGTGCGGATGCTGGAGGCGGCGGGGCCCGACGGGCCCGAGGAGGTCGACTGCGGCGGACGCTTGCTGACGGCGGGGCTCATCGACGCCCACACCCACCCCGTGTACGCCGGCAACCGTCATGCCGAGATCGCCTCGCGAACGGCGGGCGAGAGCTACGCGGCCATCGCCGCCGCCGGGGGCGGGATCGCCAGCACGGTGGCGGCCACCCGCGCCGCCGACCCCGCCGCCCTGGGGGCCGACCTGGAGGCACGCCTCGGCGACTGGCTCCGCGGTGGGACGACCACCGTCGAGGCCAAGACCGGCTACCACCTGGAGGAATCCGGCGAGCTCCAGGACGTCGCCCGGCTCGTCCGCCTCCGCGACCACCCCGGGCTGCCGCGGGTGGTGACGACGTTCCTGCCCGCCCACGACCTCCCTCCCGGCTGGGAGGGGACGCGCGACGCCTACGTCGAGGCGGCCTCGACCTGGTCGCCGCAGGCCGCCCGCGCCGGGGCCGAGTTCTGCGACGTCTTCTGCGACCGGGGTGCCTTCACGGTGGCGGAGTCGCGCCGGGTCCTCCTCGCCGGACGGGCGGCCGGGCTGCGGCTCCGAATCCACGCCGACGAACTGGAGCGCACCGGGGGGTCCCAGCTGGCGGCCGAGCTCGGCGCGGTCTCCGCCGACCACCTGCTCCGAGCGGAGGCGGTCGATGCGGGAGCGCTGGCCCGCGCCGGGGTCGTCGCCACCCTGTGCCCGGTGACCGCGCTGTCGCTGCGCTGCGCCCCGCCCGCCCGGCTCCTGCTCGACGCGGGGGTCACGGTGGCGCTCGCCACCGATCACAATCCGGGCACGTCGGGGACCACCAGCATGAGCCTCGTCATCGCCCTGGCGGTGGCGGAGCTCGGGCTCTCCGTCGACGAGGCGCTCATCGCCGCCACCCGCGGCTCGGCCGCCTCGCTGCACGTGGGCGACCGCGGGCGCATCGAGGTGGGCCAGCTCGCCGACTGCGTCGCCTGGGAGGCGGAGCACGAGGGCGCCTTCGCCTGGGCGATGGGGCTGCGGCCGTGGCGGGTCTGGCGCGGCGGCGAGCCGGCGGAGGCTGGCCCGAGCCGGGCGGGGTGAGCCCCGCGCCCGGCCCCGGCGGCGGGTTCGCGCGCGGCCGGGGCCGGTGGCGCCGCGACCGGGCCAGGCGGACCCCTGCCCCCGGCCGGGGCGGCCGGACCCGGGTCGCTCGCGCCCGTGTAGGCTGGGCCGCGCCCCTGCGGGGACGAGGAGCAGACATCAGCGGGAGGACCTCGACGATGGCGGACCAGCCCAGCTTCGAGCGTGAGATCAAGGTCCTGTTCCGGGAGTCGGATCGGGACGCCATGGAGTCGACCTTCGACCTCTGGGACGCCGCCGACGTGAGGGAGAACGCGGCCGCGATCCTGGAAGCCGTCGAGCAGGGCTCGATGCCCTGTGACGGAGCCTGGCCCGAGGAACGGGTCGGCCTCCTGCGCCGGTGGGTCGACTCCGGGATGGCCGATTAGGCGCGCCAGCCCAGGCGCAGGCCAGGACGCCACGGTGCCCGGGGGATGAGGTCGGCCAAACCCCAGCTGGTGGTCATCGGCGCCGGCGCCGCCGGCGACGCCGCGGTCGCCTCGGCTCGGGCGTCCGGCTACGACGGCAGCGTGGTCCTGGTCGGCGCCGACCGGCACCGCGCCTACGAGCGGCCGTACCTGTCCAAGGAATACCTGCGCGACGAGGTGCCGATCGACCGGGTCTTCCTCCACGAGCCCGACGCCTATGCGCAGATGGACGTGACGTGGCTGGGCGGGCGGCGCGCGGTCGGGGCCAGCCGGGAGGCGGGATCGGTCCACCTCGACGACGGCAGCTCGCTCCACTTCGACCAGCTGGTCCTGGCCACCGGCGGCTCCCCGCGCTGGCTGCCCGGCGTTCCGCGGGCGGCCAACGTCTTCACGCTGCGGACGCTCGACGACAGCACCGCGCTGCGGCAGGCGGTGGCCGAGAGCCGGCGCCTGCTCGTCATCGGTGCCGGCTTCATCGGCGCCGAGGTCGCGGCGGCGGCGCGGATGATGCAGAAGGAGGTCCTGCTGGTCGAGATCGCCGCGGTGCCCCTCGGTCGAGCGCTGGGCGAGGAGATGGGCGAGGTGTATGCGGCGATCCATCGCCGACACGGCGTCGACCTTCGCACCCGGACCTCGGTGTCGCGGTGGCTCACCCGCGGGGACCGGATCGAGGCCGTGGAGCTCGCCGGCGGCGCCCGCGAGGAGGTCGATGCGGTCCTGCTGGCGGTCGGCATCGACCCCGAGCTCGACCTCGCCCGCGATCTGGGGCTGCCGCTGGGTTCGGGCGGGGTGCTGGTCGACGCCGCCCTGGAGGCGGCTCCGGGCATCCGCTGTGCGGGGGACATCGCCGCCCATTTCCACCCGACCTTCCGGCGCCACCTGCGGGTGGAGCACTGGCAGGTGGCG
>DATLUG010000040.1:0-51956 GCA_035533215.1 Candidatus Micrarchaeia archaeon | reverse complement strand
GTGGCCGCGCTCGGCGAGGATCCGCGCCGGGGTCTCTCGGTCACGGGACCGCGCCCACCGGACCACGGTGCTGGCCAGGGGGCGGTCAGACAGCGCGGCCGCATGGAAGAGGGGCGCCAGATACTCGCCCGCCTTCTCGCCCCAGTGGTCGCCGTTGGTCACGCCCGCCGAATGCCCCTCGGTCATCGCCATGCAGCGATCGAGCGCGACGTCCCAGTCCTCGCAGCCCTCCGGGGGCGTGTAGCGAACCCGCACCAGTCCGGTCGGCGTCTGATCGGCGGGCAGCTCGCCAAAGAGGTCGAGCAGATACGTACGGCCCAACTGTTGCCGCCGAGCCACGGTCGCCTGCAGCACGTCGGTCTTGGTCGACGTGGTGACGAGGCTGCCGGCCCACGACAACACGTTTGGGATGAGGATCGATGTGGTCTTCCCTGACTGGGTGGTGCCGAGGACCAGCGCACCGTTCCGCTCCCGCCCCACCCGCCAGCGCCGGTCCTTGGTGACGCCCAGGACGAGCTGGTACGGTGGCAGACCCCGCCGCTCCCGCGCCTCGCGCGGCGCCCAGGGCACCATCCACCGCCGCAGCTCCACGTCGTCGGCGCCGCCGCCCCAGCCCACCAACCCTCGAAAGCTCGGACGCTCGATGAACAGCCCGAGGACGATCGCCACGCAGAGCCCCATGTACCACAAGACGAACGCCCCCGACTGGCCGACCCCCCACGGGGCGCCGAACGGGGACGGCAGCGCGGGAGTGAACACCAGGCTGAGCGTGTGGCCCGGCCAGGCGAACGGGTTCACCGACGCCGGATCGCCAGCAAGCCACGATGCCGGATAGCCGATCAGGATCATCCCCGCCAGCACCACGGTCACCCGCACCGCCCAGATCACATGGTCCTTGGGGGTGGGCAACGTCGGGCTCATGCGGCCTCCTCCCCCACCTTCGGCTCCGACCAGAGCTCCTCGAAGGCCGGCGACGCCAGCCACTCGTCCAGCGAGGGCGTCGGCACCTGCTCGGTCAGCAGGTGGGCTTCGGCGCCAGCCGGACGGTGCTCCGTGTGGCTCCGGAAGTCGAAGCCCCGGAAGGTCTCAACCCCGTACCGCCACCACCCGAACGCCCCCTCCGCCGTGGCCTTGGCATCCGTGCGGGTGTCCTCCCACCAGAGCATCAGCTCGGCGAGGTGCTGGCATACCCGGCGGTGCAGGAACCAGCAGTCGGGCACAGGGACGTCGTTCGCCTTGAGGTAGGCAACGTGCTCTGCGATGTCGCGCATGGTCTGGCGGCGGGTGCAAGCATCCATCGCCTCCAGCGCCCAGGCTTTCGAGCCGCCGAGGTGACTCAGCGGCGCCTCAGTGTCCACGATTGAGAGCCTCTGTCCGGCGCTCCTCCAGCAGGCGGACCATCCACGCAAGGTGGGGCGCCTCCGCGCCGTGCGCCGGCGCGTCGCCACCCGGGCCACCCGGAACGCTCCACCGGCGCTGCTGGCTGGCCGGCTCATCCTGCATCTGCACAGTCCGCGTCGCTCCAGGCAATGCGTCTGCGCAGGGCCGCTCAGGCGACCGACCCCAGGACCACCTCATCGCGTGACCTTGCGCGTGTCCGCGTTGTGTCTCGCTCCCATGACTGTGCCTCCATGCACCACGCATGATCATGGATGCCATCGCCGCTGCGGGCAAGTGTGCGTACCGATTGTCACGGGGATCGCGACGGCGAGAGCGGGGCGGCCAGGGGCACTCGGGAGACGGCTTACACATCGCGCAGCTCACAAGGCTGCGTGGACGGGGCCGCCCCGCCGGGACACCATCCCACACCGTCTACTGCGCGTCAATAGGTTGTGAAAGGCGCCGGCGGCTGCTAGCCTGCGTGCATGGCCGTGGTTGTGCGTCGGATCGAGCGGCTCTCAGGCGAGAGCCCCGCCACGGCTCCGTTGGCACCGGACGAGCTTCGGCAGCTCATCTATGAGCGCGGACACACGCTCGAGTCATTCGCGCGCCTGGCGGGGGTCGATCCCGAGACGGTCTCGCGGTACGTGCGGGGGGTCCCGATCTGGCCGACCACCCTGGCCATCATTCATGCCGCGGTCGATCGGGCCCCTCGGGTCACGGTCCGTCGAGACCCGATGACGGGGGAGCTCATCCCGCCCGAGTGGGACATCGAGCAGGGTCTGCCCCGAGACCTGGTGATGGCGCAGTGGCGGGCCCGCAAGTCCGCGCCCCCGCCGGCGTCCTCGCCCGATGTGCAGGACCCGCGCTTTCGTCCGCGGCCACCTCGTCGCCCAGCACCCGCGCCCCCGTCAATCGCCGATCCTCGCTTCCGGGAGGCCGCCTTCGTCGCCCTGGCGGGATGGTCAGGCGACACGGGTCCAGCCTATGCGCTGCCCCGCATGTCGCTCATGGCCCTGACGCATCAGCTGCGCGCTGAGCCCCCCGGCACACGCTGGGAGTGGCCCGACCGCCTCGCGCCGGGCGAGCGGTTCGACGCGGCGTCCTATCTGGCCGCCTTCCCCCCGGGCTGGCGGCAGAATGGGTATGCCATCTTCCCCTCCAGTCGTCGAGCCAAGCAGCTCATCGCCGAATGGCGAGCAGAGCCGTTGGGCCGCCTGGTCGAGCCCTTCTAGCCCGTGGGCTTGACCGACCCGCGGCGACGCTGAGCCTCCAGTGCCTGCTGCATCGATCGCCGCCCATAGATCATCTCCGTGGTCGCGGTCCGGCTATGGCCCAGCAGGACCGACACGTCCTCGATCGGCAGCACATCGGCCATGCGCTGCGAGAAGGTGTGGCGCAGCAGGTGCGCGTGAATATCGACACCGGTGGCCAGCCGCAGGCGGCGAAACATGGTGATCGCCCCGCTGCGCGTCAGGCGCTTGTATTGGGCGTGGGCATCTCGACGCACCGACAGGAATAGGTACGGGCAGTCCGTGGCCGGGCGCTCGCGCACGAAGGCACGGAGGGTCTTCGAGAGGTCCTCGTCGGCGTTCACAAGCCCAAGCAATCGCTCCTTGTTGCCTTTCCCCACCACCTTGATCGTCTTGTTCTGCCAATCGATGGCGTCCACCGTGGCGCTGAGCGCATCGCTCAGTCGGGCGCCCGTGAAGAGCAGGAACCGGGCGAGCATGACATCGCGCCCCCGCCCCTCCAGCGCCTTGTAGAGGCGCTGCTCCTCGGTCGCCGAGAGCGGGGTGCGACGCTGGCGACGGTGGACGACCTTAGGCGCTCCGCCGGGCGGCACGTACGATCGGGTCCAGGGGGCATCGGTCCGCCGGGCGCAGTAGCGCAGAAAGCCGCCAATGAAGGTGTGGACCGTGCGTCGGGACTCGTCCGAGAGCCCTGCCTCCGCCGCCGCCAGTTCCAGCATGAACCGGTCGGTATGCCCGTCGGTCCAGTCGGCGGGAGCATCGACGGCGCCCAGGCCGCCCGCCAGCCCCGCCTGGCAGTCCCCCCGAAAGTCATCGACCCGGCGCCGGATCCACCGGTAGGTTCGGACCATGTGCTCGACCTTGGCGGGCTCGATCGTCACCCGGCGCTCATCGCCATGGCCCAGGTTCCGAGCGGCCTTGTGGGCCATGAACGCCATCCAGGCTTGGTCCCAGAGGGAGGGGCCGGTGCCGGGGTCGGGAGGGTCCACCGCGTGACGTCGCCGTTGGTTCGGTCGCTGGGGCATCGTCCCGTCTCCTCGGCCTGGCACCCCACGTCGCCACCGGGACGGCGCCGGGTCCGTGGCGCGATCTTTGGGCCGAGAGTCGGTCCAACGAGCACACGTTAGCACGACATTGCGCGAGATGTCGGTCTAAGGCTTAGCACGACTCTCCGACACAAGTGCCAGATGGACGCCCGCTAGTGCCAGATGAGATCGGTTTGAGATCAGGTTACGTGCCAGGCGGCCCGTGCTCACCGGGCCGTTTCAGGCCGTCGCGGCGTTCCACTTGGCAAGGAGACGCTCTACCACTGAGCCACTCCCGCGGCGGGCTCCAGCGTAGCAAAGGTCGCAAGGGGCGCGGTCCGCTGCCGCCATCAACGCACGGCGACCAGCACCAGGACCGGGACCAGGCTCAGCGGTCCCGCCCAGACGGCCTGGCGCCAGAACCCGCCCCAGCCCGGGCGCACGCCGGCCCGTCTGGCGACGGCGAAGAGGAGCAGGGTCGACAGCGACCCCATCGGAGCCAGGTTGGGTCCCACATCGGCGCCCGCGATCACGGTGAGCGCCAGGCCACCGAGATGGTGCACGGCACCGAGGCCGGAGCTGACGAGGAGCGCCGCGGGCAGGTTGTTGAGGGTGGCCGACAGCACTGCGGTGACGGTGCCGACGGCAAGGCCGGCGCCCGGGCCGGTCCCGTGAGGAGCCACCGACGCTGCCGCCTCGGCGAGGAGGCGAAGACCACCGAGCCCGCTGCCGAGCACCGAGAGCCCGAGCACCAGCGGGAGCAGACCCCAGGCCCCGCCGCCGCGCAGGAGGTGAAGGGCGTCGGGGCGGCGGGCCCACAGGATCCCCGCAGCGGCGGCCCCGATCGCGAGGGTGGGCACTCCCAGCGGCCACTGCAGCACCACGGCCCCGGCATCGGCTCCCACCAGGGCTACGATCACGACCAGCATGGCGCGGGCCAGGATCGGGTCGGGGGGCCCGGGAACGTCCGGGACCGGGAATCGGGCGGCCCGGATCCGTCTCGACGCCACCGCCAGCGCCAGGACGAGGATGGCGGTCCCTACGGCGGCGGCGGGGGTGACCGTGGCCACGTAGACGAGAGGCTGGAGACGGGCGCGATCGAGGATCAGCAGGTTGACGGGGTTCCCCATGGGCAGGACCAGCGAGGCGCTGTTGGCGATGAAGGCGATGGCCAGGAGGTACGGCGTCGCCGGGAGGTGGAGGCGGCGGATCAGCCGGAGGACGGCGGGGGCGAAGAGCAGCACGCAGGCGTCGTTGGACAGGACGGCGGTGACCAGCGCTCCCGCGACCGCGGTCCCGACCAGCAGCCGGCGGGGGCTCCCCCCGCTCCAAGCGACGAGAAAGTGCAGAAGGAGATCGAAGACACCGGCAGCGGCACCGGCCGCGGCGAGGAGGAGGAGGCCGCCGAAGAAGGCGAGCACGTCGAGGGTGAGCAGGAGGCCTCGACCGGCCGCAGCGAGGGGGAGGAGCCCTGTCCCGAGCGCGATCGCAGCCGCGCCGGTCGCGACCCAGCCCTCTCCGACCCCGAACGGGCGCACCATGATGGCGACGGCGGCGACGAGGAAGATCGCCATCAAACCGACCTGGGTTACCATCTCACTGTCAACTCTACCCTGCCTTCGAATACAATGTCAGGCCATCATATGACACGCATCCGTGATGCAACGACACAAGGGGGCGGGCGGGATCCCGAGTCGGCCGCGTTCGCCACCGACCGGCAGATCGCGGAAGCGAGCGCTGCCGTCGGCGTTTCCCCCCGGGTCGTCCGCTACTGGGAGCAGCTGGGTGTGGTCCGGCCCACCCGGGGACCGCACGGGCGTCGCCATTTCACCCGGCACGACCTCCTGCTCATGTCGCTGATCCGGGCGCTGCTCGACGAGGAGGGCGCCTCGATCGGGGACCTTCGGCTGCTCCGGGAGGCGGCCGAGCGGCAGGTGGCCGGCGCCATGGTCGACCCGCTCCTGCGGGTCCAGCTCCTGTTCATGCGCCAGGCGGCCGAGGCGCCGTTCCTCGACCTGATGGCGGCGAGGATCCCGCCCCCGCTTCCCGGCCGCGGCGGGCGGGTGGATCACGGGACGGGGCCGCGCGACGCTCAGCGGATCTGAGGGGGCGCAGGGACCCCCGGGAGATGGGCCGGGGTCAGGCCGGCAACGAGACCAGGTCCGGTCGCGGGCGGGCGCCGTCGTCGGGGCGGGCGGCCAGCCGGCCGGCGGCCCCCCTCCGGCGCGCCACCTGCCAGGCCTCGTAGGAAGCCCCTCCAGGCAACCACACGTTCCAGGGCGGCGGCTCGTCGACGCAGCCGCGCGCGGTCCCCGCGACGGGCGCGGCTGAGGCCGACCGCCGGCCGGGCCGGGCTGGTCGCCGCCCCCGGCGCCGCTCCAGGCGCCAGATCCGGCGGGCGAACCGGTCGGCCAACGCAGGAGGGGCAATGCCCAGCGCCGCCTCGCTCACCCGCAGCGCCGCCTCGACGTCGCCGAGCCGGCGCTCCTGATCCACGCTGAGGGCCTCCGCGGCCTCCAGGTCCCCCCAGCGCTCCCACAGCAGGCGCCACAGCTCGGCGGCCTCGGCGGCCCGTCCCTCTCGGCGCAGCAGCCGGGCCTGGTGGCGCGCGGATGCTCGGTCCAGGGGCGGGGGCGCCACCTGCACCGCCGTGGCGTAGGTGCGCAGCGCCGACGAGGTGGCGCCGCGGGCCTCGTAGAAGCGTCCCAGGCCGAGGTGGTCGGCCGGCTCCTGGACGGACCCTCCGGCCTGTCGACCGAGGAGGGCGAGGAGCCGCGCGAGGGTCACCACGTCCACCTCGTTGTGGTCCAGCACGGCGGCCAGGCCGTCGACGTCACCCTGGCGCAGGTACTGCCGATAGCGCTCCGGCACCTCGGCGCTGGGCAGGTCGCCACGCCGACTGGTCGCCAGCAGCCGCCGCTCGACCTCGGCGAGCGTGCAGCGGGCGAGCCGGTGGCCGAAGAGCCTCCGCACCAGGGGGAGCAGGTCGAGATGCAGCGGTGGGTGCCAGGGTCGCCCGTGGCCCTCGAGGACCGCGCGGGTGCGCAGCAGCGGCAGATCGAAGGTGGACCCGTTGTACGTGACGACGCCTCCCGCGCTCGCCAACCGCTCCAGCGCGCGCTGGACGAGGGGCCCTTCGGCGCCCAGGTCCGGGAGGAGCCACTGCTCGACCTCCATCCGCCCCGCGAGCTGCCTCGCCCACCCGTACAGGAAGGGGACGGTGCCGGTGCCGCCGGCGAGGCCCGTCGTCTCGGTGTCGAAGAACCACACGGTCTCGGGATCGACCGTGGCCCAGGCGAGGTCCCCGGCGAGGAGCGCGAGCACCGACGCGCCGGCCGGCTGGAGCCCCTCCGTCCCGCCGCCCGCGTTGAGCCGGCGGACGAAGACGCCGTCCTCCAGCCGGAATCCGAGCCGGGGCAGGCCGGCCCAGCCGGGGCCGGGCCGGGCGCCGGCGAGGGGCGGCAAGCCCAAGCGCCCCCCCGCCGGCGCCCGGCGCTGGCCGGTCGGGCCCGGTCCCGATTCGCTCCGGTGCGACGCCGACCTCGAGCGCGCGGCGATGGCGCCGGTGCCGCTCAGCGCCCGAAGCCGCTGCCGAAGCCCCTCGCTCATCGGGAGACGCCCGCGCCGCCTTCCGTGGACGCACGCTCGGCTCCGCCGCCGCCGGATGGGGCGCCGGTCGCCGCGGCGGCGAGGAGAGCCTGCGCCATCACCTTGGCCTGGGGATCTGATCCCGCGACGGCCCCGACGCAGGCGGGGCACCCAGTCGGGCACGGGCACCGACTCAGCAGCTGGCTGGCCCGCGCCAGCACCAGCTGGTGGAGCTCGAAGAGGCGGCCTGCCAGCCCGGTCCCGCCCGGGTGGGCGTCGTACAGGAACAAGGTGGGCATCCCGCCCGACCGGACCGGATCCGCCACGGGGGGGAGCCGGCCACCGAGCCCCCGCTGGCCGGCGATGAACTCCTCCGCGGGCACGGGTTCCCGCGCCGGCAGCCCGTGCACCGGGGCGCGCACCTGGGCCGCGACCCCCAGGTCACGGCGGTCGCACATCAGCGTGAGCGTCGCGACCTGCATCAGCACATGGCCGAGTCCGTGCAGGCCCGGCTCCACCGCCCGTCCCGCTCGCGCCACCACCTCGGGGGGGAAGACGCACCAGTAGGCGGTGGTGTGGAGATCGCGCTCGGGGAGCGCGATCGGGCCGGCCCCGACCGTCTCGTGGGTGAGGAAGCGCACCTTGCGGTACATCGCCGCCAGCCAACTGACCCGGACGTCGCCGTGCGCCCGCTGGGCGGTCAGCCCGGCACAGCCCTCCGGGCCCGCGAAGCAGTCGAGAACCTGGAGACTGACACGCACCTCCGCCTCGGTGAAGTAGTCGACCGCCACCGGATGGACATAGGCCCGCCGCTCCTCCCAGTCGAGGCGCTCCACGTGGTACTGGCGCCCCTGGTGCATGTAGATGGCGTCATCGTGCACGGTGAGGGGCGCCGCCCACTCGTCGATCTCGCCGACGATCCGAGCGCCGCTGCCGGCCCGACCGCCGCCCGTCCCGGCCCATGGGCCTTGCGGCCCGCCCGACGGGCGGGCCGGGGGCGAGGAGGTGTCGATGATGACCACATTGCTCGATGTCACCGTGCGCAGGCTCACCGCCTCGGCGGGGAATGCGTCGGCGCTCCAGTGCCAACGGCCGCCCGCATGGTGCACGACCCCCTCCTCGGCCAGCAGCCTGAGCAGCCCGTCGACCTCGACACCGCCGAAGCGCTCGCCATCGGAGAAGGGAAGTTCGAAGGTGGCGGCTTGGAGGTGACCGGCGAGGACCAGGAGGTTGTCGGGATTGATCAGCGCCTGCTCGGGCGGCTGCTCGAGCAGGAACTCGGGGTGGGTCGCGACGTACTGATCGAGGGCCCCCCCACCCACGATCAGCAGCTGCAGCGCCGGGCGGCCCCGACGGCCGGCCCGGCCCAGCTGCTGCCAGGTGCTGGCGATCGTACCCGGGTAGCCGACCAGCACCGCGGCCTCCATCTGACCGATGTCGATCCCCAGCTCGAGGGCGTTGGTGGCCACAACGCACCGGACCGAGCCGTCGCGCAGCCCAGCCTCGATCGCGCGCCGCTCCAAGGGCAGATAGCCGCCGCGGTAGGCGCGCACCGGCGGCGGCGCGGTCTCCCGCTCCGCCGCCGGAGACCCTTCCGCGAGCCCGCGGCGCACGTACGTGAGGAGGAGCTCGACCTGAAGACGGGTGCGCCCGAACACGATCGTCTGAGCCCCCTGCCGGACCAGGGCCGGGACCACCGACCGTGCCTCCAGCGCAGCGCTGCGCCGGATTCCGAGCGCGGCGTGGACCAGGGGCGGGTTCCACACCACCACCCGCTTGGCCGGAGCCGGTGCGCCGTTCTCGTCGACGCAGGTGACCGCTCGCCCGAGCAACTGCTCGGCCAGCTCCTGAGGATTGGCGATGGTGGCGGAGCAGGTGAGGAAGGTGGGCTGGCTGCCGTAGAAGCTGCAGATCCGGCTCAAGCGCCGGATCACATTGGCAACGTGACTGCCGAACACCCCGCGATAGGTGTGCAGTTCATCGAGGACGACATAGCGCAGATTCTCGAACAGGTGGACCCAGCGGGTGTGGTGGGGGAGGATGCCGGTGTGGAGCATGTCCGGGTTGGTCAGGATCACATGCCCGGCGTCGCGCAGCACGGCCCGGATCGCGGGCGGGGTGTCGCCGTCGTAGGTGTGGGTCCGCAGCGTCATGTCGGCGGCGTCGGCGAGCTGCTGCAACTCCACCAGCTGGTCCTGCGCCAGCGCCTTGGTCGGGAACACGTAGAGTGCGCGGCTGGCGTCGTCCTGAAGGATCGAGTTCAGGACCGGGAGGTTGTAGCAGAGGGTCTTGCCGGAGGCGGTCGGGGTGACGATGGCAAGGTGGTGGCCGCCCAGGGCGAGGTCGACGGCATGGGCCTGGTGACGGTAGAGACTCGCGATTCCGCGCCGCCGAAGCGCCACCACCAGCCGGGGGTCGAGCCCGGCCGGCAGAGGACCGTAGCGGGCGGGGCGCGGCGGCTCCCACCGGTCCAGCACCACCCGGCCGCCGACGCCGAGCCGCTCCACCACCCCCTCCCACCTGGCGGGCGGTCGATGGTCAGGTGCGGTCTGGTCCGACCCGTCGCGACCGATGGGTTCGGGGTGAGCGGGCGCGGCAAGGGTGTGGCCGGCAGCCATGACCATACAAATGTACCAAACGGATGTTCGTCGCGCAAGCCACGGGCTCCCCCGTCGCAGCCGCCGAGGCGCCGTTCAGTCCGGCAGCGATCCGTTGAGGGTGCTCGCGCGCACCAGGGCCTGGATGTCCTTCCGGCTCGGGGTGAGCGCAGCGATCTGGCGGTAGACGGCGAGCGCATCCTGGTCCGCCACCCGCGCGCGCATGAGCCGGGCGACGAACTCCAGCCAGCGGGCGGAGTCCTCGGGATCCTTGCGGGCGAAGGCGAGCGCGGCGAGCTGCCAGCATCCCCGCTCGCACGGCGGGTCGGCCAGGACGGCGCCGAGGAAGGCCATCCGGGCTGCGTCCGCCTCGCGCCCATCGCGGCAGCGCTCCCCGAGCGCGCACGCAGCCTCGCCGACCGCCGCGGATGGGGCCTCCGCCGCGAGCCGCCCGACCAGCGCGGCGGCGTCCCAAGGACGACGGCTGTCGAAGAGGCCGTCCACCACCCGGCGCACCTCGGCCGGGTCCGGGATCGGGAGGGAGCGCACCGCGCGGGCGGCCTTGCGCCCCTTGCCACGTCCGAGCGCGGCCTCGAGGTCCTGGGCGGCCGCGCTTCGGGTCTGGGCGAGGATCGTCGGGACATCGGCCCGGCGGCCAGCGATGCGCCGCTCCCGCACCTGCTGGACGCGCGGCGAGATGCGAACGCCCCAGCCGCCTGGGCCTGCGTCCGCGGACGGGGGGGCCTTGCCTTCCCTCGCACCCCCGCTGCCAACCGCAGCGGGGGCGGAGGTGACCGCCCCATCGGCCCGCTGCACCTTGGGTCGAGGGACGGCCGTCGGTCCGCTGCCCACCGTCTCTGTCGGCGGCGGTGGCGAACTCGGTTGCCCCGCCTTCGATGTCTCCGAGCGCCCCGCCTCCGTGGGCAACCGGGCCGGTACGGCCGGCGCCATCTCGCGAACGAGCGGCGAGCTTGGCCGGCCGGCGGCGCCAGCCGGCCCCGAGCCCGGCGCACGGCTGACCGGGAGGTATGGGGACGCCATCGGCTGCGCCGGTTCCGGTTGACGTCCCTTGGCAGGGGGGGGCGGGGCCGGAGCGGGCGCCTTCGTGGTGCCACCAGGTGGCAGGGGCGCTCCCGGGGGCAGGAATCGCGCCGGGTCGGCGGTGGCGGGCCTGGCGGCCGACCCACCCGGAGGAGGGCTCGGGATTACCTGCGTGGCGGTCGGGAAGGCTCCGGTCGGTGGACCGGCAGGTGCCTGCGGTCTCGTCGGATTGGCCGGCCCGGCTCCGCGCAGCGGGACCAGCCGCCCGGCAGCGTCCGCCGGAGATCCTGGCGATGGGGCGGCTGGTCGGTTCACCCCAGCGGCGGGCGCGGGTCCAGCGGCAGGGGCGGCTCCGCTGGAGGGCACCGGCCCGCCGGCGAACGGGGAGCCGAGTCCCGGCGGCGGAGCAGGCACCGACGCCTCCGGTCGGCGGGCCGGCCCCGCGGCGGGGAATCCTCCGGGTGCCGGGTTCGCAGCCCACCCCCCCGCCACCGGCAGAGCCACCGGCTCGATGTCGTCAGGACCGATGACACCCAGCGGCTCCACGATCCGGGGCCGCTCCGCAAGGCCAGGAGGCTCGGCGCCGGCAGCAGCCGGCGCCTCGGTCGGACGCCCCCGCGCCGGGACACCCGACGTGAACGTCGAGGCCTCAGTCTCCGCAAAGAGCACCGGCTCCGTCGCGCCGGAAGGGACGGGGACGGCCAGTGGCCCGTCCGCCAGAGGCGCCTCAGCGCCGGCGGCAGCGGTCGGCTCGACCGCCCGCCCCGGGTCCGCGACGCCGGGAGGGACGGGGACCGTCAGCGGACTGTTCGCGAAGGCCGCCTCAGCGCCGGCGGCAGCGGGCGGCCGGGTCTCCCCCACCGGGTCCGGGTCAGCGACGGCCGGCGGCGCCGTCACCGGCTCGCGCACCGGCTCCGCGACGCCGTGACGAGCGACGATGGCCGACGGCTCGCTCACCGGCCCGGCGACAGCGGCCGGCTCCGGCGCAGCCTCCGCACCCAGCTCGAGCGCGGGCGTCCCAGCCGGCTCCGCCTCGGCCTCGTTGGCCGCTGCCGTTTGCTGCAGGACGCTCTCCACCGCCTCCGCCGGGGGCGGCCACGGTGTGGACGCGGGCGTCGGCGTCCGGGCCCCTTCGCCGCCCGATCCCGGTGAGGCTGGGGCAGGAGCTCCCTGGCGGTCGCCGGCGAGCCGGTCGGTGGACTCGCCGCGCAGCTGGCCCGCGCCACGGCCCGTGCCTGCCGCCTCGCCGCCACGGGCGGACGGGGGCGGGGGCACAGCCGGCCGCCGGAGCTCCGTGCCGAACAGCGAGTAGCGGTTGGCGGAAGGGCCATGGAGCGGACGCGGAAGCGGGACGACGGGACGGGGAGCCGGGCTGCCGTCATCCGCCGGGTCCTGGTGTCGGTCGGCGGCCACCTCGATCGACGGCCGGGGCCCTGGGGCGCCGGCCGACACGACGGCGGGCAGGGCTCCTGACGCTCCCGCGGCGGCGGGGCCGACCGCCTCCAGCTCCATCTTTGGGCCGACCTCGATGGCGGCATCCGCCGCATCATCGGCGGAGCCGTCGGCCTTCCCCGCTGCCGGCACGTCATCATCGTGGGGAGACCGCTGAGCCTCCTGCTCGCTGGCGACGGACTCCAGCAGGAGGAACTCGAAGACCGCCTTGCCCATCCGACGAGCCAGTGAGCGCGCCTCTCCGGGGCGTCCGGCGTCGCGGAGCATGGCGGCGAACAGCTGCACCGCCGCCATCAGGTCGGCCTCGCCGCTGCGGGTCGCACCCAGGGCGGTGAGCTCACGCTGCACGCGCCCGGTCAGCCCGGGCAGATGCGGCTCCTGCTCGCGCGCTGCGTCGAGCCACGCCCTCCGGAGCTCCTCGAGGGGCGCCATCCCCGGGGAAGGCGCGGGTGGGACCGCCACTGCCATGATCATGACCCAGTCTGCCACCCCGGACCCATGATCGAACACCCCCTTTGCGAATCTGCCGGGACCCTCGCCGGGGACACCCGGCGGTGGGATCGCCGGGGCAGACCGGTCGGCTCGTCCCCCACCACGGAGGGCTCGGGAGCTCCCGAGCCGCCGGGCTCACCGGCTCAGACGGTGGCCGTCATCGTCTCCAGCCGCTCGATCACGGCGTCGGCCACCTGCGCGGTCCCCACCGCGGTGGGGTCGTCGCGATCGGCCTTCAGGTCGTACGTGACCTGGCGTCCCTCTGCGATCACCGCCGCCAGGGCCGCCTCCAGCCGGTCGGCGGCGGCGGCCTCGCCGAGGTGGCGAAGCATCAGCATGCCCGAGAACATCATCGCCATCGGGTTGGTCTTGTTCAGCCCGGCATACTTGGGGGCGCTGCCGTGGGTCGCCTCGAAGAGGGCGCAGTCGGTGCCGATGTTGGCCCCGGGGGCGAGCCCCAGGCCGCCCACCAGCCCAGCGGCGAGGTCGCTGACGATGTCCCCGAAGAGGTTGGGCAGCACCAGCACGTCGTAGAGCTCGGGCTTCTGCACCAGCTGCATGCACATGTTGTCGACGATGCGGTCGTCGAACTCGATGTCCGGGTAGTCCTTCGCCACCTGACGGGAGATGTCGAGCCAGAGGCCGTCGCCGAACTTGAGGATGTTGGCCTTGTGCACCGAGGTCACCTTTCGCCGGCCATAGCGGCGCGCGTACTCGAAGGCGAAGCGAACCACGCGCTCGGTGCCGAAGCGCGAGATCGGCCGGATCGAGATCGCCGAGTCGGGACGGATGCGGCGATCCTGGCGGTCGTTGAGGAAGTCGATCACCTCACCGCATCCCGTCGTGCCCTCCTCGAACTCGATCCCGGCATAGAGGTCCTCGGTGTTCTCGCGGACCAGGACCAGGTCCACGTCGCGGTAGGGGGACCGGACGCCGGGGTACCACTTGCACGGGCGCACCAGCGCGTAGAGGTCGAGCTCCCGGCGCAGGGCGACGTTGACGCTGCGGATCCCGGTGCCGAGGGGGGTCGTGATGGGGCCCTTGATGGCCACCCGGTTGCGCCGGATCGAGGCCAGGAGATGCTCAGGCATGGGAGTGCCGAACTCCGCCATCACCCCCTCGCCGGCCTCGACCACCTCCCACTCGAAGCCGACCCCGGTGGCGTCGAGGACGCGCCGGGCGGCCTTCGAGACCTCCGGTCCGACCCCGTCGCCGGGGATGAGGGTCACACGGTGGGTCATGTCGCACCTCCAGGGCCTCTCCGGGGCGCGCGGCGGGCGGGGGCCCGACACGCCTCGCTATTCTGCCTGCCGTCCCCGGTCGGGCGCCGCCCGGGGCCGCGCCGATCCCTCCCGGAAGCGAACCGTCGTCAGCCGACGGTGGCGGCTGGCGCAGACCGGCTCCAGCGGACACACGCCGCAGCGGGGTGCCCGGGGTCGGCAGATCAGCGCCCCCAGCTCCATCAGTCCCTGGTTGAAGTCGCCGGCAGCCGTCCGCGGCACCAGCCGCTCTGCCACCGCCCACAGCCGCGGGGAGCCGGCCCGACGCCGATCAGGGGGCAGCCGGAAGAGCCGCTCGAACAGGCGCACCACATTGGTGTCGACGAGCGGCTCGGGGGCGCCGAAGGCGATGCTGGCGACTGCGGCCGCCGTGTAGCGGCCGATCCCCCGGAACCGTCTCAGCTCCGGTGCCGTGACCGGGAGGTGAGGCGGAGGTCGCTCGCTCACGGCGGCCGCGATCCCGTGCAGCCAGCCGCCGCGGGCATGG
This sequence comes from Candidatus Micrarchaeia archaeon, assembly GCA_035533215.1. Taxonomy (GTDB): domain Bacteria; phylum Chloroflexota; class Dormibacteria; order Aeolococcales; family Bog-877; genus DAHUZL01. Next base: position 37,361 of record DATLUG010000040.1, on the reverse strand, counting down.
TAGCCGAGGGGATCGGTCAGCGCCTTGATCTCGGCCAGGGGCGCAGCCGCACAGCTGGGCGGATCGGGCCATCGCTCGATGAACCCCTGGTAGACCGGGACCGCTCGAGCCACCTGGGTCTGGTGGAGGAGGATCTCCGAGACCAGCACCGCCCACGGGTCCTTCGTCCGCCGCCAGGGGAGGGTGCGCTGATGCACCCGGTACCAGGCCAGCACCAGGGCCACGATCCGACGCCGACGGTGCGCCGGCAGCTGGGCGACCAGCCTCACCGGCCGGCGTGACACCGCCCCCACCGCCCCGGCCCGCTCGGTGCACGCCACCGGCCCGGAGCCTACCAGCCCGGCGCACGCCACGAGTGCAGCCCCGGCTGGCATCGGGTCGGTCGGCCCAGACCCCGCCCACCGCGGCGGCGCGCTTAGGATGGCAGGCAGAGCGGTCCTGGGCGCCGGCGCGGCGCACCGCCCCGTCCAGCGAGGTGTCCCGCCATTCGTTCCTCCGAGCCGGTCACGACCATGGCCCCGGCGCGCAGCGCGTGGCTGAACCGGGTGGCGGAGGGCCTGTGGCGCCAGACCAGCTTCCGGATGGTCCCGGACCTGGTCCTGGCGGAGGCGCCCAGCGGCCTTCCCACTCCCCTGCCTGCGGGGGCCCCCCGGGTGGTGTTCACCGGCTTTCCCTCCGACTACAGCCTGGGCATCCTGCTGGCGCTGCTGACGGCCCCGGTCGACGTGGTCGGTCTCGTCACCAGCCCCGGTGCCCATCCCGTCGTCGCCGGTGACAATGCCCTCTCCCAGGTCGCCGACCACCTGTCGGTGCCCCTCCTGCGTCTCGGCCGCATCAACAGCCCCACGGCGATCGACCGGCTCCGGAGTCTGGAGGCGGACCTCTTCCTCGTCGCCAGCTTCAACCAGATCCTCCACCGCCCGGCGCTCGGGCTCGGCCAGCTCGGATGGCTCAACGTCCACCCGTCGCTGCTGCCGGCGTACCGGGGCCCGGAGCCGGTCTACTGGGCGCTCGTGAACGGCGACCAGGAGACCGGGATCACCTTCCAGCGGATCGCCCGCGAGATCGACCTCGGCCCGGCCCTCTGGCAGGGGCGCGCGCCGATCCGTCCCGACGACACCAACGGCACCCTCAGCCGCCGCCTGACCGCCCTCGCCGCCGCCGCCGTGCCCGAGGTGATCGAGCGCGCACGGCAGGGCGATCCCGGCATTCCGCTGGACCCCTCGACCGGCTCCTACTACACCTCGGTCGGCCACCGCCGCCTCGAGGAGGCGGGCTCGGCGGCGGTGGCCGAGCGCTGGGTGCGCGCCGGGAACCCGAACATGCCGGCGGCGGCCGGGGTCGGCGACGACCTTCGGTTGATCCTGGAGGCCCGGGTGACGGCCCGGGAGGACCCCGACGGAGCGGTGCCGCGACTGCACTTCCCCGACGGCGACCTGGCCCTCCTCCGGAGCGAGCCGGCTCCGGGCTGATCTCGGCCCACCGCCGGGGCGGGCCATGGGTCCGCACCGGCGGGGCGGGCGGGGCCCCGACTCCGCGTACGATCGATCGGCGATGCCGGCCCACCCCGACGCCCTGAGCCTCCCCCCCGAGCAGGGCCGGGCGGCCGGGCGGACGGTGGCGGCGCCGGGCCCGGTCAGAGCGGAGCGGGAGGCGGCCGGGCGCTCCGGGACCAGCCCGGTGGCGGTCGGGCGCTGGGCGGCGGGCGAGGTCCGCGCCGACCGCGACTGGGTGGCGGCCGAGGAGCCGCTGCAGGTGGCCGTCGACGGCGCCCCGCTGGCGGTGGTGATGCGCACGCCGGGATCCGACCTCGAACTGGTGCTCGGGCTCCTCCATGCCGAGGGCGTCGTCCGGGGCCGGAACGACGTGGCCGGGGTGCGACTCAGCCCGAGCGGTCAGGACGAGCTGGGCGGGCAGGACCTCGACGTCGAGCTCCTGCCCGAGACGGAGGGCCTGGTCGACGTCCGCCTCCGCCGGCCCCTTGCGGGCGGCGTTCTCGGCTGGCAGCGGCGACTCCCCTCGACCAGCGCCTGCGGGCTCTGCGGCGCCACCACCCTCGACGCGCTGGAGCGCACCCAGCGGCCGGTCCGGGGCCGGGACACCTGGCCGATCGGCCTCCTCCACACCCTGCCGGCTCGCCTGCGCTCGCGGCAGGCGGTCTTCGCCAGCACCGGAGGACTGCACGCGGCCGCCCTGGTGACCGGCGGTGGCGACCTCGCGGCGGTGTGCGAGGACGTGGGTCGGCACAACGCCGTCGACAAGCTAGTCGGGGGGGCCCTGATGCGTGACCAGCTGCCGCTGGAGCGCTTCCTCCTCCTGGTCAGCGGCCGGGCGGGGTTCGAGATCGTCCAGAAGGCGACCGCCGCCGGGATCCCTCTCATCGCCGCGGTCTCGGCGCCGACCTCGCTGGCGGTGCGGGCATCGGACCGGCTGGGGGCGACCTTGGTGGGCTTCCTCCGCGACGATCGCTGCAACGTGTACACCCACCCGTTCCGGGTGGTCCCGGGCCCGGGGCCGGCCTGAGTCGTGATGCAGCCGCCCTCCGCCGCGAGGGCCCCGGCCGGGCGAGCGCCGGGGCCGAGGGAGGTGACCCTCCTGATCCTCGCCGGCGGGGCCAGCCGCCGCGCCGGGCGCGACAAGGCGTCCTTCCGGACCGCGGGTGGGCGACTGATCGATCTCCCCTATCGCGCCCTCAGCCCGCTGGCGTCCCGGTGCCTCGTCGCCGGGCCCTCGAGCTGTGGGCTTCCCTGCCCCGCGGTCGCCGACCCGGCCTCCGGGCTGGGCCCGCTGGCCGGGCTGGTCCAGGGGCTCACCCGGGCGGCGACCTCCCTGGTCCTCGTCGTGGCCTGCGACATGCCGAGCCCCAGCCCGATCCTCGGACGCCACCTTCTCCGCCGGGCCTGGCACGACCCCGCGGTGGACGCCGTGGTCCCGTGGCGCGGGGGCCGACCGGAGCCGCTCTTCGCGGTGTACCGCGCCAGCGCCGGCCCGCTCCTGGCGGGGGCGCTCGAGGGCGGCGAGCGGACGCTCCGCCGCGCGCTCGCTTCCCTCCGGGTGGCCCCGATCGCGGCGTCGGAGTGGGCGGCGCTCGACCCGGACGGGCTCTCCTTCCGCAACTGCAACACCTGGGCCGAGCTCCGGGCCCTGCGCGGAGCCGCCACCGCCCTGGGCAGCCGGCGGTGAACAGCTGGTTCGAGCGCCTCCTCGCCGGACTTCGGCCCTGCCCGTCGGTGCCGCTCTGCTCCGAGGAGGAGGCCCGGCTGGTCCTGGAGCTCGCCGGCGCCGCCGCCCACACCTCCGGCTCCCGCCCGTTCGCGCCCCTGGCGACGTACCTCGCCGGCCAGGCGGCGGCCGCCGGGGACCCCCAGGCCCGCATCGCCGTCCTGCGAGCCGCCATCGCGGCGGCCCAGGAGGCGGGGCCGGCGGGCAACGGCGGGGGGACGGGTGACCCGGTCCCCACCGCGACGGAGGGGACCGGGGACTGAGCCGCGCCGCACCGGCGTGACCTCGGTGGGGTCGGCGCGATGCGGGGACCGATCGCTCCCGTGGCGGGTCGCGGCCGACGGTCGAGCCGGATCCGCCTGCGAGTCCCCGCGGATCGGGGAGGAGGGTGATCCCCGCCGCGCTCAGGCGCCGGGACGGGCGAGCAGGATGACCGCGACCGGGGTCCCCTCCGGCACCGAGGCGCCCTCCGCCGGCAGCACCACCAGACCGTCGGCGAGCGCCAGCGAGCGGGTGATCCCGCTCCCCTGCGCCCCCGTCAGCCGCGCGCCGGGGAGCCAACCGCTGGCGTGCGATCCGGGCTCCAGGACGCACCGATGGAACGTCTCCAGCCCCTCGGGCTTCTCCACCGCCTCCAGCAGCCGCGCCGGGACGGTGGCCGGGCCGGTTCGGCTGGCCCCCTGCAGGGCCAGGAGCGCGGGCGCCGCGAAGAGGAGGAAGGTGACGCACGCCGACACCGGGTTGCCGGGGAGCCCCAGGACCAGGGTCGAGCCGATCGACCCCACCGCCAGTGGCCGGCCCGGCCGCATCGCCACCCGCCAGAGGTCGAGGCGGCCCAGGCGCTGGACGGCGTCCCGCACGTGGTCGTGGTCGCCGACGCTGACTCCGCCCACCGTGAGCAGGCAGTCACTGGCCGCGGCGAGCTCCGCCAGTCCACGCTCCACCCCGAGGGGGTCGTCGGGAAGCGTCCGCCGCTCCACCACCACCCCGCCGGCGTCGGCGACCAGCGCCTCCAGGGCGACCCCGGCCGTGTCGAAGATCTGGCCGGGTCCGAGGGTGGTGCCGGGCGGCCGGAGCTCGTTGCCGGTGGTGACGACCGCCACCCGTGGCCGCCGGCCCACCACCACCTCGGCCGCGCCGGAGGCGGCGCAGGCGGCGAGGTCCGTCGGCCGCAACCGGTGGCCGGCGGGGAGCACCAGGTCTCCGGGAACGAGGTCCTCGCCCGCCGCCCGGACCGCGTGGCCGAGCTGGGGCCGCTCGTGGATCGTCACCACCTCCGCCCCGCGATCGGTCCACTCGTACGGGACCACCGCGTCGGCTCCCCGTGGCAGCGGCGCTCCGGTCATGACCTTGGCGCAGCTCCCCTCACCCACGGAGACGGCATCCGGTGCCATCCCGGCGGCCATCTCCCCTCGCACCGGCAGCCGGGTCGGCAGGGTGGTGATGTCCGCCGCCAGCACCGCGTAGCCGTCCATGCCGCTGTTGGCGAACGGCGGCAGCCGCACCGCCGCCACCACGGCTCGCGCCAGCACCCGTCCCGAGGCCGCGGCCCCCAGCGCCAGCCCCTCGGACGGGAGCGGACCCACGCCGGCGAGGATCCGGTGCCGCGCCTCGGCGACCGAGGGCAGGGCGGACGCCCCGCGGGTGGCCGGTGCCCCGCTCAGAGGTTTCCGCGCTCCGCTTGCTCGCGCTCGATGGCCTCGAAGAGTGCCTTGAAGTTCCCCTTGCCGAAGCCACGCGAGCCCTTGCGCTGGATCACCTCGAAGAAGAGGGTGGGCCGGTCGGCCACCGGACGGGTGAAGATCTGGAGCAGATAGCCGTGGGCGTCGCGGTCGACCAGGACGTCGAGCGACCGCAGCCGGTCGAGGTCCTCGTCGATGGGACCGATCCGGTCGGGGAGCTCGCGGTAGTAGGCGTCGGGCGCGCGCAGGAACTCCGCCCCCTGCCGCCGCAGCCGGCCCACGCTCTCGACGATGTCGTCGGAGTGGAGGGCGATGTGCTGCACCCCGGGGCCGTGGTAGTAGTCGAGGTACTCCTGGATCTGGGAGCGCCGGAGGCCCTGGGCGGGCTCGTTGATCGGGAAGGTGACGCTGCCCTGCCGCCCCCCGCGCACCACCTTGCTGCGGAGGGCGGAGTACTGGGTGGCGATGTCGCGCTCGTCGAACTCCTGGAAGACGTCGAAGCCGAAGACCCGGCGGTACCAGTCGACCCACTCGTCCATCCGTCCCAGCTCGACATTGCAGACGCAGTGGTCGACCAGGGCCAGGCCGGCACCGCCGCCGTCACGACGCTCCTCCCGGTAGCCGGGCAGGAAGGCACCCTGGTACTCGGCGCGGTCGACGAAGGTGTGGACGGTGTCGCCGAAGGTGCGGACCGTCGAGAGCCGCACCGAGCCGCGGCGATCCTCGACCGAGTGCGGCTCCTCGACGGAGCGGGCGCCGCGGCTGATCGCGTCGTGGTGGGCGGCGTCCACGTCCCGCACCTGCAGGGCCAGGGTGCGCACCCCGTCGCCGTGACGCCGGACCTGGTCGGCGATCTCGCCCCCGGGCCCCAGCGGCGCCGTCATCACCAGGGCCACCCTGCCCTGGCGGAGGACGTACGAGGCACGGTCGCGGACTCCGGTCTCGGGCCCGGCGTAGGCGACGACGTCGAAGCCGAAGGCGGACCGGTAGTAGTGGGCCGCCTGGCGCGCGTTGCCGACGAAGAACTCGATGTGGTCGACCCCCTGCAGCGAGGTCTCCTCGTAGGCCGGCGGGGGCGGGGCGAGGGGGGTGGTCTCCATGGTGGGACCTCGGTGGGGGGAGGATCAGGGCCTGCGGCGGTCCCAGCGTAGCGCGCGCAGCTCGCCGGTGGCGCCCGGGCCGGCCCTATCATGTGCGCGCGTCGGTCGGGGCACGGGGAGGTCAGGCGGCGGGCGAGCTGGGCGACCTGCTGGAGCTGCTCCACACCAGCCGCGAGCGGTGGCAGCGACTCGAGCTCCACGGGACGACGTGGCCCCCCCAGCAGCGGTTGCAGGCCGCCTTCCGCGGCGCCCATCCACGGGGCGCGGCCCCCATCGTGGGGTCTGCGGCCCTCGGGACCCCCCGTCGCCCGCGGCCCGCACCAGCTCACGGCAGCGCTGGATCGGACCGGAGGGGCACGAGCGCGCGACGCACGGCGTCGGAGCGGATCCTGTCACGGTGATCCGCCACGGCGAACGGTGGTGGAGCTGGAGCGCCACCCAGGGGCGACGGACCGACCACGGTCGCTCCGACCACCGGCACGGCCGAGGCGACGGCGCGCCGCTGGCCGATCCCCCAGCGCTGCTGGGCGAGCTGGTCCTCACCGTCGCCGCCGCCGACCGGGCCGCGATCACCGCGGTGGCCGGTCCCCGGACCCACTCCGGCAACCACCCCGGACCGCGGCTCCTCCTCCACGAGATCGGCGCCGGGGCGGACGCCTACCATTGGACGGTGGACCGTGAGCGGGGTCTCCTCCTCTGCAGCGAGGCACTGGTCGCGGACCAGCCGCTCCCGCGAGTGGCCGTCACCCATGTCCGCGACGACGAGGAGCCGCCCGAGAGCACCTTCGACCCGGCACGGCTCGGCGAGAGGCCATGGCGCGGGCCCAGCGGAGAGGGCGGCCCCGCCGTCCGCGTCGCAGGTCCCCCGCCGCGGTGACGGCTGACGAGGATGCCCCGGACTGGCGCGTCTGTCTCGCGTCCGTCGACGAGACGACGGTGTCGCTCTCGGTCCCGGACCCAGGGCAGGAGCGAGGGCCGTGGCTGCTGGCCCAGGCCCTCGACCTGGTCCGTGCCACCGGCCGAGGCCAGCGGCTGCCTGACCCGGAGCGGTTCGTCGCCGGGCGGCGGCGCGGAGCGCCGATGGTCGCCGGCGAGACCGTGTCCTGGTCGGGGGTTCGCCTCACGGTCGCGGCGGTCCAGTCGGTGGACGCCCCCACCGGCGAGCTCACCCTGCACCTGCCTCCATGGGACACCCTCGCGGCGGCCGTCCCGGAGGCGCTCGTGTGGGACTTGGTCGATCGTCTGGCCGACCGGCTGGCGGCCCGGGGCGGGGTGATCGGCGACGGCAGGGCGGTCGGGTTCCCCGACTGGGGGCGGCCGCAGCGGACGGTGCCGCAGCTGTGGCGCCGCCACCTCGGCGTCCTGCTGCCCCCGGAGTGGGTGGACCTGCTGGGCCCGTCGGTGTCGCCCTACACCCTGCTGGAGGCGAGCGGCCTGGTGGTCGCGCTGCGCTGACGCGGGTCGCCACCGCGGTTCCGATCGACGTCGGTCGGCAGCACGAGCGGGCCAGCACGAACCAGCCCGGGCGCCGCAGTGGAGCACACGCTCCGGAAGACGACCCTCAGTCTCGAGGAGGCCCGTGGGTGACGTCCCAGCTCTGCTGTGAACGCGAGCGGCGGTGCGGTGCGGTCATGGTCGGCAACGTGGGGTGGACGGTGCCCGACGGGGTGCAGGTGGGCAAGGTGCTGGCGGTCGAGGTGCGTGAGCGCAGCGAGCGTGGGGCGCCGCTCGGCCAGAGTGGGAGAGAGCCCCGAACCGGGCCGACCACCGCCGGCGGCCAGATGACCCGCGCCCCGGCGCGCTCCCCGGCTCCGGTCCGCCAGGCTCGCTGGCCCGGAGTCGGGGCTGCGGCTGGTCCGACTAGCCCAGCCCGGGCGACGGCCGATCCACCCCTAGCCCGCACAGCGAGCGGGGTGGACCGGGGTCGCGACCCCCTTGAAGGTGTTGCCGGCCAGATCGACCAGGACGCACGGCGGGTCGTAGATGCCGGTGGCATGGATGGCCGAATTGGTGAAGGTGGTGCCCGACACGTGGATGCCGTTGTCGGGGTACCGCATCCCCTCCGCTCCGTAGTCCACCATGATGTCGTTCTGGGTGCCCGGACCCTGGACGATCCGATCCGCGAGCACGGTGAGCATGCCCCCATTGGGCGCGTCGATGCCGTAGCTGGTCGAGCCAGCACGGCAATGGGCGGCTGGATCGGCCGCGCCGTCGAAGATCTGGCTGTTCTCGACCGTGGTGGCGAGGGCGCGGCTCTTGACGTCATGGCCGATCAGCTGCCCGCAGAAGAGACTGTGGTCCACGACCAGGCTGGCGGCGGCATCGATGTAGACGGCGTGCTGGAACACCGCCGGGTTCGGATTGCCATTGTCCTCGAAGGTGGAGTTGAGGATCTGGACATGCTCGCGGAAGTCGTTCCCCTGCAGGATGCCCTCCTGGTTGCCGGAAAAGGTGCTGTTCTCGACGATCAGACGCGCCGACTGGCCCGCGTTCTGGTCGCGGATGCCCGCCCCATTGCCGCCCAGGCGGTCGGGGATGTGGGCGCCCTCGAAGGTCAGGCCGTCGACCGTCAGGCTGGCGGTCGTCAGGATGATTGCCTTCTCGTTGGGCAGGTTCACGGTATCCAGCAGCAGGACGCGACCGCCCCCATCCCGGGGGTTGGCCTCGATCGTCATCGGCCGGGTGACGTCCGCGAAATCGTTGGTGTAGGTTCCCGGCGCGACCTCGATCTGGTAGTAGTCACCGGCATTGGCATGGCGATCGGCCGCGCCGACCGCGGCCCCGAGCGTGCGGTACTGGCCGCTCGGGCCGACCGTGAGAACGTGGGTCGTGAGGCCAGGCGAGGCGGTCGGGGTGGAGCCGCCGTGAGTCGCCAGCCCAGCCAGGACCAGCGGCAGTAGCAACAAGCCTGCTCGGATGCGAATCATGCTACCCCCCCCGGTGACGAGTACCTGCCCGAGAGGGAGCCCGGTGGTTCGAGGCTCCGGGAGGGTGTCGGATGTCACGCCGTCGGCCGCGCCTGCGACGACCGCAGAGCCTCCGACGTGTCATTCCGCGCCGTCGGGGTGGCGAAGCGGAAGCTCTGGCGGTGGCGCGGGCTGGCGGCAGTGTGGCACCCTGCTCGACCGTTCGCGCGCATGTCACCATCGCGTTACCGGCCAGTTACACGAGCCGCCGCAGTGGGGTGGGAGAACGCGCCGCGGCGGGGTTATGGCTGGGTTCCCGCCCGTCCCGGTTGGTCGCCGCGTCCCCTCGGGGCGGCCGGGTGATGGGACACGAGGTTGGTCTCAGGCTTGGGGCTGCCCCAGACGTGGCCGACCGGCGCCGAGGACGTCCTGCCCCTGTCCTGGGTCCGCCGCACGTCGGCCGGAGGGTCAGCCGGTCGGCACCACCCCTGCGGCGCGCACCCGCTTGGCTGCCAGCGCCGACACCACCTCGAGCAGGCAGCGATTGGCATTCTGGCTGGTTAGCTCCGCCCAGTCGTAGGGCGGGGAGACCTCGACCACGTCCATCCCCACCACCGCGGTCGCGAGCACGATCCGGCGGAGGGCGCGGAGCAGCTCGTGGGGTTGCATCCCGCCCGGCTCCGGGGTGCCGGTGCCGGGCGCGAAGCCGGGGTCGAGGACGTCGATGTCAACCGAGATGTAGAGGACCTCGGGTCCGTCGAGCGCCTCTGCGATCGCGTCCGCGATCACCGCGTCTACGCCGCGGTCGCAGAGCTCCCCCATCAGGTGCCAGCGCATCCCCTGGGCCCGCATCCAGTCGAAGACCGCTTTGGGCGGCCAGTAGCCGCGCAGCCCGACCTGCACGAAGTTGCGGCCAGGCACCGCGCCGGACTCGATCAGCCGCCGCATCGGGGTGCCGTGGGAGAGGAGGTTGCCGCCGGTCTCGTCGGCGGTGTCGGCGTGGGCGTCGAAGTGGACGATCCCCAGCCGTCCCCGGCCGACGGCGTCCGCCACCGCCGTCGCCGATGGCAGGGTGATGGAGTGGTCGCCGCCGATGACAAGGGGGACGATGCCGCGGATCGCCACCTCGTGGACCCGCTCCCGGATGGCGGCGTGGGCAGGATCGACCAGCCCCGGAGGGCAGACCGCGTCGCCGTAGTCGACCAGGGTCAGCACCTCGAGCGGCGCCACCTCCAGGTCGAGGTGCCAGTCGGGAGGCTGGTAGTTGGCGGTGCGCACCGCGCGGGGGCCGAAGCGCGCCCCCGGACGGTAGCTCACCGAGTCGTCCCAGGGCGCCCCCACCACCGCGATGTCGGGGTGCCAGCGGTCGAGCTCCTCCGGCTCCGTCAGCAGCGGCGCCTTGGCGAAGGTGGCCGGTCCCAGGAACGCGGGACCGTCCGCCTGCCGCTGCAGGCCGGGGGGCAGGCGCGGGGGCTCGGTCAGCTCCGCAGGTCCCTGGCTAGCTGGCCGAGGTTCTCGACGTAGCGCTGGGTGTCGGCGGCGGAATGCTGCACCGAGAGGGTCCAGTTCTCCTCCGCGCCGGGCGCCATCAGCACCCCCCGGTTGCACTGGTAGAGCCACGAGAGGTAGGCGATCCGCTTGTCCACCTGGAGGTAGTCGCGGTAGTTGCGCACCGGCTGGGCCCGGTAGGTGACGCAGCCGCGGGCCATGATCGCGATCACGTGGAAGGGCAGCTGGTGCTCGGCGATCACCTGGTTGAGGCCGTCGCGCATGGTCGTCGCCAGCGTGTCCAGGTGCTCGTAGGCGTCGGGGGTGAGGACCTCCAGCAGGGTCGCCCGGGCCGCCGCCATCGTCAGCGGATTGCCGTTGAAGGTGCCCATCTGGGCGACGGCTCCGTCCTCCACCACCTTCATCACCTCGGTGGTGCCGCCGATCGCGCCGCAGGGGACACCGCCACCCATCGCCTTGGCGAGGCAGACCAGGTCGGGGGTGACGCCGAACCGCTCGGTGGCCCCTCCGGGCGCCAGCGTGAGGCCGGTCTTGACCTCGTCGAAGATCGCCACCGCCCCGTGGCGGTGGGCACACTCGACGACCCCGGCCAGGTAGCCCTGATCGGGCAGGACGAAGCCGATGTTCATCATCGCGGGCTCCAGGATCACGCCCGCGATGGCGCCCGGATGCGCCTGGAACATCCGCTCCAGGGCAGGCAGGTCGTTGAAGGGGACCACCCGGGTGAGCTCGGCCACCGCCATCGGTATGCCCCCGCTGGAGGGGACCGAGGCAGGCTGGTCGGCTGGTCCCATCCGGTCGGGCGGCGGCTCGACCGAGACCATCAGCGCGTCGTGGTGGCCGTGGTAGGAGGCCTCGATCTTGACGATGAGGTCGCGCCCGGTGTGGCCGCGGGCGATCCGGACCGCGTCCAGGGTGGACTCGGTACCGCTGTTGGTGAAGCGCCACTGGGCGAGGCCGAACCGGCGGGACAGCTCCTCGGCCACGACGATGTCGTCCTCCACCGGCTGGGCGAAGTGGGTGCCGCGGGCGGCCTGGCGGCCGATGGCGGCGACCACCACGGGGTGGGCATGGCCCACCACCATGACCCCGAACCCGTTGTGGAAGTCGACGTACTCGTTGCCGTCGACGTCCCACACCCGACTGCCCTGGCCGCGGTCCAGGAAGACGGGCTGCGGCGGCGAGTCCTGGAACGAGGACGGGACTCCGCGCGGCATGACCCGTCGCGCCCGCTGGAGGAGGTCGGCCGAACGCGCGCGGGCCCGGCGGAATCGCTCCTCCTCGCCCGCGATCAGTGTCTCGACGCGCCCCTGGTCGAGCTCCCTGGTGCTGGAGTCGGTCACGATCCTGTTCCTCCCAGTCGGACGGGGGCCTCCCGCCCGGGTGCCGCAACGGTCGTGGTCGGGTCCACCGCTGCCCCCAGCGCCGCCTCCAGCCTGCCGAGGCCCGCGTCCAGGGTGGCGTCGTCGATGGTGAGCGGGAAGAGGAGCCGCACCACGGTGTCGTGGAGGCCGCAGCGGATCACCAGCAGGTGGCGCTCCTGGCAGGCGCGCTGGAGCCGGAGCGCGAGCTCGGTGGCGGGGCCGCCTCCCGGGACGACCAGCTCCATCGCCACCATCGCACCCAGGCCCCGCACATCGCCGATCGCGGGCGTCTCCTCCTGCCAGGCCCGCATCCGGGTCAGCACCCTCGCCCCCAGACGGTCGGCCCGGCGGGCGAGCTCGCCGTCCGCAAAGAGGTCCAGCACCGCCAGGGCGGCCGCGCAGGCGACGGGACTGCCCCCGTAGGTCCCGCCGAGCGCCCCCGGCCCGGGTGCGTCCATCACCGCCGCGCGGCCGACCACCGCCGAGAGCGGGAGGCCAGCCGCCAGCGACTTGGCGGTGACGAGCAGGTCGGGCCGGACGGCGGTGTGCTCGCAGGCGAAGAGCCGGCCCGTTCGACCGAAGCCGCTCTGGATCTCGTCCACGATGAGGAGCGCCCCGGCGGCCCGGGTGAGCTCCGCCACCATCGGCAGGAACTCGGGCGGCGGCACGAAGAAGCCGCCCTCGCCCTGCACCGGTTCCACGATCACCGCCGCGACCCGGTCGCCGTCTGCGGCCAGCAACCGGCGCAGCCCCTCCAGGCACCCGATCCCGCAGCCCGGATAGGCGAGCCCGACCGGGCAGTGGAAGCACGAGGCGTAGGGGACGCGGCGAACCTGGTCCACGAACGGCCCCACCCCGTCCTTGTAGGGGTGCTCCTTGCCGGTGAGGCTGAGGGCGAGAAGGGTGCGTCCGTGGAAGGCCATGTCGAACGCGACCGCGAGCGGCCGACCGGTCGCCGCCCTGGCGATCTTGACCGCGTTCTCCACCGCCTCCGCACCGCTGTTGCAGAGCAGGGTCTTGGCGGGGCCCTCGATGGGAGCCACCTCGGCCAGGCGCTCGGCGAGGCGAAGGTAGGGCTCGTGCCAGGCCACATGGCTGCAGGTGTGCAGGAGCCGGTCGACCTGCTCGTGCACGGCCGCCCGGACCTGGGGGTGTCCGGCTCCCACGTTGAGGACCCCGATGCCGCCGGTGAAGTCGATCCACTCCTCGCCGTCAGCGTCCACCCAGGTGGCGCCCTCGGCGCTGTCGATCACGGTGGGGTTGGCGGTCGACACCCCCCGGGGGACCACCCGCTGCCGGAGCTCCAGCAGCTCCGCCACCGTGCACGTGCCGTCCGCGTCGCGCCTCGCCGTCACGAACGCCTCCTGTCACGCGCCGCCCGGCGCGGCCCGAGCCCGGCCGCAGCGTCCGCAGCCCACCGCGCCGGCGGCCGCGGGTTCCCGTCCACGGGGGCGCCTGCCTTACAGGACGGCTGTAAGGTACGCCGCACACGCTACCCGGTTCCGCTACGCTCGTCAAGGCGCGAGCCACGGGATCGGGGCCGGTCGCGCCGCGGAGAGCCGATGTCGACAGCCGATGCCCGCGAACCCAGGCCGGCGCGCGAATACACCATCGGCCAGGCGGCGCGCCTGGTCGGGGTGAGCTCGTCGACCCTCCGCCTCTGGGAGCAGGAGGGGCTGGTGCGAGCCCGCCGCACCCTGACCCGCTACCGGGTCTTCACCGGGGCCGACATCGCACGCCTCCGCGTGATCCGGCGCTTCCGCCAGGAGGACCGACTCCCCGCCAGCCTGATCCGGTCCCGTCTGGACGGGCCCGGGCCCGGGGCCGGGACCGGGCGCACTCCTGCGGGCCCGCGCCCAGGGCGGCCGGCGGGGCCGGACGACACCGACGGCACCGCCCCGGGCCGGCGGGGCGGCGAACCGGGGACCGGCCTTGACGGCGTCGGCCTCCGCCTCCGCCGAGCCCGGCTGCGCCGCCGCCTCTCGCTCCGCCGCCTGGCCGAGGCCGCCGGGCTGTCGGCCTCCCACCTGTCGGCGATCGAGCGCGGGATCTCCGCCCCCTCCCTGGCCACGCTGCAGAAGCTGACCGCGAACCTCGACGTCAACCTCGTCACCCTCCTGGGGGCTGGCCTGCGCGGTCAGGCCCTGGTTCGCCGCGGCGAGGGATTCCTGCTCCGAACGGGCACCCCCGGGGTCCGGATCGAGCACCTCGGCCCCACCGCCCGGACGATCGAGCCCCAGCTCTTCACGGTGGCGCCGGGCGCCGGGAGCGGGGGCGCCTACACCCACGACGGCGAGGAGTTCCTGTACGTCCTGGAGGGCCGGCTGGAGCTGTGGCTGGCGCCGGACGAGCGCTTCGACGTCGCCTCGGGGGATGCCCTCGGCTTCCCCTCGACCCGGGCCCACCGGTGGAGCAATCCCGGGACCGTCACCGCAGTCGTCCTCTGGATCAACACCCCACCGACCTTCTGAGCGGGTCGGCATCGGCGACGATCGGCCGTCTCCCCCTCACCGCGGGAGGGTGACCGGCTCCGTGTGTCCAGGGCCCGGTCCGACACCGCGACCGATCGGCGCGACGATCGGTCGCCCACACCTCATGCGAGACCACGTTCTCACGCGATGGGTTGGACACATGGGGATCAGCTGACGCATCACCCGCGGCGGTCAGGTGTCCATCCCGGCTGCCACCCGACGACGCTGGGCGACCGATCGGGTCGTCCTCGAGGACCACCGCAAGACCCTGCTGATCGGTCCGGTCCCAGCCGGTCCGATCGCCGCCGCCGTCGGATCGCTCAGGCTCTCGGGGGGGATCACCGCGGACGCCGTGCGGCAGGAGGCGCGCGACGCAGAGGTCGTCAGCGAGGACCGCTGCACCGGGGGACCACGATCCTCGATGCCTTCGCGCTGATCGCCATGCTGGCCGGCGAACCAGCCGCCGCCGAGGTCGAGTCGGTGCTCCGTCGCGAGGGAGGCGACGCACGCATCACCGCGGTCAGCCCAGCCGAGGTGATCGACCAATTGGTGCGACGCGTCGGGTTCTCATCGGCCGCGGTGGGCTGCAGCGTGGAGCGGCTGCTCGCCGGCAAGGTGAGCGTGATGGCGGTGGCCGAGTCGGTCGGACGAAGGGCCGCCGCGATCCGCCCGCGCCGCCATCACCGGGGAACCGCAGCCGGCTCGCTGGCTGACTGCGTGGCGCTCGCCGCCGCCATCGCGGTCGGCGCGGCAGGCTGGCGACGGCCGACCCAGCCCTGGCCGCCATCGCCCGCAGCGAGGACGTGGATGTGATGCCCCTGCTCAACTCCATCGGCGTTCGCCCGGAGGCCGGACGGGTCTGGGCCCGCTCAGGGGTCAGGCCCTCGGCCCGCGCTCGATCCTGACCCGCCCCGGCTGACCGAGGTAGACGGTCATGATCTGCTCCAGCATCGACTCCAGCTGGGCCGGGTCCCAATCGTCGACCAGCCGGCGGACCCGCGCCTGGTGGTCGGATGCGATCTGCCGCACGGTCGCCCAACCGCTGGGGGTGAGGCGCAGGACCACCTGACGGCGATCGCCGGGCGCCGATCCCCGGCTCACCAGCCCGGCCTGCACGAGGGTGCGGGTGAGCACCGAGATGTGGGCCCGGCTGGAGGCGAGCTGCTCCACCAGCTCGCGCTCGGCGACCCCGTCGGCGCCGGCGGCGCCCAGCACCAGGATCGCATGGTAGCCGAGCGGGCTCAGCCCGAAGTCGGCGGCCACGTCGTCGAGGAAGGTGAGCACCCGGCGGAAGATGTACCGCAGGTGCCCGCGGAAGGCGAGCTGGCCGACCAGGATCGGATCGGGGCCCTCCTCGGCCAGGGGGGGCACCGAGCTCACATCCGGAGGGCCGGCCACCTCACGCCGAGACGATGACCGGCGCGCCCATCGGCGTCCAGCCGAAGGCCCACCGCATGACGCTGGTCGGGGTGTGGACGCAGCCGTGACTCGCCCAGACCCCGTTCTCGCTGTCCACACCGAAGGCGCTGGGCGGCTCCCAGGGCGCATCGTGGATGTAGTACCCGCCCTGGTCGAACTCCATCACCCAGTTGACCGGGCTGGTCGGGTACCAGAACGGCGAGCCCGGCGGCCACGGCGAGACGAAGACGTACGGGGTCTGCTTGTCGAAGATGTGGAAGGTCCCGGTCGGCGTGCGCAGGAGCGGCCGACCGGTGGTGATGGGGGTGGCCTGGACCTCGCACCCGTTGTCGTAGAAGACCATCTCCTGCAGCGAGAGTGCGATGGTGATGACCTTGCCCGACGGCACCGGGTGACCGCAGCGATCACCGGCGAGGGCGGTCTCGGCGCTGGTGCGCAGCTGGCCCAGTCGCGCGTTCACCCGGGTCAGGGCCGCCGCCGTGGCCGCCGCGGTGAAGGCCGCCTGGTCAGCTCGGTAGGTGGCGAGGAGACGGCTCGCCCCGCGCACCTGCTCGGCCGCAGCCTGATCGACGGGTCCAGCGGCCGCGGCGGCGGCAGCGGCCACCTGGCCGTTGAGGCCGATGAGCGCCCGGAGGCGCAGGATGGCCTGGCTCAGCTGGGCCGCGGTCACGTTGGCGGCCTCCCCGTGCAGCAGCTCTGAGCGCAGCTGGCCGGCGAGTCGGGGGACGGGAGCGGGATCGAGGTTGTCCGCCCGCGCGATCGCGATCAGACCCGCCGCCGTCGAGACCAGGCCGCCCGCGCCGGTGCGGCTGTTGGCGCGAGCGACCGCCTGGGACCGGGCCCGAGCGGCCGCGCCTCGAGCCGCCTGCAGGGCCTCGCTCCAGTTGACGGCGAGGGACGCAGCCAGCGCCGGGGTCCGGGCCCGGGCCAGCGCCATCGGCCAGTCGGCGGCCTGGGCGACCAGGCGCGCCGGCACCCAGTGACCATCCCGGCGGATCGTCTGGTGCCAGGCGGCCAGCGCCACCGCAGCCCGCTGGCGGGCCCTGGTCACCTCCGAACGGTAGATCGCGGCCGTCTCGTGGCGGAGGCGGCCGAGGTTCGGATTCGCGGGCGCTCCCCAGGTCAAGGGCGACCACCAGGCTCGCGAGCGTCCGACGGTTCGCGCCAGCTCCAGCCGAAGCGGCGCCAACCGCCCGGAGGCCACCCCCCGCGCCTCGTCGCGCTGCCACCTGGTCTCCAGGCGGCCGGCGACACGCGCCAGGGTCTGCTGCCGACCCCAGGCGAGGGCCTCCGCCGCCCCAGCCGCCACCACCGCCGTCAGGGTGAGCGCGCCGAGGACCCGGCCGACCCGCCGGCCCCGGCGGGGCCCCGGCCGGGCCGCCGAACGGGGGACGGCCTCAGAGCTACCCACTGATCACCTCGTCACTGGAACGCCGGTTCGCTCCAACAGTAACGGGTGGATCGGGAGCGTGTGGAGGATCCCACGCCCCGGGGCCGCGCTCTTGGCCGCGGCATCCCCGCCTCCCCGGCCCGTGGAGGACAGGATCCTCGGGGGCGGCGCCAGGCATCGGGGAGCCGCGTCCCCCGAGCCCCTGAGTCTCAGCCGAAGCCGGCCAGCGCAGCCGTGAGCGGCGAGCCCCGCCGGCTCAGGGAATGATCGTGGGTCGCGGGGTCGGGGTCGGGGTCGGCGTCGGCCGCGGCGTCGGCGTCGGCGTCGGCGTCGGGCGCGGGGTCGGGGTCGGCGTCGGCGTCGGCCGCGGGGTCGGGGTCGGCGTCGGCGTCGCCGTCGGCCGCGGCGTCGGCGTCGGCGTCGGCGTTGGCGTCGGCGTCGCCGTCGGCCGCGGCGTCGGGGTCGGCGTCGGCGTCGGCGACCGCGTCGGCGTCGGCGTCGGCAGCGGAGTCGCGGACGCAGTCGGCGTCGGCGTCGGCGTCGGGGTCGGCGTCGGCGTCGGCGTCGGCACCGGCGTCGGGGTCGGCGTCGGGGTCGGCGTCGGCACCGGGGTCGGGGTCGGCGTCGGGGTCGGCACCGGCGTCGGGGTCGGCGTCGGGGTCGGGGTCGGCGTCGGGGTCGGCGTCGGCACCGGCGTCGGGGTCGGCGTCGGGGTCGGCACCGGCGTCGGGGTCGGCACCGGCGTCGGGCTGGGCAAGGGGGCCACCTGGGGCTGCTGGCCGTTCTCGGCCAGGGTGCTAACGCCGGTCAGTGTGATGGTCAACGGGAACAGCGGCGCCAACGGATGGGCCACGTACGTCACCGTCGCGGTGAGGTCGGTCGGCGCCAGAAGCGTGGACGACGACAGCACCGGCGTGGCTTCGATCGTGACGCAGGCCGTCACGCCCGAATTGCAGAGCGGCTGGGCGAGCACGCCGTTGATGGTGTTGCCCGTGGTGGCACTGGGGTCCGCGCAGAGGGCGGCGGCGCTGAGGGGCAGGATGTTGGCCCCGTGCTGGGCCGCCTGCTCGATCGTCTGGGACAGGCCGGCATCGGTGATCCCGCCCTCGCCGCTGGTCGACGTGCCCCCCGCGCCGCAGCCCCCGTTGGGCGTGTAGAGGGTTGACTGGACGATCGCCGCCCGAACCGCCGCCTGAGCCGCATCGTTGACGGCGGCGTTCTGGAAGAAGAGCCACCCGGCGGCAACGATGCCGAAGACCAGGCCGAAGAAGAGCGGCGCCATCAGGGCGAACTCGATCATCGCCTGACCGGGGCGGTCGGCCCGTCGCCCGCGGAGGCGTGGGCTTTGGAGCACGCGCCGCATCATCGCTTGCTCATCTCGACTACTGCACCAGCTCGACATCGCCCGCACCGGGTGGGGGGGGCGGCGGCTTGATCAGCAGGTTCGCCGATCCCATCGCATCGAAGGCATCCACCACCGACACCCCCTGGATGACGACGCAGTTGGTCGCGCAGGTGCCGGAGACCGGCGCGGTCGCCTGGGTCTGGCAGTTGGGATACCCCGGCACCACCGGGTTGCCGCCGTTCCCGATCACCACCGCGCCGCCCTCGGGGGTGGGGGCGAAGTTGCAGGTCTCCGGTGCGACCGGGACGATCGTGGAGGCCATCGACACGTCGTAGACATCGCCGGTGAGGGTCACCTTGGCGCCGTCGCCCAGGCCGGCATCGAAGCCGATGTTGGCCGGGACGGCCGACGAGCGGTTCTGGAAGAGCACCACCTGGCCCCATGAACCCTGGCCGGCTCCGGGACCCTTGAGGTCGACCGTCGCCCCGGGGACGCCGCCGACGGTGATCCCGTAGTTCATCACGGGCCACAGCGGCACGGTGGCGCTGGGGTTGTTCTGCAGGGTCAGCTGCATGACCGGCGAGTCTCCGTTGGAGTCGTTCGGCCCGTCGCCGTCGCCGTCGCCGTCCTGGCCGACCCCGAGCGTGGGACAGGCTGCCGCCCCAGTTCCCTGGAACGTCTCAGCGCTGTAGAGGGTGACCCCTCCGTCGTAGGCGCTCCCCGGCGGGTCGGTCGGAGCATTCCCGGACCTGACCACGTCCGTCGATCCCTGAGGGCAGATCTCCAGCCCCTGTTCGAAGTCGTAGACGCCGGGCGCCGAACTGGGGCAGGAGTGGAAGGTGACGCTGCCGTTGACCACCACCGGGCCGGTGTAGACGCCCGGATCCAGCGTTGCCCCGTCCGCGGGGTACTGCTGCGCCCCGGTCACGGTGTGGAGCGTGCTGCCCTGGCAGATGGTGCCGCTCGGCGACGGCGTCGGCAGGAAGCCGAGGGGGTCGTTGGTGATGGCAGTGGCCCCGGGATTGACGGAGTTGTAATGGATGTCCTGCGGCGACCGCGTCACTCCCGTCTCCCCGCAGGGGTACGTGGTCACCCCGTAGGTGAACGTCGCCTGGGGCGCCGCGTCGTTTGCCAGTGAGCTGGGAGGATCGGTCGGGTACGACGGCACCGGCGTCGTGGGCGGGTTACTGGGATGGCTGTAGCAGGGGTCGAGCGGGGTCGAGTCGACCGCATTGATGGTCCCGTAGATGGCCACGGTTCCATCGCTGAAGGCGTCCATGGTGTCGCCGTAGTTGTCGGTTCCACCGCAGGGCCCGTTGGGATCGTAGGGATTGTTGCCAGCCTGGAATGGATTGCACCCTGCCGAGTTGTCATTGATGTCGCCGTCGACGATGAACTTGCCGGCGCCGCCGGCATAGATGGTGTGCAGGCCGAAGCGCCCGATGCTGTCGATCCCCGCCGGGGCGACCAGGATCGCCCGCGCGGTGGCGCTGGTCGACACGTTGACGACGCCCAGGAGCTGCTCGACGAACGGGCCCCAGGTGGGGCTGACGGTGGTCTCGATGCCGCAGGCTCCGGCGGGGGCGTTGGTCGCCGCCGGCGGCGTGACGCTGACCTGTACCGACGGCGAGAGCAGCGCCCCCTTCTTGTTGAGGTAGTAGGCGGACCAGGCGGGGTTTCCGGGGATGTTGGCATCGACCACGTCGCTCACGTAGTTGTAGATCGTGGTCTGCGGCAGGGCCGTGCCCTGGTTGCAGTCCGCGCCGAGCTGCGAGGTCCCCGACGCGCTCGCGAAGTCGGCGGCGTTCTGGGCCTGGCGAAGCTGGTTGAGCCCGAAACCGCCGTCCACCGCGAGCCCCACCACGGCGAAGATCACAAAGAGCGAGAGGGCGAACAGCACCACGACCTGGCCCCCCTGGTGGCGGGCATGCCGCCGCCGCGAGCGGCCGCGGCGAGGGTGGACGCGGGACGGCATCTTGACCACCTCAGTACGCCGCCGCGGCCGAGGCCTGGAGCGTCATCCCAGGGAAGAGGGGGACAAGGGGCGTCACCGACTGATAGACCGTGACCTGCTCGATCGGCACCGCGTTGGGGACCGTCGCGGTCTGGTTCACCGTCACGCACGGGGGCGTCACCGGGGGTGCCCCGCAATAGGTGAAGCTGATCCCCGGCTGGTCGGCGGTGGCCGCTTTGACGGCCTGGGCGTCGATCTCGGCGGTGGTGCCGCCGTGGTCGGCGGAGAAGGATGCCGCCGTGGCGGAGGCTCGCGCGACCTGGTTCAGGTTGATGCTCCCCACGATGAACTGGCCGGCGTCCACCACCAGGGCGAGGAGAAGGAGGGCCACCGGGAGGACGAACGCCATCTCCACCACCGACTGGCCGCGCTCGGCGCGCCGCGCCCGCCCACGCCTTGAATGGGGCTCCACCGGAGTCTCCTTGGCGCGCCGAGGCATCGGGGCACACGTCGCGTGCCGCGATTCTGAACGAGAGCCTAGCCCGGGGTCAACGCACTTCAGCCCCTGTGGGCAATTTGTGACGACTTCGCGAGCCCGGGGTTTCCTACGCTGCGTGTATTCGTTGCCCTCACGAGTCAGCCGCGCCGCCCGCGGGTCCGGCCTGGCGCCTGGTCGCCTTCGCCTGGCGCTTGCCGGCCTGGTAGGCGAGGAGCTCCTCGGGGGTCGTGACCTCGCCCAGGGTGGGGTGGCCCGGGACCTCCTGCTCCCAGCCCCGGGGCCGGACCCCGAACTGCCGCCCCAGCAGGGCGATCACGACCGCCACCTTCATCGGCCCGAAGCCGGGAAGGGCCCGGAGCCGGGCCGCCAGCTCGCGCCCGTCGGCCGCACCCCGCCAGAGCGCGGCGGCGTCGCCCCCGTAATCGTGCGACACCGCCGCGGCGAGGGCGGCGACCCGCCGGGCCATCATCTGCGGGAACCGGTGCAGCGCCGGAGGGCCCGCGAAGGCCCGGGCGATCTCGCCGGCGGGGCGGGCGGCGATCGCGGCGGGATCGAGGGTGCCGAGGCGCTGGCGGAGGAGCAGGGGCGCTCGGAACGCCTTCTGGACCGGGACCTGCTGATCGAGGGCGAATCCGACGAGGAGCGCGAAGGGGTCCTCGGCGAGGAGCCGATCAGACTCGTCGTCGCCGGTGAAGGGCAGGGATCGCGGCGGGGCCGGACGAGCGGGCACGCCGGCCAGCCTACGGCACGGCGGGCTCGGGGAGGCCCCCGACGAAGGTGTCGATCGCCGCCGCGACCTCCGCGGGCCGCTGCACCGGGAGGTCGTGGCCGCCATCGATCCAGCTGACCCGCCCGCGCCCGAGCAGCATCGCCAGCGCGTCCGCGACCGAACGCTCCCGCTCGGCCTGGCGTACCGCCTGCCGCGGGTCGCGAGCCGGGACCAGCAGCACCGGCTGGGTCACCGCCCCGATCAGCTGACGGCCGTCGAGCTCCCAGAGGGCCCGGGCGATGAGCAGGTGGCGGCGGCGGTCGAGGCGGGGACGCAGCCCACCCGAGGGCGCCAGCTCCAGGTTCCCGAGCAGGATCGCCGCGGTGGTGGCGGGATCGGAGCCCTCGGCGAGGGGCGAGCGGGCGAGGAGGGAGGGCAGGTCGCCCACGGCCAGCTCGGGGAAGTCCGGCGGGGTCATGGCCCGCTCCGCCTCGGTCCAGCTGGGCCCGAACACCCGGCGCAGGTCCCCGGTCCCCCCATCCACCAGCACCAGCCCCAGGACCCGCGCCTCGGCCCGGACCGCCAGCCAGAGGGCGACGGACGCGCCCCAGCTGTGACCCACGACCACGGCCGGCGGCAGCGCGAGCGCCTCCATCAGCGTGATGACGTCGGTGCCGACCTCGTCGAAGCCATAGCCGTCGGCGGGCCGATCGCTGCCGCCGTGCCCGCGGAGGTCAGGCGCCACCACCCGGCGGCGGGGGGCGAGCCGGGCCCCGACCAGGTCCCACCAGCGGGCGTTGCTGGCGAGCCCGTGCAGGCAGAGGACGGGCGGTGTCCCGCCGCCCCGCTCACGGAGGGAGAGGTGGATCGAGCCCACCGCCACCCGGTGCTCGCGGATGGCCGAATCGCCGCCAGCGGGGGGTGCCCCGCCCTCGCCGGACACCGTCAGTCCGCCCCGCTCACGAGCCAGCGCCGGAGGAACGGGTCGGCGACGTGCCAGGCGCCGCCGGTGCGGACCGCGAGCTCCGCGAAGGTGAGCGCCGCCAGCGCCTTGCGCACGGCATTGTCGTTGGCGACCTCCAGCCCGGTCATCACCGCCCGGGCGTAGGGGCGGGCGACCGGCCCCTCGGCAAGGAGACGGAGGAGCCGCTGGGCCGTCCCGGACAGCCGCTCGTAGCGCTCCGCGAAGGTCGCCGACTGGCGGGACACCGCCAGCTCCATCCCCCGCTCCACGCAGCCGGCGTCGATCACGGCGTCGGCCGTGTCGAAGGCGCTCTGGGCGAGCCGCTGGACGTCGTTGGGGACCGGCCCCGCCAGCGCCGAGACCAGGCGGGCGGCCGCCTCGTCCATCGGCCGCCCGGCCCGTCGCGACTGGCGGACGAGGTAGGCGGTCATCGCCGGCTCCGGGATCGGGCCCAGGCGCAGGAGCTCCCCCATGCCGAGCAGCGGAGCCCCCGGCAGGGTGGTGAGCCGTTCCATGAGGTGGAGGTGCGATCCCGCGAGGACGAACGACACCGAGGGCGCCTCGTCGAGCATCGCCTTGAACACCCCGGC
Source organism: Candidatus Micrarchaeia archaeon (assembly GCA_035533215.1). GTDB lineage: Bacteria > Chloroflexota > Dormibacteria > Aeolococcales > Bog-877 > DAHUZL01. Next base: position 14,237 of record DATLUG010000040.1, on the reverse strand, counting down.
CAGCCCGGCGTCGATCTCGGCGACCTGCTGGAACTCGTCGAGCGCCAGCGCCACCGGGCGGCGGCCCGCCTCCTCGGCCAGGATCCGGCAGGCGTCGCCCATGGCGCCGCCCCAGTCCCGGTCCGCCAGGGCCGGGTCGAACCCCAGCTGCACCCGTCCGTCGGTGGCGACCTCCACGGTCGGCCGCACCCGGATCCGCTCCAGCAGGCCGCCGAGCCGACGCAGGAGGTCACGTCGATGCAGGGGGCCGGCGAAGATCGCGCGGACCACGGTCTGGGCAGCCTCCCGCCTCGTCGAGCAGCGCAGCAGGTTGGCGTAGCCCACCCCCGCCCCCGCCGCCTCCGCCGCCAGCAGTCCGCGCCGAACCAGAGAGGTCTTGCCGAACCGCCGGGGGGCGTGGACGATCACGCTGATCCCGCCGATCATCCGCCCGGCCAGGAGCGCGAGCTCCGGTTCGCGGTCCGCGAAGTGCTCGGGGCCGACCGGTGAGCCGAAGTGGTACGGGGCCGATGATCTCACCTGCAGGAATCATACCGCTCGGCTAGATCTTCGCCGCCTCCAGGGCTCCGTGCGTCGGGCGGCCCTCAGACCGCGTCGGAGACCGAGGACATGTTGAAGGCGTCGACCCGGATCGGGGGCGCAGAGACGAGGACGTCGGTTCCCACCTCGCGTGAGAGGGTCGGCTCCGCCACCCCGACCTCCAGGGTGCGGGCCAGGACGCCGAGGGGGCTCTCGTTGAACCGGAAGTTGTTGACCGCCCCCACCACGCTCCCGCGCTCGATGAGGAAGACCCCGTCCCGGGTGAGCCCGGTGAGCAGCATGGTGGTGGGATCGACCTCACGGATGTACCAGAGGCTGGTGACGAGGAGCGCCCGCTCCGAGCCCCGGATCATCGCCTCCAGCGAGGGGGCGCCGCCATCCATGAGGAGGTTGTCGGTCGGGGGCCGCACCGGGTGGCCACGCTTGCGCGCCCATGCCCTGGGGCAGATCAGGGGCTGCTGGACGCCCTGCTCCACCCAGCTGGTGGGACCGACCGCGAGCCCGTTGTCGAAGATGGAGCTGAACTCGCTGGAGGCCGCAGCGCGGACGAACGCCGGCGTCTCCAGGCCCCGGGCCCCGGGGTCTCCCCGAAGGGTCACGCCTTTGGCGTAGAGGCGCTCGCCCACCCTGGGCCCGTCGGGGCCGGCGAAGGCGGTCTTGCCCTCGTCGGCACCGCGGGCGTGCATCTCCCACACCAGCCGGAGGATGAGCTCCGCCACCGCGGTCGGCTCCAGGATCACCTCGTAGCGACCGGCCGGCAGCTCCCGGCGCTTCTCGCTCCACCCGAGCCGGCTGGCGGCCCGCTCGTAGAGACGCCCCAGGTCGAGCTGGCCGAGGTCGGCCGCGACCCCGCCGACCCAGGCGCTCCTCTGCAGGTCCTTGGTCTTCACCGTCATCGTGACGCTGCCGGCGACCCGGTGGCCGGCGGCGCGCAGACCGGTCGTGATCCCGAGCACCTCGCGGGCAGCCTCCACCTCCGCGAACCCGAAGCAGCGCAGATCGTCGTGCCTGGCCCGCTCCAGCACCTGGCGCAGGGGCTCGACCAGGGGCAGGAGGGTCTCGGGCCCGGCGGCCGGCCCCGGGGCCGGCGAGGCCGCAGGCGCGTCGTCCGGCCCCAGCAGGGCCATCCGGTCCTCGGCGGCCGGCGCCTGCCGTGCCGCCGCGACCGCCCGCCCCGCCGCCCGTACGCAGTCCGCGGCCGCGGTCACGTCCGCCGCCTCGCTTCCCACCCCCCCGTCCACGATCGCGATCGCGGTGCAGTCCAAGGACTCCTCCACCCCGTTGGTGGTGAGGGCATTGTTGGCCCAGCGGCAGTTGACCGCGGTGGACTCCCGGGCGATCGCGATCGCGGCCCCCGAGCCGAGGGCAGCCTCGACGGCCTCCGCGCCGTCCATCAGCCGGCCTCGCTGCGGGTGTTGAGCACGTTGACCCCCCGGAACAGCGCCGCCGGCACACCGTGGGAGACCGGCGCCACCTGCTCGGGCTGGCCCTTCCCGCAGTTGAAGGCGCCCTGGAGCGACCAGGTCGACGGCCCCCCGAGGGCCGCCAGCCCCGCCCAGAAGTCGGGGGTGCGCGACTGATAGGCGACGTCGCGGAGCTGGCCCTGGAGCCGGCCGTCCCGAATCCGGTAGAAGCGCTGGCCGGTGAACTGGAAGTTGTAGCGCTGCTGGTCGATCGACCACGACTTGTCGCCCACCACGTAGATCCCGTCGCGGACCTCGCCGAAGAGCTGCTCCAGGCTGACGTCGTCATCGGGGTTGGGCTGCAGCGACACGTTGGGCATCCGCTGCAGCGGGACGTGGGCCCAGCTGTCGGCGAACGCGCAGCCATTGGAGCGGGGCTGCTGGAAGCGGTGGGCCATCTGCCGGTCCAGCTGGTAGCCGACCAGGACCCCGCCCCGGATGATGTCCCAGCGCTGGGCCGCCACCCCCTCGTCGTCGAAGCCGACCGAAGCCAGGCCCCGCGGCTCCAGCCGGTCACCGGTCACGTGCATCAGGGGCGAGCCGTAGCGCAGGCTGCCGACCCGGTCGGGGGTGGCGAAGGTGGTGCCGGCGAAGTTGGCCTCGTACCCGAGGGCCCGGTCGAGCTCGGTGCCATGGGCCACCGACTCGTGGACGGTGAGCCAGAGGTTGGAGGGGTCGATGACGAGGTCGGTGGGCCCCGGCACCACCGGCGGGGCGGCGAGCTTCTCCCGCAGGAGCTCCACCGTCCGCTCGGCCTCCTCCGGGAATCCGTGGCGGCGGACGTACTCCCACCCCTCCCCCGCCGGCCGCGACCCCGACCGCATGGTCTCGACCAGGCCCGACCCGTCGCGGTCGCGGATCCCGGCCTGGTACAGGGGGTGCACCCTGGTCCGCTGCTGCCGGATCCTGGAGCCCTCGGTGCTGACGAAGAGCCGGCTCTCCACCACCGCCTGAGAGACGAAGTCGGCGAACTCCGCGCCCCCGCGCAGGAGACGGTCGGTGACCGTCTGCATGAAGGCGAGCTTCTCCTCCAGCGGCACCCGGAACGGATCCTGCTCGCAGGGCCCGATCCAGGTGGCCCGGTGCGGCGGCTCGGGAGCGAGCTCGACCCGCTCGGTCTGCAGCGGACCGAGGGTCCGGGCCAGCTCCGCCGCCCGCCGGACCGCGCGGCGGACGCCGTCAGCGGTGCAGTCGCTGGAGCCGCAGAAGCCCCAGGCGCCTCCGACGATGAGCCGCACCCCGACGCCGCACGGGTGCAGCTCCTGGTGGGCCTCCAGGGCCCGCTCCTTGACGTGGAGGAGCTCGATCCGATCGCGGTGGACGCGCAGGTCCCCGTAGTCGAGGCCCGGCAACTCGGCCATCGCCTCCAGCGCCGACGAGACCAGCTCGTCCTGGGGCAGGGCGAGGAAGTCGGGATCGAGCTCGGCCATCGCGGAGAACCTCACCTCGGAACGTGGCTGCGGACGCCGCCCAGATCAGGGTGGCGACGGCCCCTCACCGGGCGCGGCGCGGCCGGGGCGACCGGCCCCATTGAAGCAGGCCGCCACCCCCCCGGGCCCCGGGTGACGAGGAGACGCACCCGGAACGCCGACACCTGTGACCCCATCTGAGCCGTCATGTGCTACAATGTGGACATGGCGGCAACGGTGGGCATCCGGGAACTCAAGCAGAATGCGAGCGCGATCGTCCGACGTGCCGCCGCAGGGGAGACGCTCGAGATCACCGACCGCGGCCGGCCCGTCGCCAGGATCTCTCCGCTGGCCGTCGGCAGCCCGTTCGCACAGATGGTGGCGGAGGGCAGGGTCGTGCTCGCCCGACGGGACCTCCTTGACGGTGAGCCCCTGCCGGCACCGCCGGGGCGGCCGCTCGGCTCGGAGGCCCTCGCCGCCCTGCGCCTCGATGAGCGCTGACCTCACCTACCTCGACAGCTCCGCCCTGGTCAAGCTGGTGGTCGAAGAGCCGGAATCACGGGCCCTGCTGGACTTCCTCCGGGGCCAGGGCGGCCGTGTCTCCGCAGCCCTGGCTCGGACCGAAGTGCAGCGAGCCGCGCGCCGGGTGTCGCCGGCGCACCTGGTGGCGGCCCGCCGCGTCCTGGCCGGGTGCCACCTCCTCGACCTGGACGGTCGCCTCCTCGACCGAGCCGGCGAGCTCGCCCCGCCCGCCGTCCGCTCGCTCGATGCGATCCATCTCGCGACCGCGCTCTCCCTTGGCGACGACCTCGACGCCTTCGTGACCTATGACCCACGGCAGGCCGACGCCGCGCGCGAGTGGTGCCTCGCCGTGGTCGCACCGAGCTGACGACCCGGCGCATCGCGGGCGCAGTCCTCCCGCATCCAGGCTCCGCAGCTGACCGGATGGACGAGTTCGGTTCAGGGGGTCTGGGCGGCCACCACCTCCGATCCCTCCGCTCGCCTCTCCGTCCAGCTGATCCATCCTGGGGCGCGCTCCCGGCTCGCGCCCCCGTCGCCTGCCCGCCACCCCCCTCGGTGCCGTCCAGAGGAGGCCCCCCGGATGGAGCCTGCCTGGAACTGCGTGCGTGGGCGCGCGATCCGTCGCGAACGGCTGCGGGCGGTGACGTCGAGGGCGATCGTCCGAGTGGCGCTGGTCCGGATGCCTCGGCCGGACCGCACCCGACCGAGATCGCGCGGCGGTGAGGCCCGACGCGGCTCTCACCACGTCCGGGTGATCGCGGACCAGCGCGGCCTGTTCGGCGGTGGCGGGGCGGGGCCCGCGGGGAGCCCTCCGCGGACCGCAGGCGGGGGCCGTCGGCCGGGCCCGGGCCGCCCGCGTCGGGCCCGTTGCTATGGTTCGAGTCGGCGCTCGACCACCCGGAGAGTCGGCCGCCGGCGTGGCCCACACCGGATCGTCATCAACCCCGGCTCACCAACGTGCCGTGAACGCGACGCGGGAGGAGCAGAGTCCGATGTCGCCACCAGGCGTCCGGGTGGCCTCCGCCGGCGCCCGGGTGGGTGCCGCCCGAGCCGCGGGAGACCCGCGCGACGACGGGGTCCGAAGCGCTGCACGGTCGGCCGCTCGGCGCGGGCCTGGGCGGCACCCACGGCCGCACCGCATCACACGGCTCGGTCCGGGATGGTCCTGAAACCGTCCCGCATTCGCCAGCCGGCGGGCCACGTGGTCCATCCAGGATGACCCGCATCCCCTTCGGGCGTCGGCGGATCACTCCCGAGGCCAGATCCCGGTGGCTCGCAGTCGGCTCCCGGTGGGTCACGCCCCTCAGCTATGTGCTGATCGCCTTCGGGATAACGGCTCCGGTGTGGTTCACCACCTCGCCCGGGCTGCTCGGGGCCAGCGCTGACAGCGCGCTCCACGTGTGGTTCCTGGCCTGGATGGTGCACGCGCTGGGCCGCGGCCAGGTGCCGTTCTTCACCGCCGCCGCCACGTTCCCGCACACCATCAGCCTGCTCTGGAACAACTCCGACATCCTGCTCGCATTCGTGGCGTGGCCGCTCGCGATCGTCATGGGATGGGTGCGGGGGGTGAACCTCCTCCACGTCCTGCTGCTGGCCGGCGCGGCTGCGATGATGGCGGTCCAATTGCGCCGATACACGCGGTCAGCGGTGGCCGCATGGATCGGCGGGGTGGCGTTCGGCTTTGCGCCCTTCGTGCAGGGCCAGCTGATCGACGGACAGCTGACGTGGTTGACGATCGGCACCCTGCCCCTGGGCTGGTGGGTCGCCGACCATGCCGACGCAGCCGCCCGCGGTCGGCGCCACCGAGCGCTGTGGGGCGTCGCCACCGGGTCCTGGGTGGCCCTGCAGTACCTGGCCAACAAGGAGTTCCTGGCGACCACCATCCTGATGGTCGTGCTCGTCGGCGCGTGGCCGGTGTGGCGGCACCGGCGACTCCTCGGGCGTGTGCTCCAGCGCTGGGTGCCGCTGCTGAGCGCCGCCGTGCCGACGGCCGCGCTTCTGCTCGTCGTCCCGCTGGCCCTGCAGACGGTGCGCCGCCCCTCGCTCATGCATGCGGCCGGCCTCACCCCGGTGAAGACCTACATCGATCTCCTCTCCTGGGTGCTGCCGTCACCGGGGCAGCTGCTGGGGCCGGGCGGGGATCGGTGGCTGCTGCCCTACTCGATGTGGTGGGCATTGGTCGTCGGCTATCTCGGCGTTCCGGTGATCCTCTTCGCGCTGTGGGCGCTGCGGTCGGGGTGGGGCGACCGGCTCGCACGGGTCGCGGCCGTGGTCGGCGTGGTGGGCGGGTGCCTGGCGAGCGGCGAGTGGCTCCACGTCTATGGGGTCGCCACGATCCCGCTGCCGTGGTGGGTGTTCCACCGCCTGCCGATCTACGCCGACGCGGTGCCGAACCGGTTTGCCATCTTCGTGGACCTCGGCGTCGCGATCCTGCTGGCGCTCGGTGCCGATCGGCTGCTGGAGCGAAGTCGCGCGCAGGTCCTCCCGGTTGCGCTGGTGCTGGCCCTGTTCCTCCCCTGGGTTCCCGCGGTGAGCGTCCTGAGCGGGGGTGAGACAGCCCCGAGCAGCGTCCCAGCCGTGTTCCGCAGCCCTGCCGTGCGGTCGCTGCCGACGGGCAGCGTCGTGGTGGTGGCGCCGATCGCAATCTACACCGACGGGGGACCGATGCTGTGGCAGGCGCTGGACGGCTTCCGCTACGTGCAGCCCTTCGGCTACATCCTCCATCCCGTCCGGGGCGGATCGGTGTCGAACTTTCCGTTTCCCTCGGCGCTGGGCCGGGTGCTCGTCGCCTATGCCGATCACCAGCGGGCGGGACCCCTCAGCGTCGCGGGGATGCGGCGCGACCTGCAGCGCTGGCACGTGCGGGCGCTGGTGGTGGTGACGCCCGCCACGGCGCCGGCGACGGTCGCCCTCTTCCACGCTCTCACCGCCCGCACCCCCATGGTGATCGCCGGGGCGGATGTGTGGCTGCGTCGCACCTGAGGATGGACCCGGCTCGACCGCGGCCGCATGCCAGACCCGGCCGGTAGCCGATCCGCCCGACCGCGGCTTCCGATCGACGGCGACCCGGGTGGGCGCTGCCCAGCTGGATCTGACAGCGACGGCGGGGCGGCCCGGCCGTGGCCGGCGGCGGTCTCCCGCCACCCGGGTGCACCCGAACCCGCGGCCGAGGAGCAGGGAGCGACATCGACCCCGACCGGACCGGGGTCCCGGCGGTCGGCCGGTGGGGACTCCCGGGTGGGCTGACCGCCGGGCAGGCGATGCCGGGGGGGGGAAGAGAGGTTCGGGGGACCCCCGTCACCCGAGGGGATCTCGCCAGCACCCGGCCGGCGGCCCCGGCCAATCACGACACCGGCCCTCCGTCACCCACCGACGCCCCGGTACCATCGCCTGGCATGGTCCCCCCCACCTCCCGCCGCCCCGTCCGCGCCGGGCGCTCGGGCGGCCAGGGCACGCGCGCGGCCGGCGCCGAGTACTCGGTCCCCATCGAGGAGCACCACCTAGCCAACGGGCTGCGCGTCGTCATGAGCCCCGACCCGCAGAGCGCGGTGATCGCGGTCGGGGTCTACTACAAGGTGGGCTTCCGGTTGGAGCCGGAGGGTCGCACCGGGTTCGCCCACCTCTTCGAGCACCTGATGTTCCAGGGCTCCCGGCGGCTCCCCAAGATGGCGCACTTCCAGGTGGTCCACGACGCCGGCGGGGTCCTCAACGGCTTCACCCGCCACGACTACACCGCCTACTTCGAGGTTCTGCCCGCGACCGCGCTGGAGGCCGCCTGCTACCTGGAGGCGGACCGGATGGCGGGGCTCGACCTCACCGAGGCCAACCTGCGCAACCAGGTCGACGTGGTCGAGGAGGAGGTGCGGCTCAACGTCCTCAACCAGCCCTACGGCGGGTTCTCCTGGCTGGTCCTGCCCCAGCATGCCTTCACCCGATTCGCCAATGCCCACAACTCGTATGGCGAGTTCCGGGACCTGGAGAGCGCGACCGTGGCCGACGCCGAGGCCTTCTTCACCACCCACTACGCCCCCGGGAACGCGACCCTGGTCCTGGTCGGAGGCTTCGATCCGGCCGGGGCGCTGGCGGCCGTCGACCGCCACTTCGGGGTGATCCCGAAGCGGCGCACGCCGCGCGCGCCCGACACCACAGAGCAGCTCCCGACCCGGCGCCTGATGGTCCCGCACCAGGATCCGATGGCCCCCGTGCCACGGCTCGGCGTCGGCTACCGGATGGCCCCCTTCGGCGATCCGGCCCACCTGCCCCTCACCCTCGCCGCCGACATCCTCACCGATGGGCGTGGCTCGCGCCTGGACGAGCGCCTGGTGCGGGGCGCTGGGGTGCTGCTCGACGTGGCGGCCGGTCCCAACTTCCCGATCGGCGACGCCTTCGACAGCGGCGACCCCACCCTCTGGGTCTTGGAGGCGACCCGCCGGCCCGAGGTCCCGACGTCGCGGGTGCTGGAGCTGCTCGACGCGGAGGTGGACCGGCTGGGGCGCGAGGGGCCCAGCCCCGACGAGCTGCTCCGGGCCCAGCGGCGCTGGCTGGCGGAGCACTGGGCCCACATGGACAGCCCGCGCGGGCGGATGGACCGACTGGGGACGCTGACGACCGTCCACGGAGATCCCAACCTCCTCAACGCCATCCCGGGCGGGATCGCGGCGGTGACGCCGGAGGCGGTCGCCCGGGCGGTGCGGACCTGGCTGCGTCGGGACCGCTCCACGGTGCTGGACTGGATTCCGGGGGGACCCGCGGCATGATCGCGCCGCCCCCGGCCACCCCGCCCGCTCCCGGCAGCCCGAGGGTGCCCGCGGACCTCCCCGCGATCGGGCCGGTCCCGGACCTCAGGCTCTCCCGACCCGTCCGCCTGGAGCTGGCGGGGGGGACCAGAGCCGTGATCGTGGCCCACCCCACGGTGCCGCGCATCGAGCTCCGCCTCACCCTGGCGGCAGGCGACGCGCGGGCAACCGTACCCGGGTCCTCGGAGCTGCTCGGGCGCACCCTCCTCGCCGGCACCACCCGCCGCGACGGGGCCACCCTCGCGCGCGCGCTCCAGATGATCGGAGCCGACCTGCACGTGAGCCAGGACTCCGACGTGTGCGTCCTCAGCGGGTCGGTCCTGCGCGATCACGAGGCGGCGCTGTACGAGCTGGTCGCGGAGGTCGTCACCGAGGCCGCATTCCCCAACGACGAGCTGCTGCTGGAGCGCGGTCGCCTCGCCGAGCACCTGCGGATGGCACGCGCCACCCCCCACTTCCCCGCCCACGAGACGATCCGAGCCCAGCTCTACGGCGCCCACCCCTACGGCCGGCCGACGCCGACCGAGTCCCAGGTGCGCCGGTGCGGTCCGGCCGCGGTGCGCCGGCTCCACCAGGACGGGTTCGGTCCGGTCGATGCCCACCTGACCGTGGTCGGCGACGTGGAGCCGCGGCGGACCGCCCAGCGGCTGCGCGTGGCCTTCGGAGACTGGCACGGGCGGCGGCACAGCTGGCGCCTCCCCCAGGTGCGCCACCGTCCGCCCAGCGCCATCACGCTGATCGACCGTCCCGAGGCGGTGCAGACCGCCTGCGTCCTGGCCGCGGGGGCGCCGCCGCTCGGCCATCCCGACCACCTCCCCCTCCTGCTGGCGACCGCGATCCTGGGGGGCGGCGGCCCGTCCCGGCTGATGCTCAACCTCCGCGAGCGTCACGGATACACCTACAACCCCTTCGCCATGACCGACAGCCACCTCGGGGACACCCTGGTCCTCTGCGGCGCCGACGTCCGCTGCGAGGTGACCGCCCCCGCCCTGGTGGAGATCCTGTACGAGCTGGGCCGGCTCGCCACCACCCTGGTGGACCCGGACGAGCTGGAGGGGGCGCAGCGCTACCTCGCCGGCACCCGGGTCATCGCGGTCCAGACCCAGGCCGGGGTGGCGGGATCGCTGGCGTCGGCGGCCCTGCACGGCCAGGACCACCGCTACCTGGAGACCTTCGCCCGGAGGGCCAGGGCGGTCACCGCCGCCGATGTCCGCCAGGTCGCCGCCCGCTACCTCGCCCCCAGCCGCATCCACGTCGTCCTGGTCGGTCCGGCCGACGCCGTCGCGGCCGACGTGGCCGCGCTCGCGCCGGTCACCGTGCGGCGGGGGGCCGCCCGCGGGAGCGCGACGCGCCAGCGAACGGGCCGGGGCCGCCGCTGACGCTGGCCTGTGAGCGGGGCGGGCCGGCTCCCGGGCGGGCCGCCGAACGTGCCGTGGCACCGGTCGGAACAGGTGGTGCGGACTTCCGACGGTCCGCGTGGCCCGCGGGCTCACGCCTGCCCGTACGGCGGGATCCGGATGCCTTTGAGGACGAACGGCTGCGACCTCCACGCCGCGACGCGACCGGAGCGCCAGAGCCGCGGCTGGTGGTCGCCCTCGCCGACCAGCAGTCCGAGCCCGCTCGCTGCCACGCTGAGCGCGGCGGTCTCGGCGGACGGGATCGTCGTGGCCACCTGGCGCCAGCGCGCACCGCCGTCGCGGCTCCGCTCCAGCGACAGCCGGTCGACGCCACCCCCGAGGCTCGCTGCCCACACCTGCGCGCCGGCGGCGGCGCTCACGACCGGCCCACGGGCCAGCCGCACGGCGCCGGCTCGACGCCAGCGCCCTCCTCCCCAGCGGAGGACGGTGAGCTGCTGGCCGCCGGTGCCGCTCGCGAGGGCGGTGGCGACGATCGCCCCCGTCGTCAGCGGCTGCGGGACGGAGGTGGTTGAGCGGGTGCGGGTGGCGACCTCCAGCGGGAGCGGCTCCAGGCGCCAGGAGGCGCCGGCATCGGTCGTCGCCCAGACGGCCGCCCGGCCGCGGCAGGCGGCGCCGATCCAGCCGGCCGCCCGGGGGCCGAAGCGGACGGTCAGCGGGCGACAGGGCAAGCCGTGTCCTCTCGGGAGGTGGAGCGGCGACCAGGAGGCGCCGCCGTCGCGGCTCACCACCACCCGGCCGCCGCCCAGGATGGCGAGGAGCCGGTCGCCGCCGAGGACGGCCATCGACGCCGGACCGGCGGCGGCACCGGGAAGGACCCCCACCGTCCACCGGGCTCCGGCGTCCTCGGTGACGGCGAAGGCGGATCGACGAGCGTAGCCATCGGGACGGTAGGCGACCGCCGCCACCGCCGGGGTGATGGCGGAGAGGTCCAGGCCGCCGTCGGTGGCAGCGCCGACCGGGGTCACGTCGCGCCAGCTGCGGCCGCCGTCGGTGGTGCGGACCACGCGCCAGAAGGGCCCCGCGGGTAGGGTCGCCCAACCGGTCTCACCCCCGGTGAGTGCCACCGTCTCCGCGACCAGGGCCAGCCGCCTGGCCGTCGACACCTGCCGCCCGGCACCTCCGGGGGCGGCCCCGGGTGGTCGAGGAAGCCGGCCCACCGCCAGGGCGAACCCACCCAGCACGGCCAGGGCGGCGACCGCGGCCGCACCGCTCAGTCGCCGCGGGGAGCCACCGAACGTGCGCCGCCGCGTCATCCGAGCAGGGCCCGCACCTGCTGCTCGATCAGGGTGACGTACGACCGGTTGACGGCGGCGGTCTGGGGGGCCACGTCCTCGGCCCAGCGCTCCTCGACGCCCCCGGGGCGGACGAAGTAGAGGAGTTGTGGCTGCTGGACCTGGGAGAGGTGGGGCACCAGCATGACCAGGTGGAATGCGGTCCACACCCGCTCCAGCTGCGGCAGCGAGCCGGTGAGGAAGACCCAGTTGGGAAGACCGACCAGGTGCTGCTCCGCGTCGAACGCTCGCACCGCCGCGAGCCCTCGATAGACGGGGTTGGCCACCACCGCCACGAACTCCACCCGCCGCGACTGGCCGCCGAGGGCGCGGTCAGCCGCGGCGATCTGGCCCGCGATGATCGGGCAGGCCTCGGCGTTGATCGGGTCGAGGAAGGTGAGCACCACCACCCGGCCCGGCCAGGCGCGCAGCGAGACGATGTGGCCCGCCTGGTCGGTGAGCTGGAGCGCGGGCAGACGCACCGGCCCCGTGGGCGAGACCGGGCCACCGATCGTGAGCGCGGCGGTGGTCGAGGCCTCGGTCGCCAGCGCCGTCAGCCCGGCCAGGGCGGCCACCGTGCACGTCACGATTCCAGCCGCAGCGAGGGCTGGCCCCGGCCGGAGCCGCGGGACCCCCCCCGGGCGGGTCGGGGACAGGCGGGCAGCGGGGTCGATCCGGGCGACGAGGAGGAGGACCGCGAGCAGGGGCGCCAGGTTCGGGTCGGTTGCGGTGCGGGTGCCGAACGCACCGAAATCCTGGCCGACCCACCAGGTGAAGGCGAACCAGCAGAGCGCCGCCGCCGACCAGCGGCGATTGGACCGGCCGGCCAGCAGACCCAGGCCGATCGCCGCCATCACGATGATGAAGGCGCTGTTGGTGGCGACCGGCCGCGTCTCCGCCAGCGTGGCCATCCCCCGGATGGGCGCGGCCAGTGCGGCAGGCTGCGAGACCGACGCCATCGTCCGGAACATCGCGGCAAGCCCGCGCCCGGTCCAGAATCCCTCGGCGGGCAGGGCCTGGAGCGCCGCGCCGAGGAGAAGGAGGCCCCCCACCACGTTGCGCAGGAGCACGCGGGCGCGGCCCGAGGCCCAGACCGCCTCGGGGGCGAGCAGCAGCCCGGCGGAGCCGACGTAGGCGAGGACGGCCCCGGGCGCTCCCATGAGCTCGGTCGCGCCCGGCGCCAGCAGACCGCCGAGGGCCTCCCCGCCGGCCCAGACCAGGAGGCCCCAGCCGATCGAGGTCCAGAGCCCGATGCGGGCGAGGCGGCCCTCGCCGCCCCCGAGGATGGCAAGGCCGATTCCGACCTGGACCAGCACCGCCGCGGTGGCCAGCTCGATCGGGTGCGCCTGCCACAGGTAGATCTCCCAGTGGAGCAGGGTGACCAGCCAGCCCGGCTGCCGGTGGAGGTTGGCGCCAATCACGTTGCCGGGAAAGCCGTTCGGCATCGCCGGCTGGGCCTGGAGGAGGCCGTTGAGGATCCACAGACACCCGATCGTCCGCCGCAGGGCCACCCGCGCCCGCAGCGGGTGCGACGGCGGCTCCGCAGGGGACGGAGCGGCGGGCGGCCGCGACCTGCGCGCCGCCGCCATCAGCCAGATCCGTCGCGCTGCCAGCAGCACCGCCAACGCGGCCAGCGCTACCAGCAGCTCGAGGAGGAGGTACGGATAGAAGCCCTGGATCGTCTGCGGTCCGAGGCCCATGCCCGGCATCGTCATGCACCCGTCAGCCGCGATCGCGAGAGGGCCATGATAACCGCGCCCGGCGCGGCGTGGCCTCGCGGCCGTTCCCGCCCGTTCGCTGAGCCACTCGTCCGCTCCTCACCCGCGCCTCCCGCGCCGGGGATGCCGCGGGTCGCCTCCATCCACCAGCCCGCCTTCCACATTCTGCTCAACAGCGCGAGTTGCCATCCTCCCGCACCACGGCGACGTACGGCTTGCCCGCCAGCTCATCGGTGATCGGCGCCGATCCCGAGCGCAGGCCGCCGTCCGGAGGCCACAGGATCCGGTCGGCGGCGGCTTAGGCCGCGTACGGGGCCGCTGTCGTCGCCGGTGAAGGCGCGGCCGCCCGCGGCCGCCGGCTGCCTCCCACCGACGCTTGGGATCGTCGAACCGTCAAGGCGAGCCTGGCGCTCGCGGCATCGACCGTGGCCCGGCAGCCCATCGGCCTCGGCGTCCTGCGCTCGGCATCGGCCGCCGATCTCGCGGTGGCCGGCGGGTGGTGAGCCGCGGACGCCGCCGCAGACCGCCGCAGACCCCACGCCGGAAGGACGACCCGGCACCCAAGCCCAAGCCGGGGGGCTGGACGATGCCGGCAAGGATCCGATCCCGCCGTAGGCGCGGGGGCTGACGAGGCCGCTCCCGGGGGGTTGGGATCGGCTGCGGAGCGCGGGACGCCGTGGGATTCGCAGACCGGGGGGCCACCTCGCCACGCGCGCCGTTCACCGCGCTGAGGGCCGAGGCCCTGCCGACGCCGCCACCAATCACGGTGTCCAGCCCGCGGACCTCGGGTCGATGGACATCGGCATAGGTCGGCGTCACCGTCGCGGGGGTGGGGTAGACGGGCCCTAGGCGAGGCACTTGAGTCCGCTTCCTCATCGAGGGAGATCGTCGACTCGACCTGGGAAGCGTGCTCGGCTCGGCCTCCGGAATCCCGTCTCGGTGAGATGGCTGGGGGCCAGGTCGAGCGGGCCGCACGAAGAGTCGATCGCCGAGGCACCCACGGGTCGCCCCGTCACGGTGGCCCGGGCTGCGCCAGGGACGCAATCGGAACCCTCCCGTGGTGGCTGTCGTGGGTCGCGACAAACCCCCGATTGCGTTCG
>DATLUG010000039.1:0-72977 GCA_035533215.1 Candidatus Micrarchaeia archaeon | reverse complement strand
CCGAGGCGACCGACCCACTTCGGAGTTCCGGGCCCCTGGGGCCCCGACGTCGGAGCCGGGAGCACGCCGGCCGGCATCTCCGCCGCGTTCCGCGCCATCAGGCCGTGCCCTCGCCATAGGCCCGGCTGAGCAGGCGCAGCCGCCTCCTGTCCACCGCAGTCCAGGTCCGACGAGACAGCGACACTGCCGCCGTCACCGCGCCCATCGCATGCGTCCCCTGTGGTGGTCGCCCGCTGCCACTCCAGGCCGCGGCGGAGGCCGGTCACGTCCGAAGCCGCAGTTTAGTCGGAGATCGGGGCTGGGTCCACCGCCCGGTCCGTTTCGACACAGCCCCGTCACAGCCCTTATACACCCGTTTTCCACAGCTTCATCCCACTTCCGCGCGCTCACCTGGAGCCGCTCCCGACCCACCCTCGACGGCCGCGCGGGCGCTCCCGCCCCAGCGGGAGCGGACCGGTCCGGGCCTCCCCGCCCTACTTCGCGTAGTCGACGGCGCGGGTCTCCCGGACCACCGTCACCTTGATGGTGCCGGGGTAGCTCATGTCGCTCTCGATCCGGCGCACGATGTCGCGGGCCAGCACCGTCGCCTGGGCGTCGTCGATGCGGTCGGGCCGGACCATGATCCGAACCTCTCGGCCGGCCTGGAGGGCGAAGCTCCGGTCCACCCCCTCGAAGCCGTTGGCGATCTCCTCCAGCTTCTCCAGCCGCTTGATGTAGCTGGAGAGGGTCTCCCGGCGGGCACCGGGGCGGGAGGCGGAGATGGCGTCGGCGGTGAGAACGGTGAAGGCGATGACCCCGGTCGGCTCGACGTCGTAGTGGTGGGACCTGACCGCCTGGATCACCGCCTCCGGCCGGCCCAGCCGGCGCAGGATCTCCCCCCCGATGACGGCGTGGGAGCCCTCCACCTCGTGGTCGACCGCCTTGCCGATGTCGTGCAGCATCCCCGCCTCCTTGGCGAGGTGCTCGTCGGCGCCGATCTCGGCCGCGATCATCCCCGAGAGGAAGCCCACCTCCTTGCTGTGGGCGAGCACGTTCTGCCCGTAGCTGTAGCGGAAGCGGAGGGTGCCCACCAGCTTGACCACCTCCGGGTGCACCCCCTGGAGGCCCAGCTCGAAGAGCGCCCGCTCCCCCTCCTCGGTGACCCGCTGACCCACCTCGGTCCTGGCCTTGGCCACCATCTCCTCGATCCGGGCGGGGTGGATCCGGCCGTCGGCCAGCAGCCGGTTGAGGGTCACCCGCGCCACCTCCCGGCGGATCGGGTCGAAACCGCTCAGGACCACCGCCTCGGGCGTGTCGTCGATGATGAGGTCGACCCCGGTGGCGGCCTCCAGGGCCCGGATGTTGCGCCCCTCCCGGCCGATGATCCGGCCCTTGACCTCGTCATTGGGCAGGGGCACCACCGTCACCGAGGTCTCCCCGGTCTGGTCGGCGGCGTGGCGCTGGATGGTGGTGACGAGCAGTTCGCGCGACTGGGCCGCGACGTCCGCCCGCAGCTCGACCTCGGCACGGCGGATGCGCTCCGCCTTCTCCACCACCAGCTCGTGCTCCAGCTCGGCCAGGACCTGCTGGCGCGCCTCCTCCCGGGTGAGACCGGCGATCCGCTCCAGGACCCGCTGCTCCTCCGCCCGGGCGGCCTCCAGCTCGGTCTGGGCGGCGGCCAGCTGCTGCTCGCGCTCGGTGATGGCGAGGTGGCGGCTCGTCACCTCGTCCAGGCGCCGGTCCAGCTGCTCCTCCCGCTGCTGGACGCGCACCTCCTGGCGGCCGGCCTCCGCGCGCCGCTCGCGCAGCTCCTCCTCCAGGGCCGCCCGGAGCTTGATGGCGGCGTCCTTGGCCTCCAGCTCGGCGGTCCGGCGCTCGGACTCGATCTGGACGCGGGCCACCGCCAGCTGCTCCGTGTCCCGGCCCTGCTGGACGCGGGCCAGCGCCAGCTGCTCCGTGTCCCGGCCCTGCTGGACGCGGCCCCGCCGCGACTCCCTCACCGCGTAGGCGATCGCGCCGGCCGCGATCAGCGCGATGACGATCAACGCCGCTAGGAGGCCTGGCATGCCCCTCACCTCGTGTGCAGGTGCGGCCCCACCCGCGGACGGGGCCAGCACGGAAGGCGCGCCCCGGCCGCGGTGGCCCGCGGCGCGCCGATGGATCGGAAAGTAGGCCCGATTCTATCGCCGCCGTCGTCGGCCCACAGGATCGGACCGGCGGCCGGCGCCCGTCCGGTCCCGAACCGCTGCGCCAGCGCCCGCCCGGGGGATCAGGCCGGGGCCGCGACCCCGGCGGTGTCCGGCTCCGGCACCGTCGCCAGGGCGGGGGTCCCGAGCGCCCGCTGACGGACCTGGTCGACCAGGTCCGTCAGCACGTCGGGGCTGGCCTTGAGGAAGTCGCGGACGTTCTCCCGCCCCTGCCCCAGCCGCATCTCGCCGAAGCTGAACCAGGCGCCGCTCTTCTCGACCACCCCGGCCTCGATGGCGGCGTCGAGGACGCTGCCGGCGAAGGAGATGCCCTCGTTGTAGAGGATGTCGAACTCGGCGGTGCGGAAGGGCGCCGCCACCTTGTTCTTCACCACCCGGACCTTGACCCGGCTGCCGATGACGTCGAGGCCCTGCTTGATCGAGTCCACCCGCCTGATGTCCATCCGCACCGACGCGTAGAACTTGAGCGCCCGGCCCCCGGTCGTCACCTCGGGGCTGCCGAACATCACCCCCACCTTCTCCCGCAGCTGGTTGATGAAGACGACGGCGCAGTTCGACCGGCTGATGGCGGCGGTGAGCTTGCGCATCGCCTGCGACATCAGCCGGGCCTGCAGCCCGACGTGGCTGTCCCCCATCTCCCCGTCGATCTCCGCCTTGGGCACCAGGGCGGCCACCGAGTCGATCACCACGACGTCCACCGCCTGGCTCCGGATCAGCACCTCGACGATCTCCAGCGCCTGCTCGCCGGTGTCGGGCTGGGAGATCAGGAGATCGTCGGTCTGGACCCCGATCCGGGCCGCGTAGGCGGGATCGAGCGCGTGCTCGGCGTCGATGAAGGCGGCCACCCCGCCGCGGCGCTGGGCCTCGGCGATGATGTGGAGGCTGAGGCTGGTCTTGCCGGACGACTCCGGGCCGTAGATCTCGACGATCCGGCCCCGCGGCACCCCCCCCACGCCGAGGGCCAGGTCGAGCGTGAGCGCACCGGTCGAGATGGTGTCGACGCTGCGCAGCAGGGCGGCCTCCCCGAGGCGCATGATGGCGCCCTTGCCATAGCTGCGCTCGATCTGCCCGAGCGCGCTGCTGAGCGAGCGCTCCTTCTCCGTCGTCACCGACTCCCGCTCCTTGCCCCGGGCGGCGCTCGCGGACACCACCGTCATCGCTGTGGCCATGGTCCTACTCCGGTGTGTGTTTGTCAACGCGCACGCCAGGGGCCGGCCGCCGGCTCGCGATACGAACGCGCGTTCGATTGTAGCAGCCGGCCCCTCGCCTGGCAAGCGCGAGCGGCGCGGCCGCCACCGCGGCGCCACGGTCCGGTCACAGACGGTCCACGACCGCCAGCCGCCCGGTGCTCCCGGCTAGGCTCGGGAGCCATGCGCACACCCACCCGGCGGCTCAGCGTTGTCATCGGCGGTCTCCTCCTGGCCGGGGCGGTGTCGCCGGCCCTCGCCGCGGGCGGCCGGCCGGTGCGGGTGACCCGCGACGGGGTCAGCATCCTGGTCCCGCCGCCGTGGGGAAACCGGACGGCGCTGGTCGCCCACGACCCGCAGCTGGCCCGGACGGTGGACGCCGGCGGCCCGCTGCCGCTCCTCTACCTCACCGCGCCCATCGTGGAGTTCTTCAGCCCCAACCTCATCCTGCAGCGATCGCCGGCCACCCTCGGCGATGTCGCGACCGCGCAGGTCCTCGGCGTGCTCCACCGTGAGCTGCTGGGCAGCGTCCCCCGGGGGGAGCACCGCCTCCCGGCCCACCTGCCGGCCCGGATCGGCGGGTTCCCCACCACCGGCGAGCAGCTCCGGGGCTCGCTCAGCGGCATCGTGGCGGGGGCGCCGATGACGGTCTCGGTGATCGGCCAGGTGTTCTTCATCGACGTGCGCGGCGCGCTGTACCTGCTCCGCTTCACGGTGCCGGCCAGCCTCTGGAGCCACTTCCAACCGGCCTGGACCGCGATGCTGCGCTCGCTCAGCTTCAGCGGCTGAGCCGCCCCAGCCGCGCCGCCATCGCTCAGCCGGCCGGGGGGCGCGCCAGCTCGGGGCGCGCCAGCTCGGGGAGCGCCAGCTCCAGGAGCAGCGCCAGTGCGGCCGTGACCGCGGCGGCCCTGGTCCCCTCCCTGCCGAGGTCCCGCTCGAGCCGGCGCACCCGCTCCCCCCACGGCGCCACCACCACCACGTGGACGAGGCCGGCGGGCTTGCCCTCCGACATCCCCGGCCCGGCCACGCCGGTGATCCCGACGCCGAGGCTGGCGCCGAGCCGGCTCGCCACCCCCACCGCCATCTGCCGAGCCACCGCCTCGCTCACCGCCCCCTGCGCGCGGAGGGTGGCCTCCGACACCCGCAGGCAGGTCACCTTCACCTGGTCCGAATAGGCGATCACGCCGCCCAGGACCACCCGGGAGCTTCCCGGCACCGCGGTCAGGGCGGCCCCCAGGAGCCCGCCGGTGCAGGACTCGGCGACGGCGACGGTCGCACCCCGGCCGGCGCACGCCGCCAGCGCCGCGGCCGCCTCCGGGAAGGCCGCCACAAGCCGCGGAGGCCGTCGCGCCGGCGCGGCAGCCACCGGCGCGCCCCTCAGAGCAGGTGCTGGCGGTAGCGCCACACGTAGTCGGCCCCGCTGACCAGGGTCGCGGTCACCGCCAGCGCCACCAGCGCCTCGGCGGCGCTCCCCAGCCCGGGGTAGGGGCCGAGCAGGATGGCGGCCAGCACCATCGCCACCTGGGTCAGGGTCTTCAGCTTGCCGAGCGGCGAGGCCGCGATCGAGACCAGCGCCCCGCTGGCGCGGCTGCGCAGCACCGTCACCAGCAGCTCGCGGGCCACGATCACGAAGCCCACCCAGGGGGCGACCCGTCCCGACCCGACGAGGGCGAAGAGGACCGCGATCACCAGCAGCTTGTCGGCCAGGGGGTCGAGGAAGATCCCCAGCGCGGTCACCTGGCGCCGCCGGCGGGCGACCCACCCGTCCAGGGTGTCGGTGGCGGCCGCGAGCAGGAACACCGCCGCCGCCACCTGGTCGTGGCCGGCGAAGCCGGCGGCGAGGACCCAGAGCAGGACCGGGATCGCCAGCAGTCGGACCAGGGTGAGGGAGTTGGGAAGGGTCAGCCGGCGGCGGAGCTGCACCCGCCGGACGGCGGGGACCCCCAGGACCTCGGTCGCGACCGGCGCCGTCGCCGCGCGATCGCCCGGACCCTCGGGCTGGGGCGCGGCGGCCGCGCGGCTCGCGGCACCGCGGACGGCCGGCGGGGACGCCGGCGGCCCCAGCTGGCTCACCGATAGTTGGTGAACTGGAGCGGGACAGGCGCTTCGAACGTCCGCAGGTCCTGGATCACCGCCTGGAGGATGTCTTTGTCCTTGCTGGTGACCCGGAGCTCGGCGCCCTGGATCCGGACCTGCACCTTGGGCTGCACCGCCCGGATCCGCTTGACGAGGGCGCGGGCCAGGTCCTCGTCGATGCCCCGCTGGAGGGCGATCAGCTGGCGGACGTTGCCTCTCGCCGCCGGCTCCGGCTTGCCCGGCTTGAGGATCTTCAGGGAGAGTCCGCGGCGGAGGAGCTTGGTCTGGAGGACGTCCAGGACCGCCTGGGCGCGACCGTCGGAGCCGGCGAGGACGGTGATCGCGTCGTCGCCGAGGGTGAGCTCCGCGGTGACGTCCTTGAAGTCGTACCGGGTCGCGATCTCCCGCTGCGTCTGCTGGACCGCGTTGACCAGCTCCTGGCGGTCGAACTCCGACACCACGTCGAAGGAGTGCTCGCTGGCGGCCACGGTCAAAGGGTACCCAACTGCCGCGCCGATGCGCCGTCGGATCCCGGGGCGGGCGCCGGGGCGCCCGGGGGCGGTCGCGGCGCTCAGTCCGCCTCGCTGAGGCCGGCCAGGAGCTCATCCACGTCGGGCAGGCTCATCAGCACCTCCCGGGACTTGCTCCCCTCGTAGGGGCCCACCACCCGCGCCTCGGCCAGCTGGTCGACCAGCCGGGCCGCCCGCGTGTAGCCCACGTTCAGCTTGCGCTGGAGCAACGAGGCCGCCGCCCGACCCTCGGTGGCCACCACCCGGGCGGCGCGGCCGAAGAGCGGGTCCCGCCGGACCGCGCCGTCTCGCTGCTGGGGGCTGAGCTGGGTCATCTCCAGGATCTCCTCCTGGTAGCGGGGGGCACCCTGGGCCTTCCACCAGCCGATCAGCTGGTCCAGCTCACGGTCGGACACGTAGGCGCCCTGGAGCCGGGTCGCCTTGCCGGCATCGATGGGGAGGTAGAGCATGTCGCCGCGTCCGAGCAGCTTCTCCGCCCCCATCTCGTCGAGGATCACCCGCGAGTCGACCCCGCTGCTGACCGCGAACGCCACCCGGGAGGGGATGTTGGCCTTGATCAGGCCGGTGATGATGTCGGCCGAGGGCCGCTGGGTGGCGACGATGAGGTGGATGCCGACCGCCCGGGCCAGCTGGGCCACCCGGCAGATCAGCTCCTCGATCTCGTTGGCGGCCACCATCATGAGGTCGGCCAGCTCGTCGATCACGATCACCACCTTGGGCAGCGGCTGCAGCCCCAGGGAGGCGGCGCGCTCGTTGAAGATCACGATGTTGCGGGCGCCGTGGCTGGCGAACAGCTTGTAGCGCTGCTCCATCTCGGTCACCGCCCAGCGCAGGGCGGCCACCGCCGCGTTGGGCTCCACCACCACCGGCACCAGGAGATGGGGGAGCTCGGCGAAGTTGCTGAGCTCGACCCGCTTGGGGTCCACCAGGATCAGGCGGAGATCCTTGGGGGTGCCCTGGAGGAGGAGTCCCGCCAGGACGGCGTTGATGCAGACGCTCTTGCCGGAGCCGGTGGCACCCGCGATCAGCAGATGGGGCATCCGGGCGAGGTCCCCCACCACCGCGTGGCCGCTGACGTCGGCCCCCAGGGCGATCGCGAGCCCGCTGGCGACGGTGGCGAAGGCGGGGGTTCGCACCACCTCCTTCAGCGTCACCAGCTGGGCCGCCTTGTTGGGGACCTCGATCCCGATCGCCGCCTTGCCGGGGATCGGCGCCTGGATCCGGATCGGCGCCGCCAGCGCCAGCGCCAGGTCGGTCTGGTAGGCGACCACCTTGCGCACCGCCACGCCCGGACCCGGCTGGAGCTCGTACTGGGTGACGGTGGGGCCGGCGTTGACGCCGATCACCCGCGCATCGACCTGGAACGCCTCCAGGGTCGCCTCGATGGTCTGGATCCGGGTGCGGATCTCGTCGCGGAGCCGCTCGCGCTTGCCGGTGACGCTGTCGAGGAGCTCCTGACCGGGCAGGCGCCAGTCCGGCTCCTCCTCGACCGGGTCGGCGGCGTCCTCCGTCACCGGCCCCGCGGTCGGGGCCAGCCCCTCCCCCACGCCGTCGACCGCGGCGACCGCCGGCGCCTCGCGCCCGAGCGCCGCCGGCGCGTCCGGCCCAGCCCCGGGGGCGGGGAGGGCGGGGGCCAGCGGTGCGCCCGGGGGCGGGGGGACCCCGTCCGTTCTCAGCGGCGCGCCCGGGGCCGGATCGTCGACGGCGACGGCCGCCGGGTCCCACCCGTCCAGCCCCTCGAAGACCCGCTCGAAGCGGCTGAGGACCCCGTCGGCGGGCTCGGGCGCGGCCGGCGACGGCTCCCGCCCGGGGCCGGGGCCGTCCACCAGGCCGTCGGAGCGCTGGCCGGCGGCGTCTGCCTGCGGACGCGCGCCCGCAGCCGGGGGCGACCCGGCCGCCACCGAGCGCCTCGCGTCCCCGCGCCCGCGGGCGAGGCGGCTCCCGTCGCCGGACGGTGCCGCCGCGAACGCCCCCCCGAGCCAGCGGCCCGCACCCACGGCGGCGGGTCCCCAGCGCGACGGGCTCAGCTCCAGGGCCAGGACCAGGCCGGCCAGCCCCAGGGCCAGGAGCACCACGACCCCGACCGGAACGCCCATGCGCGCCGCCAGGGGCGGCCCGATCCTGGCCCCGAGCCACCCGCCGGCAGCCCCGTGGGCGAGGCCCAGCAGGCCCGCCACCGCGGCGGTCGCCACCAGCAGGCCGATCGCGGCGGCGCCGCCCCGGCCGCGCTGGTGCCAGCCGAGGACCCGGGTCCCCACCCCGGTCACCACCACCGCCAGCCACCACGCGGCCACCCCGAGCACGCCGAAGCCGGCATGGGCGATGGCGGCGGTCACCGGCGCGTGGGGCAGGAGGAGGGCCAGCAGCAGGACCAGCCCCAGCGCCAGCAGGGCCAGCCCGGTCAGCTCCCGGCGCTGCTGCTGGGTGAGCAGCGGCGGCGCGGCGGACGGTCGTCGCCGCACCCGCCCGCGGCGGGGGCCACGCCCCCCGGGCGGCCGGCGGGCGGCGGGCCGGGCACGGGTTGCGGCGGGACGGCGTCGGGTGGTGGCCATGAGCAGGGGGGCAGGGCGTGGGGAGGTCGGCGCGGCGAATGGCCGTTCGCAGGGAGTCTACGACAGCGCAGACGGTGGGGCCGCGGTTCGGTGGCCGCCGACCGGGCCCGCGTCCCGGGTCAGCCGCTCCCCAGCAGCCGCCAGAGCAGGTCCGGGGCGCGGAGCGCGCGGGTGGTGCGCACCGCCAGCGGCACCGCCTCCGCCCCGGCGCTGACGACCGCGGTGCCGACCTCGGCGCCGGCGGCGAGGGGCGCTCGGGGGAGCCGGCTGGCCAGGTGGACCCGGACCGTGACCCGCAGCCCCGGCCAGCCCACCAGGCGGGCCGCCCCCGCCACCGCCAGCGGCACCGGCGCCTGCCAGGGCGCCCGCAGCTCGCCCACCCGCTGCCCGGCCAGGCTGACCGTGCGGACCACCAGCAGGGCCCGGGCGGCGCCGGCCAAGCGGTCGCTCACCCGCGCCGCCGCGGGCAGCTGGGCGCGGCCCCGCTGGCCCAGAGCGGTCGCCACCACCGTCAGGGGCTCACCCGCCACCCGGCCCCAGCGCGCGAGGACCAGGCACCCGCCCGCCACCGGTGTCCACCCGGTCTTCACCCCTTCGACGAACGGCGCCCCGGCCAGCGGGTCGGGGTTGCGCAGGCGGCCGGCGAGCGGCAGCACCACCTGCGCCCGCCGCACGATGGCGGCGAACACCGGGTTGCGCAGGGCCACCTCCGCCAGGTGGGTCTGGTCGGCGGCGCTGCTCGCCGACGCGGGGTCGAGCCCGCTGACGTCGGCGTAGTGGGTGTGGCGGAGGCCGAGCGTCCGCGCCTCGGCGTTCATCTCGGCGTTGAAGGCGGGGACGGTGCCGGCGTCCCAGCGCGCCAGGGTCCAGGCGGCGTTGTCGCCGGAGGGGACCAGCAGCCCCTCCAGCAGCTGCAGCTCGGAGAGCCGCTCGCCGGCCCGCACCGGCAGGGTCGAGTCCCCCTCCGACCGGTCCCTGCGGTAGACGGCCTCGTCGGCCGCGGTCATGACCAGGATCGGCCCCCCCTCGCCCGGCCGCAGCGGATGGTGGTCGAGCACGATCAGCGCGGTCATCACCTTGGTGACGCTGGCGATCGGCACCGGACGCTGGGAGCGGGTGGCGCCCAGCATCCCGATGCCGTCGACGGCGACCGCGGCCTCACCGGCCCTGGGCCAGGGAAGCCTCGGCAGCGTTCCCGGGAACGGAGCGATCGCCACCGGGTCCGCCGTGGCACGGGGCGGCGGCCAAGGATCCCTGACCCGCACCGTGGCCACCCCGACCGCGGTCGCGGCGAGCGCCAGCGCGGCCAGGCCGGCCCCGCGCGGCCGGAGGACCATCCCGCTCAGAGCTCGCTGATCACCGGCAGGATCATCGGCCGCCGCTGCATCCGGTCCAGGAAGAGGGCGGCCAGGCGGTCGTGGATGGCAGAGCGCAGCTCCTGCGGGTCGCTGGCCCCCTCCTCGGCGCACACCGCCAGCACCGCCACCCGGGCCTCGGCCAGCAGGGGCGCCAGGCGCGAGCCGCGGGCGAACCCGCGGGAGACGATGTCGGGACCGGCCACCACCTCGCCGCGCTCGCGGTCCAGGGCCACCGACGCGATCACGACCCCGTCCTCCGCCAGGGTGCGTCGGTCGCGCAGCACCACGTGCTCCACGTCATCGGCGCTGACCCCGTCGACGTAGGCGTTGCCGAAGGGGATCCGGCCGCCGACGCGGACCCCGTCGGCCTCGACCTCCACCACGGTGCCGTTCTCCACCACCGCCACCGCGGCGGGGTCCATCCCCGTCTCCAGCGCCAGCTCCCGGTGCCGGTGGAGATGACGGAGCTCGCCGTGGACCGGGACGAACGCCTCCGGCCGGATCAGCTCCAGCAGGAAGCGGAGCTCCTCCCCGGACGCGTGGCCGCTGGCGTGGACCCCGTCGCGGTGGCCCGCGTGCACCCGCACCCCCTGCCGGGCCAGTCGATTGACGGTCCGGTGCACCATCAGCTCGTTGCCCGGGATGGGGTTGGCGGACACCACCACGGTGTCGCTGGCGCGGGTGGTGACGAAGGGGTGGGTGCCGGCGGCGATCCGGCTGAGCGCGGCGAGCGGCTCGCCCTGGGCGCCGGTGCAGATGAAGCAGAGCTCGCGGTCCGGGATGCGATCGAGCTGGCGCGGCCAGAGCAGGGCGTCGGAGGGCACCCGCAGCCAGCCCAGCCCCTGGGCGGTGGCGACCGTGTCCAGCATGCTCCGCCCCACCACGCAGCAGCGGCGGCCGGCCCCGAGGGCGGCGTCGACCGCCTGCTGGATGCGGGCGATGTTGCTGGCGAAGGTGACGACGAGGACCCGTCCGCGGGCGCCCGCGACGATCGAGCGCAGCGCCGGGCCGACGGTGCGCTCCGAGGGGGTGATGCCGTCGAGGTCGGCGTTGGTGCTGTCGCTGCAGAGGAGGCGCACCCCCTGCCGGCCGGCCGCCGCCAGCCGATCGAGGTCGGGTGGCGGCCCGTCCACGGGGGTGGCGTCGAGCTTGAAGTCGCCGCTGTGCACCACGGTGCCGGCGGGGGTCTCGATGACGAGCGCGAAGCTGTCGGGGACGCTGTGGGTGACGTGGACGAACTCCACCGTGCACGCGCCCAGCCGGATCCGATCCCCGGCCGCGACCGGGCGCAGGTCGGCGGCGCCCTGGAACCCGCGCCGGCGCAGCTTGTGGCGCAGGAAGCCCAGCGCCAGGGCGCTGCCGAACACCGGCACCGGGAGGCGGGGGAGCACGAACGGCAGCGCCCCGATGTGGTCCTCGTGCCCGTGGGTGACGAGGATCGCGCGCACTCGGTCGGCTCGCTCCAGCAGGTAGCGGATGTCGGGGATGACCAGGTCGACCCCGAGCATCTCCGCATCGGGGAACATCAGGCCGCAGTCGATGACGAGGCAGTCGTCGCCCACCTCCAGCACCGCCAGGTTCTTGCCGATCTCGCCGAGGCCGCCCAGCGCCACGAAGCGGATCACCCCGGGGTCGGGCGGGCCCAGCGGGGCCGCCTCCCGGCCGGCGCCCTCCCGCCCGGCCGCCGGGAGGGCGGGGTCAGAAGAGGGCAAGCTGCTGCGCGCTCGCGGGAGGCGGCGGCTCCCCCGCTCCGGCGCCCGGCTGGGCCGCGCCACCGGCAGGGGCCTCGGCCCGGCGCCCGGGCTCGCCGAGGCGACCCGCCTCCAGCTCGTCGATCAGCGCCCGCAGCCGCAGGAAGTCCTCGCGCAGGGTCGCCAGCAGGCCGCCGTTGTAGAGGGCGGCGGCGGGGTGGTAGACGGGCAGGTAGACGCGGCCATCGGCCCGGATCGCCTGGCCGTGGCAGCGCGAGATCGAGGCGGCGGTGGGGACCAGCCGGGCCAGCGCGTGCCGTCCCAGGAGCAGGATCACGAGTGGGCGGATGAGGGCGATCTGGCGGTCCAGGTAGGGGGCGCAGGCGGCGACCTCGTCCGGGAGCGGGTCGCGGTTCTGGGGCGGGCGCGACTTGAGGACGTTGGTGATGAAGAGGTCCTCGCGGCTGAGCCCGACGCCCTGGAGCAGGTCGGTGAGGAGCGACCCCGCGGCCCCGACGAAGGGGAGTCCCTGGCGGTCCTCGTTCTCCCCCGGGGCCTCCCCCACCGCCATCACCCGGGCGGTCACCGGCCCGGTGCCGGGCACCCCCTGGGTCCTGGTGCGATGGAGCCCGCAGCCGGTGCAGGCACGGACCTCGGCTGCGATGGCGTCGAGCCGACCCTGCCGCTCCCCGCAGTCGGCCGCCACCTCCAGCACCGGCCGATTATAGGTAGGTCGTCCCCGGCACCCGGACCGCCCCGGTGCTCGGGGGCCGCTCCCACCGCGCCGCTCTCCCGCCCCTCATGGACCGTCGCCCGGACGGCCTCCCGCGGGGCCGGCCGGCTTGACACCCCGCCCACCCGGCGCCGAGGCTTGCCGGAGCGACGGCGGCGCCTTCCCGGGCGCGCCGAGCGGAGGGACGGCACATGCGGCTGCGGATCTTCGTCGAGCCCCAGCGCGGAGCCACGTACGCCCAGATCCTGGCCGTCGCCCGGGAGGCGGAGGGGCTGGGCTTCGACGGCTTCTTTCGCTCCGACCACTACCTCACGACCGACGCCTCGGCGGGCTGGCCGAGCCAGTCCGACAGCTGGACCACCCTGGCGGGGCTCGCCCGGGAGACGAGCCGGCTCCGGCTCGGCACCCTGGTGACGGCCGCGACGTTCCGCCTGCCCGGTCCCCTCGCCGTCGCCGTGGCGCAGGTCGACCACATGAGCTCGGGCCGGGTCGAGCTGGGGCTGGGCGCGGCCTGGCACGAGGCGGAGCACGTGGCGTTCGGCATCCCGTTCCCGCCGGTCGGGGAGCGCTTCGAGCGGCTGGAGGAGCAGCTCTCGATCCTCACCGGCCTGTGGTCGACCCCGGAGGGCGAGCCGTTCACCTTCGTGGGCCGCCACTACCGGCTCCAGGGCAACCCGGCCCAGGTCCGGCCGCTGCAGCGGCCCCGGCCCCCGATCATCGTCGGCGGCGAGGGACGGCCGCGGACCGCGAGGATCGCGGCCCGGTTCGCCGACGAGTTCAACGTCCCCTTCCGACCGCTGGAGCCGTGCCGGGCCGCGTTCGCACGGGTGCGGTCGGCCTGCGAGGCCATCGGCCGCGACCCGGCCGGCCTGCGCCTCTCCGTCGCGCTGACCGTCTGCTGCGGCGCCACCGAGACCGAGGTCCTGGGCCGCGCCAGGGCGATGGGGCGGACCGTGGGGGAGCTGGCGGAGGAGGGGGTGGCCGGGCGCCCCGACGAGGTGGCGGCCGCCCTCGCGGCCCGGGCCGCCGCCGGCGCCGACACCGTCTACCTCCAGCTCCTCGACCTCACCGACCTCGACCACCTGCGGCTCATCGCGGCGGAGGTGGCGCCGCAGCTGGCGGGGATCGGCCCCGCCCGGTGAGCGGCGAGCCGGCGGCCGGGCCTCGCTGGGAGGTGCTGGTGGTGGGCTCCGGCGATGCCTTCGGCACCGGAGGGCGGCTCCAGGCGTGCCTGGTGCTCCGGTCCGACGCCGGGATGGTCCTGGTCGACTGCGGCGCCTCGTCCCTGCCCGGTCTGAAGCGGGGCGGGATCGACCCCGGGGCGATCGACGCGGTGATCGTCACCCACCTCCACGGCGACCATTTCGGCGGCCTGCCGTTCCTGGTCCTCGACGGACAGTTCGCCGGTCGCGAGCGGCCGCTGGTCGTGGCCGGGCCACCCGGCACCCGGGCGCGGCTGGCGATCGCCACCGAGGCGCTGTTCCCCGGCTCCGGGGCGGCCCACCGGCGGTTCACGCTGGAGGTGGTCGAGCTGGCGCCGCGGGTGCGCACCCGGGTGGGCCCGGTGGCGGTCACCCCGGTGGCGGTGGACCATGCCAGCGGCGCGCCCGCCTACGGGCTGCGCATCGAGGCCGGCGACCGCCTCCTGGCGGTCTCCGGCGACACCGCCTGGACCGACAGCCTGATCGAGCTGGCCGACGGGGCCGATGTCCTGGTGTGCGAGGCGTACAGCTACGCCAAGCGGATCCCGTACCACCTCGACTACGCGACCCTCGCCGCCCACCTGGGGCAGCTTCGCTGCCGCCAGCTGGTCCTCACCCATCTGGGCCCGGAGATGCTCGCCCACGTGGACCAGGTCGCCGAGCGCTGTCTCCACGACGGGATGGTGCTGGAGCTGTAGGCGGACCTGCCATCGGTTCGAGCCTCGGGTGCCGCGCCCACCGGGTCGTCGACCGCCCCGCCGTCCCCATCGGCCCGACCGCCGGCGGGTCGGTGCGGATGGTCCTGCCGGCGGCGCCAGCGGCGGCGGCGACCGACCACCGCCGGGCGCCCCCCGTCCCCTGAGCGACCGCCGCGGGACCGGGACCACCGCGGCGGACGGTGACCCACCCCCGTTCCCACCCGGCGGATCCGCCGGGTGGGAACGGGGGTGACCCGCCCACGCCACGGGGCGCGCGAGCCCCCCGACCGCCTCCGTCAGCGGCCCGCCGCCACCCCCGCGCCGCAGAGCCGTTCGGCGATCTGGACCGCGTTGAGCGCCGCACCCTTGCGGAGGTTGTCGGCGACGACGAAGAGCGAGAGCGCGCCCGGCTCGCCGAGATCCTCGCGCAACCGCCCCACCCACACGGGATCGGTGCCGGCCGCCTCCAGCGGGGTCGGGTAGCGGTCCCGTTCCAGGTCGTCGTGGACCACCACCCCGGGCGCTGCCGCCAGCACCGCCCGCGCCTCCCGTGGGCTCACCGGGCGCTCGAACGCCGCCCAGACCGCCTCGGCGTGGCCGACCGCCACCGGCACCCGCACCGTGGTGCAGCCGATGGCGAGCGCGGGCAGGTCCAGCAGCCGGCGGGTCTCGTAGACGACCTTGCGCTCCTCCTCGGTGGCATCGCCGTCCACCCCCCAGCCGCCGGGGACGACGTTGCCCGCCAGCGGGTGGGGAGAGTCGACCGCGGTGGGACGCTCGCCGCGCGCCACCGCGGCCGACTGGCGGCGCAGCGCCTCCACCAGCCTGCGACCCCCTCCGGAGGCCGCCTGGTAGGTGGCCACGTGCACGCGCCGCAGGCCGAAGGCCCGGTGCAGCGGCGCCAGCGCGACGGTGAGCTGGATCGTGGAGCAGTTGGGGTTCGCCACCAGGCGCGGGCCGCCGTCGAGGCGGGCGCCGTTGACCTCCGGGACCACCAGCGGGACGTCCTCGTCCCGGCGGAAGGCCGAGCTGTTGTCGACGACGGCGGTCCCCCTCGCCGCCGCCGCGGGGGCCAGCGTCACCGCCACCTGCGCGCCGGCGCTGAAGAGCGCGAGGTGGCACCCGACGAGCGCGGCCGGCTCCGCCAGCCGGACCGGGTGGGCCCGGCCGGCGAAGGTGAGCTCGACCCGCCCCGCCGACCGGGCCGACGCCAGGCAGCGCAGCTCCCCCACCGGGAACCGCCGCTCCTCCAGCAGCTGGAGCAGGGTGCGGCCGACGACGCCGGTCGCACCCACCACGGCGACGGTGAGCCGATCGCGACCCGGCTCCGCCTCCGCCATCCCGGCCCGGCTCAGGCCTTGGCGCCGTTGCTGCCGGCGGCGAGCTCCTGGACCGCCTGCTTGCGGGAGAGGTTGACCCGGCCGCGGTCGTCGATCTCGGTCACCTTGACCATGATCTCGTCGCCGATGCTGACGACGTCCTCGACCTTGCCCACCCGCTGCTCGGCCAGCTGGGAGATGTGCACCAGCCCGTCCTGCTTGGGCAGGATCTCGACGAAGGCGCCGAAGGGCATGATCCGGACCACCTTGCCCTTGTAGATCCGGCCCACCTCGACGCTCTCGGTGAGGTCGCGGATCATCGCCACCGCCCGCTCCATCGCGTCGGTGTCGACGGTCGCCAGGAACACCCGACCGTCGTCCTCGATGTCGATCTGGGCCCCGGTCTCCTCCTGGATCCGCCGGATGGTCTTGCCCCCGGGACCGATCACGTCGCGGATCTTGTCGGGGTTGATCTCGATGGTGATGATCCGGGGCGCGTACGCCGACATCGCCCCGCGTGGCTCGCTGAGCGCCTCCGCCATCTTGTCGAGGATGTGCAGCCGTCCCACCCGGGCCTGCTCCAATGCGCGCCGGAAGATCTCGGGGGTGAGCCCCTGGACCTTGATGTCCATCTGCAGGGCGGTGATGCCCTTGCGGGTCCCGGCGACCTTGAAGTCCATGTCGCCGAGGGCGTCCTCCATCCCCTGGATGTCGGAGAGGATGGCATAGCGCTGGGCGTCGCTCTCGTCGGTGACGAGCCCCATCGCGATCCCGCCGACCGGTGCCTGCAGCGGCACCCCCGCGTCCATCAGCGCCAGGGTGCTGCCGCAGACGCTCGCCATCGAGGTGCTGCCGTTGCTGGAGAGGATCTCGGTGACGATCCGCACCGTGTAGGGGAAGTCGTCGACCGGCGGCACCACCACCCGCACCGCCCGCTCCGCCAGCGCGCCGTGGCCGATCTCGCGGCGGCCGGGGGACCGCAGGGGGCGGGCCTCGCCCACCGAGAAGGGCGGGAAGTTGTAGTGGTGCATGTAGCGCTTGAAGGGCTCCAGGCCCAGACCATCCAGCTTCTGCTGATCGGACATCGTCCCCAGGGTGACGACCGAGAGGGCCTGGGTCTGGCCCCGGGTGAAGATGGCGCTGCCGTGGGTCCGCGGCAGCACCCCGACCCGGCTCCAGATGGGACGGACCTCGTCCGTGCGGCGCCCGTCGGGGCGCAGGCCCTCCTCGAGGATGGCACGCCGGACCGCTGCCTTCAGCACCGACTCGAAGGCCAGGCCGAGGTCCTTCTCCCGACCGGGGAACTGTCCGGCCAGCTCCGCGACTGCGGCCGCGCCCAGCGCCTCGATCTGCTGCTCCCGGCGGGCCTTGTCGGCCTCCCGGAAGGCCTGGTCGAGCCGGCCCTGGACCTGGCCCTGGATCGCCGCCTTCAGCTCCGGGGGGATCCCCATCCGCGGATAGGCGGCCTTGGGGCGGCCGACCTTGGCGACCAGGTCATCGATGATCCCGACGATGGTCGTGATCCGCTCCTGGGCGCGCTGCAGCGCCTCCAGCACGGTCTCCTCCGAGACCTGCTGCGCCCCCGCCTCCACCATGTTGATGGCGGACCGGGTGCCGGCGACGATCAGGTCCAGCTGGCTGCGCTCCATGTCCGGCATCTGGGGGTCGAGCCGGACCTCCCCGTCGAAGAGTCCCACCCGGGTGGCCGCGATCGGGCCCGCGTGGGGGATGTCGCTGATCGCGATGGCGGCCCCGGCCCCGATCATGGCGAGGATGGAGGGGTCGTTGACCTGGTCGCTGGAGAGGACGGTGGCGACGATCTGGACGTCGTTGCGGAAGTCCTTGGGGAAGAGCGGCCGCATCGGGCGGTCGATCATCCGGGCGGTGAGGGTGGCGCCCTCGCTGGGTCGGCCCTCGCGGCGCATGAACGCCCCCGGGATCCGCCCCACCGCGTACAGCTTCTCCTCGTAGTCGCAGGTGAGGGGGAACCAGTCGATCCCCTCGCGGGGGGCGCGGCTGGCGGTGGCGGTCACCAGGACCACCGTGTCTCCCTGGCGGACCCAGACCGCGCCGTTGGCCTGTTCGGCCATCCAGCCGGTCTCGATGCTAAGGGTGCGTCCGTCGAGCTCGGTCGATACGACAGTGGTGTCCACGTCTATGCTCCGTTGGTCTTCGTCCAACGGCAGCCGGACGGTGCACCGGCTCGTGAAGCGGCCGCAGCCCGTGGTTAGGGGTTGGGGACGAGAGCTGAACCAAAGTTCGGCTCCTATCGCCAATCGCTAACCGACGAGATACAGGCTCCGACGAACGGTGGGCGACCGGCCGCCGCGATGTGCAAGTGAGTGGCGGGCGCCGCTGCCGGCGGAGCCGCCCACGGCCGCCACGACCCGCTGGGCTCAGCGCCGGAGCCCCAGCTCGGCGATCAGGCTCCGGTACCGGGTCACGTCTCGCCGCATGAGGTAGGCGAGCAACCGGCGACGCTTGCCGACCAGCATCAGCAGCCCCCGGCGCGAGTGGTGGTCCTTGGTGTGGACCTTGAGGTGCTCGGTGAGCTGGCGGATCCGCTCGCTGAAGATGGCCACCTGGACCTCGGGCGAGCCGGTGTCGGTCTCGTGGAGGCGATGGCCGCCGATGACCGCCGTCTTGGCCTCCCCCTGCAGCATGCGGTGCTCCTCGCTCCGTGATTCGAACGGTCGTGTGCGCAGGCGCGCGCGCCCACGCTCGGCGCCAGGGCGCCGACGACACTATACCAGCCAGCAGCGGGGGTGGGCCGCTCCGGGGCGCCGCCCCGCTCAGAGGGTTGCGGAGGACGGTCGACCGCCTCCCCGGCGCCGTCGGGCCGCTCCCGGGAGCGACGGTCGCGGGCGCCCCGGCCCGCCCCGCGCTCCGCCGGCGGGGCCCCTGCCGGCCGGTGCCGCAACCCGGGAGGAGACCGCGACGCGCGGTGCGCCCGGCATAAAGCGCATGGTCCCGGTGAGGACCAGGTGGTCCGCGTCCACCAGCTGGAGGTCCGGTGCTCCCAGGCGCCGGAGCTTCTGCCAGCGCTCACCGTCATCCTCGGTGAGGAAGGTGAGGGCCCGACCGCTGGCGCCGTTGCGGGCCGTGCGCCCGACCCGGTGGGTGAGCCAGTCGGCGGTGTCGGGAAGCTCGTAGTTGACGACCAGCGTCACCTGCTCGACATCGATCCCCCGGGCGGCGACGTTGGTCGCGACCAGGACGCTCGCCTGGCGGCCGCGGAACGCCGCGATCGCGCGGTCGCGCGCCGCCTGGGAGAGGTTCCCCTGCAGCTCGGCGGTGCGATGACCGCGGGCGGACAGGTCGCGGGCCAGCTTCTTGGCCCCGTGCTTGGTGCGGTGGAACACGATGGTGGAGGACGAGCGCGCCAGCAGCTGGCTGAGCATCGCGGTCCGCTCGTCCCGTCGCACCGCCACCAGCCCGTGCTCGAGGTCGGGCGCGCGCGTCGGCTCCACCACCACCCGGGCAGGGTCGTGCAGGTGGCTGCGAGCCATCTCCGCCACCCAGGCAGGCATGGTGGCCGACGCCAGCAGGGTCTGCCGCGGCACCGACGAGGTCCGCCTGGAGGTGATGGCGATCAGCTTCTCCACGTCGCGCGCGAAGCCCGCGTCCAGCATCTCGTCCGCCTCGTCGAGGACCAGCACCTCCACCGACCCCAGCGCGGCCGAACCGCCGGTGCAGAGGTCGAGCAGCCGCCCCGGGCAGGCGATGACCACGTCCGCACTGCGCAGGCCGCTGATCTGGCCGGCGTACCCGACGCCCCCGAACACCAGGGTGTGGCGCAGCGGCGTACCCAGCCGCCCCAGTACGCCCCCGATCTGGGTCGCCAGCTCCCGGGTCGGCGCCAGCACCAGGCCGCGCGGCCGCCCCGGCCGGTGACCGCCCAGCCGACTGACGAGCGGGAGCAGGTAGGCGAGGGTCTTGCCGGAGCCGGTGGGCGACTGGATGACGCAGTCGCGTCCGGCCAGCAGCGGCGGGATGGCGGCGACCTGCACCGGGGTCGCGGTGGCGATCCCCATGCCGGCGAGTCGGTCGAGATGGGGCGGGCGAACGCCCAGGGCAGCGAAGGTGGTCACGACGGGCTCCTGGGACGTCACCGCCCCGCATGTCCTCGTCCAGTCGACTCACCGCACGCCGCAGGGGATTCCGCTGCAGCAGCGGGACGAGGAATCACCAGGAGGCCGCGCCGGCTCGGGCCGGGCGCCGGCTCATCCTAGCAGGTGCCGCGCCGGCCCGGACCGCCACCGCCGCTGGACACGCGCCCGACCGACCGAGCGCAGCCCTGGGCCATGTCGGGACCGCCCGCGAGTCGTCCTCGGGGCGTCGGCGACCGCGCTCTCGCGGGTGGGGCATCTCCCGACGCTGGCATGCCCCAGCGGAGCCGGCCGCCCTGAACCCCGCAGCCGAGCGCGCCGCCGGCCCGATCGCTGGGCCAGCAGGGTGGGTCCAACTCCGCGGCGGTCGTCAGGCCGGCGCACTCCCCCAGCGAGACTCCGCGGATCCGCCGTCGATGGAGCAGGTCTCCGCACCCCGCGCCGCGAGGTGGCGCAGCGCCGCCGCCACGAGCCGTGTCGTCGGGTCCGGCGCCGTCCAGGTCGGAACCACGTCGGCCCCAGCGGGGCAGCCGAGGTCGATCCGGATCCGAACCGGCTCCGCCCAAGGATCATGGCTGGGCAGGGTGCCGGTGCCCGTGTGGAGCGCCCGCACTACCGGCGCAGCGCGCGGCGTCGCGAACGGCGCTCGCCCGATCGACCCCCTCGTCCACGCCTCCCGGGTCGGCGGTCCGCGAGCGCCCTGCCCGGCCGGCAGCAGCCAAGTGAGGACCCGGACGATCGGCCGGCTGCACGCCGTCGCACCGATCGGCATCCGCCCCCGCGGGTGACGGCGATGCGAGCCGGCCGCGCTGGCTGGCGCGATCGGCGCGGCGCGCGCGTCGCGGCGCGGCGCGGCGCGGTCGGAGGCTAAACTTCTGGGCCGTCGCGAGGACCGTCTTGGGAGGCCCGCCATGCCGCGACCACGGCTGCAGATCGGCATCGATTGCGAGGACCCGGAGCGGCTGGCGCCGTTCTGGGTGGCCGCGCTCGGGTACGAGGGCACCGAGGGGGACGGACAGCCGTACCTCAACCTGCTGCCGCCGGCCGGAGCGCCGGCCGTCTTCCTCCAGCGCGTGCCCGAGCCCAAGGCGGTGAAGAACCGCCTCCACCTCGACCTGTACACGGCCGAGCCGGAGGCCCTGGTCGGGCAGCTGAGCGATCGCGGCGCCACCCGCGTCGGCGAGCCCTTCGGGAGCGCGCCCGATTGGGAGTGGCAGCTGATGGCCGACCCCGAGGGCAACGAGTTCTGCGTGTGCCGCGAGGAGTCGAAGGAGGGCTGAGACGGCCGGGACGGCGCCGGCCGCCGCGGCCGCACCGCCCAACGTCGGCGCGGTCCGATGCCAGGCGACATCATCGTCCCGACCGGCTGGGCACCGATGCCCGCGCCGGACCCGGGCGCGGGGACCGCAGGTGGGGTGGCTAGAGGGATTTGAACCCTCGGCCTCCAGGGCCACAACCTGGCGCTCTAACCAGCTGAGCTATAGCCACCACGCGGGGGTCGATTATAGATTGGCCATGAATCCGACCCCTTGCCGGCTCGCACCCATCGCCAGCGCGGGCGACGACGCCGACCGGGACCTCCGACACATGGCGCACGCCCTCCGGCTCGCACGCCGCGCGGCGGGGCGCGGCGAGGTTCCGGTGGGGGCGGTCGCGGTCCTCGGCGGCCGGGTGCTGGCCGCCGCCGGGAACCGGATGGAGGCCAGCCAGGACGCCACCCAGCACGCGGAGATGGTGGTCCTCCGGCGGGCAGCCCGGCGGCTGGGCTCCTGGCGCCTGCTCGGGGTGACCCTCTACGCGACCCTGGAGCCCTGCACGATGTGCGCGGGGGCCCTGGTGCTGAGCCGGGTCGACCGGCTCGTGTACGGGGCCGACGACCCCCGCCGGGGCGGGGTGCACTCCGTCCTCCCGGTCCTCACCCACCCGGCCAACAACCATCATCTGGAGGTGACGTCGGGCCTCTGCGCCGCCCCGGCCGCGGCCCTCCTGCGCCAGTTCTTCGCGGCCCGGCGCACCGCGGGCGCCGCCGACCCGGGGCCGGACACCCCGGGGGCCCCCGCCGGCGGTCGCGGGCGATAATGGCGCCGGTCCGGAGAGGTGTCCGAGTGGTTTAAGGTGCCGCTCTCGAAAAGCGGTGTGGTGAAAGCCACCGTGGGTTCGAATCCCACCCTCTCCGCCAGCCGAGCCGAGCGAAGGGTCCGGTCCGAGCCCCTGCCTACAATCCGCAGGGGGAGCGGTCGCCTAGCTGGCCGAGGGCGCGGCACTGGAAATGCCGTAAGGGGGCAACCCCTTCGAGGGTTCGAATCCCTCCCGCTCCGCCACCGCCGGCCCGGGTCCGCCCGCCGGGTGGCGAAGGCCCGGGGCGACCCCCGATCATCGGGGCGGCCCCACCCCGCCCGTCACCGGAGGCCCCCGTGCCACGACCCCGCTACCAGCCGCTCTCCGAGTACGGCGTCATCGGCGATCTCCACACCGTGGCCC
The DNA here is from genome assembly GCA_035533215.1 of Candidatus Micrarchaeia archaeon. GTDB lineage: Bacteria > Chloroflexota > Dormibacteria > Aeolococcales > Bog-877 > DAHUZL01. Next base: position 50,855 of record DATLUG010000039.1, on the reverse strand, counting down.
TGATCGACCGCAGCGGCGCCATCGACTGGCTCTGCGCCCCCCGCTTCGACAGCCCCTTCGTGTTCGGCAGGCTGCTCGACGCCGACCGCGGGGGCTCGATGACGGTGGAGCCCAACGACCCCTCGGTGCCCGACAGCCGCCGCTACCTGGAGAGCAGCAACGTCCTGGAGACGGTCCTGAGCACGGCCCGGGGGCGCCTCCAGCTCACCGACTTCATGGTCGCGCGCGAGCACCTCGCCCACCCCGACGACGACCACGTGCTGGTGCGCCGGCTGACCGCCCTCGACGGCGACCTGGAGCTGGTGGTCCGGGTCGACGCCCGCTGCCGGTACGGCCAGGCGTCCGCCCCCGCCACCATCGCCGGCGAGGGCGGCCGCTGCCTGCTCATCCGCCACGACGAGACGGTCCTCCACCTCGACGGACCGGTGGGCTGGGAGGCGGACGGCGACTCCGCCGTCCAGCGGCTCCGGCTCCGCGCCGGCGAGCCGGCCTGGGTGCTGCTCAGCTACGGCGCCGGCAGCACCCGCCACCGCGAGCGCCAGCCCCACGCCCTGCTCACCAACACCCAGCGCTACTGGGAGCGCTGGATCGCCACCTGCGACTACGACGGCCCCTACCCCGGGCTGGTGCGCCGCAGCGCGCTGGCGCTGAAGCTCCTCATCTACGCCCCCGAGGGATCGATCGTGGCCGCGCCCACCACCTCGCTGCCGGAGTGGATCGGGGGGAGCCGCAACTGGGACTACCGCTTCACCTGGCTGCGCGACTCCGCCTTCTTCCTCTACAGCCTGCAGGTGATCGGCTACCACGACGAGGCCTCCCGCTTCATGGGCTGGATCGAGCGTGTCCACCGCCGCCAGCCCCAGCACTTCCGGATCATGTATGGGATCGACGGGCGCAGCGACATCCCGGAGCTGGAGCTGGGCCACCTCGAGGGCTACATGGGCTCCCAGCCGGTGCGGATCGGCAACGCCGCCGCCGACCAGCGCCAGCTGGACATCTACGGGGAGATCGTCGACGCCGCCTACCTCCACCACCGCTTCGGGCGCGGCGACCTCCACCCGATGCGGCCCATCCTGCTGGCGATGCTGGCCGAGGTGTGCGAGCACTGGACCGACGCCGACAGCGGGATCTGGGAGGTGCGCGGCGGTCCCCGCCAGTTCCTGTACAGCAAGCTGCAGTGCTGGGTCGCCCTCGACCGCGGCCTGCGCCTCGCCGACGACCTCCGGGCCGACCCCGCCACCCGCCGCCGCTGGGCCCGCACCCGTGAGGAGATCCGTCACGCCATCCTCACCCGGGGCTGGAGCGACCGGCTGCAGGCCTTCCGCCAGGCCCTCGACGAGGACGCCCTCGACGCCACCGCCCTGATGCTGCCGCTCCTGCGCTTCCTCTCCCCGATGGACGACCGGATGCGGCGGACCGTCGACACCATCCGGCGCCAGCTCACCGACGACCACGGCTTCGTCTACCGCTACCGCTCCGCCGACGGGCTGGCCGAGCCCGAGGGGACGTTCATGCTCTGCTCCTTCTGGCTGGTCGACGTGCTCGCGGAGCAGGGCCAGACCCAGGCCGCCCGCGAGCTCTTCGAGCGCCTCATCAGCCACGGCAACGATCTCGGGCTGTTCTCCGAGGAGGTGGACGCCAGCGCCGGCACCCTGCTCGGCAACTTCCCCCAGGCCTTCACCCATGTGGCGGTCATCAACGCCGCCGCCCACCTCGAACGGGGCGCCCGGCCCCACCCGATCCTGCACGGCGGCTGATCCGGGCGGGACGGCACAATGGGCGGATGCCGCTCCACGAATACGACTTCGACCCGGTCGACGCGCTCACGGTGGGGGTGGCCGGCGAGCCCGGCCACCGCACCTTCTTCCTGGAGGGGTGGTCGGGGGCCCGCCACTGCACCCTGGTGGTGGAGAAGGTCCAGGTCCAGGAGCTCGGTCGACGGCTCCTCCAGGTGCTGGGGGAGACCGGCGAGCAGCGGAGCGCGCCGGAGCCGAGGACCACCCCCGAGGGCTCGCCCGGCTGGCGCGTCGGCAACATCCAGGTGGCCATCGACGAGTCCCAGCCCCGCTGCGTCCTGGTGGTGGAGGAGCTCGACCTCACCGAGGTCGGCGACGAGGTCGAGGCCGACGACGACGAGCCGGCGGCGGCGGACGAGACGGGAGCGAGCGACGATCCCGGGGTGCTCGGCGGGGACCAGGACGCCGACCCCCTTCGCACCGCCCGGTTCGTCGCCGACCTCGGTCAGGTCCGGGGGCTGGCGACCAGGGCCCTCGAGATCATCGAGGGCGGCCGGCCGGTCTGCCCGCTCTGCCAGCGGCCGATCGACCCCGCCGGCCACGTCTGCCCGGCCAGCAACGGCCATCTCCACGGGTGAGGCGGGCGCTCCCTCGCGGCGGCCGGCCCCGATCCGGGGCGGCGGGGGGACCGGCGAAGCCGCTAACGTTCGTCCCCGCGCCCGCGTCCACCGGCTGCAGGAGGTGACCCCGATCCCAGCTGCGCGACCGCCCGAACACCCCGGACCGCCGCCCCCGGCCGCCGGGCCGCTGGTCCTCGCCCGCCGCCGCGGCGCCGCCCGGCTCTCGGGCCCGCTCCGGGCCGCCGCCACGGTCGGCGCCGTCCTGCTGCTCGCCGGCTGCGGGGGCCGGTTCGACGCCGGGCGGCCTCCGAGGCTGCCCACGGCCAGGCCCACGCCGGTGGTGACCACCCCGGCCCCGACGCCGACCGCCTGCGTCACCCCGGCCACGGTCGCCACCACCAGCCTGCCCGGGGCGCGCACGCTTCGGGACGGTCTCGAGATCCTGGACCGCAAGGTGGGGACCGGCACGGTGGCCCGCGACGGATCCAAGATCACCGTCCTCTACACCGGCTCGCTCCCCAACGGGACCGTCTTCGACGCCAGCAGCCGCCACGGCAACAAGCCCTTCGCCCTCACCCTCGGCAAGCACCAGGTGATCGGCGGCTGGGACGTGGGCCTGGTCGGGATGCGGGCGGGCGGGATCCGCGAGCTGGTGATCCCGGCCTCCCTCGGCTACCTGTGCCAGTCGCCCGGGGGCGGCATCCCCGCCGACTCCACCCTGGTCTTCACCGTCCACCTCCTCACCGTGCGCTGACCCTGGCCCGGGCGGGCCTCAGCCGTAGCGGCCGCGGTAGGGGGCGGGGAGCAGCGCAGCGATCGCCCGCATCACCTCCTCACCGATCGCCCCCTTCTCCCTGGACCGGGGCCGGAACGCCTCGCCGACCCGGAGCAGGATCGGACCCGGGCGGGGAATCCGGCGATGCCGTGGCAGGGCCTGCTCGGTCCCCCACACCCCGATCGGCAGGATCGGGGCCGCGCTGAGCCGGGCGAGGAAGCCCACCCCGCCGGTGGCGGGGAGGAGCCCTAGGCCCTGGCTGCGGGTGCCCTCCGGAAAGACCAGCAGCGCCCCCCCCGCCCCCAGCACCGCCAGCGCCCCCCGCAGGGCCTGCCGGTCGCTGCTGCCGCGGCTGACCGGGATGCAGTGGCAGCGGGCGCAGACCTGCCGCAGGAGGGGGTTGCGGTAGAGCTCGGCCTTGGCCATGGCGTGCAGGTCCCGCGGGAAGAAGCCGCCGATCAGGCACGGATCGAGGTAGCTGTGATGGTTGCTGCACACCAGCAGCGGCCCCGAGGGCGGGATCCGGTCCAGCCCGTCCAGCACCAGGTGACGGCCCGCCAGCCGCCGCAGCGTCCAGCGCAGGGTCGCCTGGGTGGCGAGCATCACCGGCCCCGCCCGGAGGTCGAGGCGGACCCCCTGGGGCAGCTCGGCCGTCACCCGTACCAGCCCACCAGGTCGACGACGAGGTTGGCGGTGCCGGCGGCGTTGAAGAGGTCGACGGCGCCGTCCGGGCCCACTGGCACGATGACGAGGGTGCCAGCGGTCGCGCCGGCGGTCCAGTTGCAGTCGGACGTGGGCGGCCGCGGCGACCCGTCGGGGAAGGCGGTGAGGTAGCTGGCGGCGGTCCCCCCGGTGGCGGTGACGTGCAGGATCACCCCCTTCACCGAGGTGGCGGGGAGCCCGTCGGCCCCGGCCAGCGCGACCGGGAGGAGGCCTGCCGGTCCGAGCGGACGGCCGGCGTCCAGCTGTCCGCTCCCGGGGCGGGTGTCGAGCACCCGCACCGGGACCATCGGGTGGAGCTGGCCGCCCGGCGGCGCCGGGGCGGTGCCGGCGGTGAACCAGCCGTCGACGTCCACCAGGACGTCGGCGCGGCCGGCAGCGTTGGCGATCGTCACCGCACCGCCCGCCCCCAGCCCCACCACCACCCGGTTGGCCACCGTCTCGCCGCGGGCGAAGTTCAGGGTGGAGACGGTTGGCCTCGCCTCCCCGGCCGGGGTGACCGCGAGGTAGCCGGAGCGGGTGGGCCCGGTCACGGTGACGTTCAGCGCGACCGCGGCCGCCCCCGAGGCGGGCACCCCGGCCCGGCCGGCGACCTGGACCGTGATGGTGCCGAGGGGTCCCAGGGTCCGACCCGCGTACGGCCCCGTCGCGCGGGCCCTGGTGTCGGCGATCCGGGCCGGGGTCACCGGCACGTACAGCCCCGCCGCCGGGATCGGGGTGGGGGTGGCGGCCGGCGTCGGGGCGGCCGTGGGCGGCGGCGTGGCCGCCGATGCCGGCGGGGTCACCGCGGGGGCGGCGGTCGGCGCCGCCGGCGTCGGCGACCCGGTCGGCAGGCCGGACGGGGTCGGGATCGCGGACGGGGTCGCAGTGGGCGTCGGGGTGGGGACGGGCGTCGGGACCACGGTCGGGGTCGCGGCGGGGGTCGGACGGGGGGTCGGGCGGGGGCGGCTGGCGCGGACCGGGGCGGCGGCGGTCCAGCCGAGGACGTCGGCCACCACCTGGGTGGGGCCGGGACCGTTGGCGACCACGACGTCGCCCCTGGCGCCCACCACCACCGCCACCAGGGTGGCGGTGGTGCGGCCGGCGGCGAAGGTGACGCTGGCCGCCAGCGGGCGGGGCTGCCCGGCGGGGAACACGGTGAGGAAGCCGCCGCCCCCGGGGTGGACCACCGTCACGTTGAGGAAGACGGCGCCCAGGGCGTGGCGGGGGATCCCGTCGACCCCGGCGAGGTGGAGGCTGAGGGTGCCGCCGGGCGCGAGCCCCCCCCGGGGGGCGCCGAGGCCGAGGCGGGTGTCCAGCACCCGGGCCGGGGCCAGCTGGTGCATCGGTCCGTCTCCGAGGTAGAGGAACTGGGGGGCGGCGGCGGAGCCGGTGGTGCCGGCCCGGGTCGTCACCGTCACCGCGACCGAGCCCCCCGCCGGCTGGGGCGGGCTGACCGCCCGGATGGTGGTGGCGGAGATCACCCGGAAGGACGCCCGGCGGAGCCCGAAGTGGACCGCGGTGGCGCCGCGCAGGCCGCTGCCGGTGATGGTGACCCGGGCACCCCCCCGGATCGCGCCGGTGGTCGGCAGGATCCCGCTCACCCCGGTGACGCTCGCCAGCGCCGACCCGATCAGGGTGAGGGCCGCGACCCGCGGCCGCTGGCCCAGGGCGGCCTGCAGCGCGGCCCACGCCGCCGCCGGGGTCAGCCCCGTCCCGGGCTCGTCCATCACCGCCGTCACCAGGACCGGTCCCCGCGGGGCGAGGGCGGGGTCGGCCGCCGCCCAGCGATTGAGCGCCGCCCACTCCGACGCCATGCTCCGGTAGTAGATCTCGGGGAGCGCGCAGGCGGCGGGGAGACCGTAGGCCACGTCGTAGATGGCGGCGGCGCTCCACCCCCCGTTCCCGACCACGTCATCCCCGAAGTCGGCGAGCAGGCCGCGGGCGCTCGGCGCCAGGCAGTCCGCCGCCGCCCCGGAGGGGTCGGTCACCCTGCCGAATCCCCGCACCCACGCCTCCGTCGGGAGCGGCCCGTACCAGTTGCCGGAGCTGGACTGCTCCATGTCGCTGGCGCCCCAGACCGCGACCGGGGCGGCGAGCCCACCGGTCGCCACCGCCCCCACCACCTGGGTCGCCCACGCCGATCCCGCGGCGGTCATCTCGGCGTCGGTGAGGGCGCCGGTGGGCGGGTCGGCGGCGGTGAGGCTGTTGCTGGTCCCCACCGCCAGCCGCAGGGCGGGGGCCCGCGCGCCGTGGGTGGTGGCGTAGCCGGCGAGCCAGGCGTCGACCAGGGGGACGAGCTGGGCCCCCGGGGTGCAGTCCACGGTGCCGAAGAGCTGGGTGCCGAAGCTGAGCGGCGACGTGTGGGGCACGAAGCAGGGGGCCCCGAAATCGAGCACCACGATCCCGCCCGACTGGGGCTCGGCGGCCCCGTCGACGTAGAGGGGACAGCCCGCGGTGGGGCTGGCGCTGCAGGCCAGCAGCGCCGTCCCGTACACGTAGTAGGAGGCGGTGGCGAGCGGGGCGGCGGTGGCGGCGCCGGCCGCCGCCACCTTTCGTGCCACCGCGGGGGCCCCGGTGCCCCGCCCCCCCACCAGGTCGGCCGCCGCCACCACCCCGGCCGCCACCGCCGCGCGCCGGGCGCCGCCTCGGATCCGGACCACCCGCATCGCCTGCCCCCGGCCGACCACCAGGACGCCCGCCCGCGGGTGGCGGGGGTCGGCGCCGGCGACGACCCATCCCTGGGGGCCGGTGCGCCAGCAGCGAGCCGGCTCCACCACCGCCGAGCTGACCGGGAAGTCCCGGCACCGGGTCGGCCCCGGGGGCGCCGGCCTGACCGCCGGGGCGGGCGCCGGGGCGCGGTCGGCCGTCGCGGCCGAGGCGGCGCCGAGCAGCGCGGCGAGGGCAGCTCCCACGGCCGTGAGGACGGCCGCCAGGGTGGGGGCGGGGCGAGGGAGCGCGGACGTTGGGGGTGGCAGGTGGGGAGGACGACGTCACGGCCCCGGCGGCGGCCGCCGAGCTCCAGCGATCATACGGCAAGGGTCTGGGGCCGCCCGAGCGCCCCGGCGCGGGTGGCACCCCCTGGTGGATTCGAACCACCGACCTTCGCCTTAGAAGGGCGCTGCTCTGATCCGCTGAGCTAAGGGGGCCCCGGCGCCATTGTGCATCCGGCCCGCGGCGGGGCCGCCCCGGGGCGGCCCCGCCGCTCCGGTACGATCCGAAGGTGGACGCCACCCGCTGCTACCTGGTCCGTCACTGCGACGTGGAGAACCCGGGCCGGGTCCTGTACGGGCACCTGCCCGGCTTCGGGCTGAGCGCCCGCGGCGTGGCCCAGGCCCACCGGCTGGGCCGGGCGCTCCGGGGCACCCCGGTCGGGGTCATCGTCACGAGCCCCCTCCAGCGCGCCCGCGAGACCGCCGGGATCGTCGCCGAGCACCTCCCGGGGGTCCCGGTCGAGGTGGCGGCCGACCTCCGCGAGGCCGAGTTCGGCCGCTACCTCCAGGGGGTCCGGTACCGCGAGATCGCCTGGCGGCGGCCGGGCTGGTGGGTGCACATGGCCTGGCCGGGGCTGCTGCCCTTCGACGAGCCGATGTCGGTGATGGCCGCCCGGGTGCGGCGCCAGCTGGAGCGGGTGCTCGCCGCCCATCGGGAGGGGGGCGGGGTGCTGGTGAGCCACGGCGACCCGATCCAGGCCTACTGGGCGACCAGCGACGGGCGCCCGCCGTGGGCGCTGCACCGGCTCCAGTGCGCCAAGGGCGGCTACCTCACCCTCGACTTCGACGGCACCCGCCTGCTCGCCAAGGCCTACCACTCCCCCGACCTTCTCGAGCGCGGCGAGGCGGAGCGGCCCACGGCCCTCGGCGGGATCGCCTGAGGCGGTCCCGCCGAGGGCCTCATCGGGGGGCCGGGCCCTCCGGCTCGGCCCCCCGGTGAGGCGCGCCGCCCCCCGCCATCGGGAGCGGCCGCAGCCGGCGCCAGAGCGCCCGCAGCGGGTCGAAGTCGCGATCGGCGAGGCGCTCCTTGAGCGGGATGATGGCGTTGTCGGTGATCCGGATGTGCTCGGGGCAGACCTCGGTGCAGCACTTGGTGATGTTGCAGAGGCCCAGCCCCGCCTCCGCCCGCAGCTGGGGCAGCCGGTCGGCCACGTCCTTGGGGTGCATCTCCAGCGACGCCAGCCGCACCATGAAGCGGGGGCCGAAGAACCGCGGCGCGGCCCGGTGCTCGCGGAGGACGTGGCAGACGTCCTGGCAGAGGAAGCACTCGATGCAGCGACGCTGCTCCTCCACCCTGGTGATGTCGGCCTCGGTCATGACGAACGGCGCCGTCTCCCCCGCCGCCGGCGTGAACGGCTGGATCCTGCGGTTGACCTCGTAGTTCCAGCTGACGTCGGTGACGAGGTCGCGGACGATCGGGAAGGCCTGCATCGGCTCCACCACCACCACCCGGTCGTGGGGGCGGGTCACCGCCTCCACCCGGGTCTTGCACAGCAGGGCCGGGCGGCCGTTGACCTCGGCTGAGCAGGAGCCGCACTTGCCCGCCTTGCAGTTCCAGCGGCAGGCGAGGTCGGGGGCGCGGTTGGCCTGGATCCAGTGGATGGCGTCCAGCACCACCATCCCCTCCTGGATCGGCACCTCGAAGTCGCAGAAGTCCCCGCCGCCGGCGTCGCCACGCCACACCCTGAGGGTGGCCACCCGGTCGGTGACGCCCTCGTCGTAGGCGATGCGCAGGCTCTGGGGTTGCTCCGGGGCGGGGGGGGCCTGGGGCGGGGCCGCGCCGGGGCCGGCGGTCACGAGGGGACGCCTCCAGAGGGCGACCGCGGCCGCCCCCGGGCCTGGGCGTCGGCGGCGTCGGCGAGGGCGGTCCCCGCCACCCGGGTCTCACCCTCGGTCAGCCGGCGGAGCGCCGCCGGCAGGGGCGGCAGCGGCACCGGCTGCACCGCCATCTCCCCCGCCCCGCAGCGGGCGACCAGGTTGACCGTGCCCAGCTCCGGATCGCGGTCGGGGTGGTCCAGCCGCCACTGCGAGCCGCGGCTCTCGCGCCGCTCCACCCCCGCGCGGACGATCGCCTCGCTGACGGTGAGCATGAAGCGGACGTCGCGGGCGGTGCTGAAGGCGGGGTTGTAGGCGGGACCGCCCGCCACCGCCATCCTGGCGGCACGCTCCTGCAGCTGGAGGATGGTGGCGAGGGTCTCCCGCAGCGAGGTCTCGGTGCGGGCGATCGCCGCCCCCGACTGCATCGCCTCCTGCAGCTCGCGGTGGAGCCCGTACGGGCTCTCGCCGTCCGCCCGCTCCAACGGCTCGCGCAGGAGGCGCCACTCGGCCTCCGCCTGGCGACGGCTGGGGGCGGGGACCCGCGCCAGCTCCCGGGCATCGGCGGCGGCCGCCTCGCCGGCCCGCTTGCCGAAGACCAGGATGTCGCCCAGGGAGTTGCCGCCGAGGCGGTTGGCCCCGTGCAGCCCCGCCGCCGCCTCCCCGGCGGCGAACAGGCCGGGGACGGTGGTCGCGGCGGTCTCCGCCTCGACGCTGATCCCGCCCATGGTGTAGTGGATCGTGGGGGCGACCTCCATCGCCTCCTTGGTGATGTCGACCCCGGCCAGGCTCTCGAACTGTTCCACCATCGACGGCAGGGCGCGGCGGATGGCCTGCGCCCCGCGGTGGGTGATGTCCAGGAAGACGCCCCCGTGGGGGGAGCCGCGCCCGGCCTGCACCTCCTTGAAGATCGAGCGGGCGACCACGTCCCGCGACGACAGCTCCCGCTTGATCGGGTCGTAGCGGACCATGAACCGCTCCCCCTCGCGGTTGCGGAGCAGGCCGCCCTCGCCGCGGACCGCCTCGGTGACGAGGAGCCCACGCGCCCCCGGCGGCCAGATCATGCCGGTCGGGTGGAACTGCACGAACTCCATGTCCTTGAGCTCGGCGCCCGCCTGGTAGGCCATCGCCGCCCCGTCCCCGGTCCCCTCCCAGGAGTTGGAGGTGATCCGGTACATCCGTCCCCAGCCGCCGGTCGCCATCACCACGCTGCGGGCCCGGACCAGGACCAGGGTGCCGGTGTCGCGCTGGTAACCGCAGGCCCCCGCCACCCGGTCCCGGGCCTGGAGCAGGCGGGTGAGGGTCGTCTCCATCAGCAGGGTGATCCCCTGGGTGTGCACCAGCTTGTCCTGGCAGGTGCGGATCAGCTCCAGGCCGGTGCGGTCGCCGATGTGGGCCAGCCGGCGCCAGGAGTGGGCTCCGAAGGCGCGCTGGCTGATCGACCCCCGGGCGGTGCGGGAGAACACCGCGCCCCACTGCTCCAGCTCGATCACCCGGTCGATCACCTCGCGGCAGAACAGCTCCACCATCCGCCAGTTGTTCAGCATCCCGCCGCCGCGCATGGTGTCGCCGAAGTGGGTCTGCCAGGAGTCCTCGACGTCGACGTTGCCGAGGGCCGCCGCGATGCCGCCCTCGGCCATCACGGTGTGGGCCTTGCCCAAGAGCGACTTGCAGGCCACCACCACCCGGCAGCCGGCCTCGGCGGCGGCGATCGCCGCCCGCATCCCGGCGCCGCCGGCGCCGATCACGAGGACGTCGGTGTCCAGCTCCAGGCTCATCGGCCCACGCCCCCGACCCGCCTAGAACCCGAGGTGGGGGTCGACGAACACCCCGTACTGGAGGAGGTGGATGTACAGGTCGGTGAGGATCACGGTGGTGAGGCTGACCCAGGCCCAGGTGCTGTGGCGGAGGTTGAGCCAGCTGGTCAACCGCCAGAGCTGGAAGCGCGGCCGCCCCCCACGGGCGCACGAGAAGCAGTCCAGACCCCCGCCCACCAGATGGCGGAACGAGTGGCAGGAGAAGGTGTAGAGGGCGAGGGCGACGGTGTTGACGAGGATCAGGGCCGTCCCCAGCCCGATCCCGAACCGTCCCTGGTAGCTGAAGGCGTTGACGGTGTCGATGACGAAGAGGACCACGAACGCGATCGCCAGGTAGAGGAAGAAGCGGTGCAGGTTGGCGAGCACGAACGGGAGCCGGGTCTCGCCCCGGTAGCGCTGGCCCCGGCCGGTGGGCGAGAGGGCGGCGGCGAGACGGGGCTCGCCGACGGCGCAGGCGGGCGGGTCCTGGAAGAAGGCGCGGTAGTAGGCCTTGCGGTAGTAGTAGCAGGTGGCCCGGAACCCGAGCGGGATCCAGAAGATCAGCAACGCCGGCGATACCGGGATCCGTCCCGCCGCGATCAGCGGCGAGTAGAAGGGGGACAGGTACTGGTGGTAGCTGTCGCGCTGGAAGAACACGATGGTCCAGAAGCTGTAGGCGCCGAAGCCGGTGAGCCAGACCACGACGTTGGCGGGGTACAGCCACCAGCGGTCGCGCCGGTGGCGTGCCCGCAGGCGAAGCGGTGCCGCCCGCGCCGGTGCGGCCATCAGCCCGCCATCACCGAGAGCAGCTCGCGGACCGCGTCGGCCGAGCGCAGGAACGCCGCCCGTTCGTCCGCGGTCAGCTCCACCTCCACCACCTCCACGATCCCCTCGGCGCCGAGCTTCACCGGCACCCCCATCACGACCCCCTCCAGACCGTACTCGCCCGCCAGCATCGCCGCCGCCGGCAGGACCACCCGCCGGTCGAGCAGGATCGCCTCCACCATCTGGGCGGCCGCCGCCGACGGTGCGTAGTAGGCGCTGCCGGTCTTGAGCAGCCGGACCACCTCGGCGCCACCGTCGCGGGTGCGCTGGACGATCGCCGCCAGCTGCTCCGGGGGCAGCAGCCGGGCCACCGGCACGCCCGCCACCGTGGTCATGCCAGTGAGCGGCACCATGGTGTCGCCGTGGCCGCCCAGCACGTGGGCCTGCACGCTCTGGACCGAGACCGCGAGGGCGGACGCCAGGAAGCTGCGGTAGCGGGCGGTGTCGAGCACCCCCGCCATCCCCACCACCCGGTGGCGGGGCCAGCCGCTCGCCTGGAGGGCGAGCTGGGTCATCGCATCGAGCGGGTTGGTGACGACGACCAGGACCGCGTCGGGTGCGTGCCGGACCACCGCGCGGGTCACCTCGCCGACGATGCGGGCGTTGGCCTGGACCAGGTCGTCGCGGCTCATCCCGGGCCGGCGCGCCAGCCCGGAGGTGATCACCACCACCCGCGCCCCCCTGGTGATGGCGTAGTCGGTGCCGCCGGTGATGCGGCTGTCGTAGCCGAGGACCGGCCCCGCCTCCAGGAGGTCCAGCGCCTTGCCCTCGGCCAGCCCGTCGACGACGTCGACCAGGGCGAGATCGACGAGGTCCAGTTCCGCCAGCCGCTGGGTGAGCGTCGCCCCCACGTTGCCGGCCCCGATGACCGCGACGGTCTCGCGCATGCCCCCTCCCCGGCGGCGCCGCCAGCGGGCGTCCGCCTCGCCTACAGATGATATCGGCCCCGCCCCGGGGCCAGCCGTCGGGCCGGGCCGGGCGGCTTCGACGCGGTCAGCCGGCGGCGGCGCGGCGGTGGGCGGCCCGGCAGGCGTCGACCGCGCGCCAGGCGGCCGCGCGTCCCTGCCAGCCCCCCACCAGGACCTCCTTGTCGTCCTCCAGCTGCTTGTAGGTCCCGAAGAAGACCTCGATCTCGCGCAGCCAGTGGGGCGCCAGGTCGCCGAGGTCGCGGATCTCGTCGTAGCGGGGGTCCTTGTCGAGGACCGCCAGCAGCTTCACGTCCTCGCCGTGCTCGTCGGCCATGTGGAGGAGGCCCACCGGGCGGGCGGCGAGGCGGCAGCCGGGGAAGGTGCCCTCGTCGACCAGGACCAGCACGTCCAGGGGGTCGCCGTCGGCGGCGAGGGTGTCGGGCACGAAGCCGTAGTCGGTGGGGTAGTGGACCGAGGAGTGGAGCACCCGGTCCAGCCGGATCACGTGTCGGCGATGGTCGTACTCGTACTTGTTGCGGCTCCCCTTGGGGATCTCCACCACCACCTCGAGGGTCTCGTCGGCCCCCGGCTCCTCGATCACCGGACCAGTATCGTCCGCCGCCGGCTGGGGGCGCGGGCGGCAGCGCCGTCAGCCCTGCTGCAGCCCCTGGGCGAAGCCGGCCAGGGTCTCCCCCGGGCTCACCCGCAGGCGGGGCAGCTGCCAGAGGCCGCGGGTCGTCTCGACGAGGCCGTCCACCTGGGCGTCGACCGCTCCGCCGACGTAGCCGAGGCGGCCGAGCTCCCGGAAGAGCTGGGTCTGCTGGGGCCCGGCCGTCTGCGCCTGCGGGTACGGCCAGGGACCGCTGTAGGCGATGAACTGGATCGGGGCCGCGCTGTGACGCTCGATCCGGGCCGCCGACGCCCCCGCCAGCTGGCCGACCTGGCCGGCGCTCAGCCCCCACAGGGGCAGGTTGTCGTAGACGGTGTGGTCCTCCACCCAGAACCCCTGCCGGGTGAGCCCGGCGAGGTCGCTCGCGGTGAGGTAGTGCTGGGGCCCGTTGATCGCGCCGACGAAGCCCGACGGCATGAAGAACGTCGCGGTGAAGCCGTCCCGGCGCAGCAGCGGGACCGCGTAGCGATCGGGGCTGAGCCGCCCGTCGTCGAAGGTGAGCGCCACCGGGCCCGAGGGCAGCGGCAGCCCGTAGAGGAGGGCGTCGGCGAGGCGGGCGAGCGAGATCGCGTGGGCGTGGTGGGCCCGCAAGTACGCCATCTCGGCGGCGAACTGGGCCGGCGGGACGGTCAGGCCCACCTCCAGCTGGTAGCCGTAGGCTGAGCTCCACTCCGCCCGGGTCGGGTAGGGGCCGACCCGGTGATACATGAGGATCGGCACCCGGGCGGTGCGAGCCGGGGCTCTGGCGGGCACGACGACCGGGGCGTCGAGGGAGGCGGGGCCCTCCCCCACCACCTCGAACGCGCGGCCCGCCGGGCCGGGGACCACGACCAGCTCCAGGTGCCGGTAGAGGAGGCCGACCCCGGCCGGCCGCAGGGTGCCGGCCCCGGCGAAGCGCACCGACACCGGCACCCCCCAGCCGACCGCGGTGCTGGCGGGGTCCTCCCGGCTGGTCCAGCCGACATTCGGCACCGGGGCGCCCAGCTGGGTGGCCACCACCCGCGCCGCGGGGAGGGCGAACTTGGTCGCCAGCATCGCGCTCCGGGCCGCCGCTGACGGCCACGACCGGCGCGCCGGCGGAGCCAGCTCGGCCCACTGCTGGGCGAACCGGCGCTGCGCGAACTCGGCCACGAACGCCCGCGCCGCGTCCAGGGCCCGGGCGCTGGGGGAGGCCTGGGCGGCGGTCGCCCGGGCGGGCGGGCTGGGGCCCGCCCCCCTCGGCGTCCCCGGGGCGGGCGCGGGACCGCAGGCGGCGGCGAGGGCGGCGGCCGCCGCCGCCGCCGCCCAGACCCGGGGGCGCCCGCCGTCAGCGGGGGACGGCACCCACCGCACCGAGGGGGACGGCCGGGAGCACCGCCAGCCTGCGCCGGGCCGCGGCCGGCACCGGCCGGGCCAGGGCCGCGCGCTGGACCCACACCGCGACCTCGCCGGAGGCGAAGGTGCGCACGTACCCGTGCGCCAGCAGGCGTCGGATCTGGGGCCGGGCGGAGAGGGTGTCGGCGGTGGTGACCACCACCGTGGGATGGGCGTGGTCCACCCGCTCGGTGACGGCCGCCGACCCCAGCCAGGCCTCGTCGACGTAGATCGCGGGGGTGGGCAGGACGGGGCGGAGGTTGGCGAGGACGTAGTCCCAGGCGTCGGAGGACCACACCACCGCGCTCCGGTTGGTGAGGTGGTTGGCGCGCAGCCAGCCGGCCGCCTGCCCCTCCCCGTAGGCGCGCAGGTCGAAGGTGTCGGCGTAGGCGACCGGGCTGACCGCCCCGGCCAGGTGACCGATGAAGTTCTGGTAGTAGACCCCGGCCAGCGGGACCGTGTAGAGGAACTTGGTGTGGGCGTGGAGGATGCCGCCCCAGAGGGCGAGCGGGATCATCACCGCCGCCGCCAGCGGGGCCCGTCCCACGAGGATGGACCGCGGCACCGAGCGGGCCCGGCGCAGGAGCGGCGCCAGCTCGGCGCGGCGGGGGAGCGTGGTGCCGGCGAAGAGGGTGAGCAGCGGCACCACCATCGGCAGGGAGAAGAAGACGTAGGGGCGGTTGGCCAGCGTCTCCACGATCAGCACCGCGGCCGCCCAGATCCAGACCAGGTGGCGGCGCGGGTCCCCCCGCCGGGCGCCGACCGCCCCCACCAGCAGCGCCGCCCCCTCCGCGATCCTGGGCAGCAGGGTGGCGGCGGAGATCGGCAGCGAGTGCTGGGTGTAGGTGAGGAAGGAGGTGACCAGCAGGAAGGCGACGTTGCCGGCCCCCGCCACCACCACGTAGGGCGCCACCGCCGCCACCACCACCACCGTGGTGGTGGCGAAGGTGGCCAGGAGCTGGCGCCGCCCGCGTCCCCCGGGGAGCACCAGCAGCCACAGGCAGGCGGCGCCGAAGTCGGCGACCGCCGTCTGCTGGTAGAGGATCGCGACCGCGAACAGGCCCCCCGCCAGGACGCCCCGGAGGAGCTGGCGGCGGGCGGACGTGGAGCGCAGCGCCAGCAGGGTGGCGACCATGCCCCACGCCGCCGGGGCGACGAGGAAGTTCTCCGGGAGGGCGAGGTCGCCGTTGAGGAGTGGCGAACCGAGCAGGAAGGCCGCCACCCCCGCCACCACCGCGGCCCGGCGCAGGCCCCACCCGTCCAGCACCAGCTTCCAGCAGGCCAGGAGGGCGGCGAGGCCGGTCGCCATCGAGAGCAGGTGGATGCCCAGCTCGCCGGTGCCGAACCAGCGCAGCGCGAGGCCGTAGGTCCAGAACAGCAGGGGCGGCTTGTTGTTCCAGACGGTGCCGTAGAGGCTGAGCCCGTGGCCCGCCAGCCAGGCCGTGGTCGCGTACCCGGCCTCGTCCGTGTACCAGTGGGGCTCGAACAGTGAGGGCAGCCGCAGGACCAGGTAGCACGCCACCGGGATCCCGATCCAGCGTCCGGTCCCGGACGGCACCAGCCGGCCCAGAGCTCGGCCCACCCCTTCGCGCGCGAGCGCGCGGCGGGGGCCGAGCCGAGCCCGGGCCGAGCCCCCGACCCGTCCTGCGGCCCGGGCACCGGTGCGGACGGCGGCGAGGACGCGCGGGGGGGGACGGCTGGGGGCGGCCGCAGGGGCGGCGGGGCCGTCGGCGGGGTCCGGGCCCAGCTCACCGGCCCGGCGCCGCAGCACCCGCCGCGCCTGCACCACCGCGAAGCCGGCGAGCCCCTCGGGGAGCGCGATGGCGAGGTCGAGCAGCTGGACTTCGAGGCTGAGGGCGAGCGCCGCCGGCAGAGACCAGCCGGCGAGGGTGAGGCCCCCGGTCCACCACAGCTGGGAGGTTCCGAGGCCGCCCACCCCCTGGATCGGCAGCGAGAAGAGGAGGGTCCGCACCGCCAGCGCGAACCACACCTGCCAGAAGCCGAGGTGAGCCCCGAGCGCGGCGAAGAGGCACCAGTACTCGACAGCGCTGAAGACCCGGGCCCCGACCGTCGCCCCGGCGAGCGCGAGGAGCGCACCCGGGCTGCTCAGCTCCTGGAGCACGGCCTCGCCGCGGACCGCGAACCGGCCCACCACCGGCAGGCGCTCGACGAATCCGAGCAGGAGCCGGCGCGGCCTCGGGTGGAAGAGCCCCAGCAGCGTGAGCGCGAAGGCGGCGCCGAGGGCCGCCACCACCGCCCGCAGCGCCCCGGGGACGGCCAGGCCCGCCGCCTCCGCGCTGACCAGGAGGATGACGATCAGGCTGGCGAGGTCGAGGAGGCGGGCGACCAGCGCGGCGCCGGCCGCCCGCAGCACCGGCACCCCCAGGTCGCGGCGGGCCAGCCAGACGAAGGCGGCGTCCCCGCCGGGTCCGGGCAGGACCTGGCCCGCGCCCCAGGCCGCCACGCTGACCGCCGTCACCGGCAGGGCCCCGCCACGACCGAGCAGGAGCCGGTAGCGCCAGGCGCGCATCGACACCGAGCCGAACGCCAGCAGCGCCGCCGCCGCGACCAGCGGCGGCGAGGCCTGGCGGACATCGTGGAGGACGTCGACCAGCGAGACCCGGTGGAGGACCAGGACCAGGAGGACCGCGGCGACGACCGTCGCCACCAGCACCCGCACCCAGCGCCGGCCGAGGAGCACACGCCATCGGACCGCGGGCACGCCCTCGCTCACCTCTCGACCGACCGGGCCATCCGGCGTGCTCCCGTGCAATCGATGAGCTGCCCCGCTCCCCCCTCCGACTCCCGTAGTATGGCCGACCAGTGCCGAAGGCCGTGATCGAGCGCGCCCTGGTGACCGGCGGCGCCGGCTTCATCGGCATCCACACCGTGCGCCGGCTGGTCGACCAGGGACGCCGCGTCCTGGTCCTCGACGACCTCCGCCACGCCTGCGGGGAGCCCCTCCCCCACCCCGCCGAGCTGGTGCGGGCAGAGCTGTCCAGCCCGGAGGCGGCGACGGCGATCCTCCGATTCCGGCCCCAGGGAGTCATCCACCTCGCCGCCCAGGGCGGCGTCAGCCGCTCGGTCCGCGACCCGGCCGGTGATGCCCAGGTCAACGTGGTGGGCACCGCCGCCATCCTGCGTTCGGCCGTCGACGCCGGCTGCCGGCGGGTGGTCTTCGCCTCCTCCGGGGGGGCGATCTACGGCAGGGCCCGCCGGCTCCCCAGCCGCGAGGGGGACACCGAGCAGCCGCTCTCCCCCTACGGGGCCGCCAAGCTCGCCTGCGAGGGCTATCTCGGCATGTTCCGCCGCACCTTCGGGCTCAGCACCCTGGCGCTGCGGTACAGCAACGTCTACGGACCGCACCAGGACGGCACCGGCGAGGCCGGGGTGGTGGCGATCTCGATCCTCCGCCTGCTCCGGGGCGAGCGGGCCCAGGTCACCGGGGACGGCCTCCAGACCCGCGACTTCGTCTACGTCGGCGACGTCGCCCGCGCCAACACCGCGGCCCTGGACGCGGCCTGCACCGGGGCCCTCAATGTCGGCACCGGACACGGGACCACGGTGCTGGAGGTGGTCGGCACCCTCGGCCGCCTCGCCGGGCATCCCGAGGGCCCCGAGCGAACCGCCGCCCGTCCGGGCGAGGTCCGTCACACCCACCTCCTCGTGGAACGGGTCGCGCGCACCCTGGACTGGCGCGCCGAGGTGCCGCTGGAGGCTGGGCTGCAGCAGACCCTGGCCAGCTTCCGGGAGCGGGCGCCCCACCTCGGAGCGGCTCCCGAGCCCGGCGGCTGAGATCGAGGGGGGCCGCCGCCGGCCCACCGGGCGCGGATCCCAAGCGCCCTCGGCGGCGCGGCCGGTGACGCCGATCGCCGGGACCCCCTCGGCCGCAGCCGGGCCGGCGGCGCACCGGGCGGCGCCCGGAGCGAGCCGGGGGCCGCCCCCGGGCAGCGGCCACCCTCCGATGCACCTGACGCACGGGGATGGCCGTCGACGCGGCCAGCCAAAAGACCGGGGCGCCCAGCCGGGGGCTCCCCGCGCTCATGGCCCGGCGGTCACCACCCGCCCCCGGCCCCCGGCTCGCTCGGGGGCCGCCCGCGGCGAGCCGGACCCGGGCCGCCGGGAGGGCCGCCCCGCCCTCGACGAGGGTGCGTCCATCGATCGTGGCGCCGGGTGGCCCGCCCGCCCGCGCGGACGCCCGGGGCACCCGGCGTCACCCGCCCCCGGGCGCCCCGCCGCCCGGGAACCCCCCTCCGCCGAGCCCGCCGCCGCCGAAGAGCCCGGTGATGCCGACCGCCACCGAGCGGGCGCTGACGCTGCCGTTCTTGGCGGTGGTGCCGCGCACCAGCACGGTCTGGCCGGGGTGGACCTTGGTGAGGGTGCCGGTGCTGGTGATCGTGATGGTCGACCCCACGGTCCTCACCGCCACGGTGTTGCCCGACGCCTCGGTGACGTAGAGGGTGCTGCCGTCGATCCCCTTGATGGTGCCGACCACGGCGCCTCCCCGGCCGCCGAGGGCGCCGCCCCGGGGGATGCCGGCCGCCCCGCCCGTGGCCGCACCGCCGGCGGCGGTGGTCGGGGCCGGCGTGACCCCGGACCGCTTCTCCACCTGGATCCCGGCGACGAAGCCCGCGACCAGGAGCACCGCCGCGGCGAGGACCCCCGTCACCCGGCGCATCCGGCGCCCTCCCGGCCGCGCTGCCGGCGGCTGGGGAGGGTCCCATGCGCCGTCCGCGCGGTCGGCCGGGAGCACCGGCGCTCCCGCGCCGGTGGGATCGTCGAGGGTGGGGATGGACTCGTGGGTCACGGTGCGCTCCTTGGGTTGGGGGTCAGTCATGGCGGAGGGCCTCGATCGGCTGCATGCCGGCGGCCCGGCTGGCCGGATAGAGCCCGAAGAAGCAGCCGACGGCGACCGATACGGCGAAGGCCAGCACCACCGAGTAGGGAGCCACCACCGGGGTCACGCCGGCGATCTCGAAGTGGCTGCCGACCAGTCCCGCCGCCACCCCGGTGAGGCCGCCGATGGCGCCGAGGAGCACGGCCTCGACCAGGAACTGGCCCAGCAGGTCGCGCCGTCTGGCGCCCACCGCCTTGCGGATGCCGATCTCGCGGGTCCGCTCGGTGACGGTCACCAGCATGATGTTCATCACCCCGATCCCGCCCACCAGGAGCGAGATCGCCGCCACCGCGGCGAGCAGGGTGGTGAAGGTCTGGGTGGTGGAGGAGGATGCCGACAGGAGGGTCGCCTGGTTGAGGATCTGGAAGTTGGCGGTGGCGCTGGTCACGTGATGGGTGGTGTCGAGCGTGCTGGTGATCTCGGCCTCGGCGGCGTTCTCGCGGGTCGTCGACGCCGCCTCGACCGCGATCCGCGAGTAGGAGCTGGGATAGCCGCTGACGGCGTCCTCGACGGCGGTGAGCGGCGCCATCACCACGTCGTCCTGGTTCTGGACGCCATTGGTCCCCTTGGTCCTCAGCACCCCGATCACCTGGAAGGTGGCGCCGTTGAGCTGGATCGACTGCCCGATCGCGTTCTGGCCCCGGAAGAGCTGGGCCAGGACGGTCTGGCCGATCACCGCCACGCGGGCGTGGCTGCGCTCGTCCTGGGCGGTGAGGAAGCGGCCCTCGGCGATGTGGTAGTTGCCGATCTGCTCGTAGGCCGAGGTGGTGCCGAGGCACGTGGAGGGGCTGTAGGACGTGGATCGCCAGGTGGCGGTGACGGTGCAGGCGAGCAGCGGCGCCACCCGGGCGACGTCGGGGTTGGCCCGGCGGTTCTCCAACCCGGCCACGTCCGCGGGGGTGAGGGTGGCGGCGGCGGCGATGGCCCCTGGGACCGACGCCGGCGGCTGCGGCGTGACCAGCAGCAGGTTGGTGCCGAGGCCGTCGATCCGGGCCTGGATCGCGGCCGACGAGCCGGTCCCGACCGCCACCAGCACGATCACCGACGCCACCCCGATCAGGACCCCGAGGATGGTGAGACCGGAGCGGAGCGGGTTGGCGGTGAGCCCCTGCAGCGCGATGCGCACGTTCTCGGCGGGGATCACGCCGGCGCACCCAGCGCCCTGGCGGCGCGTGCCGCGTGGGCGCCCGGCCGCACCGTGCGGCGGTCCTCGACGACCAGCCCGTCCCTGATCCGCAGGACCCGGGTCGAGCGCTGCGCCACCTCGGCCTCGTGGGTGATCAGCACGATCGTGCGCCCGGCCGCGTGGAGACGCTGGAAGACGGCCAGCACCTCGGCCGACCCCTCCGAGTCCAGATTGCCGGTCGGCTCGTCGGCCAGGATCAGGGCCGGGTCGGTGACGACCGCGCGCGCCACCGCGACCCGCTGCACCTGGCCGCCGGAGAGCTGGCTGGGACGGTGGTGGACGCGGTCGGCGAGGCCCACCTGGGCGAGCGCGGCGAGGGCTCGGGCGCGGCGCTCGGCCCGGCGCACCCCCGCGTAGACCAGCGGCAGCTCCACGTTCTGGGCCGCGGTCGCCTGGGGCAGGAGGTTGAAGCTCTGGAAGACGAAGCCGATCTTGCGATTGCGGACCTGGGCCAGCTGGTCCTCGTCGAGGCGCTGCACGTCGACGCCGTCGAGGACGAAGCGGCCGCTGGTGGGCAGGTCGAGGCATCCGAGCAGGTGGGCGAGGGTGCTCTTGCCGGAGCCGGAGGCTCCCACGATGGCGACGTACTCGCCGCGCTGGATCACGATCGAGATCCCGCGCAGGGCGTGGATCGCCAGCTGGTCGCCCCCGTAGACCTTGGTCACCCCGCTGGTGCGGATGACCGGTCCCGGCTCGGCCATCAGCCGCCGGTGGCGGCGCCGCCGCCGCCGAACCTGGCCCCGCCCAGGCCACCCCCGCCGAGGCCGCCCCCGCCCCCGAGGGCCCCGCCGCCGGCCCGCAGCCGGGAGATGATGGCGGCCTGGCCGGTCCCACCGGCGCTGGCGGACGAGGCGCTGACCAGCACCACGGTCTGGCCGGCCGCCAGCCCCGACAGGATGGCGGTGCGGGTGTCCCCGCGCAGCCCCAGCGACACCGCCGCGGTGCGCTGGGAACCGCCGGTCCGGATGACGGTGACGGTGGCGCCGGCGCCGGCGCCGTGCACCGCCGCGGTGGGAACGCTGAGGACCCCGGACTCCTGGGACACCACCACGGTCAGGCTGACCGACATCCCGGCGAACACCCTCGGCGCGGTGTCGTCGAGGGCGAAGGTGACCGGGTAGGAGACCAGACCGCTGGAGGTGGTGGAGACCGGCGAGATGGCCACGATCCGGGCCGCCACCTCGGTGCCGCTGAGCGCGTCCACGGACACCGTCGCGGGCTGACCCAGGTGGAGCAGGGTGGCGTCCGCCTCGCTGACGTCCGCGGTCACCTGGAGCCCGTTCGCCGCCAGCGTCACCAGCCCGCTCGACCCCGACCCGCTCGCGGTCGACCCGGTCGCGGTCGACCCGGTCGACGCCGTCGCGGCCGAGGAGCTGGAGGCGGCGCTGCCGGCGGCGCCGGAGGTGGTGATGCCGGCTCCGGCACCGACCGAGCCGCCCACCGACCCGGTCACCGAGTCGATGGTGCCGGCGACGGGCGCCCGCAGGATCGTCTCGCTGAGCGTGAGCCGGGCCTGCGCCAGGGCGTTCTGGGCATTCACCACCGCCGCCTGGTCGGCGGCCACCTGGGCCGGCTGGGACAGGCTCGCCGGTTCGGCGTTCACCGCTGCCGACGTCGCCGCCGCGGCCAGCGCCGTCTTGGCACTGGTCTCGGCGGTGGTGACGGCGACGCGTGCCCCCGTCTTGGCGGACGCCACCGACCGCCGCGCCGTGGTCTCGGCGGTGGCCAGGGCCGCCTGGGCCGTCCGCTCGGCGGTGGTCAGCGCCGCGGTGTCGGACCGGACCTGGAGCTGCCCCTGGGCGACCGCCTGCTGGTCGTGCAGCGCGGTGCCGCCCTGGCTCTGCTCGGTGCTGACGACCGACAGGCGGGCGGTCTGGAGCTGCTGCCTCGCCGTCACCACCGCCTGCTGGTCGTGCGCCGCGGTGGCGGCCGCGCTCTGCTCGGCGCCGGTGACCGCGAGGCGCGCGCCCTGGAGCTGCTGCCTCGCCGCCGTCACCGCCTGCTGGTCATGGGTGGCGGTGGCGGCCTCGCTCTGCTCCGTGCTGGTCAGCGAGAGCTGGGCACCCTTCACCTGCAGCTGGGCGGTGGCGATCGTCTGCTGATCGTGGAGCTGGGCGGTGGCGGCGCTCTGGTTGGCATCCGCGATGGCGTTGTCGTCCTGGGTGAGCTTGGACTGCGCCGAGGTCAGCGCGGTGGTGGCGGCGTTCAGGCCGCCCTGATCGGTCCCCAGCAGCTGCTGCGCCTGGGTCAGCTGGCCGGCGAGGGCGGAGCAGGAGGCGCCGCCCCCGGTGACGGTGCAGCCGGCCGCCACCTCGGCGGCCTCCAGCTGGGTCACCGCGGCCTGGTCGGTGCCGACCTTGGTGGCGTCGGTGGCGACCGTCGTCTGGTCGGCGCCGACGGCGTTCTGGTCGGTGGCCAGCTGGGCTTGGTCCTGGGAGAGCGCCAGCGCCTGGGCGGCGGCGTCCTGGCCCGCGTTCTGCTGGTCAGCGGTGAGGGTCTGCCCCGCCGCCGTCAGCTGCTGCTGGGTCTGAGCCAGGGCGGTGACCGCGGCGGCCCGATCGTGGGTCACCGTCTGCGCCGCCGCGGTGACGCTCTGGGCGGCCGACGCCGCCAGCTGCTGCGCCTGGGCCCGGGCGGTCCGGGCGGCGGCCCGGTCGTGGGTCGCGGTCTGCCGGGCGGCGGCGAGAGCCTGCTCCGCCGACGTCACCGGCTGCTGCGCCTGGGCCGTCGCCGGGCCGGCCGCGACCCCGTCGTGGGAGGCCGACGCGCGGTCCGCCCGGAGGGTGAGATCGGCCGCCGCGAGCTGGGTCGTGGCCTGGGTGATGGCGGTGACCCCGGCCTGCTTGGCGGCCGTGATCGAGGCGGCCGCCGAGATCTGGGCGGACTGGACCGTGCTCGCCTGCTGGGTCTTCGCCTGCAGGACCGAGGAGGTCCCCTGGGAGGCGCTCTGTGCCAGCACCGCGGCCGCCTGGGCCAGCTGCTGGGGCGTCATGCCCCGCTCCAGCTGGGCCAGCTGGGCATCGGCGGTGGCGAGCTGTGCCCGGTCGCCGGCGACCTGCTCGGCAAAGGTGGTGGGCCGCAGGCGGGCCAGCACCTCGCCGCGGCGCACGTGCTCGCCCACCGTGGCCGGCAGCGACGCCAGCTGCCCGGAGGTGACGAACCCCAGGCTGTAGGTGGCGCCGGCGACCAGGTTGCCGCTGGCCGAGACGGTGGACTGCACCACCCCCCGGGACACGGTGGCGGTGGCGAGGACGGCGGGGCCACCCCTGGCGGAGGGTCCGACCGACGTCGCCGCCACCCCGCCGCCGGCGGCCAGCGCCACCACCAGGGCCCCGTCGAGCACCATGAACCGGGTCATCCGCATCCGCATCGCCCGCCTCCGCCGGCATTCCCGGTCCGGGCCCGACCCCTCACCCCGCTCCGGCTCGCGCCGCCGGCGAGGCGGTGGCTCGCGCTCCCGGTCCGCCCAACGTGCCCAACCCCGGCACCCCCGCGGAGGGGCACCGCCGGCGGGTGGCGGCGGAGGCCCGGAGGATGCGCCTCGAGGATGTCGGAGCGCGCTCGCGGAGACGCCAGCAGGGCTCGGGACCCGTCGAGGCGCGCGGGCCAGCTGGCCACCGGGCGCCGGCAGAGCGCGAGGGCTCCCCGTCGATCCCGCCGAGGGCCGGCGGGCACGGGCCGTGGGCGACGGGTCAGGCGCGGTGGGCGGCCACCGAGCGGATCACCGCGGCCGGGGCCGCGGGGACCGGCGGGATCCTGCCGCACCCGGCCGCCAGCGCCACGGAGCCGGCGACCACGACCCGGCTCCGCCATGACGACGGCCGTCGCCCCCTCATCGCTGCGCCCACCCCGGCCGTCTTCGCTGATCAGCACCCCGGCAGGCTATGGCGCGCGGCTGGGAGCTCCCTGTGGGCCAGATGTGAACCGCCTCATGCGCCCGGCGGCCGCCGCGACCGGCCCGACCGAGGCGGTCCGACGCGACTCCGGTGGCGGTTCGGGGCGGGGCCGAGCCGGGCTGGGCGCCGGCCCTGGCGCGGCCCGCTCCGGTCAGCCGCTCCGGCGGGCGGGGCCTGCCGCCGGCGGCCGCCAGGTGCGCGCGATCGCCAGCCGCAGCCGCACCAGCTCGCGGACGGCGCGCAGGATCGGCAGCAGCCGGCCGCCGGAGCGCCGTCCGGCCAGCCGGGGATGGTGGGGGATCCCGGTCTGGGCGATGCGGAACCCGGACCGGCCCGCCTTGAAGTAGAGCTCGGTGTTGAGGAGGGCGGCGCGGGCCAGCAGCGGCGTCGCCGCCCGCAGGACCTCGCGGCGCATCAGCTTGAGGCCGCAGTCGACGTCGCGGTAGTGGATGCCGTAGAGGGCGCGCACGAAGACGTTGAAGGTGCCGCTCACCACCGAGCGGTGCCAGGGGTCGGCCCGCCGCAGCCGCCAGCCGCCGACCAGGTCGGCGTCGGGCAGCATCGCCACCAGCTGGGCGAGGTCGGCGACGTCGAACTGGCCGTCGCCGTCCATGAACGCCACCACGTCACCGGTGGCGGCGCGCAGCCCGTCGGCGACGCTGATCCCGTAGCCGGACTTGTGGGAATGGGTGACCACCACCAGGTGGGCGGAGTCCTCTGCCATCACCCCGCGGGCGGCCTCAGCGGTGCCGTCGGTGCTGCCGTCGTCGACCAGCACCACCTCCCACTCGCGCGCCAGCTGGGGCAGGACGCGTCGCACCGCGCCCAGCACCGGGCTCATGTTGAGGGCCTCGTTGTGGGCCGGGATGACCAGCGACAGGGTCCCCTGGACCGGATCGATCGGAGCGGCGGCGCCGCCCTCAGCCGGCAACGAGGTGGACCCCCTGGATCAGCCCGTACACCAGGGCCGGGAAGATCCCCAGCACCAGGGTCGCCGCCGCGAGCACGGTGAGGAGGGCCCGCGCCCCCAGGGTGGGCCGGACCACGGCCAGCCCCCCCGGGACCGCGGCGCCGGCCGCGAGCGTCATCCCCGCCACCTGGACCGGTTCGCCGACGGGGCCGGGCTCGGTGAACATGGCGAGGATCACGCGCAGATAGTAGAAGAGCGACACCGCCGAGGTGAGCACGCCCCAGACCGCCAGCGGCACCTGGCCGTCGTGGATGGCGGCCGAGAAGAGGAAGAACTTGCCGAAGAAGCCCGCCGTCAGCGGGAAGCCGGCGAGCGAGAGCAGGAACAGGGACATCAGCGCCGCCAGCAGCGGCTGGCGGCGGCCCAGCCCCAGCAGCGCCCCGTAGTCGTCGCAGTCCTCGCCCCGGCCGCTGAGGGCGGTGAGGATCCCGAAGGCCCCGGTGTTCATCGCCGCATAGGCGGCGAGGTAGTAGAGGGAGGCGGCGGTGCCGTCGGGCTGGCCGATGGCGACGCCGATGAGGACGTAGCCCGCCTGGGCGATGCCGGAGTAGGCCAGCATCCGCTTCAGCGACCGCTGCCGGAGGGCGACCACGTTGCCAAACACCATCGAGGCGATCGCCACCAGCGCCACCGGCACCGTCCACGCGGAGCGGCTGGGCCCCAGGGTCACCGAGAAGATCCGCAGGAAGGCCGCGAAGGCGGCGACCTTGGTGGCCACCGACATGAACATGGTCACCAGCACCGGCGCGCCCTGGTACACGTCGGGCGTCCACCAGTGGAAGGGCGCGGCCGACACCTTGAAGCTGAGCCCGACCCCGATCAGGGCCACCCCCGCCAGCAGCATCGGGTCGACCTGGCCCCCAGCCGCGCCGCGGAGGACGACGGCGTGGATGCGGGTGAGGCTGGTGGCGCCGGTCTCGCCGTACAGGAGCGCCATCCCGTAGACCAGGAAGGCGGAGGCGAAGCCGCCCAGGAGCAGGTACTTGATCGCCCCCTCCTGCCCCAGGGCGTCGTCGCGGTTGAGCGCGGTGAGGACGTAGAGCGGGATCGAGAGCAGCTCGATGCCGAGGAAGACCACGATGAGGTTGGTGGCCCCGCTCAGCACCAGCATCCCCTCCACCGCCGCCAGGAGCAGGACGTAGTACTCGCCCGACTCCAGCCCCCGCCGCTGCAGGTAGGTCGGCGAGAGCCAGGTCACCGCCAGCGCGACCAGCAGGACGAGGAAGTCGGCGAAGAGCCCGAACCGGTCGGCGGCGAAGGCGCCGTCGAAGACCGGGTGGGGAGAGACCCGAGCGACCCACTCCCCCACCGCGACCAGAAGGGCCGCGAGCAGCACCGCCCCGGTCATCACCGCCAGCCGGCGGCGCTGGTCGGGGGCGGTGAAGAGGTCGGTGACGAGGACCGCGACCATCCCCGCCGCCACCACCAGCTCGGGGAGGAACTCGACCAGGTTGGCGGCGGGGACGAAGTGGAGCGGGAGCCAGGGGAGGACCGCCAGCAGCCCCGGATGGGCGAGCGCGCTCACCGGACCGGGGGCCCGCTGACAGCCGCATCCGGTCGCGCCGCCGGCAGCGCCGCCGGCCGCGCCGCCCGCCGCGCCGCCGGCCGCGCCGGGGTCGGCACCACCCCGCGGTCGGCCGCGATGATGTACTGGTTGGCACTGAAGCGGGTGTCGTGGATGACCGGCTCGGGAAAGACCCCGATCACCGCGATCAGGGCCACCAGCGGGGCCAGCAGCGCCACCTCGAGCGGGCCCAGGTCACGCTGACCCGCGGCCCCGGGCGCGGGAGCCCTCCCCTGCATCACCCCCTGGTAGAGCCGGAGCATGTACCAGCAGGCCAGGATGGTGCCGAGCCCGGCCGCCACCGCCCACGCCGGCGCCACCTCGAAGGCGCCGAGGAGGGTGAGGAACTCGCCCACGAAGCTGCTCAGCAGCGGCATGCCCAGGCCGGCCAGCGCGATCACCAGGAAGAGCCCGGCGAAGACCGGCATCGATCCTGCCAGCCCGGCCAGCTGGCGCCGGTCGCGGGTCTGGAAGCGGGCCTCCAGCATCCCGGCGCAGAGGAACAGCCCGCAGATGATGACCCCGTGGTTCACCATCTGGAGGATGGCGCCGTTGAGGCCGTCGACGTCGAGGCTGAAGATCCCCAGCACGATGAAGCCGAGGTGGCTGATCGACGCGTAGCCGATCGTCCGCTTGAGGTCGACCTCGCGCAGGGCCATCAGCGCCCCGTACAGGATGCTGGTCACCCCGAGCGCCATCAGCACCGGTTGGAAGGTGTGGCTGGGGCCGGGGAAGAGCGGCAGACAGTAGCGGATGAAGCCGAAGGCCCCCAGCTTGCTGACGATCCCGGCGAAGAAGACGAGGAAGGCGGTGGACCCCGACTCGTAGGCGTCGGGCAGCCAGGTGTGGAGCGGGACCAGCGGGATCTTGATCGCGAAGGCCAGCGCGAAGGCGCAGAACAGCCACTGCTGGGGGGTGAGGAAGCGGAGGACGTGGCCGAAGAGGGTGAGGGTGGTGGGATGGCTGGCATGCACCGAGGTCTGGATCAGGATCTGGGTGGGCAGGTCGAACGTGTAGATGCCCGTCTGCGCCCCGCCGATGAAGTAGGCGCCCAGGATCGCCAGCAGCATGAAGAGGCTGCCGGCCACGGTGTAGATCATGAACTTGAGCGCGGCCGGTCCCCTCCGCTCGCCCCCGAAGCCGAGGAGGAGGAAGTAGAGCGGGATCAGGGCCGCCTCCCAGAAGAAGTAGAAGAGCACCAGGTCCAGCGACAGCAGGACCCCCAGCACCCCGACCTCGGAGACGCACATGAGGATCGCGAACGACCGGACCATCCCCTCCCGCCGGCGCAGCGCCAGCGCCGCGATCAGGAACAGGAGCGCGGCGAGGGCGACCAGCCACACCGAGAGACCGTCGGCGCCGAGATGGTAGGTGAAGTTGATCGGCGGCGGGGCCGCCTGGTCGACGGTGTTGTTGCCCTGGTCCAGGGTCGGCGCCGCCGCGCCGAGGTTGCCAAGGCTGCCCAGCCAGCCCACCTGCTCCTGGAACTGGAAGGTGATCGGCGAGAGCACCTGGTGCAGGCTCTGGCCCTGGACCGAGCCGGAGAGCCGGGAGCTGGACGGGTTCGGCAGCGCGTAGAAGGCGACCAGCAGCACCACCGCCAGCCCCAGGGTGGCCGCAGTGGTGCTGATCGAGACCGCGCGGATGGCCCGGCGGCGGTCGGCCGGGATCAGCGCGATGGTGATCGCGCCCGCCAGGGGCAGCAGCAGCACGACGGTGAGGATCGGCCAGCTCACGTCAGCCGCAGCCCCAGCACCAGGAGCGCGATCGCCGCGAAGGCGAAGAAGACGGTCGCATACCCGCGGAAGTAGCCGGTCTGGAAGCTGCGGAAGTCCTGGCTGAGGGCGCCCACCGCGTCGCGCACCCCGCGCACCGCCCCGTCGAAGATGTTGGGCTCGACCACCCGGGTGAGGACCCGGGCCAGCGCCAGGGTGGGACGGGTGAGGCCGAGGTCATAGATCTGGTCCCAGTAGAACTTGTGCAGCGAGAGCCGGTAGAGCCAGGGGGCGCGGCGACTGACGAGGTCGGCGGGGATCAGGCCCATCCGGTAGACCATGGTCGCCAGCCCGATGCCGAAAAGGCTCAGCAGCGTCCCCACCACCAGCGCGGTGAGGTCGGCCGCCGCCTGGGGGTGGGCGTGGGCCGCCCCCACCACCGGCTGCAGGAAGGCGGCGAACAGGTTGATCGGGCGCCAGCCGGCGAAGTTGACCTCGAGGAACCCCGCCACCGTGGCCAGCCCCGCCAGCACCAGCACCGGCGCGGTCATCACCCGGGGCGCCTCCCGGGCGGTCTCCGCGCGCGGCGACCGGGGCGTGCCGTGGAATGCCAGCCACACCACCCGGAAGATGTAGAAGCTGGTGAGGACGTTGAGGGAGAGCCCGATCACCCACAGCCAGGGGGTGATCGGGCCCAGCACCAGGCCCGAGCCCAGCAGCTCCTCCTTGCTGAACCAGCCGGCGAAGATCGGGATCCCGGCCAGCGCCAGCGAGCCCACCAGGAAGGCCGGGTAGGTGAGCCGCATCCGCCGGCGCAGGCCGCCCATCACCCTTACGTCCTGGTCGTCGTGGAGGGCGTGGATGACGTTGCCGGCGGCGAGGAAGAGCAGGGCCTTGAAGAAGGCGTGGGTGAGGAGGTGGAAGATCGCCGCCGAGTAGGCGCCGATCCCGGCGGCGAAGATCATCAGCCCGATCTGGCTCATGGTGGAGTAGGCGATCACCCGCTTGATGTCGTACTGGGTGCAACCGATCACGCCCGCCATCCAGGCGGTGCCGATCCCCACCACCGCCACCGCCCCGGCGGCGATCGGAGCCTGCTGGTAGACGGGGTGGAATCGCACCACCAGGTAGACCCCCGCGGTCACCATGGTGGCGGCGTGGATGAGGGCCGAGACCGGGGTCGGGCCCTCCATGGCGTCGGGCAGCCAGGTGTGCAGCGGCCACTGCGCCGACTTGGCGGCGGCGCCGATGAAGAGCAGGATCCCGATCAGGGTGACGAGCGCGCCGCCGGTCGGCCCCAGGCCGTCATGGAAGTGGGCGCCCGGGCCGACGTTGGCGAAGATCGCCGGGAGGCTGACGGTGTGGAGGAGCCGTCCGGAGGGGCCCCTCAGATTGGTGAAGATGAGGAACGCCGCCAGCACCAGGGCGAGGTCGCCGATGACCTGGGTGATGTAGGCCTTGCGGCCCGCCGCCACCGCCGCCGGCCGGTCGTGCCAGAAGGCGATCAGGGCGTAGGAGGTGAACGCCACCATCGACCATCCGATCACCAGGAAGACCAGGTTGGCGCTGAGAACCAGGACCAGCATGCTGGTGACGAACAGATTCATGTAGGCGAAGAAGCGGTTGAACCCCTGATCCGCCGCCATGTAGCCGACGCTGTAGACGTGGATGATCCCGCCCACCCCGGTGATGATCGCCGCCATCACCAGGGCCAGGGGATCGAGGGTGACGCTGAAGTCGGCGCTGAAGCCCTTGGTCCCGGCCACCCCGTGCCAGTGCCGCACCCCCACCTGCAGCCACTGCCAGAGCACCACCGTGACGCTGCGGTCGGCGGCCGGCCGCATCAGGGTTGCCGCCAGCAGGACGCACACCCCGACGAAAGCCAGCAGCACCACCCCGGGGCCGAGCCAGCGGACCAGCCGGCGGGGAAGCCGTCCGCCGACGAGGCTGATCGCCAGGAATCCGAGGAGCGGCAGCCCCAGCACCACGGCGGCGAGAGCGGTGGCGAAGCCGGTGCCGATCGTCATTCGCGGAGCTCGGCCAGGTCGTCGAGATCGAGCCGGCGGCCGCGCCGGAACACGCCAGTGATGAGCGCCAAGCCCACCACCACCTCGCTGGCGGCGACGGTGATCACCACGATCGCGAAGACCTGGCCGTCCATGGTGTGGGTGAAGCGTCCGTAGGTGACGAGGGCCAGGTTGGCGGCGTTCAGCATCAGCTCGATCGACATGAACACCACCAGCGGGTTGCGGCGGGCCAGCACCCCGACCGCGCCGATGCCGAACATCGCCGCCGAGAGGCCGATGAACCCGGGGAAGAGGTGGAAGCTCACGGCGTCGCCTGCCGCCCCCGGGCAAGGTGGACCGCCCCCACCGCGGCCACCAGCAGCAGCAGCGAGCTGACCTCGAAGGGCAGCAGGAAGGTGGTGAAGAGCTGTTCGCCCAGGGTCTGCACCTGGCCGTGCCGGTCGACGAGGAGGGGCGCGAAGGGCCCGATGGTGCCGTGGAAATGGCCGCCCGGCGTCACCGTGATCCCGTTGAGGGTGAGCCGCACCAGCACCACCGTGAACAGGACCGCGGCACCGGCGCCGATCAGCACCCGCAGCTCGGTCGGACGGAGCCGCGCCTGCGCCCCCGGAGACAGGAGGGCGATGATGAAGACGAACAGCACCATCACCGCCCCCGCATAGACGATCACCTGGACCGCGGCCAGGAACTGGGCGTCGAGGAGGAGGAAGAGCACCGCCAGGGCCAGCATGTTGACGATCAGCGCGAGCGCGGAGTACAGGGTCCGCCTGGCCACCACCACCCCCAGCGCTCCCAGGAACGCGATCCCCGCCGCCACCCCGAAGATCGCCGTCACCGGGGTCCAGACTCCCGGTCCGGGCCACTCCGCCTCGGGATCGGCGGGTTGACCCCGGGGGCGCTGCCCGCCGGTCCTTCGTGGGACGCGGCGGCGCCGAGGGGGTCCGGCGGGGACCCGGGCGGCCCCTGCCCCTCCGCCCCCGGCTGCCGGAGCGGTGTGAAGCCGGGCCAGGCCTCCAGCAGGTCACTCTTGGTGGCGACCAGCCGCTCCCGCTTGTAGTCGGCGAGGTCGAGTCGGGGCCCGAGGGTGATGGCCTCGGTCGGGCAGGCCTCGGCACAGTAGCCGCAGTAGATGCAGCGCATCAGGTTGATCTCGTAGCGGGCCGCGAAGCGCTCCCCCGGCGAGACCGGGTGGAGGGGGTCGTTGGCGGCGGGCAGGACGTAGATGCAGCCCACCGGGCAGGCGCCCGAGCAGAGCTCACAGCCGATGCACTTCTCCAGGCCGTTGTCGTAGCGGTGCAGGATGTGGCGCCCGCGCGCCCGCGGCGGCACTGGGCGCTGCTCCTCGGGGTACTGGATGGTGAGCGGCTTGCTCATCATCGCCCGCATGGTGATGCGCAGGCCGCCGAACATCTCACGGAACATGCCCACCCCCCTGCGCGACCATGCTCATCGCAGCGCCACGAACACCGCGGTGACCACGATGTTGGCGAGACCCAGCGGCAGCAGCACCTTCCAGCCGAACTGCATCAGGCGATCGTAGCGGAGCCTGGGGTAGGTCCAGCGGATCCACAGCATCATGAAGATCAGCAGCATCACCTTGGCGAAGAACCAGATCGGGCCCAGCCAGCTGGGCAGGAAGAAGAACGGCGCCATCCAGCCGCCCAGGAACAGGGTGGTGGCGATCGCCGCCACCACCACCATGTTGACGTACTCACCGACGAAGAACAGCCCGAACCGCATTCCCGCCATCTCGGTGTGGTAGCCGGCGCCCAGCTCTCCCTCCGCCTCCGGCAGATCGAAGGGCAGTCGATTGGTCTCGGCCAGCCCGGCGGTCAGGTAGAGCAGGAAGGCCAGCGGCTGCAGGAAGACGAACCACAGGCGGTGCTGCGCCTGCACCATCCGCTCCAGATTGAGCGACCCTGACAGCAGCACCGGCCCGAGCACGGCGAAGCTCACCGCCAGCTCGTAGCTGATCAGCTGGGCGGAGCTGCGCAACGCTCCCAGCAGCGAGTACTTGGAATTGCTGGCCCAACCGCCCAGGAAGATCGCGTACACCCCGATCGAGGTGACGGCGAGGATGAAGAGGAGCCCGATGTTGAGGTGGGCCAGGTCCCAGTGGAGGGCGAACCCGCCCGGGCAGGCCGCCGAGAGGGGGCCGGCACCGTGACGACCGCCGATGCAGATGGTCTGGTTGATGGGGATGACGGCGAAGGCGAAGAGTGCCGCCACCGCCGCCAGCGCAGGCGCCAGCTCGAAGAGGAAGCGGTCGCGCCCGTCCGGGGCGGCCGCCTCCTTGAAGATCAGCTTGACGGCGTCGGCGGCGGGCTGCATGAGGCCGCCGGGGCCGACCCGGTTGGGCCCCAACCGGAGCTGGATCCGGGCCGACACCTTGCGCTCGGCCAGGACCAGGTAGGCGGCGGTGGTGAGGAGCACGACGAGGATCAGGACCCCCTTGACGAGGGCAACGAGGAAGGTCAGCGGGACGTTGACACCGCCGCCGAGGGCCGCCAGCTGGGGGTGGAGCGAAGCCGAGAGGAGGGCCGTCACCGGCCATCCCCGGTCACGCCGGCCCTCCCCACTCGGCCCACGCCGCCCGCAATCCCACCCGGGTGCCGCGATAGGAGGGGACGGCTTCGGCGATGACGTCGAACGCCGGCGTCGCGAGGGCGGCACCGCTCCAGCTCCCACCCAGCATCCGGCCCAGCTCGACCAGCAGCCGCAGCTCTGGGGGCGCGGAGCCGAAGCGCGGCTGGATGGCGGTCCGCACCATCTGCACGCGGCCCTCGCTGCTGGTGACGGTCCCCGACTTCTCGGCGATGGTGCGGCCCGGAACCAGCACGTGGGCGTGGCGGCTGAGCGCGCCGATGACGGGGGTGATCGCAACCAGCAGGGGCACCCGCGCGCAGGCCGGCTCGAAGGCGGGGTCCTGCTCCAGCAGGGGGTTCGGTCCCACCACGACCAGCGCGCGGAGGCGGCCAGCGGCGGCGGCGGCGAGGATCTGGCGTCCGCTCATCCCGGACCGTGCCGCCGCCACGTAGCCGGGCCCCTGCCCCGGGAGCAGACCCATGTCCTTGCAGCCGCGGCCGTTCATCCCCTCGGTGAGGGTGAGGCGGCGGACCTCGCGATTGAGCGGCCCCAGCAGGGCCGCCACCCGGGCCGCCTGCTCGCGGTCGGCCTCGTGGGCGACGACCCCGACCAGCATCCGGTCGCGGACAGTCCGCGCCAGCTCCGCGGGGTCGGCGTCGGCCGCGACCCGGCGCACCTCGCGGCGGTGGGTGCGCTCCGCCTTGCGGAGCCGGAGGGTGAGCACCGGGGTGGCCCGCTCGGGGCGCTCACCCAGCACCACCACCGTGTCGCAGGCCTCCAGGTCGCGGATGGCGAGCCGGAACTCCAGCGGCCCCAGCCCGGGCCAGGTCTCCAACTGGTGGTCGAGGTGGGGCGTCTCGATCACGTCGCGGGCCAGCCACTGGAGGCAGAACGCCTCCTCGTTGGTCATCAGCGGGGTGCCCAGCAGGGCGACCGACGCCGGCCCGTGCCGCTCCAGGACCGCGGCCAGGGCGCGAGTGGCCGCCCCCACCGCCTCCATCGCCCGGACCGGGCGGACCGGCCCCTCCAGCTTGAGCTGGGCGGTGCGGATGCGATCGGTCCGGTTCAGCTCGGGAAACCCGTAGCGGCCGCGGTCGCAGAGCCAGCTGTCGTCGACGTCGGGATTGTCCTGGCTGACGAAGCGCACCACCCCGTCGTCTCGGCTGTCGATCCCGAGGCTGCAGCCGTAGCTGCACCCGGGGCAGATGCTGGGGGTGCGCTGCAGGTCCCAGGGGCGGGAGCGGAAGCGGTAGGCGATGTGGGTGAGCGCCCCCACCGGGCACACCTCGGGCAGGTTGCCCTGGAACTCACCGGTCAGCGGTCGGCCCTCGAAGGTGTCGACCACGGTGCGGACCGCCCGCTCCTGGAGCACGATGGCGCGGTCGCCGGTGATCTCGTCGCAGTAGCGCACGCAGCGCCAGCAGAGGATGCAGCGCTCCTGATCGAGCATGATCTTGTCCGACAGCGGGCGGGCCTTGTCGAAATGGACCTTGCCGGTGATGGGGGTGCGCGAGCGCGGTGGTCCGTAGCGGTGGGCGAAGTCCTGCAGGTCGCACTCCCCGCCGCGATCGCACACCGGGCAGTCGAGGGGGTGGTTGAGGAGGAGGAACTCCATGTTGCCCTGGCGGAACCGGCGCACCCGATCGGTCTGGGTCCGCACCGCCATCCCGTCGTGCACCAGGGTGGCGCAGGCGGGCTGGAGCTTGGGCATGGTGCCGACCTCGACCAGGCACATCCGGCAGACCGCGACCGGCTCCATCTTCTTGTGGGCGCAGTAGACGGGGACGAAGACGCCCGCCTTCTCGCAGGCGTCCCAGACCAACGTCCCCGGTGCGACCGTCACCGGGCGGCCATCGATCGTGACCGTGACCGGCCTGGGCTCCGTCGTCGCCGCGGCGGTCACCCCCCCTCCCCCATCAGGCCGCCGCCTCCGCGCCGGCTCGCACCGGGCACCGGCCGGCCCCGCAGTGGGCCTGGAACTCGTCGGGGAACATCCGGTAGGCGGACATCACGAACCAGGTGGCGGTGTCACCGAGGGGGCAGAAGCAGCGCCCGTCCATGTGGGCGCAGATGTCGGCCAGGGTGCGGAGCTCGTCGGCGGAGGCCAGCCCGGCCTCGAGCCGGTGCATCAGCTGGCTCTCGAAGTAGGTCCCCTCCCGGCAGGGGACGCACTTGCCGCAGGATTCGTGCTGGTAGAAGTCGACCAGCCGCATCGAGACCTCGACCAGGCAGGTGGTCTCGTCCATCACCACCAGCGCCCCCGCCCCCAGCGAGGAGCCGGCGTCGGCCACCGCCTTGAAGTCCAGGGGAAGGTCCAGGTGCTGCGGACCCAGCACCTGCATCGAGCCGCCCCCGGGCTGCATCGCCTTGAGCTGGTGCCCGGCGCGGACGCCGCCGGCCAGCTCGAGGAGATCGCGGAAGCTGGTGGTGCCCATCGGCACCTCGAAGGTGCCGGGACGCCCCACGTGCCCGCTGACGCAGAAGAGGCGGGTGCCGGGGCTGGCCTCGGTGCCGAGCGCGGCGTAGGCGGCGCCCCCCCGCTCCACGATGTAGGGGAGGTTGGCGAGGGTCTCGACGTTGTTGACCACGGTCGGCTGGCCGTAGAGGCCGCGGACGGCGGGGAAGGGGGGACGCAGACGCGGCTGCCCGCGCAGCCCCTCCAGGGAGTCGAGCAGGGCCGTCTCCTCGCCGCAGATGTAGGCGCCGGCCCCACCGTGCACGATCAGCTCGCAGCCCCAGCCGCTGCCGCAGACATCGCCGCCCGCCAGGCCGTTCGCATAGGCCTCCGCCACGCAGCGCTCCAGCAGCTCGCGCTGGGCGCGGTACTCGCCGCGAACGTAGATGAACGCGTGGGAGGCCTGGATGGCGAAAGCGGCGATGAGGGTGCCCTCCAGGAGCTGGTGCGGGAGCTCCTCCATCAGGACCCGGTCCTTGAAGCAGCCGGGCTCGGACTCGTCCGCGTTGACGCACAGGTAGCGGGGGAAGACCCCCACGGGGAGGAAGCCCCACTTGGAGGCGGTGGGGAACGCCGCCCCTCCCCGCCCCCGGAGCCCCGACGCCTTCACCTCCGCGGTGATCGCCTCCGGGCCCATCGCCAGGGCCTTGCGCAGGTGCTGGTAGCCGCCCACCCGGCGGTAGCCGGCGAGCGTCGTCACCGCCGGCTCGCCCCGGTAGCGGGTGAGGGCCCGCAGCTCCCGCGCCGCCATCAGGGTCCGGCCCCCGGCCCGGGGGCGGCCGTGGCCGTGCCGGCCCGCAGCCGGTGGACGATCGCGTCGAGGATGTCCGGGGTGCAGTCCTCCACCGAGTAGCGGTCGACCTGCAGCGCCGGCGCCCCCCCGCACGCCCCCAGGCACTCCACCGTCGACTCCAGGGTGACGAGCCCGTCCGCCGAGGTGCCGCCGTCCGCGATGCCGAGGCGGCCCTCGAGGTGGCGGACCACCGAGTCCGCACCGCGCAGGGCGCAGGACACGTTGGTGCAGACCTGGACGAAGTGGCGGCCCAGCGGCCGCCGGAAGTACATCGCGTAGAAGGTGGAGACCGCCTCCACCTCGGCGGCCCCGATCCCGAGCGCCGCCGCCACCTCCGCCATCGCATCCGGGGGCACGTGGCCGAGCTGGTCCTGGACCGCCCAGAGGGCCGGGAGCGCGGCCGAACGGGGTGACGGGTAGCGCTGGCGGGCGGTGCGGATGGTGTCCAGGGTGGCCTGGCTCAGGAGCGCGGCCGCGGGTGGACGCGGGCCCGCGGCCTCAGCCATCGTGCCCAGGGACCCGACGGCCGACGCCGTCCTCCCCCGTCGGGGCCCCGGCGCCGTGCTCGCCGCACCAGCGCGCGGCCGCGTGCACCCTCATCGCGCCCCCAACTCTACCAAGGCAAGCCGGGGCGACCGGGCGCCCCGGCCCCTCGACGCGGGGCCCTCGCGAGCGGGTCCGACCCGCCCCGGGGCGGCCCCGTCAGGATTACGGCGTGCCAGCCGAGCCGCCGCCCCCGCCGGACGCCCGGCCCAGCCGGGCCGCCGCCAGCGTCGCGGGGACCCCGGGCTGGCGGCGCCTGCTGCGGGTCCCGGCGCTGCGCCACAACCTCTACTACCTGGTCGGGATCGGCGGCTCCGGAGCCGGGGTGCTGGTCGCCCAGGCCTACGTCGCCCACCGGCTCACCCCGAGCGGCAACGGCGAGGCCACCGCGGTCCTGGCGATCCTGAACCTCCTCTACACCGCCTCCTTCATCGTTGCCGCCGACACCGCCCGGCGGGTGGCCCTCCAGGCTGGCCGGCTGGCCGACCCCGAGCAGCTGTGGCCGGCGATCCGGGCCAGGGCCCTCCGCCAGGGGCTCTGGCTGGGGCTGGTCATGGTTCCCCTGGCCCCGATCTTCGCCGTGGTCCTCCACCTCCACACCCCGGTCACGGTGCTGGTGACGATCCCAGCGGGACCGCTGGCGATCATGGGCGGGACCCAGCGGGGCTACCTCCAGGGGTGCCACGACTTCAACCGGCTGGCCCGCAACTTCCTCCTCTACGGGGGCCTCCTGGTGGTGACCGCGGTGCTCCTGCTCCAGCTGGGCCTGGGGGCGGCCAGCCTCCCCCTCGGGTCGCTGGTCGGCATGGCCGCAGCCGCCGGCTACCCCCGCCACCGCCGGCGGCCGCCCGCACCGGCGGCGACCAGCGGGGCAGCGGCCCGCCCCCGGTCGGGCGGGGGCTGGCTCACCGGGTTGGCGCTGGTGGCCGGGGCGGCGACCCCCCAGCTCTTCAACAACTTCGACGTGATCGCCGCCAAGCACGTGCTCACCGCCCACCAGGCGGGCCTCTACGCCGGGCTCTCGGTGATGGGCAAGATCCTCTTCTACGGGACCAGCAGCCTCACCGCGGTGATGTACCCGAGGGTGGCCGCGGCCACCGACCCCCGCCTGCGCCGGGACCTGGTCCTGCGCACCGGGATCGTGCTGCTGGCGATGGACGGCGTCGTCCTCGCCGTGTACACGCTCGCCGCCCACCTCATCCTGCGGGTGGTCCTCGGTCCCGCGTACATCTTCGACGCCCCCCTGCTCACCATCTTCACCCTGGGGGTGATCGGTCTCACCCTGGTGAACCTGCTCGTCTACTACGCCCTCGGGGTCGGCACCCGCCGCTTCGCCCTCGGCCCCGCGATCGGCCTCCCCCTCCTGCTCGTGTGGCTCTTCACCGCCCCACCCACGGTGACGGCCTTCGTCCCCCGGATCGCCGCCGCGCTGCTGCTGCTGGCCGGGGCCGAGGTGATCCTGGTGGGACGGCTGGTCCTCCACCCGCCGAGGGGGGCAGCGCTAGCGGTCGACGTCGCCGAGGACGATGTCGATGCTGCCCACGATGGCGACCGCGTCGGCGACCAGGGAGCCCTCGACCATGCGTGAGAGGGCGGAGAGGTTGCTGAAGGAGGGGGCGCGGACCTTGCAGCGGTAGGGACGGTTGCCGCCGTCGCTGACCATGAAGAAGCCGAGCTCGCCGCGAGGGCTCTCGATGGCGTGGTAGCAGCTGCCAGGGGGCGGGCGGAAGCCCTCGGTCCAGAGCTTGAAGTGGAGGATCAGCGACTCCATCGAGGTGTCGATCTCCTCCCGGGGCGGCGGCACCACCCGGCGGTCGGTGCTGTTCACCGGGCCCGCCGGGAGACCGTCGATGGCCTGCTGGACGATGCGGCACGACTCCCGCATCTCGCGCACACGGCAGAGGTAGCGGTCGTAGACGTCGCCGTTGACCCCCACCGGGACGTCGAACTCGAACTGCTCGTAGCCCCCGTAGGGGGCGGCCCGGCGCACGTCGTAGGGGACGCCGGACCCGCGCAGGGTGGCTCCGCTGCAGCCGAAGGCGAGGGCGGACGCGGCGTCGATCACCCCCAGCCCGATGGTGCGGTCGCGCCAGATCGGGTTGCTGGTGAGCAGCCCCTCGTACTCGTCCACCTTGAGCAGGAAGTCTCGCAGGAAGTCGCGCACCATCGCCTCGAACTCCGCCGGGACGTCGGCCATCAGGCCGCCCACCCGGATGAAGCTGGTCATCATCCGGACCCCAGAGATCCACTCCAGGATGTCGAGGATGCGGTCGCGCTCCCGCCAGCAGTACATGAAGACGGTGGTGGCGCCGAGGTCGAGGGCGTGGGTCCCGAGCCAGATCAGGTGGCTGGCGATGCGGGAGAGCTCGGCCACGATCACCCGGATGTACTGGCCGCGGGGCGGAATCTCGATCCCGAGCAGCTTCTCGGCGGTCAGCGCGAAGCCGAGGTTGTTCATCGGGGGGGCGAGGTAATCCATCCGGTCGGTGAGCGGGATGCACTGCTGGTAGGTGTGGGACTCGAAGCTCTTCTCGAAGCCGGTGTGGAGGTAGCCGATGTCGGGGACGCAGGCACGGACCCGCTCCCCGTCCAGGCTCAGGACCAGCCGCAGCACCCCGTGGGTGCTGGGGTGCTGGGGGCCCATGTTCAGCTCCATCAGCTCCTCGGAGGGCTCGATCTTCTCCAGGAACTCCCCGCGGCCGCCGGGACGTATCCGCGGCACCCCCTCCTGGCGCGGGATGGCGCCCGTCGGCATCCCGGTGCCGGGCGGCGGCGGCAGGACCGCCCCGCTCACGGGCGCTCGACCGAGCCGCGGACCGACCCGGGCATGTACTCGGGCCGGTCCTGGGGCGAGAGCGCCCATTCCAGGTTGTGGGTGAACGCGACCGGCTCGCCGAAGGAGACGTAGTCCCGGCGCAGGGGGTGGCCCTCCCAGTCGTCGGGGAGGAGGATCCGGCGCAGGTTGGGATGGCCCTCGAAGGTGAGTCCGAAGAGGTCGTAGCACTCGCGCTCGTGCCACTCCATGCCCGGGAGCAGCCCCGACAGCGTGGGCACGGTGCCGTCGGCGTCGGCCCGGACCAGCAGCCGCACCACGTCGTTGCCGGTGAGGGAGCGGAGGACATAGACGACGTCGAAGCGCGGGTCGCGCTCCGGCCAGTCGACGCACGTCATGAAGATCGGCATCTCGAAGCGGGCGACGGGGTCGTCCCGCAGCAGCCGGACGGCGTCGATGAGTCGGGTCGGCTCCAGCTCGATGGTCAGCTGGTCGTGGTCCTCGGAGACCGCCCGAGCCGCGTCCGGAAGCCCCGATCGCAGACAAGCCAGGGCCGTGGTACCCGCTGGGCGGACCGTCGCCGGCACCGGCCTCATCCGATCACCCGAACAGGCTCGTGGGCGGCTCCGCGGCGATCTTCTTCTGGAGCTTGATCACGGCGTCCAGGAGCCCCTCGGGTCGTGGAGGGCAGCCGGGGATGTAGACGTCGACCGGGACCACCTTGTCCACCCCCTGGACGATCGCGTAGTTGTTGAAGATGCCGCCGCAGGAGGCGCAGGCCCCCATCGAGATCACCCACTTCGGCTCCGGCATCTGGTCGTAGATCTGGCGCAGCACCGGCGCCATCTTCTGGGAGACCCGACCCGCCACGATCATCATGTCGCTCTGGCGGGGGGAGGAGCGGAAGACCTCGGCCCCGAAGCGGGCCAGGTCGAAGCGGGAGTTGCTGGCGCCCATCATTTCGATGGCGCAGCAGGCGAGGCCGAAGAGGGACGGCCAGAGGGAGGAGTAGCGACCCCACGCCACCACCTTGCCGATGGTGGTGGTGAGCACCCCGGCCCGCGCCGCGGCATCGACCGCCTCGCTCTCCCGGGGCAGGACCCCTGGGATCGCCGGGGCCTGGGCCCGGAGCAGCGCGGTTCGCGCCGCGGGCAGCGGGAGGGCGGCCGCGCCCGCCGCCCCGCCGGAGATCGCCGGGGCCCTCAGGGAGAGGTCGGCCGGTCCATCTCCACGCGTCAGTCCCATTCCAGGGCGCCCTTTCGCCACACGAAGAGGAGCGCCACCCCCAGGAGGGCCACGAACACCAGCATCTCGATCAGCCCGAAGACGTGGAGGGTCCGCCCGAGGTCCACCGCCCAGGGGTAGAGGAAGACCGCCTCCACGTCGAAGATGATGAAGAGCATGGCGGTGAGATAGAAGGTGACCGAGAACCGCCTCCGGGCGGCCTCCGCCGGCACGATCCCGCACTCGTAGGGCAGCCCCTTGGCCTTGCTCGGCTTGCGCGGGCCGAGGAGGTTGAAGAGGCCCGACACGGCGCCCCCGACGAGGACCGCGAGGGCCAGGAAGATGATCAGGGGCAGGTAGTCTCCGAGCATCGTCGACCCAGTCTAACAACGGTCGGGTCCGGTCCCTGGGATCCGTAGAGATCGGCTGGGCACCGCTCCGGCGGGGGTGCCGGGGCTTGCAGCGGTCCGACCCCGCTCCCTGACGCTATCCTCATGAGGCGGTCGCGGGAGTAGCTCAGTTGGTAGAGCGCTAGCCTTCCAAGCTGGATGTCGCGAGTTCGAGTCTCGTCTCCCGCTCCAAATGCCTATCTTCGAGTTCAATAAGAGCGCCTAAGGACAAGCTAAAGCTCGCAGTTTAGCGCTGTAAAGCGGGGTGGAGATGTGTTGGGCTAGCGCTGCTAAACAGCGCGGATTTACACAAAAGCGCTGTAACGAGCGATAATCAGGCTATCGCGATACCGACCCCATAAAAAGGGACCCGCCATGGCCACGGGTTCGGTCGTCTCGCCGCCTGCCAGCTCCTCCCTGGAAGTGCTGGTCGAGGACTACCTGGCCTCCTGCCGAGCCCGCGGCCTGGCCCTCTCCACCATCAACCAGGCCTACCGCTACAGCCTGGTCGACGTATTCCTGCCCTGGTGCGCCGGAGCCAACGTCACCACCACCGCTCAGCTCGACCAGCGCGCCCTCGACCGCTTCACCGGCGACCTGCTGACCGAGCCGGGCACGCACGGCAAGCCGCTGTCGCGCTTCACCGTCCACCACTACGTCCGCTCAGTCCGGCAGTTCCTGGCCTGGTGCCGGGTCGAGGGCGAGGAGGTGTCCGGCAAGCCCCAGCTCCCGCGGCTGCCCCGGCGGGTGGTCGAGGTGCTGAGCCGCGAGGAGATATACCGGCTGGAGACGGCCGCCCCGACCGAGCGCGACAAGCTGATCATCCGGCTGCTGGCCGACACCGGCATCCGGGTCGGCGAGCTGTGCGGCCTGGAGATGGAGGACATCATCACCGCCCAGGACCGCCGTGCCTTTCTCAAGGTCAAGGGCAAGGGCTCCAAGGAGCGCCTGGTCCCCCTCTCACCCTCTTTGGTGCGGAGCATAGACCGGTACCGCCGCGCCCGGCCAGAGTCCCACAGCAACCACCTGTTCGTTGCCTCCCGCAGAAACCCGCAGGGTGAGTACGCGCCGCTGACCCGGAGCGGAATCCTCCAGCTCCTCCGGTCAGACGCCGACCGCGCCGGGATCACCCGGCGGGTCCATCCCCACCTGCTGCGCCACTCGTTCGCCACTGAAGCGCTGCGCCGGGGCATGAATCCGGTCCAGCTCGCCCAGCTTCTGGGCCACAGCGGGTTGCGTATGATAGAACAGGTGTACGCCCACCTCAATGCCGTGGACGGCTACGACGCGGTCATGAAGATGCTCACCTCGGAGCGGTGACCGTGGGGAGACACCAACGATGACCGTGCGGGTAGCGATTCGTGGACCACTGCTCAGATGGGCAGAGGTGCGCTCCCGGGTGTCGGCGGAAGACCTCAGGTCCAGTTTCCCGGACCTGGACGCATGGAAGGAAGGCGCCAAGGTGCCGACCCTCAAGCAGATCGAAAAATTTGGGCCTGCCGGTACAGATGTGGATGGGATCACGGGTTCGCCGCCCGTTCGTGGGGAAGGACATGCGTGATCGGGCCGACGGTCAGCACCACCAGGGCGAGGGCAGCCTTGGCGGAGTGGAAGCCGTAGGCCCGGTTGATGATCAGCCGCACCCGCCGGTTGACGCCCTCGTGCTGAGCGTTGGTGATGCCGAGACGGATCGCAGCCAGGATGTCCGCCCGGCGCCGCCGGATCGTCTTCGCCACGGTGACGAACGACCGCGGGCCGCTGCGCTGCGCCTTGGCGCAGAAGCGGTCGAGGAGGTCGGCGACGGCGTCAACGTCGAGGTCGCCGGCAAAGATGGCGCGCAGGGCCTCCTTGAGGCCATAGGCACGCCAAAGGGCGCCCCCGCGGCGCCGCAGCCGGCACAGCGTGACTGCCTGGTCGTCGTTCAGGTTCTCTGGGTTCTTGAGCAAGCACCAGCGGGCTCCCCTGAAGCGATGGGCGGCGTCGGCGTCCAGGCCGCGCATCTCCTGCCAGACCTGGCGT
The DNA here is from genome assembly GCA_035533215.1 of Candidatus Micrarchaeia archaeon. Classification (GTDB taxonomy): domain Bacteria; phylum Chloroflexota; class Dormibacteria; order Aeolococcales; family Bog-877; genus DAHUZL01. The sequence continues at coordinate 7,628 of DATLUG010000039.1, read as the reverse complement.
CGCACCGTGTCGAGCGCCTGCGTCCCCAAGGCCACCACATGGATCGGGTCGTAGCAGATGACCGCGTTCGTGGCGTGCCCCGGGGCGCGGGCCGATGTCTCGAACGCCGGGCTCATGTCCATCGACACCGCCGTGAGCTGGGCCGCGCGGTCGGCGCCCAGCTCGTCGAAGAAGGTGTCCCGGGTGGCGGCGTCCTTGCCCGGCTGCCCCCACACGATCCGCCCCCGCCGATGATGGGAGAGCAGGGTCAGGTAGTGGGGCCGGCGCCGCCACGAGACCTCGTCCACCCCGATCGTCAGGAGCCCCTCCAGCCGGCGGGGGTCGAGCCGGTCGGCCATCACCCGGGTGCAGATGCGGCCTACGGTGTCCCAGTCCAGGCGCAGCAGCCGACCGATGGCGGTCCGGTCCATGGCGGTGGCCAGGTAGCCGACCAGGTCTTCGAGATCCCGGGTGTGGCGCGAGCCCGGGCGGGCGAACGGCACCGCCTCGGTGCGGACCCCGTGGGTGGGACAGTCCAGCCGGCGCAGCCCGGCCCGCAGCTTCAGGCGCCAGACCCCGAGTTCGAGGTGGTGCCAGGTCCACAACACGGGGCGGGTGTCGTAGCGGGTCCGGGTCGCGAAGGCGCTCGCCGGGCAGCGCAGCCGGCGCGGCCGCAGCGTCACCGTGACCACGACCGTGTCGGCGACGACGGCCGCGGCCCGGACGTGGATCCCCTCCAGGCGCCGCAGGTGCGAGAATGCGGCCGTGGCACGCACGGGGAACCTCCGGAGTTCGGTGGGTTGAGCACTTCCAAACATACGGCCTCGTGCGTGTCACGCCGCCCCGCCCCGCCCCGCGGCGTCCGGCCCGGGGTTCCCCCAGGGACGCCGATCCGGGGTCACGGTCGATCTGGCCGGGGGTCTCCTGGGGCCCGCGTCTGGTCGCCCGCCTGGCCACCAGTCCCCAACCCCACGGCGCCCGCCCCGAGGACCCCAGGTGCCCCGGGTCTGCCCGGGTGGAGCCCTCACCGATCCCTCGCCCGCACCCACATCTATGCCGAAAGACCCACAAATCAAGGCAGCGGCCGACAGACAAATGAGGTCGAAGATGACAGCAACCCTGAAGCTGACGCATAAAGCAATCGGAGTCGAGGTCCGACGTGGCACCTACGACATCGTGGTTGACGGTCGGCGTGCCGGATCGCTCGAAATGAACGACACGATCGAGATACCAATCGAACCTGGACGTCACACCCTGCAACTACGCAATGGCCGAAACTCCAGCCGAACTCGGACCTTCGACGCCGTCGAGAGCCAAACCGTCGCCTTCCGATGCACCGGAAAGAGTTTTCTGCCGATCTTCATCGCGTCCTTCGTCGTTCCCAGCCTGGCGCTCCAGCTCCGCCGTGAAGCCGATGATCGGTCTCTATGACTCCTTGTCTGTGTAATCCGGTGAAATCAGGGCCTCCCCGATCGCGAGCGCCGAGCCGCCATAGGCGAGACCGATCTCGATCACGACCCGAGCGTTCTCGGCGACGACCGGATCGCGAAGAGTATCACCGTCCAGGGTGGGAAGCGTCACGCGCTCAAGGTCACCGTCGGCCCGTACGTGTTCCGGGCCCATCTCCGCCAGCCGGTGCCGAACGAACTGGACGATTGCCACACGTTCATGGTCACTTGGCATCGTCAAACCTTAGCCTGGATCCACCGAACCGGGGCACTGTGACGGTGGGGTGAGGACGACGAAAGGGTACTTTGTGCTGGGATAATCGGTGTTGCCAACGCAGGCGAGCGTCCCAGCACAGGAGCACCTTTTCGATGCCCCCATTCTCCCACAGTCTCGACCGGATCGGCGTTGCCTTCGACGATCCCCACGCGGTGGCCCACGCCGGGCTCCTCCTGCCGGCTACCCTGGCCCAGAAGCTGAGCCTCCCGGCGCTGCTGGACCGGCACGTCGACCTGGGGACGGCACCTGGGCACGCGCACGTTGGGCTGGAGGCGATGACCGTGGTCGCCGCCATGCTGGCCGGGGCCGACAGCATCGACGACACCGCCGTCCTGCGGGCCGCCGCCACGGGGGCGGTGCTGGGGCATCGGCTCCGGGCGCCCTCGACGCTGGGGACCTTCCGGCGCAGCTTCACCTATGGCCACGTCCGCCAGGTGGACGCGGTGTCGCGGGCGGCGCTGGCCCGCGCCCGGGCGGCCGGGGCCGGCCCCGGGGGCGGGCCGCTGACGATCGAGCTGGACTCCACCATCTGTGAGACGTACGGTCCCGCCAAGCAGGGCGCGGGGTTCGGGTACACCAAGGTGCGGGGCTACCATCCGCTGCTGGCCACCCGCGCCGGGGCGGGTGACATCTTGCATACCCGTCTGCGCGGCGGACGCGCGCACAGTGGCCGGGGCGGGGCGAGCTTCCTGCGCGAGACGTTCGCGCGGGTGCGGGCGGCGGGGGCCACCGGCCCGATCACGCTGCGCGCCGACTCGGGGTTCTATGCGCAGGCCGTGGTGCGGACGTGTCGCCGGGCCGACGTCCGCTTCAGCATCACGGTGCGGCTCCACCCCGCGCTGCGCACCGCGATCGCCTCCATCCCGGCTGAGGCCTGGACCCCGATCCCGTACGGGTCGAGCGCCGGGACCTTCGGGTTCGATGCGGACGGCCACCCGATCTCGGGGGCGGACGTGGCCGAGACCACCTCCGCGCCATTCGGGACACGCGGCACCCCGGTGCGGCTGATCGTGCGCCGGGTCCGCCCGACCCAGGACTCGCAACTGGCCCTGTTCACCGAGTTTGCGTACCACGCGTTCATCACCGATCGCGCTGGGGACATGCTCTCCCTGGAAGCCGATCACCGCGCCCACGCCGAGGTCGAGACCGCGATCCGGGATCTGAAAGAGGGTGCGGGGCTGGCGCACCTGCACTCAGGGCGGTTCGCCGCGAACGCGGCCTGGCTCACGTTCGCGGGGCTCGCCCACAACTGCGGTCGCTGGGTGGGCATGATCGGGTTGCCGGACGCCGTGCCGGCCCGGACCACCGCGGCGACCTTGCGGCGCCGCCTGTTCGCGCTCCCGGGTCGGCTGACGCGCTCGGCGCGGCGCTGGACCTTACATCTGCCGCGCGACTGGCCCTGGCAGGCCCTGTTCGGCGCCGCCCTCACCCGGCTGCGCGCCATCCGCGCCAGCTGCTGACGGCCCACCGCAGACCCGTCCTCCGGCATCACCACCGGCGGCCGCTTCCGCGCGCCCCCGGGCGGCGACATGGGCGGTCCACGGCGGTGGCGGAACGGCTTGACCCCGCTCCACGTCCGTCTCGACCGCCGGAAGCCGCCTTGCACCATCGGCGGTGCCGCTCGTGCCCCCACCCCGGTCCCCGGTCACCCCTCCCGACACCGAATCGGTGGATCCAGGCTCAGCCCCTAGTAAGTTTCTGGACGGAGCGGGACCAGCTGCTGCTTGGGTGATGTAGGCAAGCTGTGGGTCACCGAAGAAGCCCCGCACGGTGTCCGGGAGCCGTTGCAGACGACGGAGAGCGCCATGACGATCGCCTTCAGTTCGTCCTTGGCTTGGGGAACCTTGCGAGCGATGCGGTCGTGCTTGACCTTCTTCCAGACCCACTCGTCGGGGTTCAGCTGGGGCGAGTAAGAAGGTAGGGAGAACAACTGTAGCCGCCCCTGCGTAGGAGCGACGGACTCCCGCACCTTGACCGCCTTGTGCACCGAGCTACCGTCCACGATGAGGAAGACCGGCCGGTCGATGTCATGCAGCAGCCCGCGGCAGAATTCGATGAAGCGGGTGGCATCCATGGTGCCTTCGTGGACCCGGAAGCGGAGCTCGCCGCGGGGGCTGACGGCGGACACCATCATGATTGCCAGTCGCTGCCCGGCCGGTCGCACCACGGGCGTTTGGCCGACCGGTGCCCAGGTCGTGCCGGCGTGGCAGTCAGTCCGCACCGATGCCTCATGCCAAAGAATCTGGCCGCATCCTGCTTCTTGGCAGCGGCCACGATCCCAGGACAGGTGGTGGCCTTCCGGGCCTCGACCGCTGCCGGATCGGCCTGCCAGGCCCGGTCGACGGGCCGTTGGGGCGACATTCCCAACTGGTGGAGAATCCGACTGATGGTGGCCAGGGAGAGCTGGATTTCGAACTCGCGGTGAATCAGCTGCGCCACCAGCGCCCGGGTCCACAGTGCGAACTCAAATTCAAGCTGTCGTGGGTCCCGTCCCACCAGCAACGTCCGCAGCCGTTCCATCTGCCTGGCGGAGAGCCGGCGTGGACGGCCCGGTGTTGGCTTGGTCTGCAGCGCCATCTCACCGCCCGATCGGGATGCCTGCGCCCACCCGAACACCGTCGACCGGGCGAAGCCCAGAACCTCGCCGACGACTTCTACACGCTGGCCGCGCTCGATCGCTTGAACCGCTGTCAGGCGCTCATCGTAGGCTGCCCGGCGACCCAGCCTTGCCACCCCTCCATTGTGTCACCAGCCATGCCCAAAAGTCCAGAAACTAAAGAGCAGATTAGTACAAGGTGTTACTCCTGTCAGGATGACATCTAAGACCCGGCTCGTGCTCTGTCAAGAAATGGTGTTCTCGGCTTCACTCTAACGTTGCGGCGCCATCAGCACCTGACGTCAGATTGAGCAATACCCGCGAGTGACACATCCGGCGAGACTCGGAAGCTGCTGGTTCCGTCAGACGAGGCGGCGACGTAGCCACCAGAAACAGAATCCGGCCACGGTCAAGGCGAGGCCGAAGAAGATCGCGGTCTCGTACCACTGGAACGCCCAATAGCGGCTCGCGGGCTGGTAGATCACTACCTGGTGATACTTTGCGGCGACGTTGGCAAAGCACTCTGCAAATGCAGCGTGTGCGTTTGGGTTTGGCTTTGGCACGCCCTGAACCGCCCCGCTGGGTGGAACAGCGAGAAGTGAATGGCAGGCGCGATGGAGGAACTGAGCGGTCGGGACGTGGCCGGAACTGTTGACAACCTCGTTCGAGTAAATCCAAGCGTTCGGGATGTTGACAGGCTCGAAAAACGAGAGACCCGTCGACGCCGTCTGCTCGATGCTTGTACCAAAGACGATATGCAGGGGCATAGCGGCCTTGACAGGCGCCATGAGATTTGGCCGCACCCAGTAGGTGATGGCTAGTCGAGCGCCGATGAAGGCAACAAGCGTTACGAACATTGCCGGCACCGTCCGGCGGACGAGCAGTCCGGCGGCGACCCCGAAGGCGAAAGCGAACAGCGCATAGCCGATCGCGACGATGCCACGCTCGTCGAAGTAAGTGAACTGGAGCTTGGTCACCTTGTCGATCGGGCTGAACCACGAGCTCACCATGAGACTGACCATCCCGGCGACGACCATGCTGGCTAGGCTGACAATGCCGAGCTTGGCGGCCAGCCAGCGCGAGCGGGTGACACCCTGGGTCCACACGAGTCGGAAGGTGCCCGCTTCGAACTCCCTGGCGATGAGTGGGGCGCCCCAAAAGATGCCGACGAGGGCGGGGAGGACGAGAAGAAGTGCACCCAGCGCTGATTGCAGGAAGCTGTCGCTTTGCGTGAAGGCATTGCGGGCATAGCTGCAGTCTCCGTGTGCCTGGCAGTTGGCCACCGTTGTGTCATACAAGTGGACGAGGTTCGGGCCGGTGATCACGACGACGATTGCGATCAGCACGAGCACGCCGACGGTGACAGCAGCCTGGATGCGGAACTGAAGTGACGTGAACCGGATCATCGAAGAACCCCCAGTCCCGGTCGGCGATGCGGGTCAGCTTCTCGTGCCTGTCTCATGTAGCTGAGAACCAGATCCTCAAGGGTGACCGGCTTGACGGTCCAGGCTGGGTCGAGGATCGGGGCGTTGGTGCGCACCATGTATACGCTCTGCTTGTCGGTGTGACTCTCCTCGATGACTTCTTGGCTCGCCGGGAGGGTACTCCGGTCTCGGCGAGGTCCGGAAAGGTGGCAATGGGATGCCAGCAAGGCGCTGACATCTCCGGACAGCTGCACATGGGAGCCGACGAGCACGACGAGGTAGTCACAGACCCGGTCGAGGTCAGCTATCAGATGCGAGGAGAGCACGACGCTCACCCCGTGCTCGGCGACGACCTCCATCAGCATTTGGAGGAACTCGCGTCGGGCAAGGGGGTCTAGACTGGCTACCGGCTCGTCGAGGATGAGAATCTCCGGTGACTTCGCCAGGGCCAGGACGAGGGCGACCTGGGCTCGCTGGCCACCGGAGAGCGACCCGGTCTTCTGGCGTGGGTCAAGGCCGAGCTGTCTAATGCGGCGCTCCGCCAGCTCGCTATCCCAGCGTGGGTTGAGCCAGGCGCCCATGCGGAAGTGCTTGGCAACCGACATCCCCTCGTACGTGGGAGTGTCTTGGGCGACGAAGCCGATCCGTCCGAGCTGGGACGGGCCATCAGTAGGACGACCACCGAGCACCTTGATCGTGCCCAATGTTGGTGCGAGCAAGCCGACGGCCAGATTCAGCAGGGTGGACTTGCCCGCACCATTGGGCCCGACGAGCCCGACGACCTTTCCTTCAGGAATAGCCAGAGTGCAGTGGTGCAGCGCCCATTTGCGGCCGTACTGTTTGCCCAGCCCATCCGTTTCAAGAACGGCGGTCATGCCACACCCTCCGCGAAGTAGTTTCGGAACGCAGTGTGGTAGATCGCCTCGATGTCGTCGGGACTCAATCCCGCCGCGCGCGCCGAGCGCAGCCAGCTGGCCATGGAAGCGAGCAGCCGTGCTTGTGTGGCTGGGTCAGTGCGGGAGAGGGAAGCGATCACGAAAGTCCCCTGACCTGGTCGAGGACGTACGAGGCCTTCACGCTCTAGATCGCGATAAGCCTTTAGCACCGTGTTCGGGTTGATTGCCAGCTTGGCCACGACCTGCTGGGCGGTCGGCAACTGGTCACCTGGCTCCAATAGGCCCAGACGCAGTGCCTGATGGACCTGCTGGACAATCTGCAGGTACGTGGCTATCCCCGACTCAGTCTCAAGTTGGAATTCGATCATAACACCATTCCACTAACCGCTTAGTGGTATGGTAGCACAGTCGGAAAGGGACGTGGTAGAGATCGGCTCGATATCCAGCTGCCGAGCGGGCCTGTCGTTAGGGGGCGCAGTCCGACATGCCGCGGCCGTGGACTCGGTCGTCGAGAGGCGGATGACCCAGCGCATTCCCGCAAACTGTGGCCCGCATCATTGGGGTGTCGATCACGCTCGGTTGGCGTCGACCTAGATATCTCACAGCCGGGTGGTATTCGCAGAGAACCGCTCTAACTGACCCCCGGACTTGATGTGTGAGGCTATTCATGTTGCGCTCCGCGACTGTCCAGGCAATAGTGTCGTGACCCCCCGAGAAGTGAGCCAGGGTCAGTGAGAGACTTTGGAGGTCCGAGAGGACCGAGGAGGAACTCACTTGAAGGGCCGGAAACACTCGCCGGAGCAGATCATCCGGAAGCTGCGGGAAGCGGATCAGCTGGCTGGGCAAGGCCAGGATGTGGCGGCCGTGTCCAAGGCCCTGGAGATCAGCGAGGCGACGCTGCACCGGTGGCGTAACCAGTACGGCGGGATGAAGGCCGACGATGCCAAGGAGCTGAAGCAACTGCGGGTGGAGAACCAGCGGCTGAAGCGAATGGTGGCCGACCGGGAG
>DATLUG010000038.1:0-51825 GCA_035533215.1 Candidatus Micrarchaeia archaeon | reverse complement strand
CCATTCACCTGACCGTCCTCCCGCACGACGACCCGGACGCGTCCCTGGCCCTCTATCGCGACACCCTCGGCTTCGAGGTCCGCAACGACGTCGGATCCCGCGGGATGCGCTGGATCACGATCGGCCCCGCCGACCAGCCCGGCACGTCCATTGTCCTGGAGCCGCCGGCCGCCCATCCCGGCATCACCGACGACGAGCGCCGCACCATCGCCGAGATGACGGCCAAGGGCAGCTACGCCTGCATCACCCTGGCCACCGCCGACCTCGACGGCACGTTCGCGCAGCTGCAGGCCAGCGGCGCCGAGGTCGTCCAGGAGCCGGCCGAACAGCCGTACGAAGTTCGCGACTGCGCCGTCCGCGATCCCGCGGGCACCCTGATCCGCATCAACGAGCTGCGCTGAAGCCATCCGGCGATCGCAGCCACGCCCTGCACCGACGGCGCCGTCAGGGGCTGAGGCCAGATCGCTCAGCCGTTTCGACTCGTCCCGCCGGTCAGGCATCGAGCACGGTCTCCGAGTCCTTCCATGGCACCCTCTGGACCGAGAGGCCACTGCGCTGACGTGGGCCGCCGAACAAGGAGACCCGTCCTGGGCACACCGGGTGAGGACGGTGGCCAGCCCCTCCCGCCTGGTGCTCCACGCCGCTGGTGTGGGACCGGCTGAGGCGGAGCCAGGATTCCTGCACCCCGTCGTCCGCCTCGCTCAGCGCCCCCAGCATCCGGTAGGGCGCGGCCCTCAGACGGGCTCGGGGGTCTCGAAGCGGGCGGCCGGCCAGCGGTGGTCGGTCATCGTTCACATTCCCCCGCGTCGACTCGTCAGCGAAGAGCCGAGCACAGCCGATCCGATGGGACAATGCGATCTGGTCCCGCGGAGCCCGCGACGCCGGCCCCGATCGCCGAGCGCCCCGGAGGACGGTAATCATGAAAGCACGGATGAAGAACCCGGCGATGCTCCTGCCCGAAGCCATGCCCGCCATCACGGCGCTGCCGGCGGCCTCGGAGAAGGGAGGGGTGCCCCCGACGACGCTCGGACTCATCCACCTCCGCGCGAGCCAGATCAATGGCTGCAGTGCCTGGGTCGACTCGGGCACACGCTACGCCAAGAAGGCCGGCGAGACGGATGAGCGTCTCTTCGCGGTGGCGGCGTGGCGGGGTGCGCCCTACTTCAGCCAGGCGGAGCGCGCCGCCCTGGCGCTCACCGAGGCCGTCACCCGGCTCAGTGACCGGGCGGACCCGGTGCCCGACGAGGTCTGGGACGAGGCCGCCCGCCACTACGACGAGCAGGCACTCGCGGCCCTGATCCTATCGATCGCCACCACCAACGTCTTCAACCGCCTCAACGTGACCACCCGGCAGGTGGCCGGCTCCTGGGGCTGAGCGATGGGGGAGGCGCGGTCATCGACGCGGCGCGCGGTGGCCGGTCCGCCACCCGCGGGGGTGGGGTCGGCGCACCGGACGGCCGCTGCCGCCGGCCGCGACCTCGGCCCTCTCGATGGCCGGCGGCACCGATGGTGCGGCCGGCCGGCGCGGTCGACATCGACCATCGTTCCGGACCTCCGCACCGCCCGCACCGCTGCGCGCGCCCTGGGCGATGGCCGCGGCCCGGCGCACCTCGGCCGCCCCGCGAAGGGCGCCGAGCATGAGGCGGACCCTCTCCATGGCATCACGCCTGCGTCGGCGAAGCACCCCGATGGCGCGGGCGGCGTCCCGCCGGCGTGCGCCGACGCGCCGCTCGCGGGCGTGGGGCCGCCGGTGACGGAGGTCGGCAGTGCCACGTCCCTTCCGATCGTCATCGGAGGTCGGTGCGTCGGGGCCACCGATCGGGCAGCGCTGGCCAAAGGGATGCCAGCCGGCGACGGGGACGGGTGGCCGATCGGTGACCACGATGGGCCAGGGGAGCGATTCCAGCTCAACCCGGCCCACCTGCAGCACGTGGCCGATCAGGATCTCCGGTCGCACGGGGCAGCGCACCGCGGCGTCGAGGGGCTCCGTCTCCACCTCAGCCCGGACGACGCCAGCGCGGTCGGGATCCGTGGTGGGCCGCGGCGGGGCGATGACGAGCCAGAGCGGGATGCCTCGGCTCGGTCGTCGGCCATCGCGACGTCCTGGGACGAGTCCCCCGGGCCCACCCAGCTCCGCTGGGACACAGATCGTCTCGATGCCGTCCTGACACCGGACCAGTGGAGGCGCGCGCGGTCGTGACCGATCAGCACTTCGACGTCGTGCCAGTCGGGTCGGTCGAGTCACCGCTGGCAGACCTCTCGCAGGCGCCGAACCAGGGTGACGCCGGGGCCCCCCCCGCATGGCTCGTCTTTGAATCCCGATTCGCCGACGCGGTTCGCGATCTCCACGTCGGCGACCGTGTCATCGTGGTCACCTGGCTTCATCGGGCCCGTCGCGACGTCCTCCGCACCTATCCCGGCGACGACCCGAGCGGTCCCGTCCTCGGAGTCTTCAGCCTGCGCGCACCCGACCGGCCCAACCCGATCGGCCTCCACCGCGTCCGAATCCTCACCGTCGACGGGCTGCGCATCCTCGTCGATGCCCTCGAGGTGCTCAACGGAACCCCGATCCTCGACGTCAAGCCCGTTCTCGACCCCAAGGCGGAGCGCTGAGCACAGCGCCAGACGTCCGGTCCGTGAACAGGGCCCTGGCCACGTCCGGCACTCCATCCGGCGGTCACGGCTTGCCGATCCGTCGTCGGCGCTGCCATGCGCACGAACCGCCTCGACCCCCAGGGACCGCCCGCATGGTCTCGACGTCGAGGGCATCGTCGGTCGCGGTGACGGAGTCCAGGGTCAGGGTCGATGCGCCTCGGTCACGGCGCGGCCGGGAGGGATCGCCCCGGTCCGTCGGGGCGGCGGCTCCGGTGCGCTCTGGTGAACCTGCCCGCGGCGCGGCCGGCTCGGGCACGCGCCCCCCGCGCTCACGCGATGGCGCGGCTGAAGCGGCGCACCGCCAGCAGCATCGACACCGCGGTCAGGACCACGAAGATGGCCACCCCCTCCACCACCGAGCGGTCGCCGAGGTGGTCCAGGAAGATCGCCCGGGCCGCGGTCACCGCGTACGAGAGCGGGTTGACGGCGGCGATGTCGCGCAGCCAGGCGGGAGCGAGGGTCAGCGGGAGGAGGACCCCGGAGAGGAGCAGCAGCGGCAGCGAGGCGGTGAAGACCAGCGGCGCGTAGGAGTTCTCGTCGCCCAGCCAGAGGGCCACCGCATACGCGATCGAGCCCATGGTGAACCCGATCAGCGCCACCAGGGCCAGCATGATGAGGAGGCCGGCGCCGTTGATGCTGAGCCCGAAGGGGATCGCCACCACGATCAGGATCAGCGACTGCAGGAGGAGGGTGAGAACGTCGCGGAGCGCCCGTCCCAGGAGGAGCGCCAGCCGGCTCACCGGCGTCACCCGCAGCCGCTCGATCACCCCGGCGCGGAGGTCGGCGATGAGCCCGAACCCGACGCCGGTGGAGCCGAAGAGTCCCAGCTGGATGAGCAGCCCGGGCACGAACACGTTGTAGGCGCCGCCGCGGGGGAACCCCGGCGTCGACGCGATCGACTTCAGCAGGGGCGCGAAGAGGAGCAGGTACAGGAGCGGCTGCACCGCCCCGATCACGACCCAGGCGGGGTTGCCGAGGAAGATGCCGAGGTAGCGGCGGAAGACCAGGGCGGTGTCGCGCGCGGCTGTCACCGTCACACCGCCTCGTCGCGCAGCCGGCGCCCGGTCTGCCGCAGGAAGACGTCGTCCAGGCTGGGCCGGGTGAGAGTGAGGGAGCGCAGCTCGATGCCGGCGCCGTCGAGCAACCGGAGCAGGGCCGGGGTCGCGGTCTCGCCGTGGTCGACGAAGCAGTGCACGGCGTCGGCGGCGGCCGCCGCCTCGCGCACGAACGGCTGCGGCTCCAGCAGCGCCAGGGCCGCGGCCGGATCGCCCCCGACGCCGAGCGTGATGACGTCGCCGGCTATCTGTCGCTTCAGCGCGGTCGGGGTCCCCGCCGCCACCAGCCTGCCGTGGTCGATGATGGTGAGCTGGTCGCAGAGCTGGTCGGCCTCGTCGAGGTAGTGGGTGGTGAGGAAGACCGAGGTTCCCTGGTCGCGCAGCCCCCGCACCTCCTCCCAGAGGTGGGCGCGGCTCTGGGGGTCGAGGCCGGTGGTGGGCTCGTCGAGGAAGAGGAGCTGGGGACGGTGGACGAGCCCGAGCGCGATGTCGAGCCGCCGCCGCTGCCCGCCGGAGTAGGTGCCGCAGCGGCGGTCGGCGCACTCCTCGAGCTGGAGCGCCGTGACCAGCTCCGCGGTCCGGGCCCGAGCGGCGGCCGCCCCCATCCCGTAGAGGCGGGCCTGGAACTCGATCTCGCGTCGGCCGGTCACCGCCACGTCGGAGCCGCCCCGCTGACTGACGTACCCGATCCGCTCCCGGACACCGGCCGGCTCGCTCCGGAGGTCGCAGCCGGCCACCCGCGCGTCACCGCCGGTGGGTGGCAGCAGCGTCGCCAGCATCCGCAGGGTCGTCGTCTTGCCGGCGCCGTTGGGTCCGAGGAAGCCGAAGATGGTCCCCGCCTCCACCTCGAGGTCGATCCCGGCCACGGCCTCCACCGCGCCGCGGCGGCTGGTGAAGGTCCGCCGCAGCCCCCTCGTCTGGATGATCGGCTCCTCGGCCCCTGCCGGCCTCGCAACGCGGGTCATGCGGGTCGCCCTCCCCGGTCGGGGTGGATGGCCGGGACCGGGCCCGGATCGTCCGGGTGGTGGAGCCCAGCGGGACCGGGCGGGTTCGGCACCTGCTCGAGGTCGTCGGTCCCCGGCCAGCGCGCGGTGCCCTGGCCGCCCTCGGCCCACCAGGTGCTCCAGTCGACGGCCAGCGCCCCGCTCTCGAAGTCGGTGGCGACTTCCGCCGCCCAGCTGAGCTCGGCCCGGAGGCGGGCGCGCTCGGCCTCCAGCTCCAGCAGGACCAGGCGGGGGAGCCGGAGCCCCTGCTGGAGCTCGCTCCGCGCCACCTCCAGCGAGGCGATGCGACTCCGCAGGGCCACGGTCCGGTGGCGAAGCGCGCGGGCCGCATCGGCGGGGTCGAGGTATCCGAGGAAGCTGGTCACCGACTCGAAGACGGGCGCCTCCGGGAGAATGGTCTGGACCAGCTCGCTGAGCCAGCTCTGGAGCTCCTCCCGGCCGGCGTCGGTGATGCGGTAGGCGGTGCGCTCGGGGCGGCGACCCTCCCGGGTCGTCTCGGCAGGCTCGATCCAGCCGGCCGCCACCAGCCGCTCCACCGCCCGGTACAGCGCCCGCCCACTGCCGAGGGCGAACGCCTTGCGGCGATCGCGGATCGTCCGCTGGATCGCGTACGGGTGGAGCGGTCGCTCGCTCAGCAGCGCGAGCACGGTGAGGGCGAGGAGATCTCGCGAGGGGCTCTTGGTGTTGTCCATCGCCATAGTGCACCACGCACTATGGCGGCGAGACCGGGGTGTGTCAACCGGTGCCGGCCCGAGCTCGGGCCGCGGGCGGCCGCTCGGCCAGCGACCGGGCCGGGCGATCCGCCGCCTCCGGGTATTCTCCCCGGGTGCCCGACCCCGACCAGCTCCGGGCCGCGCACGACGAGCAGCTGCGCCCGGCGGAGGCGGCCACCCTGCCCCACGGGGTCCGCGCCGAGCGCGACGGGCCGATCGGGCGCCTCGTGAGCCGGCCCCGCGGCTTCATCAGCGCCCCCCGGGACCTCGGGCTCCAGGGGGAACCGCTCGACGTGCTCGTCACCCGAAAGCGGGAGTTCCTCGCCGCGCGCGGCGAGGCGGTGGAGTGGAAGACCCGGGGCCACGATCGACCGCCGGAGCTGGGACCGACGAGAGGGTGCGGGTCGGCCGGGCCGAGGACCTGGCGCGCCACGAGGCCCCGGTGCCCGAGGGCGTCGTCGCGCTCCCGACCACCGACGCCGGCGACAGGGGCGGACGATGCACTCCCAGGTGGGGGGCGAGGACTGGGGATGGCTGGCCGAGGATCTGGTAGCTCGGGTCCGCGGTGAGCCCGACCAGATCGCCGTCTTCGTGGCCGCGGCGGGCGGCCTGGCCGTGACGGCCCACTTCGCGTTCACGCCCGGGACGGCGTTCGCGCGCGCGTGGTGGGGCGGCTCGACGGCGGCAGGGGGCCGCTGCGGCCTCCAGCCGGCCCTCGTCACCCGCCGTGCTCAGCTGGGGTGGCCGGGGGCGTCCGCCACCCGCGGGTCGATGCGTCGGACGCCAGCCGCCCCATCCTGGAGGGGCTCGGTCTCGTCGCCGTCACCACCACCCGAAAACCGCCGAGCATCGGTGCGGCTCAGGACGGTGTGGTCGGCAGCAGGTCGACCGGAGTGGAGCCGCCTTCACCCTTCGCGCGTCTTGTGCCGCGCGGTCCGACCGCAGACCCGTATGACGCGGACTCCGGGGATGTCGTCGTAGTCGCTGTCCTGGGATGCGAGCGCCAGGTCGTTGGCGATGGCGGTCGCGGCGATCCACGCGTCATTGATCCGCATCCGCCTGCCCGCATCCCGGAGTGCCAGGCGGAGGGCGGCCCGCGCATGGGCACCCTGCTCGTCAACCGGCAGGGGATGGAGCGCCGCCGCCACCGAACGGGTGGCCAATCGCCGGGCCCGAGTCGGTCCGTCTGGTGCTGCCAGGACGCCGAGGCGCAGCTCGCCGGCGGTGACCACCGATACTGCGACATGCTCGGGCGGACGAGACGAGAGTGGCCGCTCTGGCTCGGCTTCCATGAAGAGCGAGGTGTCGGCGAGCGCCAGCTCTCCATCGACGTCGTCGCCGGCCGAGGTCATGCCACGGGGAGGTCGTCGGTCGTGCCGGGGAGAAGGTCCGCCAGCACCCGGGCCAGTCCGGGATCGGCATGCCACCGATCACGGTCCCGGACGAACGCACCCCAGGCCATCGACGTTGGCCGCGTCGGCAACGGCAGCAGCTCGGCGACGGGGCGACCGCTTCCCGTCACCCTCAGGTGCTCACCGCGTTCTACCCGGCGGAGCACGGCGCTGACGTCATTTCGGAGCTCACGCGCGGGGATATCGGTCATCCCACCGGGGTAGCATCTCTGCTACGGCACACGGCCCTCCCGCAGCGGCTCGAGCGACACCCGCAGCGCTCGATGGATCGAATGGGACATCGTCTCCTCCACCACCCCGTTCGTCTGGACGCCGTCGGCCTGACCCCGTCGGGCCTCCGGCCCCGAGCCGGCCGGGGCCGGAGGACTCGCCCGCGCCGACGTCCCCGGTGCCGCGGCGGGGGCGCACCCCGCCCCGCCGCCCGCTCAGTCGGCGCCGTGGATCCAGCGCTCCCCGTCCCTCACCCAGGCGATCAGCTCCTCGGGGCGGAAGAAGAGGGCGATCTCCTCCTCGGCGCGCTCCGCGCCGTCGGAGCCGTGGACGACATTCTGTCCGAGGTCGACCCCGAGGTCGCCGCGGATGGTCCCCGGGGCGGCCTCCCTGGGGTTGGTCGCGCCCATCATCGCCCGCACCAGCGGGACGGCTCCCGGCCCCGCCCACACCATCGCCACCACCGGCGAGGAGGTCACGAACGCCACCACCTGGCCGAAGAACGGCTTGTCGCGGTGCTCGGCGTAGTGACGCTCCGCGACCGCCCGGTCGATCCGGAGCAGCTTGAGGCCGGTGAGCCGAAGCCCCCGGCGCTCGAACCGAGCGATCAGCTCACCGACCAGCCCCCGCTGGACCCCGTCCGGCTTGACCAACACCAGGGTCCGCTCCATCACGCGCTCGCCTCCTGGCTCATGTTCGTCCCGTTCGCCTCCAGCAGCGCGCGGAAGGGCTCGGGGTCCCGCAGCGGGCCCACGATCGCCGCCCGCACCGCGCCCGCGGCGAGGAGGCGGGCGGCCAGTCCGCGCACCGCCTCCGCGTCCACCCGCTCGATCGCCTCGACCAGCTCCGCCGGCGAGCGGGGGGCCCCGAGCAGGAGCGCCTGCTGGCCGACGAAGTCGCTCACCGCGCTGGTGCCCTCGACGCCGAGCAGGAGCCGCCCCTTGAGGTACTCCCGCACCTTGCGGAGCTCGGGGCCGGGCACCCGCTCCTCGGCGAGCCGGTGGAGCTCGCGCCAGGCGCCGGTCACCGCCGCCTCCGCCTGGGCGGGTTCGGTGGCGACGGCGAGGACGAGGGCACCCGTGTCCTTGAACTTCACCGTGAACGAGCCCACGTCATAGGCCAGCCCGCGCTCCTCGCGGAGCTCCAGGAAGAGCCGGCTGCTCATCCCCTCGCCGAGCACGCCGTTGAGGACGTCCAGCACCGTGCGGTCCGGGTCCAGGTACGAGGGGGCCCTCAGGGCCACCAGGCAGTGGGCCTGCTCGGTGCGGCGGTGGCGGAGGTGGACGGCCGTCCCCGGGGCCAGCGGCCGGGCCGGCGCCGCCCGACGGGCGGGGCCCGGCCCATCCGCCCGACCGGCCACCGGCGCCGACCCGGCCGCCTCCAGGAGCGCTTCCAGCCGGGACGCCACCAGGTGCGCGGCCCGGTCGACCTCGATGGCCCCGGCGATGCTGACCACGAGAGCGGCCGCCCGGTAGTGGCGGCGGCGGTGGCGGGCGACGTCGTCCCCGGTCGCCCGGCGGACCGACCCGGGCGTGCCGCCCGGGTCCCGTCCCAGGGCGTGCCCGGGCCAGAGGGCCGCCTCCAGGTCGACGTTGACCAGGTCCTGGGGCTGGTCGCGCACCATCCGGAGCTCCTCGAGCACGACCCGCCGCTCCTTCGCCAGTTCCAGGGGGTCCAGGACCGCCGCGAAGGCGAGCTCCAGCAGGACGTCGACCGCCCGCTCGGCGTGAGCCGCCGGCACCTTGGCCCAGAAGACCGTCGCCTCCTTGTCGGTGCCGCCGTTGAGCACCCCGCCCACGCCCTCGATCGCCTCCGAGACCGCCCGGCCGGAGGGGTAGCGACGGGTGCCCTTGAAGACCATGTGCTCGAGGAGGTGGGAGAGGCCGGCCTGGGCCAGGCTCTCGTGGCGGGAGCCGACGTCGAGCAGCAGGGAGACAGTGACCGACGCGCGCTCCGCCATCGGCGTCACCAGGAGCCGGCCACCCCCCGGGAGCGCGCGCTCCTCCCACCTCAGCCGCGGGGCCGACCCGGCCAGGTGAGCCGCGGCGGCGCGCGGTCGCCGGCGGCCGGGCGGGCGGATCACGGGTGCTCGCCCCGCTGCTGGAGGCGGGCGAGGGTGAGGGCGTAGCCCAGGTCGAGGGTGAGGGCGTTGCCCTCGACCACGACAGCGTTGACGACGTTCAGCTCCCGCCACTCCACGACGTACTGCGCATAGGTCACCTGGGCCGCCGAGCGCTGGCTGGTGAAGGCGACCGCCGCCTGGCCCACCCGGCCCGCCGAGAGCCGGGTGTCGCCGGCCCCGGCCAGCCCGGCCGCGTCGCGGCCGAGCGCGGCGGTGGCGTCGCCGTCGGTCCGGTAGGCGGTGGCGACGCTCTGGATCACGACGGGCCCGACGGCGGACGCGATCTGGACCGCGCGGGTGTAGGTGGCCGAGTACCCCGTGGTCCTCCCCTCCTGCTCCAGCCGGTGCAGGACCGCGGGGCTGCCGCCGGCCTCGGCACGGTTCGACCGCCGCCCGCTGTCCGGCGTGGCGGCGGCCACCTGGAACCCCGGGTAGGGGAGCTCGGACAGGGTGAGCACGAGCCGCGCCGGGTCGGTCCGGATCACGGTCGGCGCCGGCTGCGGGGCGCAGCCGGCGAGCAGGCCGCAGGTCAGGACCGCACCCCCCACCCCCGACCGGCGCGGTCTCAGGACCACCCGACCCCGCGGTCCGCGCGAGCCCCGTCCAGCGGCTCGGCCTGGGGCGCCTGGGGCAGGATCGTCACCCGTCGCTCGGGCTCGACCCCCTCGCTCTCGGTGCGCACGCCGGGCGCATCCAGGAGGGCCAGGTGGACGGCCCGCCGCTCGTACGGGGGCATCGGGTCGAGCGTCAGGGGCTCACCGGTTCGCCGGACCCGCTGCGCCCATCGCAGCGCCATCGCCTCGACCTGCTCCTCGCGACGGCGGCGGTAGCGGGCCACATCGACGATCACCCGTGGCCCGCCGCCGGGGCCCGGGGACGTGGGGGCGGGCGTGGCGGTGGCGGAGCCGGCCGCACCGGGCCCGAGGGCGAGGTTCACCACCGTTTGGAGGCAGCGCAGCGACTCGCCCCGCCAGCCGATGAGGACGCCGAGGTCCTCGCCCTCCACCTCGAGGAGCACGGGGTCCGGAGCGCCCGCGCGCGCGGCCTCGCCAGCGCCCGCCGGCGCCGCCGGCACCCGGTGCGCCGTCACCGCGGCCTCGATCGCCATCCGGTCCAGCAGGCCGCGGAGGAAGGCGAGGGCCCGCGGCGCCGCCTCGGGGAGCGGACGCACCACGACGCGGGCCGCCCGTCCGGCGAGGTGCTCACCCGGGGCCGAGACCAGGCCCGCGGTCACGACCTCCACCTCCACCCGCTCCGGGTCCCAGCCCGCCTGCGCGCAGGCGCTGGCGACCGCCTCGTCGACGGTGGCGCCGGTCGCCTCGACCTGGGCCCGGTCGCTCATCGCCCCCGCCCGCCGCGCCGTCGACGCCGTGCGCCGGTGCTCGGGCCGCTGGCCCGCTCGCCGCTGGCGCGGGGGGCCGTCCCCCCCTTGCGGCCGTCACCGCCCGCCGCCGCCCGCGCCTGCGCCTCGCTGATCAGGCCGGCGCGTCCGACCGCCCCCGCGGACGCCACCGCCTTGATCATGCCGGCGCCGCCGGTGCCGGACTGCTGTCCTGAGCCCGGGAACCAGCGCGGCACCGGCATCTGTCCCCAGCCGACGATGAAGTACTGCTGCACGATCATCACCAGGCTCTGGGTGACCCAGTAGAGCGCCACCCCCTGCTGGAAGTTGAGCGCCACCACCACGATGACCGCCGGCATCAGGTAGGCCATCTGGGAGCTCACCTTGTACATCTGGAGCTCCTGGTCGCTCATGTCGGGACGCTGCGGCTGGACCATCATCTTGGTCTGCACGAAGGTGAGCGCTCCAGCCAGGAGCGGCACGATGATCAGCTGGGGATGCCCGAGCAGGTCCGACTGGAAGGGGGTCCGGGTGAGGTCGGGGATCCACAGGAAGTAGAGGCCGCCGTGGAGCACGGTGGTGAGCTTGTGGATCGACCCGTAGAGCGCATAGATGATCGGCATCTGCAGCAGCAGGGGCAGGCAGCCGGTCAGCTGACCGAACGGGCTGATGCCGTGCTCCTTGTAGACCGCCATGATCTCCTGCTGCTGTCGGCGCGGGTCGGCCTTGTACTTCTTGCGCAGCTCGTTGAGCTGCGGCGCGATCCCCTGCTGCTCCCGCTGGAGCCGGCGCTGGGTGCGGATCTGGTACCGGAAGAGCGGGAACAGCAGGCCCCGCAGGATCAGGGTGAGGGCGATGACGGCGAGCCCGAAGGCCCCGATCAGGTGGGTCGGGCCGAAGGTGCGGAAGGCGTGGAACAGGAACTGGAGGCTGACCGCGATCGGGGTCAGCAGGACCCAGAAGAAGACCCCCAGGATGGGGTTGGACGGCGGCGGCAGGGCCGGGTTCCAGCTGCTCGCCACCAGCAGGCTAAGGTGCACTGCGACGCTCCTCGGGAAGCGGGACGGGGTCGTAGCCGCCGGGGTGGAACGGATGGCAGCGCGCGATCCGGCGGATCCCCATCCACCACCCGCGGCGGGCGCCGTGGAGCCGGATCGACTCGTAGGCGTACTGCGAGCAGGTGGGCTGGTAGCGGCAGGAGCTGACCAGGCCGAACACCGGTCCGAGGGTCACCCGATAGGCGCGCAGGAATGCCAGCGAGATCCGGGTCACGGCGCCGCTCCCCACCCCCGCAGGACCTCGTCGAGGGCGCGCCCGAGCCGGTCCGGGCCGGCCGCGGCGGCGGCCGGGGTCGCGATCACGACCAGGTCCCAGGACGCCAGCCGATCGAGGCGCTCGGCCGCGATCGCCCGCAGGCGGCGGCGCAGGCGGTTGCGCTGGACCGCCCCACCCAGGCGGGCGGCGACGGTGATGCCGACGCGCGGATGGCCGAGTCCATTGTCCCGCCGCTGCAGTCGAAGGAGGGGCCCAGCCGCGACGATCCGCGCCGCCCGCACCGCCGCGAAGTCACGCGACCGACGCAGGCGGTGGCGCCGCTTCACCGCACCGGCGCGGGCGTGAGCAGGCGCCGACCCTTGCGGCGGCGGGCCTTGAGGACGCGCACGCCACCGGGGCTGGCCATCCTGATCCGGAACCCGTGGGTCTTGCGGCGGTATCGCTTCTTGGGCTGATAGGTGCGCTTGATGGAAGGGCCTCCTCACCGGCGGCCTCGGGCCGGGCGGGGCTGGGCGCACACCACCCAGGACGCCGCAGGCGCGGGCCGCCAGCATAGCAGACGCCCCGCGCCAGGCCGCCCCGCCGGGGCGCCTGTTCGCCGCCGAGGAGGGAGGTGGCAACGCCTGTTCGGCGGCACGCTCGGCGGGCGGCCGGACCGGGGCGGTTCGTTGCACCCGCCTCCCCCCGGTGCTATGCTTCCGACTCGCCTCCGGGGTCGGTCGGACCGGGTCACAGCATTGCGTCCCACTCCTCGGTGCACCATGCCTCGCCGCAGGTTTTCCACTGCTGTGCAAAAGGTGTGAATCGTGGAGTTCACGCGTGCCGTCGCGCCCGGCCCCGGCCGGCGGGACGGTCGCGACAGCCGGCGCGGGCCGGCCTCCCGCCAGAGACAGGACCCCCGGTGATCGACCCGGACCAGCTCTGGTCCGCCGCCCAGGACGAGCTCCGCTTCCAGGTGAGCCGTTCCAGCTTCGAGGCGTGGCTGAAGAACGCCCGCATCATCGACGTGGGCGACGACGGCCGCCGGGTCCGGCTCGGGGTCCCGACGGAGCTCGCCCGCGAATGGGTCGCCGAGCGCTACGCGCCCCTGATCCGCGAGACGCTGGCCGCCATCCTCGCCTGCGAGGTCGAGGTCGACGTCGCGGTGGCGAGCCCGCCGGACCCCGGCGGCCCCCCGGAGGCGACCGGGGGACCGGTCCTCGACCTCGCCCCACCATCCGGCGACGGCTCGACCGCGGCCAGCGACGCCCGTGGCGGGGCGATCGTGCTGGGGACGCTCAACCCCCGCTACACCTTCGGCGCCTTCGTGGTGGGGAACAGCTCCCGCTTCGCCCACGCCGCCAGCCGGGCGGTGGGGGACTCGCCCGGCCGCGCCTACAACCCGCTCTTCCTCTACGGAGGGGTGGGCCTGGGCAAGACCCACCTCATGCACGCGATCGGGCACGCGGTCCTGGAGAGCCACCGCTGCCGGGTCGCCTACATCACCTCCGAGAGCTTCCTCAACCAGATGATCCTGGCCATCCAGGAGAACCGGATGGCCGACTTCCGCACCCGCTTCCGCACCGTCGACGTCCTCCTGGTCGACGACATCCAGTTCCTGGCCGGCAAGGACCGGACCCAGGAGGAGTTCTTCCACACCTTCAACGCCCTCCACGAGCTGGGCCGCCAACTGGTGATCAGCAGCGATCGGCCGCCGCGTGACATCCCGACCCTGGAGGACCGCCTGCGCACGCGCTTCGAGGGCGGGCTGATGGCGGACATCCAGCCGCCCGACTTCGAGACCCGGCTGGCCATCCTGCGCAGCAAGCTCGGCGACGAGGCCCACTGGCTCAGCGAGGAAGTCCTCTCCTTCATCGCCCACAAGATCCAGAAGAACATCCGCGAGCTGGAGGGCGCCCTCATCCGCCTGCTCGCCCACGTCTCGCTCACCGGCGGGCACCCGCTCAGCCTCACCGAGGTGGCGCAGCTCCTCCACGACATCATCCCCACCGCCGACCAGCAGCCGCCGACGGTGGAGGCGATCCAGGAGGCCGTCGCCGGCTACTACGGGATCTCGGTGGAGGAGATGAAGGGCAAGCGGCGCGACAAGCACATCGTTCTCCCCCGCCAGGTCGCGATGTACATCATCCGCGAGGAGATCGCGATGAGCCTGCCTGCGATCGGACAGGCCTTCGGCGGACGCGATCACACCACCGTCCTCCACTCCTACGAGAAGATCGGCACCGAGATCAAGGAGGACGCCCGCCTCCTCTCCGACCTCACCCGCCTGCGCGAGACCCTCCACGTCGTCTGACCACGCCCCCGGGCTCTCGATCCACCGGTGGCTGTTGGAATCGCCCGCCCCGCCTGTGGGGAACCCGCCGCCCCTGCCCGCCCCCGCCGAGGCGCCCCGCCTGGCGGGGCTCCGTCCACAGCTTTTCCCACCCCGCGTCGAGATCGCCGCACCCAGTTGTCCCCACCATCCCGCCCCCTACGGCTGCTTCCGATTCAGATGAGTCGCATGTCTTACCATTCGGGCCTGTTCACAACCCGACCGGCCCGGCCCGCTGGCCATGGAGCCGCGGTCGTGCCAAGGAGTCGCGCCGCATGAGGTGCACCGTCCCGCCCCAACCCCTGGCCTTCGGTTTGGCCGCGGTCAGCCGCATGGTCTCGCCCCGGGCCACCCTGCCGATCCTCGGCAACGTCCTCGTCGAGTGCCAGGGATCCGAGCTCCGGGTGGCGGCCACCAACCTGGACCTCTCCCTCCGCCACGAGCTCTCGGCCGAGGTGGAGGACCCCGGCCGCGTCACCGTCCCGGCCCGGATCCTCTCGGAGTTCGTCGCCGCCCTCCCGGACGCGCCGCTCAGCTGGTCCCTCGACACCGACACCCAGACGGTCCACCTCAGCTGCGCTGGCTTCGACGCTCACATCCGGGGGGTGGACGCCGCCGAGTTCCCGCCCCTGCCGACGCTGGACGACGGCACCCAGCTGGACCTGGAGGCGACGGTCCTGGCCCGCGCCATCGAGCAGACGGTCCTCGCCGCCAGCTCCGACGAGGCCCGCCCGCTGTACACCGGCGTCCTCACCGAGATCGCGGGGCGCGCGGTCACCCTGGTCGCGACCGATGGGCACCGGCTGGCGGTGCGGCGGCTGACGGCGGGCGGCCGGGAGGCGGCCGCCGAGGGGTCGGAGGTCCCCACCCAGACCATCATCCTGCCCGCCCGGGCCCTCGCCGAGCTCGGCCGTCTCCTGCGCGGCCAGGCCGCTGGCACGATGGTCCGTCTGGCGGTGTCCGCCAGCCAGACCCAGGCGAGCTTCGATCTGCCCGGGTTCCAGCTCCACACCCGCCTCATCGAGGGCACCTACCCGAGCTACACCAAGGTGGTGCCGACCAGCGGGCAGAGCACCGTCCGGCTGGCCAACCGGGAGCTGCTCGCCACCGCCCGGGTGGTGGCGCTGTTCGCCCGCGACGCCGCCAACGTGGTGAAGCTCCGATGCGAGCCCGGCTCGGTGACGATCTCCGCCGCCACCAACGAGGTGGGGGACAACCAGGCGAGCGTGCCCGCCACCATGACCGGTGAGCCGCTGGGCATCGCCTTCAACGCCCGCTACCTGCTCGACGTCCTCCAGATCCTGGAGAGTGAGGAGGTCGAGCTGCTCCTGAACGGCTCGTTGGCTCCGGGGCTGGTCCGAGCGGTCGGCGACGACAGCTACCGGTACGTGATCATGCCGGTCAGGGTCGCGCTCTGAGGGCGGAGGCCCGCCCGAGCCGCGCGGTCAGCCACCCGTCCCGTGCACATCGCCGAGCTCCGCCTGTTCGCCTTCCGCAGCCACGTGGACCTGCGCCTGACCCTCGGCCCCGGCCTCACCGTGGTCCACGGGCGCAACGGCCAGGGCAAGACCAACCTGCTGGAGGGGATCGCGGTCCTCGCCCTCACCCGCTCCCCGCTCGCCCCCTCGCTCACCGAGTGCCTCGCCTTCGGCGCCCCGTCAATGCGGCTCCAGGCCGAGGTGGCCGCCAGGCGGGGGCGGATCGCCCTGGACCTCCGCTGGGACCGGGACGAGGCCAGCCCGGGCCGTCTGCGCCGGCGCTTCCGCCTGGACGACCAGCCGCGCGCCGCCCGCACCGTGCTGGGCGCCCTCCGCGTCGTGTGCTTCTGGCCCGACGACCTGGGGCTGGTGAAGGGGGCGGCGGCGGGACGTCGCCGCCTGCTCGACATGGCGATCAGCCAGGGGGACGCCGCCTACGCCGAGGCCGGGGTCCGCTACCGACGTGCCCTGGAGCAGCGCAACGCGGCCCTGCGCCAGACCCGGGACCGCGGGCGGCCCGCCGCCCACCGGAGCTGGGACGATGCGGTGGTCGAGCTCGGATCGGTCATGGTCGCCGCCCGGGCGGCCTTCGTCGAGGCCCTGGGACGGCTCGCCGGCACGGCGCTGGCGGAGGTGGGCGAGCCGGCGACCCTCGGGCTCAGCTACCGGCCGCGGCTGACCGCGCTCGCCGCCGGAGCGGACGAGCCGCCGCCGCGGACAGCGACCGAGGCGGCGGAGCGGCTGGCGGCGGGACTGGCGCGGGCCGAGCCCGACGAGCGGGCGCGAGGGCAGACCCTGGTCGGCCCCCATCGCGACGAGGTGGAGATGACGCTCGACGGGCGCCCGGCCCGCGCCTTCGCCTCCCAGGGGCAGCAGCGCAGTATCGTCCTCGCCGTGAAGGTCGCCGAGGTCCGCCTCCACCGGCTGGCCGCGGGCGAGGAGCCGGTGCTGCTCCTGGACGACGTCCTCTCGGAGCTCGACCGGCCCCGCCAGGCGGCGCTCCTCGCGGTCCTGGCGGAGGAGGGCGCCGACCTGCAGACCCTGCTCACCGTCGCTGGCGATGGACCGGAGGGCGTTCCGGGCGCCCGCCACCTGCGGATGGAGGGCGGACGGGTCCTCGGCGGCGACCCGGGCGAGCCCTTCGGACCGTGAGCCGTCCCGGCGATCG
Organism: Candidatus Micrarchaeia archaeon; assembly: GCA_035533215.1. Taxonomy (GTDB): domain Bacteria; phylum Chloroflexota; class Dormibacteria; order Aeolococcales; family Bog-877; genus DAHUZL01. Next base: position 35,080 of record DATLUG010000038.1, on the reverse strand, counting down.
GCGGCGGCCCTCCAGCCTGCTCCCGCTCGCCGACAGCCTCCCGCAGGTGCTGCGCCGGATGGGGATCGCCCGGCACGTGGAGGAGGCGCGCGCCTGCCTCGCCTTCGAGGACCAGTGCGGGCCGTACCTGCGCCGGTACGTGCGGGCGCTTCGCCTGGAGGGGCGGGCCCTGGTCGTCACCTGCGGCCACCCGGCCGTCGCCCACCAGCTCCAGCTGGAGGCGGGGCGCCTCCTCGACGCCGTCAACGCCACCCTCGAACGGCCCCGGGTGGAGCGGCTGCGGTTCGTGGCCGACCCCGTCGTCAGGGGGCCGGGCGAGCGCTCGCCAGGGAGGCCAGCAGCTCCACCGTGGTGAAGGCGGCGCCGGGGCGCCCCCAGAGCCTGGCGGCCGCGCACATGGCCCGGTAGCGGCCCGACCCCGGGGCCGACAGCTGGGCCACGGTCCGGACCAGGTCCTGGGCGCGGACCGGAGCCCCGAAGCCCGCTCCCTCCACCAGACGCAGGTTGGGGCGCTCCTGCCCGGGCAGGGCACCGACCAGCAGCAGCGGCAGCCCCGCGGCGGCCGTCTCGGCGACCGAGCTGGGGCCCGCCTTGCCGACGACGAGGTCGGCGGCCCGCAGCCAGCCGGGCATGTCGTCGACCCAGCCCGCGACCCGCAGCGGCACCGGCGCGCGCCAGCCCGCCAGGCGCGCCGCCAGGCGCCGGTTGCGGCCGCAGACGACCGCCACCTGGATGGCGAGACCGGAGCAAAGGAGGCGACCGACCGTCGCCGCGACCGGGCCGGCCCCCTCGCCCCCGCCGGTGACCAGGACGGCGAACCGGTCCGGGTCCAGCCCGAGGGCGATCCGGAGCCGACGCCGGGGCCCGGCGTCGGGGGGGGGCCCGGCGAGGTCCGGGTGGACGGGCAGCCCCACCATCCGGGTCCGCCGGGGTGACACCCCGGCTCCCCGCGCCCACCGGGTCGCCTCCTCGCTGGCGGTGAGGGTCCAGTCGGCCGAGGGATGGGCCCAGCTGCGGTGGCCGCCGGCGAGGTCGGTCACCAGGACCACGACCGCCGGCGCAGGGACCGTTCCCGGGAGGGCCGCGCGCGCCGCCAGGGCCGGCCCCACCAGGAGCGGGTGGACGACCAGCACCACCGCCACAGGCTGGCTCACCAGCTCCGCCCGCAGGGCCGGCACCAGCGCGCGCTCGAACCCGGCGGCGACCAGCCGCCCCAGCGCCGGCGCCTGGGTGAGGTGGAACAGGCCGCCCCAGGCGAGGGGGGCGTGACGCACCAGCGGCCCGTAGGCGGCGAGGAGCCGGCGAACGGCCGGGGAGGCGCGCTCCAGGGGTTCGTCGACCCGGATCGAGCCCGCCGGGAGCGCCAGCCGCTGGGCGGCCTCGACGATCGCGCGGGCGACCCCGCGGTGGCCGCCGCCGGTGCCCGCCGTCCAGATCAGGATCGGCGCGCCCGGCCCGGTCGCCGCCACAGCACCCTCCACCCGCGGTCGCGGAGCGATCAAACGCCGATGGTAAAGTGGGCCGGGCAGGCGCGGTGTCGGGGGCCCTCGGCGGGCCCGCAGTGAGGACGACGACCATCACGGCTTCCTGTCAGGCGCCGTGGGCGACGCAGCCGGCCTCGGACGCGTTGCCCACGGCGCTCTCGGTCGCAGTGCTGACGGGACGGGACGCCCTCCGGCACCTCGGTGCCGACTGGGTTGCCCTCCAGTCGACCGTCCATCCGCTCAACCCCTTCCTCAGCTGGGAATGGCAGTGGAGCTGGTGGGAGGAGTTCGGGGAGGCGCGCACCCCGTCCTGGCTCACCTTCCGCGATGGCGACCGGCTGGTGGGGGTGCTGCCGCTGTGCGCCGAGCCGGGGGCGGCGACGGTCCTGCGGATCGGGGGCGGCCTCGACCTCAGCGACCACCTCGGGTTCCTCGCCGAGGACGCGTGCGCGTCCAGGGTGGCGGCGGCGACCGTCGAGTGGCTTCGAGCCGGGGCCGCGCCGGGCACGGTGCTGGACCTCCGCTTCCTGCCCGAGGGCTCGGCCAGCCTCACCGAGCTGCAGGCGGCGGCGGTCGCCGCCGGGCTCGCGGTCGCCGACCGCGCCGAGGAGGTGAGCCCGGTCGTCGCCGTCCCGGGCGACTTCGAGGCCTACCTGGAGACCTGTCTTGGCAAGAAGGACCGCCACGAGCTTCGGCGCAAGCGGCGGCGGCTGGACCAGGAGCACCCCGGCTGGCGGCTGGTCGGGCATGGGGAGCTCGGCCTGGAGCGCGCCCTGGACCGGTTCTTCGCCCTCCACCGCGCCAGCCACCCCGACAAGGCGGCCTTCCTCACCGAGGCCAACATCCGGTTCTTCCGCCGGGTCGCGGCCCGGCTCGACGACTCCGGCTGGCTGCGGCTGCAGCTGCTCGTGACCGGCGGGGAGCCGGTCGCCGCCACCCTCGGCTTCACCGTAGACGGCACCTGGTATCTCTACAACTCCGGCTACGACCCCGCCGCCGCGCGCTGGTCGGTGGGGCTGCTCTGCGTGGCCGAGGGGGTCCGGGCGGCGATCGCCGAGGGCTGCACCCGCTGCGACTTCCTGCGCGGGAACGAGCCGTACAAGTACGACCTGGGGGCGCACGACCGCGCCCTCCACGCGCTCCAGGTCGGCAGCGCGGCGAGGCGGCCGGCGGGGGGACCCGGTGGTGTCGGCCGCTAGCCCGCTCGTCTTCGGCGAGGGTCGGGGCCGCCCCGTGGTGGCCGTGCTCAGCCTCCACGCCTCCCCGCTCGCCCGCCTCGGCGAGCGCGAGAACGGCGGCCTCAACGTCTACGTGCGGGCGGTGTGCGAGGAGCTGGGGGCGCGCGGGATCGGCAGCGACGTCTTCGTGCGCCGAACCGGCCCCCAGGAGCCGCCGGAGCGTCCCCTCGGTCCCCACGCCCGCGTCATCGCCGTCGACGCGGGACCCCGGCGGCGGGTGCCCAAGGCGCGGCTGGCGGAGACGCGGGACGCCTTCCTGGCCGCGGTGCGTGCCCACATCCTGCCCCGGCGCTGCCGATACCGCGCCCTCCACAGCCACTACTGGCTCACCGGCGACGTCGCGGCCGCCCTGGCGCCCGAGCTCGACGTGCCCTGGCTGCACACCGCCCACACCCTGGCCGCGGTCAAGGCCGAGCACGGGTTCGACGGCGACGCGCCCGAGCGGCTGCTGGCGGAGCGTCGGGTGGTCGCGGCCGGCGCCCGGCTGGCGGTGAGCACCCCCGAGGAGGCCCGTGACCTCCGCCGCCTGTACGGCGCCGGCTCCGACCAGTGCGTGGTGGCGCCGCCGGGGGTCGACCTGGCGCGCTTCCGGCCCCGGGACACGGCCGCGCTGCGGGCGCGGCTGGGCCTGGACGGCCGTCTGGTCGCGCTCTTCGCGGGCCGGTTGGAGCCGCTCAAGGGCCCCGACCTCCTGATCGAGGCCCTCGCCGAGCTGGACCGCAGCCCCTGGCTCCGCCTCCCCCGGCCGGTGCACGCCCTCTTTGCCGGCGACGACAGCAGCGACGGGGCGCGGGTGGGCCAGCGCCAGCAGCTCAACCGGCGGGCGCAGGCCCTGGGGCTCGCCGACCGGGTGACCTTCGCCGGGGCGCTGTCGCAGGAGCGACTGGCCCTGTTCTACAGCCTGGCCGACGTGGTGGTGGTGCCGTCGCACACGGAATCGTTCGGCCTGGTCGCGCTGGAGGCGCTGGCGAGCGGCACGCCGGTCGTCGCCGCCGCGGTCGGCGGACTCCGCGACGTGGCCGCCGACGGGGTGACCGGGTCGCTGGTGGCGGGGCGCAACCCGGGGACCTGGGCGGCGGCGATCGCCGCCACCCTGGCCGACCCGTTGCTGCGCGAGCGGCTGGGCCGGGCGGCCCGGCGGCGGGCGGAGACGTTCACCTGGGAGCGCACCGTCGACGTCCTGGCGGCGGAGTACGGGTTGGAGCCGGTGTCGGCGCTGGCCGCCGGCCACTGCGGCTGACCGGATCCGGCCCATCGCCGCCGCGCTCTTCGATTTCGGCGACACCCTGGTGCGGGTCCATCCCACCATCACGGCGCACTACCGCCGCTCCCTCGCCGCCCACGGGATCGCCGCCTCGCCGGCGGTCGTCCGATCGGGGCTGCGGGCGGCGGCCGACCACTACCGGGCGGCGCGGCGGGCCGGCCACCCCTTCGAGAGCGACCGCGGGGCGGCCCTCGCGTTCTGGCGCTCGTACAACGAGACCCTCCTCGCCGTGCTCGGCGTCGGCCGCGGCCGCCGCCGGCTGGCGGCGGCGCTCGCCGACGGGTTCTACCAGCCCTCGTGCTGGCGGCGGTTCCCGGAGACGCTGGCGGTCCTGCGCCGGCTGCGGGCGGACGGGGTCCGGATCGGCATCGTGAGCAACTTCACCCCCGCCCTCCTGCCGATCTGCGACGCGCTGGGGCTGCTGGAGCTCTGCGACGTGGTCCTGGCCTCCACCCTGGTGGGGTCGGAGAAGCCCGATGTCACGATCTTCCGGCTCGCCCTGCGCCAGCTCGGGGTTGAGCCCTCCGGCGCGGTCCACGTCGGCGACACCTACACGGCGGACGTGCTGGGAGCGCGCGCGGCCGGGATCACCCCGGTCCTGCTGGTGCGGCCCGACCGGCGGCCCCGCCTGAGCAGCGGCGACGGCGAGCCGGCTCGGCCGGTGCCGTCCGGGGTCGACTGCGCGGTGGTCACGGATCTGTGGGGCGTGGTCCCGCTCGTTCCCGCCGAGCGGCCGGCCCCGCAACCGGTAGAGTGATGACTCGTGGAGTATCGGATCGAGGAGTTGGCGAGGCGGGCCGGGACCGGGGTCGACACGATCCGCTTCTACCAGGGGCGGGGCCTGCTCCCACCTCCCCGTCGCCAGGGCCGGGTCACCTGGTACGGGGACGGCCACGTCCAGCGCATGCGGCGGATCCGCGAGCTGCAGGAGCGCGGGTTCAGCCTGGCGGTGATCCGGCGCTTCCTGACCGGTGAGCTGGAGCCGTCCGACGAGGCCCTGGTGGCCGCGGTCGCGGCTCCGACAGGGGACGCCACGGCGCTCACCGCCGACGAGCTGGCCCAGCGCAGCGGGGTCCCCCTCCCGCTGCTCCTGACGCTGCGGGAGACCGGGCTGCTCAACCCGCTCCCGGGCGACCCGCCACGGTATCCGGGGTCGGACGTCGAGCTGCTCGCGGTGGGCCTGCGGGTGCTGGAGGCCGGCATCCCCCTCGCCGAGCTCCTCCGTCTCGGCGAGGGGTTCGCGCAGGCCAGCGACCACCTGGCCCGGGCCGCCGTCGAGTGCTTCGACCGCTACGTGCGCGAGCCCATCCAGCGTGCCGGGGACGGCCAGGAGGCGACCGCGGCGCGCCTCACCGAGGCCTTCGACGCCCTCCTCGCCGCCAGCACCACCCTGGTGAGCCGGACCTTCACCCGCCGGCTGCTGGCCCTGGCCCGGGCGCGGGCCGAGGGCCTGGGCGAGGCCGCCCCGGGGAACCTGGCTGCGAGCGTCTGAGGGCCCCCCGCTCCGCCTCGTCTCCCTGACCCGCGAGCTCCCCGGGAGCCCCGACCTCGCCGGGCTCGCCGCTCGGGCCCGGGACGCCGGGTGGGACGGGGCGGTGGTCGAGCGCACCCTGCCCGACGCGGTCAGCATCGCCGCCATCGGTCGGGTCCTGGAGCTGGTCGGGGACGGCGCCGCCACCTGGGCCGAGGACGGCCGCGGCCGACGGCTGCCCCTTTCCGGGGGCGATCCGGGCACCGGGGCCCACGGGGTGTCCGGCGGCTCGGGCGCCGCCGGCCTCAGCCGGGCCTGGCGGTCGTGGACCGCGGCGGCCACGGCGCTCGACGACCCGGGCCTGCCCGCCACCGGCCAGGTCGCGCTGGGGGGCTTCGCCTTCCGTCCCGAGCGGACGCCGGCGGGGGCGTGGGCGGGCTTCCCCGCCGCGCTCCTGCGGGTGCCCCAGCTCGCCGTCGTCCGCAGCGCCGGCCGCTGCTTCAGCGTCGCCTCGATGCTGGCCCGTCCGGGCGAGTCGACCGGGGACGTCGGGCGGCGGCTGGCCCGGCTGGGCCGCCTGCTCCGACTCGCCGGCCCGGGGGCGGACGCCGACCCCCCGGCGAAGATCCGGGCCGTGCCAGGACCGGGGGAGCGGGCCCGGTGGGAGGACGCCGTGACGGGGGCGGTGACCGAGCTCCGGGCGGGACGCCTCCAGAAGGTCGTCCTCGCCCGGGCGCTGCTGGCCCGGGCGGACCGCCCGGTGCACCTGGCGCGGGTGCTCGCCGCCCTCCGGGCGGCGTATCCCGCCGGCCACACCTTCGCCGTGGGCGGGGCCGACGGCACCTGCCTGGTCGGCAGCTCGCCCGAGCTCCTCGTGGACCGCCGGGGTGACCGCCTCGTCTCGCAACCGCTGGCGGGGTCCACCGGGCGCGCCCCCACCGCCGGCGGAGACCGGCGGCTGGCGTTAGCGCTGCGGGGCGATCCCAAGGAGCAGGCGGAGCACCGGGTGGTGGTGGAGGACATCGTGGAGCGGCTGGCGCCGTACGCGAGCCGGATCGAGGTGGGGGCGGCCCCCACGGTGCTGCGGCTGCCCACCATCCAGCATCTCGCCACCACCATCCGGGCGCGGCTCACGGGCACCCCGCTCCCCTCGGCCCTCGACGTGGCGGCGGCCCTCCATCCCACCGCGGCGGTGGGCGGGAGTCCCCGCCACGCCGCCCTTCGGCTGCAGGGCGAGCTGGAGGGACTCGAGCGCGGCTGGTACACGGGGGCGATCGGGTGGGTGGACGGCCGCGGCGACGGGGAGCTGGCCCTCGCCCTCCGCTGCGGGCTGCTGTGGCAGGAGGGGGCGCTCTGCTTCGCCGGCGCCGGGATCATGCCCGGCTCGGACCCGGCACGCGAGTGGGCCGAGACCGAGCTGAAGCTGATGCCGCTGCTGCGTGCGCTGGCCAGCTGAGGGGGGCGGCGGAGCGGCCGGGCGGCGCCGCCGGAGGGCGCCGCCGGAGGGCGCCGCCGACCCCGATATACTGCGCCGACGAGAGCCGGTGCGCGGGGCATGCCCGGCCGACGCCGCCGGCGCGGGTTCGGCTCCGCGTCGGTTCGAGGGGGAGAGGGATGACCAGATCGACTCGCGACCGGCCACCGCCTCGACGGCGCGGCCCGACGCGGTCAGCGGGCTGGGTGGGCGCGGTCGCGATGGGGGCGCTCCTGCTGTCGGGGTGCGGCGCCGCCGGCCATCCCCGCCCGGCCCGGCCCCGCGGGGTCGTCCGCTTCGCGCTCCCGCCCGCCAGCACCTCGTCCTACATCTTCCCCTTGCAGAGCCTGGCCGACGCCGGCCCGGTCGACGACAACCAGTTCCAGATGCTGCTCTACCGTCCCCTCTACTGGTTCGGGAAGGACGGGGTGTCGACCGTCAACTACAAGCTCAGCCTGGCCCACGCCCCCGTGTTCAGCAACCACGGGCGGACGGTGACCATCCACCTCGCCGCCTACCGCTGGTCGGACGGACGGCCGGTCACCAGCCGCGACGTCCTGTTCTGGATGAACGAGCTGAAGGCGGAGAAGCTCAACTGGTACGGCTACGTGCCGGGCGGCTTCCCCGACAACGTGGTCAGCACCGCCACCCCCAACCGCTCGACGGTGGTGATGACGTTCAGGGCCGCCTACAACCCGGTGTGGCTGCTCTACAACGAGCTCAGCCAGATCACCCCCATCCCCCAGCACGCCTGGGATCGGACCAGCGCCACCGGGCCGATCGGCAACCACGACCGGACCCCCCGCGGGGCGGTGGCCGTCTACAACTTCCTCAACGCCCAGGCCAAGACCCTGCACACCTACGCCACCAACCCGCTGTGGAAGGTGGTCGACGGTCCCTGGCGGCTCAAGGTGTACGACCCCACCACCCAGTATCTGGCGCTGGTCCCCAATCCCGCGTACTCGGGGCCGGTGCACGCGCGGATCGCCGAGATCCAGGACATCCCGTACACCAGCTACAGCGCCGAGTTCGACGCCCTCAGGGGGGGCCAGCTGGACTACGGCTACCTGCCTCCGACCGACTACACCCAGGCCGGCTACTTCCGCTCGCACGGCTACCGGATCGAGTCCTGGCCGCAGTGGGCGACCGCCTACGCCGTCTACAACTTCACCAACCCGGTCGCGGGACCGATCTTCAAGCAGCTCTACTTCCGCCAGGCGATCCAGCGGCTGGTCAACCAGGCCCAGGATGTGCGGTCGGTCTGGCACGGGTTCGCGGTGCCGACCTACGGGGCCGTTCCGATCCGGCCGACGAGCCGCTACCTCACCAAGGCGGAGACCGTGAACCCCTACCCGTACAGCGTTGCCGCCGCCCGCACCCTGCTCCAGACCCACGGCTGGCGCGACCGCGGCGGCCGGCTCACCTGCCAGGTCCCCGGCCCCGGCCCCGGCCGCTGCGGGACGGGGGTCCGGCGCGGCGCCCTGGCGTCCTTCTCCCTCATCTACACCTCGGGCAACATCGCCTTCACCCAGGAGCTGGAGGCGCTGGAGTCGGCGCTCTCCGAGGTGGGGATCCAGCTGCGCCTCTCCCAGGCGCCCTTCGCCACCGTCGAGGGCGATGCCTTCTCCTGCAACCCCAAGACCGGTGCCGGCTGCAGCTGGGATCTGGCGATGTGGGCGGGATGGACCTGGGACCCCGACTACCAGCCGCTGCCGGACGAGATCTTCGCCACCGGCGCGGTCGGCAACGCCGGCAAGTACAGCAGCGCCGCGGGCGACGCCGTGATCCGGGCGGACTACACCAGGACCGGCGTCGCGCCGGTGGTCCGTGCCGACCTCTTCTTCGCCAAGCAACTGCCGGTGCTCTGGATGCCGGGGTTCGACTACCAGGTCTCGGTGGTGCGGAAGGACCTGCACGGCACCCTGCCCCAGGACCCGGTCGGGAACATCTACCCAGAGCAGTGGACGATCGGCTGATCCGGGGGCGGTCGGACGCCCCGCGGGAGGGCCGCGACCGGGGCCGTGCCCGATGATCGAGCTGGGCCAGTTCGACGAGGAGGCGATCCTCGCCGAGGCCGAGGCGCAGTACGCCACCGACGACCCCGCGGCGACCCTCGACGCCGCCCACGCCGCCCTGATCGTGGTCGACATGATCGACGAGTTCGTCAGGCCCCGGTGGTCGCCGTACTGGATCCCCGAGGCCACCCGGCAGGTTCCGCGGGTGGGTCGGGTCGCCGCCGCCTTCCGGGCCGCCCGCCGGCCGGTCGTCTACCTCGCCTACGAGGTGGGCCTGCGGGGTCTGAACTTCCCCACCCCGGCGGTGCCGATCGGTGCCGCCGCCCGTTCCTACGCCGACCGGATCTTCCAGCGGGTGGCGATCTGCCCCGACCTCGCGCCCGGCCCCGACGACCTGGTGGTGCTCAAGCACACCTACTCCGGCTTCCACGGCACCGCCCTCGACGCGGTGCTGCGGGGACTGGAGGTGGACACGGTGGTGATCTGCGGCACCATGACCAACTTCTGCTGCGGCGCCACCGCGCGGGAGGCCTACTGGCACGGCTACCAGGTGGTCTTCGGCTCCGACATCAACTCGACCGACGACCCCGAGCTGCACGTGGCGGAGCTCCGCACCCTGCGGCGCGGCTATGCGCGGATCGCGACCGCCGCCGACATCCTGGAGGGGCTCCCCTCGCCGGGACCGACGCCGCCGTGACCGCGATCCGGAATCTCGGCCGCCTCCTCGACGAGGCGCTGCGGCTGGGCCCCGACCGTCCGGCGCTGGTCCAGGAGGGCCTCGCCCTCACCTTCGCCGACCTGGACCGGCGCTGTGACCAGGTGGCCGCCTGGCTCGACGGCACCGGGGTGGGGCCGCAGCAGCGGGTGGCCCTCATGTGGTCCAACGACGTCCGCTACGTGGAGGCGATGCTGGGCACCGTCCGGGCGGGGGCGGTGGCGGTGCCGCTCAACGTCAAGCTCGGCGACGAGGCGCTCCGCTACGTCCTCGACGACAGCGGCGCGGTCGGGATCCTGGCCCATCCCGCCCTCGCCGACCGTGCCGGCCGCCTCGCCGAGACCGCCGGTCGGCCGCGGTTCGTCGCCACCCCTTCCGACTGGCTGGGGGCACCGGCGTCGTTCCCGCGGGTCGAGGTCGACCCCGAGACCATCTGCTTCCAGCCCTACACGTCCGGGTCCACCGGCCGCCCCAAGGGGGTGCTGCTGGCCCACCGGGGCCAGGTCTGGAACGCCGACGTCATGCGCCGCTGGGAGATGATCGACGAGACCGAGCGGGCCCTCGTGACCGCCCCCGTCTATCACAAGAACGCCGGCATGACGCTCAAGATCTTCCTCATCGCGGGGGCCTCGGTGGTGGTGCTCCCGGGGTTCGAGGCCGAGGCCACGATCGCGGCCATCGCGCAGCACCGCTGCACCTACATCGGCGGGGTGCCGGCGATGTTCCGGCGGCTGGTGGAGGCCCGGCGGGCCTCCGCCGGCGCCGACGTCTCCTCGCTGCGGTTCGCCACCGCGGGCTCGGCGGACGTGCCCGCCGAGCTCCTCGCCGACTTCGAGGCCGCCTTCGGGGTGCCGATCGGCAACGGCTACGGCCTCACCGAGGGCGGACCCGACGTCATCGTCAGCCCCCGCCACGGGATCCGCCGGCTCGGCAGCATCGGGCTGCCGCTCCCGGGCTGCCAGGTGCGGCTGGCCGACCCCGCCGATCCGGACCGCGAGGTGGCGGCCGGCGAGACCGGAGAGCTCTGGACCCGCAACCCCGGCGTCGCCAAGGGCTACCACAACCTGCCCGCGCTCACCAGGCAGCGCATCCGGGACGGCTGGCTGGCCACCGGCGACCTCATGCGCCGCGACGCCGACGACTACTACTACTTCGTGGGTCGCAAGGACGACCTCCTCAACGTCGGCGGTGAGAACGTGTATCCGAAGGAGGTGGAGGCGGTCCTGCGCCAGCACCCGGGGGTCGCCGACGTGGCGGTGGTGGGGATCGCCCACGCGGTCAAGGGCCAGGCGCCGGCGGCAGCGGTGGTGGAGCGGGTGGCGGGGCAGCTGGCCGCGGCCGACCTCACCCGGTTCTTCGTCGAGCGGGGTCCGGCGTATGCGCACCCACGGGCGGTCCGCTTCGTGGCCGCCCTCCCCCTCGGCCCCACCGGCAAGGTCGACTACGCCGCCGTGCGACGGCTCTTCGCCGGCGAGGCGGGGCCGGCCGCGGGCGCCACGTGACCGGCCGGTGACACCGCCCAGCCTTTCCGCGGCGCTCGACCACCTCGTCTACGCCGCCCCCGACCTGGAGGCCGCCGCGGCCGACCTGGGCCGCCAGCTGGGGGTCGAGCCGGCGCCGGGCGGTCGGCACCTCGGCCTCGGCACCGCCAATCGGCTCCTCGCCCTCGGACCCACCTCCTACCTCGAGGTGATCGGGCCCGACCCGACCCAGCCGCCGCCGGCGCGGTCCCGGCCCTTCGGGATGGACCGCCTGGGCGCGCCGCGCCTGGTGGGCTGGGCGGTGCGAACGACCACGATCGAGGAGCGGGCGGCCGCGGCCCGCCGCCGGGGATTCGACCCGGGACCGATCGAGCCCATGTCCCGTGACCGACCGGAGGGCGGCCGGCTCACCTGGCGGCTCTCTACTCCCACCGACGAGGAGGAGGGGGTCCAGGTGGTGCCGTTCCTCATCGACTGGGGTGAGTCCCCGCACCCGGCCGCGTCCGCCCCGGCTGGCACCAGGCTCCTCTCCCTTGGCGCCGAGCACCCGGACCCCGGCGCGGCGCTGGCCCGACTGGCGGCGCTCGACGTCGCCCTCGAGGTCCTCCCGGGCCCCGAACCCAGCCTCGCGGCACGGCTCGAGTCGCCCTTTGGCCGCTGTGTGCTGCGCTGACGGCCGCCGATGACCGCCGAGTGGATGCGGGCCGCAGTGATCACCCGCCACGGCGGTCCGGAGGTGGTGAGGGTGATGGAGGTTCCCCGCCCGGTGGCGGGGCCGGGCCAGATCCGGGTCCGGGTCGACTGCTGCGCCCTCAATGCGCTCGACCTCTTCGTGCGCCGCGGCACCCCCGGGATCCACGTCGACCTGCCCCACATCTCGGGTGGCGACGTGGTCGGGCACGTCGACCAGCTCGGGCAGGGGGTGGCGCCGTCGTGGCGCGGGCGGCAGGTCCTGCTCGACCCCCTGGTCGACGGCGGCGCGCTCGGCGAGTCGGCGCCGGGCGGCCTGGCGGAGCACGTCGTCGTCCCGGCCGGCAACGCCATCGTGCTCCCAGGGGGCGAATCCCGGCCCGAGCGGTACGCCGCGCTGCCGATCGCGTACGGGACCGCGCGTCGGATGCTGTTCACACGGGCGCGCCTGGTCGGCGGGGAGACGCTGGTGGTGCTGGGCGCGGCCGGCGGGGTGGGGGTCGCCTGCGTCCAGCTGGGCCACCGGGCGGGCGCCCGGGTGATCGCCTGCTCCTCCTCGTCCGCCAAGCTGGAGCGGTTGCGCGAGCTGGGCGCCGACGAGCTGGTCGACACGGGGTCCGAGGACTTCAGCCACCGGGTCTGGGAGCTGACCGGCCGGGCGGGCGCCGACGTGGTGGTCGACTACCTCGGCAAGGAGACGTGGCCGGGCTCGGTCCGGTGCACCCGCCGGGGCGGCCGGCTGGTCAGCTGCGGGGCCACCACCGGGTTCGCCGCCACCTTGGACCTGCGCTACCTGTGGACCCGCGAGCTGGACATCCGCGGCAGCGACGGCTGGGACCGCCAGGACCTCACCGCGCTGGTCGAGATGGTGGCGGACGGGGAGCTGGACCCGGTCATCCACTCGGTGCACGAGCTCGCCGACATCGCCCGGGCGATGGCGGAGCTGGAGGAGCGCCGCGCCTTCGGCAAGGTGGTGGTGCGTGTCGCCTGAGCCGCCCCGGCCGCCGCTCGATCTGCAGGCCATCTGCGACCGCAGCGGGCTGCACCGAGCCCTCCACCTGACCGTGGACCGGGCCGGGCAGGGGGTCCGCCTCACCGCCAGGTTGGACCTGAGCTGGGCCAACGACGATACCGGCCGGGTGGTGCACGGCGGTGCCATCGCCGCCCTGCTCGACTCCGCCCTCACCTTCGCCCTGCTGGCCGACACCGACGACGACTGGACGACGGCCGACCTGCGGGTCGACTACCTGCGCCCGGTGGCGGTCGGCAGGGTCGAGCTGGCGGCCGAGGTGCTCCGCGCCGGGCGCACCCTGGGCCGGGCGCGAGCGACCCTGTTGGGGGGGGACGGCCGGCCCAGCGCGGTCGCCATCGGCAGCTGCGTCCGACTGGGGCCGCTTAGCGGCGGCCCGGTCCGCGCCCCCGCGGCCGGCCCCCGCCGGCCGGGCGGTGCGGGCTGACCGCGGCCATCCGCGTTCGCCCCAACCCGGCCCTGGTCGACGACCAGCTCAGCGTGGGCGTCACCGGGCTCGACCCCGGCGACGCGGTGACGCTCTCCGCGCGGCTGGCGGACGATTCCCGGACCACCTGGCGGGGTCGGGCCACGTTCGTCGTGGGGCCGCACGGCCGGCTCGGCCGCCCCGGCCGCGCCGCGGCCGGGGCGGCCGATGTGGGCGAGCTGGAGGGCCTCCTCTCGCAGATGGCTCCCGAGCCGCCGGACCGAGCCCGGTGGCACCCCTTCAAGACCGCCCTGGGGGCGACCCACGTGGAGATCCGGGCCGACCGGGACGGCCGGGAGGTCGCCGCCTGCGACCTCACGCTCCAGTTCGTCGCCCCCGGGGTCGACCGCCGGCCGCTTTGTGACGACGGCCTGGTGGGGACGGTCTTCGAGCCGTCCGGCACCGCGGCCGTCCGCCCGGTGCTGGTCCTCGGCGGATCCAACGGCGGCTGCAACGAGGAGACCGCGGCGCTGCTGGCGTCGCGCGGACTCCTGGCGATGGCTCTCGGGTATTTCGACTGCCCCGGGCTGCCCGACGAGCTGGTCGGCATCCCGCTGGAGTACTTCGAGCGGGCGCTGGGATGGCTCCACCGCCACCCCCGCGCCCGCGCCGGCGGGGTCGCGGTGGTGGGTCGGTCCCGGGGCGGCGAGCTGGCGCTGCTGCTGGGGGCGACCTTCCCTGTGGTCGACGCGGTGGTGGCGTTCGTCCCCAGCGGGATCGTGCACGCTGGGATCCACCGCGGCGGGGCCACCTGGCACACCGACGTTCCCGCCTGGACCCTTGGCGGGGAGCCGGTTCCCTTCCTCGCCCACCTGCGGGAGGGGGCGGCGTCCGCCGCGCCCTCCGGCGCGGAGACGGCGCCGATCGCCTGCACCCCCCACTACGCGGCCGACCTCGCCGACTGGGAGGCGATCGGGCGGGCCACGATCGCGGTGGAGCGGACCGGGGGCCCGATCCTGCTGCTCTCGGGCACCGAGGATGCGATGTGGCCCGCCAGCCTCTTCTGCGAGCTGGTGATGGCACGCCTCCACGCCCATCGATTCGCCCACCGGGCGGAGCACCGCGCCTTCTCGGGTGCCGGCCATCGCTTCGTGCTCCCGACCCTGCCGGGCACGGTCACCGACTACGCCCACCCCTCCGACGGGCGGCTCTACGCCCTCGGCGGCAGCGGCCCGGCCAACGCGCGGGCGGGCCGGCTCGCCCACCACGCGATGCTGGAGTGGCTCCGGGAAGGCGCGGGCGAGGCCTCCGGCCCCGCCTGAGGCAGGTGTCCCCGGGGGGCCGCCGGCCGCCCCGCCCCCGAGCCGCCGCCACCACCCGCCAGGGGCGCATCATGGCCGCGGCGGGGCAGCGCCCGCCCGCGCCGCGCGCGCACGACGGAGGGGATCGGACAGGAGGAGGGGGTGGAACCGACGACGGTCGACCTCAGCCGGGTGGCGGTGGTCGACAACCACTGCCACCCGGTGTGGCGGGACCAGCGCATCACCGAGGTCTCGGTCTGGCGCGCCCACTTCACCGAGGGCCGCGGCCCCGCCACCGCCAGCCGCCACGTGGCCACCACCGTCGCCTACCAGGAGGCCATCCGCGCCATCGCCGCCCACCTCGGCTGCCCTTCCGACGAGGCGGCGATCCTGGGCGCCCGTCCGGCCCAGGCGCTGGACGGGCTCCTCCGCGGCTACTGGGAGGACGCCCGCCTGGGTGGGCTCATCGTCGACGACGGCTTTCCGCCCCCGGGCCTCGGGATCGACGCCGAGGAGCTGGGCGCCGGACTGTGCCCGGTGGGACGGGTACGGCGGCTGGAGACGCTCTTCGAGGACCTGATCGTCGGGCAGAGGACCATCGGCGCGGTGCGTGCCGCCCTCCGCGACCGCCTCCAGGAGGACCGTGCCGGCGGCTGGGTCGGCCTCAAGTCGATCGCCGCCTACCGGGGCGGCCTGCGCATCCGGCGCTGGCCCGAGGACGAGGTCGAGACGGCCTTCCGGGAGGCGCGGACGCAGGTGGCGCGGGGGGAGGGCTTCCGGCTCACCGACAGACGGCTGCGGGACGCTTTGCTCCACGAGGCGTTCGCGTTCGCCGCCCGCACCGCCTGGCCGGTCCAGTTCCACTGCGGGTACGGGGACACCGACTCCGATCTCCTCCACGCCAATCCGCTGCGGCTGCGGGCGGTGCTGGAGGAGCCGGCCTACGCCGGGCTCCCGGTGGTGCTGCTCCACGAGGCCTATCCCTACACCAGGGAGGCGGCGTACCTCTGCGCCGTGTACGACCAGGTCCACCTGGACCTCTCCTTCGCGGCCCCCTTCCTCGCCGCCGCCGAGATGGCGGCCGTCACCACCGCGGCCCTGGGGGTGGCGCCCTGGAGCAAGCTGCTGTACGCGTCGGACGGGGTGGGCATCCCCGAGCTGCACTGGCTCGGCGCCCACCGCGGGCGCCGAGTGCTGGGCGCGTGCCTGGGCGGGCTGGTCGACCTGGGCAGCCTGGACGGCGGCGCCGCCGAGGCCGCCGGCGAGGCGATCCTGGCGGGCAACGCCCGTCGCCTCTACGGGCTCGCCCCGCTCCCGTGACGGGCGGGGC
The DNA here is from genome assembly GCA_035533215.1 of Candidatus Micrarchaeia archaeon. Lineage (GTDB taxonomy): Bacteria > Chloroflexota > Dormibacteria > Aeolococcales > Bog-877 > DAHUZL01. The sequence continues at coordinate 19,181 of DATLUG010000038.1, read as the reverse complement.
CGGCCCGGTGCCGGGCCCCGCCCGCCCGCCGGCTGTGCTGGCTGTGCCGGCTCAGCCGGCGATGCGATCGATGGCGCGGCGGACCTTGGCGAGCACGACCGTCGGGAGCGCGGCGAAGCCGACCACGGCCAGGTTCCTGGTGGTGGCGCCGCCGGTGGGGCTGATCGCCCAGGTGAGGAAGGTGCGGATCGCCAGGGCGACCCTGGCCGACGGCTGGTGCGACCGCATCACCAGGTACTCGAAGTTGACGATCGGGTAGGCGCCGGCCCCCGGCTCGTCGATCAGCGACTGGGCGAGGTCCTTGGGGGTGGCCCGGGCGCCCGCCGCCACCGCCGCCTCGATGGTGGCGTGGGTGGGGAGGACGAAGGCGCCCCCGCGGCTCTGCAGCAGGGCCTCCTTGAGGCCCTGTCGGAGGGCGGTGGTCTCCACGCTGACACCGATGTAGGCGATGCACCCCGGGGTGTTGTGGCAGACCTGGATCATGCCGGGGTTGCCGCTGGCGGACAGCTCGTCGCCGACCGGGGGCCAGCTGACGGTGGTCCCGTAGCTCACCCGCCGGGCCCAGGCCCTGTCGGTGGCCGCCAGCCAGCTGGTGAAGATGAAGGTGTCGCCGGAGGAGTCGACCCGCCGCACCGGCACGATCCGCATCGCCGGCAGGTGCGCCCCCCGGTTGAGCCGTGCGATCGCGGCATCGTTCCACCTCGTGATCTGGCCCTGGTAGATGCGGGCCAGGACGTTGCCGCTGAGCCGCAGGTGGGTGCCCACCCCGGGAACGTTGTAGTCGACGGCCTGGGCCGAGATGGCGATGGGGATGTTGAGCAGGCCAGGATTGGCTCGGAACAGGGCCGGGGAGAGGTAGGCATCCGAGCCCCCCAGAGGGGTGAGCCCGGCGATGGCATCGCTGATGCCCTTGCCCGAGCCGCCCGGACCGGGGTCGAGGGTGATGTGTCCGTAGGCGCGGTGCAGCCTCGGCGCCAGCACCTGCAGGTACGGGTAGAGGAGGGTGGATCCGGCTTCGTCGAGCACCACCTTTGACCGGGGATTGCCGGTCGAGCCCAGGCGGGCGGCGGAGGCCGGGGTCGGCATCGCGGTCAGGGCGACGGTGACCAGGACCGCCGCAGCGGCGGCGGCGGCGCGGACCATCGGTCGAAGGCTGAGGTGCATGACGCCTGGGTCCCTCCCTGTGGCCGGGGCGGTTCGCCCGGCCCGGCCGTCTGATGTCGCCGCCACCGTAGGCGGCCACCGGTTATGGCCGGGCCAAGAGGTGCTTAACAAAGGGTGAACACGGGGCCGGCCGACCCTTCGCACCGAACACCGAAGATGGGTCGCCGTGACGAAGGCCGCGATCCCGAGCTGGCGCGAGGTCTTCCACGGACGGCAGGGGCGGCTCCTGGTCGGTCTGGTGGGGCTCGAGACCGTCGGCGCGATCGAGGCCCTGGTGGCGGTGACCGCGATGCCGGCGGCGGCCCGCTCCCTCGGCCACCTCGCCCTCTACGGGTGGGTCTTCGCCGTCCCCGGCCTGGCCACCGTCGCCGCCATCCCGGTGGCGGCCCGCGACGTCGACCGAGCCGGGGCGCGCCGCTCGCTCGCCGCCATGGTCGTGCTCCTGGGCGGGGGGACCGTGCTGGCGGGGGCGGCCCCGGACATCGGCTGGCTGCTCGCCGGCCGTCTCCTCCAGGGGCTGGGCACCGGCGCCCAGTACGCCGTCGGCCTGGGGTTGATCGTGCGGGAGCTGCCGGTGGCGCACCGGGCGCGCGCCTTCGCCATCCTCGCCGGGGCGTGGGTGCTGCCGGGGATGGTGGGACCGGCGGCGGGCGGGGTGCTCGCCGCCACGGTGGGCTGGCGCTGGGCCTTCTGGGCCTTCCTGCCTCTCGTTGGGATCGGGACCCTGCTGGTCTGGCCGCTGGTCGGGGGTCGGCCGCGCCGCAGCGAGGCGGCCGCGGCCACCTCGCTGCGCTGGAGCGTGCAGGTGGCGGTGGCCGGGGCCCTGGTCCTCGGGGGGATCACCGCTCTCACCGTGTGGACGGTCCCGCTCCTCGCCCTCGGGTCCCTGCTCGGGCTGCCGGCGATCTCGCGGCTCTCCGGGGGCGGCCAGACGGCGGCCCCGCGCGAGCTGCGCCTGGCCCTGGCGATGATCGCCTGCCTCAGCGTGGCGTTCTTCGCCGTCAACAGCTTCCTCCCCCTCCTCCTCACCCGGGTTCGGGAGGAGGGGCTGATCGTGGCGAGCCTCACCATCACCGGCTCGACCCTGGGCTGGGCCGGGGGAAGCTGGTGGCAGTCCCGGGCCGTCGCCCGCTGGTCCGCCCGCCGGCTGGTCGCGGGCGGGGCCGCCGCCGTCGCCGCCGGGACGCTGGGGGTGACCCTGGTCCTCCTCGGCGCGCCCCCCTGGATCGCGGACGGCGCCTGGACGGTCGCGGGGCTGGGCGTCGGGGTCGCCTACCCCACCGTGTATCTGGTCGCCACCCGGGCGTCCCGCACCGCCGCCGCCTCCACCACGGCCGGCCTCGTCATGCTGATGGACACGCTGGGGGCGGCCGCCGGGGCCGGTCTCGCCGGCAGCGGGGTCGCGCTGTCGACCCAGGCGGGGCGCGGGATCGCCACCGGGCTGGTCGCGGTCTTCGGGATCGCGGCGGCGGCGGCGCTGGCGGTGGTGGCGCTGGCCCGGGTGACCGCCCCCGGCCGGGCCGCCTGACCGGCGTTCCCCCCGCCCTACCCCTGCCGGGCCGGGGCCGGCGCGGGCACGACCTCGTCCCGGGCGGCCCGGGCCATGGCCTCGAAGACGGCGGCGTGGGCGGCACGGCTCGCCTCCCGCGCGAACCCCACCGCGACCAGGGACGAGCCGGGTCGCGCGAACGCCCGGCGGAGGGCCGGGCCCAGCCTCAGGGGCTCCGTCACCCGCTCGTGGGTGAGCCCATAGAGGGCCGCCACCCGGGCCCAGTCGAGACCGAGCGGGGTGCCGAAGCACTGCTCGAAGACGTCCTGGTGGCGGGCCGGCGGCAGCTGCGAGAAGATCCCGCCCCCGTCGTTGTCGAGGACCAGCACGACCAGCCGCAGCCGGTGGCGCCGCAGCGCCCACAGCCCGTTCATGTCGTGGTACGCGGAGAGGTCCCCGATCAGGAGGGCCACCGGCTCCCGGCGGGCGGCGGCCACCCCGCAGGCGGTCGACACCACCCCGTCGATCCCGCTGACCCCCCGGTTGGCGAGGAAGCGCTGCCCGCGGGCGGCCCCCGGCCAGAAGGCGTCGGCGGCGCGGATCGCCAGGCTCTGGCCGACCACCACCGTCGCCCGAGCGGGCAGCGCCCGGGCCAGCTCCGACACCACCTGGCCCTCGAAGAGCGGAGCCGCCGCCAGCGCCGCCGCCCGGGCCCGCCCGGCGACCAGCTCCGCCGCGGTCCAGCGGGCGCGCCACGCCGTGGGCGGCGGGCGCCCGTCCAGCCGACGCGCCAGTGCCAGCAGGGTGCGGCCTGGGTCCGCCCGCACCAGTTCGGTGACGGCCCCCTCCGGGTCCAGCCATCGGCCCTCGGGGTCCAGGAGCAGGGTCGGCGCGTCCGCCGCGGCGAGGGCGGACCGGACCCAGCCGGAGGTGGGCGGCGCGCCCAGGCGCACCACCAGGTCGGGCCGGAGCGCCGCCGCCAGCTCGGGGTCGCGCAGGAGGACGTCGGCGATGGTGACGAGGCCGGGGCGGCCCCGGCTGCGCAGCCCCGAGGTGGGCTCCGCCACCACCACCGCGCCGGTCCTGGCCGCGAGGCGGTCGACCGCGGCCCCGAGCGTGGGATCGCCCGCCGCCAGGCCCCCGCACACGATCGCCACCCGCTGGGCGGCGGCCAGCGGCGCCGCCAGCGCGGCCACCGCCGCGGCCGCGGGCGGGGCGGGGCGGGGCGGGCGCTCGCGAACCGACGGCGCCGGGGCGGCCGGGGCGGCCGGCGTGCCGAGGGGCGGGGTGAGGGGGTCGCGGAACGCCAGGTTGAGGTGGACGGGGCCCGCCGGCGGCCCGGACGCGGTGCTGACCGCCCGGGCGGCGAGCCGGCGCCAGACGCGCTCGCTGTCAGGGAGCCACACCGGCGGCCCGGCGTCGAAGCTCCACCTCGTGGCGGGGCCGTAGAGGTGGAGCTGGTCGATCGCCTGGCCGGCCCCGTTGTCGCGCAGCTCCGGGGGCCGGTCGGCGGTGCACACCACCAGCGCCGCACCGGTGTGGAACGCCTCCACCACCGCGGCGTGCAGCTCCACCGCCGCGGTTCCGGAGGTGCAGAGGCAGGCGACCGGCCGCTCCCCCCGACGGGCCAGCCCGAGCGCGAAGAAGCCGAGGGAGCGCTCGTCGAGGTGGACGTACACGCGCACCAGCGGATGGCGGGCGAAGGCGATCGCCAGCGGCGCCGAGCGGGAGCCGGGGGCGAGACAGACGGACCGGCAGCCCTGGGCCGCGAGCTCGTCGACGAAGGCGGCCGCGAAGGCGTGGGTGGCGCCCGCGCCGGGCCCGCCGTCCCGCCGGCTCACCGCCATGGCAGGATCGCTTCGTGGCCATGCTCGCCCTCCCGGACGGGATCCTCGCCTACCGCGACCGCGGACGGGGTGTCCCGGTCACCGCCTGCCACGGGTTCGCGCTGGCCGGGGCGGCCTGGTCGGAGGTGGCCGCGGCCGTCGGTGCCGGGTGGCGGTGGCTCCTGCCCGACCTGCGCGGCCACGGGGCGACCACCGTGCCGCCCGACGCCCCCCACACCCTGGAGGCCGCGGCCGACGACCTGGTCCGCCTCTGGGACGCGCTCGGGATCGGGCGGAGCCACCTGGTGGGCTACTCGATGGGCGCCCGGGTGGCGCTGGCGCTCGCGGTGCGGGACCCGGAGCGCTGCCGCTCCCTGGTTGTGATCAGCGGCCACGCCGGGCTGGAGCCGGCCGGGCGGCCCGGGCGCCGGGACGCCGACCGTGCCTGGGGCGAGCGGCTGCTCCACGACGGGACCGAGCGGTTCGCCGACGCCTGGGAGGCGCTCCCGCTCTTCGCCGGGGTCGCCCGGCGCGGTGCCCCGGCGCGGGCGCGGCTGGCGCGGATCCGCCGCCGCAGCCGTCCGGAGGGGCTCGCCGCCTCCCTGCGCGACAGCGGGGCCGGGGCGATGGCGCCGCTCTGGGACCGCCTCCAGGGGGTGCGGTGCCCGACCCTGGTGGTGGCGGGCGCCGAGGACCCCCGCTACCTGGCGTACGCGGCGCGGCTGGTGGGGGCGCTGCCGCGGGCCGAGCTGGTGGTGGTCCCCCGGTGCGGTCACGCCGTCCCCGCCGAGCGTCCCCACCTGCTCGGCCGGGTGCTGGCGGCCTTCCTCCGGTCGGCCGAGGCCGGCGGTGCCTGAGGGCTGGGCCGGGACCCTCGTCACCGCAGGGCCCCGGCCGCCAGCAGCAGCGCCGTCAGGAGCTCCAGCAGGGCGGTCCGCTGGAGGGCGGCCACCAGCACCCGCGCGGCGCCCGGTCCCCGGGCGGCGCTGCGACGGTGGACCTGGACCGCCAGCGGGCTGGCGAGGAGCGGGAGCAGGAGGGCCGGCCCGGCTGTCCCGGTCGCGGCGGCGACCACCGGCGCCGCGAAGGCGGCGGCCAGCAGCCCCGCCAGCACCAGGCGGGCCCGGTCCGGCCCCAGCCGCACCGCCAGGGTCACCTTCCCCGCCACCCGGTCGGTGGGGATGTCGCGGAGGTTGTTGAGCAGGAGGATGGCGCTGGCGAGGCACCCCATGGTGACGGCGGCGGGCAGGGCCAGCCAGACCAGTCGGCCGCTGACGACGAGGTCCGTCCCCCCGGTCGCGACCAGGCCGAAGAAGATGAAGCAGACCACCTCGCCGAGCCCGGCGTACCCGTACGGGCGCGGCCCACCGGTGTACAGCCAGCCGGCGGCGATCGCGACCGCGCCGACCGCGATCAGCCACGGCTCGGTGGCGAGGGCCAGCGCCAGCCCGATCGCGGCCGCCACCGCGAAGGCCAGGACGGCGGCCGCCCGGACCCGGCCGGGGGGAACCACCCCCGAGGCGGCGGCGCGGGGCGGCCCGAGCCGGTGGGGGGTGTCCGCCCCGCGGGCGAAGTCGGCGTAGTCGTTGGCGTAGTTGACACCGAACTGGAGGGCCAGGGCGACCCCCAGGGCGCCCAGGGCGGGGACCCACCGGAACGGGCCGGCGTGGGCCGCCACCCCCGCCCCGGCCACCACCGGCGACACCGACGCCGCCAGGGTGGCGGGGCGCGAGGCGTGCCACCAGATGCGCCCGGCGCTGATCGGGGTGGGGCGCGCCAGGGGCGCCCGCGGCTCGCTCAGGGCCGCCGGGGGAAGCGGTCGAACGCCGGCGGGCGCCGCTCCCGGTAGGCGTCGCGCCCCTCCTGGGCCTCCTCCGTCATGTAGTAGAGGAGGGTGGCATCCCCGGCCAGCTGCTGGATCCCGGCGAGCCCGTCGGTGTCGGCGTTGAAGCTCGCCTTCAGCAGCCGGAGCGCGAGCGGGCTGTGCTCCAGCATCCGGCGGCAGAGGCTGACGGTCTCCTCCTCCAGCCGCTCCAACGGCACCACCCGGTTCACCAGCCCGATCCGGAGGGCGGTCTCGGCGTCCAGCTGCTCGCACAGGTACCAGATCTCGCGGGCACGCTTGTGCCCGACAATGCGGGCGAGGAGACCCGCCCCGTAGCCGCCGTCGAAGCTGCCGACCCTCGGCCCGGTCTGGCCGAACCGGGCATTGTCGGCGGCCACCGTGAGGTCGCAGACGACGTGGAGCACGTGACCGCCGCCGACCGCGTACCCCGCCACCATCGCCACCACCGGTTTGGGCAGGGTGCGGATCTGGCGCTGCAGGTCGAGCACGTTGAGGCGCCCCGTCCCGCCCTCGTCGAGGTAGCCGTCGTCGCCGCGGATCCGCTGGTCGCCGCCCGAGCAGAACGCCTGGGTGCCGGCCCCGGTGAGGATCACCACCCCCACCGTGGGATCGTCCCGGGCCGCGGCCAGGGCCTGGCCCATCTCGACGACCGTGAGCGGCCGGAAGGCGTTGCGGACCTCGGGACGGTTGATCGTGACCTTGGCGATCCCGTCGGCGGTGTGGTAGAGGACGTCGGTGTAGCTCCCATCGCGGACCCAGTCGATCAAGTGACAACTCCGTGAGCGATCGCTCTGAACATTGCATCATTCTAGGCCCTGACGTCCCACGGACTCGTGTTCGAGCATGCGCTCACTGAGTGATCGCACCGACCTGCTTCGCTCCCGCGCCCGTGCCGATCCCGGCGGTCTGGCCGTCGACGACCGCGGAAGTCGGGTGGTGCTGACCTGGGCGGGCCTCGACCGGGAGGCCGACCTCGCCGCCAGCGCCCTCGCCGGCCTCGGCGCCCGCCGCGGTGACCGGGTGGCGATCGCCGCGCCGGCCGGGTCCGACTTCGCCGCGGCCCTGCACGGGGCGGCCCGTCTCGGCGCCAGCCTGGTCCCGCTGTCGCCGCGGGGCCGGGCGGCTGAGCTGGCCCTCCCCCTGGCGAGCTGCCGGCCGCGGGTGACGCTGGGATGGGGGACGGGCACCGTGGCCGCGCTCGACGCCGCCCTCGCGCGGGGACCGGGCGGCACCGCCTCCGAGCTCGCCGAGCTGCGTCGGCGGTCGGGGGAGCCCGGGGCGACCGGTCCGGGGGTGTCCGACCCCCACGGGCTGGCGGCCCGGGACGAGCTCTGCGTCGTCCACACCTCCGGGACCACCGGCCGGCCCCGGGGGGTGCGGCTCACCCTGGACAACCAGGTCGCCTCGGCCAGGGGGTGCGCCGAGAGCCTTGGGCTCCTGCCCTCGGACCACTGGCTGCTGGCGCTGGCCCCGCACCACATCGGCGGTCTGGCGGTGCTGGTCCGCAGCGCCGTCCTCGGTCACCCGGTCACGATCATCCCCCGTTTCGACGAGGCGGCGGTGCTGGCGGCGCTGACGCCGGGCGGCCCCACCGTCGTCCCGCTGGTCCCCACGATGCTGGCGCGGCTGGTGGCCGCCGGCGGCACCGGCCGCCTCCGCCGGCTCCACGCCGTCCTCCTCGGCGGAGCCCCGGCGACCCCCGCCGACCTCGAAGGGTGGTGCCGGGCCGGGATCCCCGTCTGCCCCACCTACGGGCTCACCGAGACCGGCTCCCAGGTCGCCACCGTTTCGCCCGGGTCGGCGACCGCGATGGGCGCCGGCGCGGGACGACCCCACCGCTTCGCCCGGCTCCGGATCCTCGCCGAGGACGGGGGCCGTCGACCGGTGGCGCCGGGACATCCGGGCCGGATCGAGGTCCGGGGCCGGGTGATCTCGCCGGGCTATGTCGGGGCCGATCCCGGGGACGGCCCGGACGAAGGCCCCGGGCACGGCCGCTTCCTCACGCGCGACCGCGGCCGGATCGATGCGGACGGGCTGCTCCACGTGCTGGGGCGGGTCGACGACGCCATCCTGAGCGGGGGCGAGACGGTCCACCCCGAGGAGGTCGAGGCGGTCCTCCTGGCGCATCCGCTGGTGCGGGATGCGGCGGTGGTGGGCCTGCCTGACCGCCTGTGGGGGCGAAGGGTGGTGGCGGTGCTGGTGACCGACCCCGCCAGCCGCCCCGAGGCGGAGCGCCTGCTGCCCGCCTTCTGCCGGGCCGAGCTCTCCGGTTCGCGTCTCCCCCGGGGGTGGGTGTTCGCCGAGCAGCTGCCGCGCTCCGAGGGGGGCAAGCTCCGGCGGGGGGAGCTGGTCGAGCAGGTCCGGCGGGCGGAGCGGGCGCAGGCGGCCGGGGGGGCCCGACCCCGCGCCGAGACGGCGGACCCGCCCGGCGCCCCCCGGGAGCGCCCCGGGGTCAGGCCAGGGGGCCGATGAGCGAGGGCGGCCCCGCCTGCAGCGGGTCGGCCGGTCCGAAGGCGGTGAGACCGACGGTGTCGGCCCCGCTGTCGCCGGTCAGCCAGACCTGGGCGTAGCCGCCGGCGCCGAAGGCGTAGGCGATCTGGCGTCCGATCACCGACACGGCGGCGGCGATCGGCCCGGCGCCGACCGCCCCGCGGACGATCGTCTGCGTCGTGCCGGCCGCCGCCGAGACTCGGACCAGCCCGCCGTCGACGCCGTGGACCAGCACCGTGCCGGGATCGAGGAACGCGATCGGGGTGCCGGCGACGGTGCCGATCGGCGCGGTGGGTGCCGCGCCGTCCGCCGGCCGGTACCACCAGAGGCGCGGTCCCGACGCGCCGACCACGGCGAAGGCCAGGCGGCTGCCGTCCGGGCTCCAGACCGGGTCCTCCTGGGCCGCCGAGGCGGCCCCGGCGGGCGGCAGGAAGGTGAGGGCGCGCAGACCGGGACTGGTCAGCACGATGCGGGCGGGGCCGGACCCCGCGGCCCACCCCGCGGCGAGGACCGACCCGTCGGGGCGCCAGGCGATCGGCCCGCGCAGGCCGGGGCCGTCGGCGATGGTGGCGACGGCCCCGGTCGCGACCGTGTAGACGTGCAGGGCGCCGCCTGCGATGTAGGCGAACTGGCTCCCGTCGCGGCTCCAGGCGCCCGCCACCGTCCCGGCGCTGTCCGGGACGGTGGCCACGGTCTGGGCGGCGAGGTCGACCAGGCGGAGGAGGCGGCGGCCGGCCGGCTCGACGACGAGGCGGCGCCCGTCGGCGGCGGGCCAGACCGCGAGGATCTGGGCGCCGGCGGGCGAGCCGTAGAGCAGCCGGACCGTCGGCGGGTCGCCGGGCTGGGCCGGCGGCACCGCCGCGAGCACCTCGGTGAGGCGCCCGGCCTCGGAGCCGGCGGGGAACACGACCCCGGTGGTGCTGCCGGGGGCGCCCGCGGTGAATCGGACCCTGACGCGGTGGCGCAGGCGGTTGCCGTGGATGTCGGTGGCGCCCCGCCCCACGACCAGGGTGTAGACGGCGCCGGGGGTGAGCGGACGACGGGGCTCGACGAGGAAGCGGGCGTGATCGCTCCGGTTCGCGACCACCGCGGCCCCTCCTTTGGGCTGGGGCCGGAGCGTCACCGCCCGCGCCACCGTGGCCCCCCGCATCGCCCGGCTGAAGCTGATCGCGAGGGCCCCGATCTGGCTGACGACCCCGCCCGGGCCGGGATCGGTCCCGTTCACGATGGGCGGGCCCTCGGTGACGAAGAGCCAGGAGTGGGCGAGGCTGCTGCGGGCCCCGGACCGGTTGGCGATCCCGGACGCGAGCGAGACGCGGTAGGTGGTCGAGACCCGCAGGGGGCGCTCCGGGTGGAGCAGGCGCACCGTGCGGCGGCCGCGCCAGCTGAAGCGGCAGCCGGTCCTCCCACCCAGGGCGGCGATCCGGATCGAGCACCCCGGGATCCCCCGCCCCCGGCGGTCCCGCACCCGCAGACGGTCCTCCACCGACCGCTCGTTCATCGCCGCGTCGAAGGCCATCGTGATCGCGGCGTCGGTGGCCACCCCGCCCGTGCTCGGGGGCGGCCGGACCGCGGTGATCTGGGCCGGCGCCGGCAGGCAGCCCGAGGCCAGCAGCCCGACGGCGGCCACCGCGACGGCGCGCGCCCGCCGGGGCCCGCGCAGCCGTCGGCTCAGCTGGCGGCTGCGGTCGCCCGGTCGACGGCGGCCAGGTCCAGAGGGGTGGGGATGTCGCGGGGCTGGCACCGCAGCACCTCGATCCGAGCCTCGCGGTGGCCGCACAGCGCCGAGACCGGGTCCGACTCGCCGACCTGGTCGCCGTGCTCGGCGGTGTAGCTGCCGAGGACGGCGCCGTCGTCCAGCAGGAGGACGCCGCGGTCGTCGGGGGTGACCACGACCACCGCGCCGGTGACCCGCTCCTCGTTGAGATATTCGAGCAGGGAGGGGAAGTTCACGTAGCGGGCCAGCAGGCCGGTCAGCATCGGGGTGGTGACCACCAGCCGGCTGATCGCCAGGGTGGTCGGATCGGGCAGGGTCATGACGTCGACCAGCCCGCGCCCGGCGGCGATGTCGGCGGCCATCCGGCCCATCGCGTCGGCCCCCCCGCGCACCCCACCCCCGGCCTCGTGCGCGGCTGACAGCACGTCGCCCTCGCGCATGATGAGGTGGGCGACCGACCGCCCGTCCTCGCGCAGCCGGATGTAGCCGGTGAGGTGATCCTCGCTGATGGCCCGCAGCATGCGCGGGAAGTTGAGGAAGTTCGACTTCAGTCCGCTGTTCTGGGGCGCACCGTTGGGGAGCGGGAGGAGGACGTCGAGCCCGGCGCCGTCCGGGGCCCCGATCAGCTTCGGAGCGGCGCCGAGGCTGGCGGCCGGCGGCAACGGGGCCGGGGCGGGAAGCGGCGACGGCGGCGCGGGGGCGTCGGAGACGGCTGGGGACGTCGGCATGGTCGTCGCGGTGACCTCAGGTGGAGCCGGGGCGCCGGCTGGGGCTGGCTCTGGGGACAACTCGTGGCCATCGGCGGCGGGGATCGACCACGAGGGTTCGATCGGCGCCAGCGGCGGCGTCACCTGGCGGTCCTCCGCGGCCGCCGGGGCGTCCGCCGATTCCCGACCGGCCCCGACGCCGACCGGCTCCGCCTCGGCCGGGGCCTCCGCTTCGACGCCGGTCTCGGCGGTGACGCCCGGAGGGGTGTCGTCGAAGGCCGCGGCCGCGGTGGTGAGGAGCTGCTGGCGCTCCCACTCGGCGAGAAGGTCGGCGGTGGAGGCGGTGATCGTCTCCTCGGGCGGGAGCTTGGCGCGCGCGTCGAAGGCGAAGGAGCCCCGGTGCCACCCCAGCGCCTCCAGCACCGCCGCCTCCCCCTCGTGGCCGTTCCCGACCGCGTGGAAGAGGTGCCCGAACAGGAAGTAGAGCGAACACGCCCGCGTCCCGTCCGAGACCGACAGGGTTCCGGTCGCGCGCTCCTGCTGCATGCCCCGCAGCAGCGCGGCGACATCGGTGGCGTCGAGATCACCCTGGGTCAGCACGATCAGCCTCCGCGGCCGTCACCTCTGGCGCCGGCAGAGGACGACCCGGCGGACTAAGCCCGTGACCGGCCCGCGGACCCCTGCCAGCGGGCCCGGCCGCCGCGAGGCCCCTGCACCGACCCCAGCCGCCCGTGGCCGGACGCGTCCCCGGGAACTCCCCTTCGAATCGGCGCGAGTCTAACACAGGGGCGGTCGGCCGCCGCCCCGCCCCGACGTCTGCCAGAATCCCGCCGGTGAACTCCGGCCCGGCGCCCGAGGCGGCTCGGTGGGACGCGTGCCTCGCCGCCCTGCCCGCGCCCCACCTGCTCCAGTCGTGGGGCTGGGGGGAGGTCCAGGCCGGGGCGGGCTGGCGGGTGCACCGGCTCTGGGTCGAGCGCCCGGGGGGAGCGGTCCCGGTCTCCGCCCTGGAGAGCGCCCGCGGCCCCGGAGCCATCCCCGGGCTGCGCCGCCTCTACGTCCCCCGCGGTCCCGCGCTGGCGCCCGCCGACGCCGAGGGCTACCGCGCGGTGGCGACCGCGCTCCGCCGCTGCGCCGCCCGCGTCGGCGCGGTCCGGGTGGACGTCGAGGTGCCCTGGGAGGCCGGCTCCGTCCTTCCGGCCGGCCCGTGGTCGCACGGCGTCCAGGTCCCTCCCCGCCAGCCCCCGGTCACCTCGATCGTCGACCTCGGTGGCGGTGACGAGGACCGTCTCCGCCGCTGCCACCCCAAGACCCGCTACAACATCCGCCTGGCCGAGCGGCGCGGCGTCACCGTCACCGAGGACCGCGGGCTCGACCAGCTGGCGCGATGCCTCGCCCACACCGCGCGGCGCCAGGGGATCCACCTCCCGGGCCCCCGCCACCTCGCCCGGGTCGTGAGGGCCCTGGGGCCCGGCGCCCGGCCGCTGTTCGCGGTGGTGGGAGAGGAGGTGGTCGCCGCCATCCTCCTCGCGGTCTTCGCCGGCGAGGCCGTCTACCTCTACGGCGGGGCGACCGGGCGCCACCGGGAGCGGATGCCCAACCACCTCCTCCACTGGCGGGCGATGGAGCTGGCGGTGCGACTGGGCTGCGGTCGCTACGATCTCTGGGGCATGCCTCCCACCGACGATCCGGGCCATCCCTGGCACGGGTTGCGTCAGTTCAAGCTGGGCTTCGGAGGTCGGACCGTGACGTTCGCCGGCAGCCGATCCGAGTTGCTCCACCCGGAGCGGGCGCGGCTCCTCGCGGGCCTGGAGGCGGCGGAGCGCCGGCTGCGCCGAAGGTGAGCGCTCCCGACGAGGGCCGTGACCAAGGGCAGGAGCTGGAGGACGACTCCGGCCCCTACTTCCCCACCTACGAGGAGCTCGCCTCCGAGCTGCTGGAGTCGCTGGAGGCCAGCGGGCTGGTGGTGCACGACGTCCGCCACGAGCTGGAGCCCAGCACCGGCGAGCGACGGTTCGAATGCGTGGCTCGCCTCCCTGGAGGGGACTCCCCCCACCGCTACCACGCCACCGTCCACTTCCACTGGGACGCCCTCCTCACCTACGCCAGCGCCTACGGCCCCGGAGCCGAGTGCGACCTCTACCACGGCGACGACCAGCCATGCCCCCACCGTGAGGGCCGGCCCCAGCCGTTCACCGAGATCGTGGTCGAGTACGCCCTCGGCGACGGCGGCTACCAGCTGCGCGACCTCGGCGAGGTGCCCCACTGGATCGAGACCGCACGGGCGCTGCTGGACAAGGCCCACGAGGGCGAGGACCAGCCCGCGGTCCACATCGATCTCTCCTGGCAGGGGGAGACGACGCTGGTGGAGCGCTTCGTGGCGGAGTCCTCGTGGTACCTGGAGCTGGACGAGCCGCCGGACCTGGCCCCGGTCAGCCGCCAGGTGTCGGCGATCCTGAAGCTGACCCCGGGCCTCGCCGACCGGCTCCCGTTCTGAGCCTCTCGGCGACGCGGGCCGGCGGGCGGCACCCAGCCTGACCGCGTCGCCGATGGCAGCGCCCGGGGGCACCGTCCCCGGCCGCGCCGAGCCCCGGCTCCCGCGAGCTGGTCCCGAGGCGATCGCGGGAGGCGGGGGGCGGAGGCGCTCCGGTCACCAGCCCGGCAGCTGCGCCGCGCGCCGTCCTGGCTGACCGGGAAGGTGGCGGCGCCGTTCCGGCCCGCCATCCCTCGGTCGGTCGGGCCGGATGACCGCCCGGCGGCCGCGGCGCGAGCCCCCGCTCCACCGCGCGCCTAGCTGGCGCTGGCGTCGCCGCTGCCGGCCGCCGGCGACGCTCGTGCGCGCACCGCCGGGTCGCCGGCGAGCTCGGCGTAGGTGCGATGGCAGCCCGGGTGCCGCCAGGTGGGCACCACCAGCGCCAGGCCGCAGAGCAGGTAGGGGCGGTCGAGGATGGCCGGGTGCGGAAGGGTGAGGGCTGGGGAGTCGATCCGCAGGTCACCGATCGCGAGCACATCGACGTCCAGGGTCCGCGGGCCCCACCGCAGCCAGCGCCGCCGTCCGGCGGCGGCCTCCGCCCCCTGGGCCGCCGCCAACCAGCCCTCGGGCGCGAGGTCGGCCTCGGCCCGCACCACGAGATCCAGGTAGTCGGGCTGGGGCGGTCCGCCCACGGCGCGGGTGTGCCAGCGCGGGCTGGCCGCAACGATGTGGACGCCGAGGTGAGTGAGGGTGCCCAGTCCGGTGTCGATCCACTGCTCGCGGGGGGGCAGGTTGCTGCCGAGCGACAGGGCGGCCGCGGTCACTCGGGGCGGGCCCCCCGGCTCCCGCCCTCGCCGCCATCCGCCCCGCCGGCCCGGATGGCGTCCACCACCCGGCACACGTCGCGCATCGCCGAGACGTCGTGGACCCGCACGATGTCGGCGCCGTGGGCGGCCGCCCACGCCACCGTGGCGGCGGTCCCGAGGAGCCGCCCCTGGGCCGGGCGGCCGCCGAGGACCGCGCCGATGTGGGACTTGCGCGAGGTGCCGACCAGGATCGGCCGCCCGAGGGCCCGGAGCTCGTCGAGGCGGCGGAGCAGGGCGAGGTTCTGGCCGGTGTCCTTGCCGAAGCCGATCCCCGGGTCGACGACGCAGCGCTCGGGCGGAACCCCCGCCGCGGCGGCCGCCGCGAGCGAGCGCCGGAGACCGGCGAGGACCACTCCGACCGGGTCGCCCGGTGGGATGCCCTCGCCGTCGTGCATGCAGAACACCGCCGCCCCGGCCCGGGCGACGACCCCGGCCAGCCCGGGGTCGAAGAGGAGCCCGTGGACGTCGTTGACGGCGTCGGCCCCCGCCGCCAGCGCGGCCTCGGCCACGACCGCCTTGCTGGTGTCAACGCTGATGGGGACGCCGAGCGTCCCCGCCAGCCGCTCCACCACCGGCACCACCCGCTCCAGCTCCTCCGCGGCGGCCACCGGCCGGTGCCCGGGCCGGGTGCTCTCGCCGCCCACGTCGATGGCATCCGCCCCCTCCGCGACCAGGCGGCGCGCGTGCGCCACCGCCCGGTCCGGGTCGCCCGCGATGCCGTCCCCACTGAACGAGTCGGGGGTCACGTTGACGATGCCGAGCACGTAGGTGCGAGCCCCGAACAGCCACCGCTCCCCACCCCAGGCGAGCGCCGGGGGGGGACGGCCGAGGGCCAGCAGCGCCTGCTCGATGGCGGCGGCCAGCTCCGCGAACGGAGCCCGGTCCGAGAAGTCGCGCAGGGCCGGCGCCACCGCGCCGAGCGCGTTGCGCGGCCCCAGGAGGAGGGCGCGGCCGCCCTCCTCCGCCCGGACCACCTCGCCGCCCGCGGCGGCGAGGCTCCGCTCCACCACCCGCAGCTGGTCGAGGGAGAGGTCGTCGACCAGCAGCGCCGCCGTGACCGCCCGCCGCATCGCGAGCCCCCCGGCCTCGGGGTCGAGGGCGACCAGGGTGCGGTGGAGCTCGGCCTCGGGCCCGGGGAGGAGCCAGCGGACGTTGTGGCTCGCGGCGGCGTCGGACATTGTCGCGGGTCCTCATCGATCCGGGTTCCGCCGGCAGTGGCCGATGTCCGGAAATTGTGCAGCGGGGCGGCCATGGGTGCTGGAGGGGCCGCCAGCAGGTGCGCATTCACCCCCTGGGTCGGGTCCCTCGCCCGGAGGAGGCGGCCTCCAGCCGTCGTCGGTCCCTCCGACCCCCGATCCGTGCCGGGTCAGCCCGGCCCTGCTGTCGGTCACCAAGGGCGCCACGTCGGCACACCCTCCGACGCGGTGCCGGTCCTGTCGGGGCCCAGTAGTGGGTCAGTTTAGTGGGGGTGACTCACTCCAGCCCCAGCCGATCCTGGGTAAGATCGAGCCATGCCTGACCGCCCACGCAAACGCCCCCGCGACCTCAACGCCCTCGCCCAGGCCATCGTGACCGAGGCGACCGAGGGGGCGCCCCCCGAACCCGAGTCGGGCAAGAACCCCGCTGCCGTCGCCCTGGGACGGCTGGGGGGCAAGAAAGGCGGCAAGGCCCGGGCGGCGAACCTCAGCCAGGAGGAGCGGTCGGAGGCGGCGAGGCTGGCCGCGGCGGCGCGGTGGCGGGGTCGCGGAGATGCCTGAACGTTCTCATCGGGCCGACAGCATCGTGGAGAGTGAAATCGTAAGGCGCTCCAGGTCTGTAGCCGACCTGCTCGGAGCGGACATGTTGTCGTACTGCGGCCCAATTGACGACGCGGCCGTACCCTTTTTGCGGCAGGTCATTGAGGCTACTCCCAAGCACCGCCGCAGGTTAGCAGTGCAGCTTGAAACCACGGGGGGATTCATCGAATCGGCCGAGCGGATGGTCAACGTATTCCGGCACCACTATCGGACCGTGGATTTCCTTATCACAAGCTATGCCATGTCCGCCGGCACGGTTCTCGTGATGTCTGGGAACGACATCTACATGGACTACGCTGCGACCCTTGGACCAATCGATCCCCAGCTACTACGCCCAGATAACCGTCGGTTTGTCCCAGCTCTCGGGTACCTTGAGCAGTTCAGTCGCCTCATTGAGAGGTCGGCAAGTGGTGTCCTCACCGACGCCGAATTGGCCTACTTGCTGAGGAACTTCGACCCTGGCGAGCTGTACCAGTACGAGCAGGCACGCGACCTATCTGTTGCACTGATTGAAGATTGGCTAGCCCGCTACAAGTTCAAGGACTGGCGCGTCACAGCAGGGTCCGGGACGCGCGTGACATCCGCTATGAAGCGGGCCCGCGCCAAGGACGTCGCCTTAAAATTGAACGAGACGCAGCGCTGGCACTCACATAACCGCGGAATCTCAATGGACGTCGCGCGGCGCGATCTGAAACTTCAGATCATCGACATCGACGACAACGCGGAACTAAGCGACGCGCTCCGAGTGTACAATCAGCTTATGCTCAACTATCGGATGGCACGCGGGCACCATGAATTTATCGTGGTTTGGGAGGACGGCTACCATGGCCACTAGCGCGCGGAAACGGGAAAGGGAGCAGGAGCTGAGCAAGGCGATAGAGCACTCGGCGATGCCGGAGCGCACGGAGATTATCCGGGACAAGCTGCGCCGCCTTGATGAACTCGGCTTTGGACGGCCGTCCTACGACCTGGAAAGCCCCTACGGGTCGGGACAGCACCACCACCATTCGGAGTAACTGACGCCGTAGCCGCGTGCCTCCGAGGCCCTTGACTTATGCCTGTACGCTCAGGCATAATAGTCAGTATGAACCAGTTGCCCCAGGCCCAGCGGGTCGCGGTGGTCAAGGCCCTGGTGGAGGGCAACTCCATCCTGGCCACCGTCCGCATGACAGGGGTGGCGAAGAACACGATCACCAAGCTCCTCGTCGATCTCGGCGACGGCTGCGCTGCCTATCAGGACGAAGCCTTCCGAGGACTCACCTGCCAGCGGATCGAGTGCGACGAGATCTGGAGCTTCTGCTACGCGAAGGCCAAGAACGTCCCCGAACCTCTGGAGGGCCAGTTCGGCTTCTGGGACGTCTGGACCTGGGTCGCGATCGACGCCGACTCCAAACTGGTGCCGACCTGGCTGGTGGGGGACCGGGGCACCGTGGACGCCAAGGTGTTCATGACCGACCTGGCCGAGCGGCTGAGCACGCGGGTCCAGCTCACCACCGACGGCCACCGCCCGTACCTGGAGGCCGTCGAGAGCGCCTTTGGGTCGGAGATCGACTACGCTGTCCTGCAGAAGCTCTATGGCTCCGACCCGGGAGCCGAGAAGCGGTACAGCCCGGCCCAGTGCATGGGAGTCGACGTTCACAAGATCAAGGGCCGGCCGAACCCGACTCTGATCTCCACCAGCTACGTCGAGCGGCAGAACCTCACGATGCGGATGGGGATGCGCCGGTTCACCCGGCTCACCAACGCCTTCTCCAAGAAGGTCGAGAATCTGGCCGCGGCCGTCTCCCTCCACTTCATGCACTACAACTTCGCCCGGTCTCACACGAGCCTTGCCAACCCTTATCCTCGGACCCCGGCGATGGCTGCGGGGGTGGCTGATCACGTCTGCTCGGTGGAGGAGATCGTCAGCCTGCTCGGCTAGCCCCAGCCGATCGGCGACCGGGGACCGCGAAGGTATCCCTTCACTAGCCGCCGTGTCGTCTTGCCCATCTTGCCCCGGACCACGAGCCACACCCAGCAGGCGCGGGGGTTCAGCGGGTCTGCGTCGTCGTGACCCCAGCTCGCGTTGCCCAGGAACTTGAGCATCACGTCGCCGTCCTGGTGTGCCCCGAGGGCGATCTGCCGAGGAGCTAGCTGAACCTTGCGCGCCCTCGGCCAGAGCAGGCGGCTCTTGTCCCAGAGGACATCCACGGTCTGATCAAGGCTCGACCGATTGCACATCCAGACCTTGAAAGCGCGAGAGGTGCCCGCCGAGTCACCGAGGGTGGAGCTCTCGTTGGCCGTGCCGCCAATCAGAGGCCGGCCGACCAGATTGGCTGGCCGCCCAAGCCGGATCGGACGCCAATAGCCGGACGAGATCATGCGCCGGCGGCCTCCGACAGCCGCCACCAAGCACACTGCCGCCACGCCCCAAAGAGTCCCCAGCCACGCCCACACGCCCCGGAGTCTATCCGCCCCCTGCCCACCCGCTCAGGCATCGGCGCTTGCCGCAAGCCTCCCGCCCACGGCCCCTCCGGAGAGCCCCGGCCAAACTGACCCACTACCCGGGGCCGCTGTCCCTTGACACCTCCGGTGGCCCGCTCCACACTCGCTCTCGTCGCGGGCCGTGCTGGAAAGCGGAGGGTTGGAGGTGGGGACAGGATCGGGCGCACGCGGGAGGGCGGCGCAACTCCTGGCGGGTCGCTCCGCCCGCTCGCTGGCACTGGCCTGCGGGGCTTCGCTGGGGCTGCTCGCCGGCGCTGGGGGTGGGGCCGCGGCGCTCGCCGGAGCGAGCCCGCATCGGGTGGGGGCCACGGTCACCTTCGCCCAGC
>DATLUG010000037.1:0-82992 GCA_035533215.1 Candidatus Micrarchaeia archaeon | reverse complement strand
TGGCCAATGATCGGCTGATCGACGAGCTCAGCGCGGCGGTGCCCGATCTGCCCGCGTTGGCGGTGGGTGACTGGGTCGCGCCGCGGCGGCTGATCGACGCGGTCCGCGAGGGCGTCGGTGTCGGCTCGACGCTCTGACCGGCGCGCCGGCCAGCGAGCGTCCCCGATCAGACTGGACGGCCTGCGTCGACGTGGCACGGACGGGGGCGATGGCGGGCTCCGGCTGCCGGACGTCGGGTCCTGGCAACGGCAGGGGCCCGGGGGCGGGGACGGCCGGCGGGGACGGCCCGGATGGTGGCGCCGCCGGGCGAGCCATGGGGTCCGCTGCGAAACGGGCGTCGGCCCGCCCGCGCTTCGGCGCGTGGCTCGGGCCCCGTCATCGGCCGGTCCCGGGGGTCGGGCCGCGGGCCTCGGTCAGAGGCCGGTGTCGGCGCCGAGCCGGCCCGCGACCACCGTCCGGGCCGCCGCCTCGCCGCTTCGGACCGCGCCCTCCATGGTGGCGGGCCATCCGGTCGCGGTCCAGCTCCCGGCCAGGGCGATCCCGGGATGTCCTGTTGCCGGGCCCGGTCGGGCCCGTCCCGACCCCGGTCCGGCGGCGAAGGTGGCGTGGGCCTCCCGGGTCACCCGGTGGTGCAGGAGCCGCGCTCGACGAGCGGCCGGATAGACGTCCTGGCAGGCGGACCAGAGCCGCGCCGCCACCTCCTGCTCGGGCACCTGCGCCCACCCGTCCGCGGCGCTCAGCGAGATGGCGACGTGGAAGAGCTCCGGCCGGCCCCGGGGCACCCCCGCGCCGGGTCGGTCCAGCGCGGTGCGATCGAAGCACCACTGCAGCGGGCTGGCGGGCGCGACCACCACCGTCCCGGGCAGGATCGGCCGATCGCAGAAGAGGTGCCCGTTGACGATCGGCGAATCGGGCAGATGGGCCGCGGCGGTGAGCACCGCCTCCTCGCGGAGCGCCGGGGGCAGGAGCCGGCGCGCGGCCCGGGCGGGGACGGCCAGCACCACGGCCTCGGCTGCCAGGGCGCCGTCGCCCGCCCCCGCGGGGCCCCCGCGCAGGACCAGGCCGCCGTCGGCAGCGGCCTCCACCGCCGTCGCCCGCCAGCGGCGGTGGATGGCGACGCCGGCGGCCTGGAGCGCGGCGCGCGCCGGCGGGTCGAGCCAGGCCGACAGATCGGTGGCGGGGATCCGGAGCGCCGCCCACCCGGAGCCGCGCATCAGCCCCTCGCGGATGACGAAGGCCGCCAGCCCCGCGCTGCAGCGCGCCAGCGGGACATTGCAGCTGGCGACCAGGATCGGGTCCCACAGCCAGGTGCACGCGCCGAGCGACTGCCCGTGCCCCTGCAGCCAGCCCAGGCAGGGCACATCGTCGAGGCGAGCGAGGGTGTCGTCGTCGAGGGCGGCGGTGTGCACGCCGAGGGCCGCCGCGCGCGCCCGGTCGGCGGTGCTGAGCCCGGGCCAGCGCCCCAGTGCGGCGGCCAGGTGCAGGGGGGAGGGGAGCGGCTGGGTGCGAACGGTCCGGGGGCCGCCCGGGGTGGCGATGACCAGCTCCAGGCGCCGCTGCCGCACCGCCGGGGCAGCGCCGATCCTGCGCAGGAACCGCTCCAGGGCGGTGCAGCAGCCGAGGAAGACGTGCTGGCCGGTGTCCACCCGCCCGGCGACGGGGTCCGTCACCGAGCGGCACAGGCCGCCCAGCACCGGGGCCCGCTCCACCAGCGTCACCCGGTGCCCGTGGTCGGCCAGGCGCAGCGCGGCCGCGATCCCGGCCAGCCCTCCGCCGACCACAACCGTCCGGGGGCGCCGGGGGGCCGCGCGACCCGGGCGCGGACCGGTCACCGGCCCACGGTCGCGCCCACCCAGGCGCTGGCGACGACCCGGGCCCGGGCCGCGCGCCCGAGCCCGACCCGGGTCGACTGGACGTCATACCCGCGGGCCTCGATGGCGGAGAGGAGCCGCCCGTACACGGCGGCGAGAGCGGCCGGACAGCCGCGCGCGTCGCGCGGCAGCCGACCGAAGAGCGGGCGCGAGGCGGAGAAGGCCTCGCGGGCGCGCAGGAGCTCGAAGCGCATCAACCTCCGCGCCGGTTCGCCGGCGGGGCCCGGCAGGGGGGGCCCCGCCAACTGCGTCGCGGTGCAGCCGAAGCGGTCGAGGTCGGCGGCGGGGAGGTAGCAGCGGTCGCGAAGGGCATCCTCGCGCAGGTCGCGGAGCACGTTGGTGAGCTGCATCGCGAAGCCCAGGCGCACCGCCAGCGCCGGCACCGTGGGATCCCGGGGTCGGACCGACCCGAAGATCTCGCAGCTCAGCAGGCCGACCACCCCGGCGACGCCGTAGCAGTAGCGCTCCAGGTCGGCGAGGGTCTGGATGGCGAGCGGGGCGCAGTCGGCGGCACAGCCGTCGATGACCGTGTGCAGGTGGGACGGGGTGAGGCGGCAGCGGTGGGCCGCGTCGGCGAGCGCCAGCCACGCCGGTGAGCCCGGACGTCCGGCGAGCGTCGCCGTCAGCTCCCCCCGGAACCGCTCCAGCCGGCGTCGCCGCTCGTCGGCGGTGCCGGGCCCGTCGGCGATGTCGTCCGCGCGCCGGCAGAAGCCGTACAGCGCGTAGATGGCGCGGCGCTTGGGGGGGGGCAGGAGCAGGAATGGGTAGTAGAAGTTGGCCGCCGCCCGCCGGACGGTGCGGGCGGTGGCGCGGTGGGCCAGGCGCACCTCCTCGGCCACCACCACCAGAGGCGCCCCCGGCTCGCCGCCCGTCACCGCGGCCGCCGCCCCGGGCGCCACAGGGCGGGGAGGGCTCCCATGACCGCTCGCCGGCGGGCGCCGGCGGGGATCCTCGCCTTCTCGGTGAAGACCCGGTCCCCGGCCGCCTCGACCGCCGCACAGGCGGCGAGGCCGGAGCGGATGAAGGTCGCCATCTCGACCCGGAGCAGGCCGGTGACGGCGCCCACCAGCGGCCACCCGGCGCGCAGCTCGTGGCGGGCCCGTGCCACCGCCGCCGCCATCGCCGCTCGCAAGGGGGGCATCGGATCCCCCCGCCACCAGTCGTCCTCACGGGCCCCGGCCGCCGTGAGCACGGCCAGGGGCAGGTAGCGGCGGCCGCGGGCTCGGTCGGCGGCGATGTCCTGCCACATGTTGGCGAGCTGGAGCCCGGTGCAGACCGCGTCCGAGAGGCCGACCCGGCGGCGGTCTCGGATCCCCTCCAGGGCCAGCACCAGCTCACCCACCGGGGTGGCCGACCGGGTGCAGTAGGCGACCAGCTCGTCCCAGTCCCGGTACCGCTGGACGACCTGGTCCTGGAGGTTGGCCGCCACCAGCCGCTCGAACGGGTCGGGGTCGAGCCGGTGGCGGACGATCACCGGCTGCAGGTGGCGCAGCACCGGGTGGTCGGGCCGGCCACCCCAGCAGCGCCGCAGCTCGCCGCGGAACGCCTCCAGCAGGGCGGTGCGGTCCCCCGCCTGGTCGTCCCCGAGGTCGTCCACGGTCCGACAGAACCCGTACAGGGCGGCTCGCTCGCTCCGAAGGCCGGGCCGCAGGGCCCACGCCGCGATGGGGAAGTTCTCCTGAGCCCGGCTGGCCGCGAGGTGGCGGCGCGAGGACACCGGGAGCGGGGGCCGCCCCCGCGCCGCGGCCGGCTCCGCCGCCGGTGCTCCGCTCGCGGTCGACCCGGCGTCCTCGCCCGGCGTCGACCCCCTCGCCACCTCGGGAACCTCAGCCGGGGGCGGCATTCGCGGCGCCGCCCGGACCGCGCCGCGGTCCTGCCGCCGTGCGGCTGCGTTGCAGACGGGCGAGGGCGAGGACCGGCCAGGTCAGCCGGTAGAGGTGGTAGTTGAGATAGAAGTCGCCGGGGAAGCCGGTGCCGGTGAACTCCGGCTCGTCCCAGGAGCCGTCGTCCTGCTGGTGCTCGGCGAGCCAGCGGGTGGCCCGCTCGGCGGCCTCCGCGTGGCGGGGGTCGTGGGCGAGCCCGAGCAGCGCCCAGGCCGTCTGCGACGCCGTGGCGGGGCCGTGCCCGCGCCAGCGCGGGTCCTCGTACGAGCGCACCGACTCGCCGAAGCCGCCCGTCGCCTGCTGGTGGCGGCTGATCCAGGCGGCGGCCCGGTCCAGGTGGAGCCGGTCGGCGGGGTCCTGCCGCGCCGCGTACGCCGTGGCCGCAGCCCCGGTTCCGTAGAGGTAGTTCACCCCCCAGCGGCCGTAGTAGGCGCCGTCGGCCTCCTCGGACCGCCGCAGCCAGGCCGCCGCCCGCTCGGCGGCCCGGGCATGACGGGCGTCGCCGGCGCGCGCGAAGGCCTCCAGGACGTGCGCCGTGACGTCCGGGCTGGGCGGGTCCAGGACCTCGCCGAAGTCACACACCGGCGGTCGCTCCACCCACCTGCGGGTGTTGTCGGCGTCGAAGGCCGCGAAGCCGCCGTCGCGGCCCTGCATCGCCTCCAGCCACCCCAGCGCCCGACCGATCGACGCCCCGATCGCGCTGCCGTCGTCGGCGCGCTGGCCGGCGGCGGCGAGGGCGCAGATGACCACCGCGGTATCGTCGATGTCCGGGTACCAGTCGTTGAACAGCTCGAACGCCCAGCCGCCCGGCTCCCCCCGCGGGCGCCGCACCGCCCAGTCGCCGCGGGCCCGGATCTCCTTGGCCTGGAGCCAGTCGAGCGCCCCGCGCACCGCGTCGTCGTCGCGGTCGCAGCCGGACTCCAGCAGTCCCCAGACGGCCAGCGCCGTGTCCCACACCGGCGAGATGCAGGCCTGCAGCCGCCAGCCGTGCTCGTCCTCCACCCCGAACTGCTCCAGGGCGGCCAGCCCCCGCGCGATGACCGGGTGGTCCCGGGGATACCCCCGCGCGGTGAGCGCCATGATCCCGTACACCCAGGGCGGCTGGATCCCGGCCCAGGATCCGTCCTGCTCCTGGTGGCTGAGGATCCACGCCTCGGCGGCGGCCAGGCCCCGCTCGCGAAGCCCCGGCAGCGGTCGGCGCCCGTACAGGCGAAGGGCTCGGTCGAGCCCGCGCCACACCTGTCCCCCGCGGTCCGGACGCTCAGGGCCGGGTGGGAGCTCCGCCCGGCTGGGCTGGTCGACGGGGAACACGGTGCGCAGGGTGCGCAGGATGGTGAGCGGCACCAGGGTGGCCCGGGCCCAGGAGGCGAAGTCGTAGATGCTGCCGTAGCTGCGGGCCGGGAGCAGCAGCCATTCGGGCGGGATCACCGGGATCGCCTCCCAGTCCCACAGCCCGGCGAGGGCCAGCCACATCCGGGTGAACACGCGGGTGGCCGGGACGCCCCCCTGGGCCCGCGCGAACCGATCGGCCCGGCACACCGCGGGGTCGTCGGCGGGGACGCCGGCGCAGCG
The DNA here is from genome assembly GCA_035533215.1 of Candidatus Micrarchaeia archaeon. Lineage (GTDB taxonomy): Bacteria > Chloroflexota > Dormibacteria > Aeolococcales > Bog-877 > DAHUZL01. The sequence goes on along the minus strand of DATLUG010000037.1, from coordinate 77,666 downwards.
CAGCGCGACCAGGGCCTCGACGGTGATGCTGAGGTCGCCGCCCTCCCCGGGGGCGATCGCGAATCCGCCGTCCGGGCCCTGCTGGCGGCGCAGCCAGCTGACCGCGGCGGCCTCCCGGGCGGGGTCGGCCCGGCCCAGGAAGCGAGCGAGCAGGAGGTGCTCGGCGGTGATGCTGGCATTGCTCTCGAGCTCGCCCTGCCAGGACCCGTCGGACCGCTGCCGCTCCCGGAGGGCGGTGACGGCGCGCGCGAGAGTTCCCGTCCGACCCTGGTCGGCGGGAGGATGCCCGGCCAGGAGGAGGGGCTGGCTCACGCCCAGCGCTCGCCCAGCCACCGGCCCAGGGTGTCGAGGTCGGCCCGGATACGGTCCAGCAGGGGCAGGCGGGCGGCGGCGCTGAGGGCCCGCTCGGTCCAGGTGGTGGTGAGGGCGGTGCAGCGCGCCGCCACCCCGTCGGACTCCAGCAGCTCGATCGCGGCGGCCAGCTCCCCGGCGCCGAGGCCGCCCGGCTCCGCCCAGCGGCGGGCGGCCTCGGCGACCCGGGGCGGCCCGCTCTGGGCGAGGAGGAGCGGCAGGCCCAGCTTGCGGCGGAGCAGATCGTTGCCGACGGGCTTGCCGGTCGCCTGGCTGTCGCCGAAGACGCCGAGGACGTCGTCGCGGAGCTGGAACGCCACCCCCAGGGTGCGGCCGAACTCACCGCACGCCTGCACCATCCCCGGGGGGGCGCCGGCGCCGACCGCACCGAGGGCGCACGCGGCGCCCATCAGCGCGCCCGTCTTCTGCCCCACCATGGTGAGGTAGGGGGTGAGGCCGCCCAGCGGGGCCCCGGTGGCGGCGATGTCGGTCTGCTGACCGGCGACCATCGCCAGGGTGGCCTCGCTCAGCACCGCCACCGCCTCGGCGGCGGTCGCCGGGGCCAGCCCGGCCGCGGCCACGGTCCGGAAGGCAAGGGTGAGCAGGGCGTCGCCCGCGTTGAGGGCGGTGGCCACGCCGTCCCGGACCCAGAGCGCCGGCTTGCCGCGCCGCTCCCGGTCCTCGTCGACGATGTCGTCGTGGACCAACGAGAAGTCGTGGACCAGCTGGATGGCGACCGCCAGCGGCACCAGCCGGTCCGGCCGCTCGCCGAGGCCCTCGCCCACCAGGCAGGTGAGCGCCGGACGCACCGCCTTGCCGAGGCGGGCGCCGGGGAGGAGGCCGCAGTGGTAGAGGACCGGCTCCCGAACCGCGTCCGGCAGGTGGCCGGCGGCGTCGCGGAGGCCGGCGACGATCAGGCCGTGATGGCGTTGCAGCACCGCCGCGGCCCGCGCCGGCAGCTCGGGGGCCTCCTCGCCCGGCGGTGTCCGCGGGCCCGGGACCGGGGCTATCGGCAGGGCCGGCATCCGTTCACCTCGGGGCCGCCTCGCGATCAGAGGGCACGGCAGCGAGCTTCGACCTCGTCCACCACCCAGTCCGGGGTGGACGTTCCCGAGGTGATGCCGACTCGCTGCCCGGGCCGGAACCATTCCGGCGTGATCTCCTCCGCGGTCTCGATGTGGTGGGTCGGCCGGCGCTGCCCGCAGGCCTCCGCCAGGGCCCGCGTGTTGGCGCTGTTGCGGCCGCCCACCACGAGGATCACGTCGGCGTCGTCGAGGAAGCCGTTGCCCGCCTCCCGCTGACGCTGGTTCACCACCGGGCAGGTGGTGTCGTGGACCCGGAGCTCCCCGGTCCGTTCGCCGAGGGCCGCCACCACGCGACGGAAGGCGTCCAGGGGGAAGGTGCTCTGACAGACCACCCCGCGGCGTTCGGCGAACGGGAGCCCCGCGGCCTCGTCCTCGCCGGCGACGACCTCCACCTGCGCCCCGGCCCACCCGCGCACGCCCTGGACCTCCGCGTGGCCGGCATGGCCGACCACCACCACCGGCCAGCCCGACGCCCGGAGCTCACGGGCGTGGCGCTGCACCCGGCGCACCAGGGGGCAGGTGGTGTCCACCACCTCGAGGCCCCGCTCCCGCGCGGTCGCGAAGACCTCAGGGGCGGCGCCGTGCGCGGTCACGACCACCCGGCCGGGCCCGGATGGCGGGAGCTCCGACGCCTGCCCGAGCCCGTCCGCCTCCAGCTGGGCGACCGCCGAGCGGTTGTGCACGACCTGGCCCAGGGCGACGACCTCGGTGCCGTCGACGAGGGCGCCCTGGGCCAGCTCCAGCGCGTCCCGTACGCCGAAGCAGAAACCGGTGTGGCGCGGTCGCAGCGTCTCCAGCGTCCCTCTCCCTGATTTGCTGTGGCGCCTAAACAATCCCCTGGTCGACCGTAGAGCGGGATGATCTCATGGTCAGTGAGATGGCGATGGTCCAATATCACAATACCGTGACGTATGGAGAATCCTCCGCGATCGGCACCCGGTACCGTGGGCGGGATGCAGGCTCTGGTGTTCGACCCGGTGCTCCCCCGGCTGCTGGCGGCGGGCGCGGCGTCCCGGCTGCACCCGCTGGGTGCGCTCCGGATCGCGCCCCCGCTCCGCCTGCGCGAGGTGGAGCCGCCCCAGCTGCCGGGACCGGACTGGGCCCGGCTGCGGCCGGTCGTCACCGGCATCTGCGGGAGCGACCTGCGCCAGGCCCTGCTCCAGGCCAGCGCCGACAATCCACTCTCCGGCCTCGTGTCCTTCCCCCACGTCCTGGGCCACGAGACCGTGGCGCGGGTGGTGGAGGCCGGGGCAAAGGCCGCCGGACTCGCGGTTGGCGAGCTGGTGGCGGTGGACCCCTGGCTGGGCTGCCTGGCCCGCGGGTGGGGCGACCTCTGCCCGGCGTGCCGGGTCGGGTTTCCCCCTCACTGCGTCCACGTCCACCAGCCCGGCCCCGATGGCCGGGGGGGGGGACCCGGGATGCACCTCGGCAACGTGCGCGGGCTGCCTGGGGGCTTTGCCGAGGAGATGGTCGCCCACCGGTCGCAGTGCCACCCCCTGCCGCACGGGGTGGGGGCCGATGCCGCCGTCCTCGCCGACCCGGTGGCGGTGGCGCTGCACGCGGTCGCCCGCGCCGGGGAGCCCAGGGGCGGCCCCACCCTGGTCCTGGGCGCCGGGACCGTCGGGCTCGCCGTGACCGCGGTCCTGCGGCGGGCGGAACCCGACACCACCTGCCTCGTGACCGCGGCCTGGCCCCATCTCCACCACGCGGTCGAGCGGCTCGGCGCCCGGCCGCTGCCCACCGCTCCCGCGGCCGTGGTCGCCGCCTGCGCGGCGGCGACCGGGGCCCGACTGGTCAGCCCCTGGCGCGGGCCGGCCTGGCTGCTCGGAGCCGGCTGCGGGCGCGTGATCGACACCATCGGGACCGCCTCTACCATGGAGACCGCCCTGCGCTGCCTTGCCCCCCACGGCCGGATCGTGGTGGTGGGCGTCGGCCGGCCGCGCCGGACCGAGACCACGCTGACGTACTACAAGGAGGCGGAGATCGTGGGGTCCAATGGGTACGGCCGGCTGGGCCCGGGCCCGGCCCACGCGCTGACGCGGGCCCTGGAGGTGATCGCGGGGCTGGGCGGCGAGGCCGCGGCCTGGCACACCCATCGCTTCCCGCTGGCCGCCTGGCGCACCGCCTTCCGGGCGGCGGCCGACCCGCGCCGCTCGGGCGCGATCAAGGTGACCCTGTGGCCGGGGGGGGTCCGATCGTGACCATGATCGCCGAGGCCAGCATCGTCGTGCGCGCGTCGGTGGAACGACTTCGGGCAGTGGTCCTGGACCCCGAGGCGTACGCGGCGGCCGACACCAAGGTGAGTCGGATCGAGATCGAGTCCCGCACCGCGGACGGGCTGGTGGCGCGCATCCACGGCCGCTTCGGTCCGGTGCGCTCGATGCTGCGGGCGCGCTACACCGTCCACGACCGGCGCATCGACCTCGACATGCTGCAGGGTCGGCTGCGCGGCTTCCACGCCGAGTTCCGCTTCGAGCCGGAGGGCGACGGCGTCCGCCTCACCCACCGCGAGGCCTACGACTTCGGCTACGGGCCGGCGACCCCGCTGGTGCAGTGGGCGCTGCAGGGGTGGGCCACCCGGAGCGTGGAGGCCGAGGTGCGCGCGCTCAAGGTCGCCGCCGAGGGGTCGCGGTAGCCCGGTCGGGGTCCGGCGGACGGGGGTGGGACGGCGAGGGACCGTGCCGAAGCCCCCCCCGTCCTCGACCAGGGGCGAGGTCAGCGTCGCGCGCGCCGGACGAACCGGTCGAGCGGGCCAGCGAACCTCGAGGCCCGCCGGCACCAGCGATGGCCCCGGGACGGGCGGGTGCATGCCCGTGCGCCCGGCACCACCCGGAGGCGGCGGCTGCGGGGCACCGGCGGCCGCGGGTTTGGCGGCCCGGCGGGCAGGGCACAATCGCACCATGAGAGCAGCGGGCGTCCTGGTCCGGCTTCCGGTGGCCCCGGCCGGGTTCGGATGAGGGCCGATGAGCCGCCCCCACCGGCCGAGGGTGCCGGGCTGAGCGCACCCTCGGCCGGGGCGGAGACGCTGCCGCTCGTCCCGCTGCGCGACAACGTGGTCCTGCCGGCCCAGCTGGCCCCGCTCGGCGCCGGCCGGGCCCGCTCGATCGCCAGCCTCGAGGCTGCGGTCGCGGCCAGCGGCAAGGTGGTCCTGGCGGTGCAGCGGCAGAGCGAGCTGGACGAGGTGGAGCTCGCCGACCTCTACCCCATCGCCACCGTGGCCCAGATCGGTGCCTTCCGGCGCGGGAGCGGCGGCGCCCAGGTGCTGGTGGAGGGGCAGTACCGGGTCCGGCTCCGCGGCCTGACCGTCGGCGAGGGCTGGAGCGCCGAGGTCGAGACCGTCGCCGAGGTCGACCCCGAGGGTGCCCAGGTCGACGCCCTCGCCAGCTCGGTGCAGCAGCTCTTCGCCGAGTACGCGGCCGCCGGCGCCCAGGTCTCGCCGGAGCTTTCGGTCTCGGTCGCGCGGACCCGCGAACCGGGACGCGTCGCGGACCTCGCCGGGGCGGCCCCCGACCTGCCCGCCGACGAGCGCATCGCCCTGCTCCAGGAGATCCGACCGCTGGACCGGCTGCAGCGGCTGGTCCCGGTGCTGGCGCGCCAGGTGCAGGTCGCCCAGCTCCGCAGCAAGATCCAGCAGGACGTCGCCCAGACCATCAACCAGGGTCAGCGCGAGGCCATCCTGCGCGAGCAGCTGCGGGCGATCCGCAAGGAGCTCGCCGACCTCGGCAGCGACACCGAGGCGGAGGACGACGTCCGCGAACGGATCGAGGCAGCCGGAATGCCGGAGACGGTCCGGGCCCGGGCCCTCAAGGAGCTGGACCGCACCGAGTCGCTCCCGTCCGCCTCCCCCGAGGTGGGGATCCTTCGCTCGTACCTGGACTGGCTGCTGGAGCTGCCATGGTCCGATCCCCCTGCCGAGACGGTCGACATCGAGACCGCCCAGCGGATCCTCGACGAGGACCACTACGGGCTCCCCAAGGTGAAGGAGCGCATCCTGGAGTGGATGGCGGTGCGCCAGCGGGCGCTCCGGCGGGAGGCGGCCCGCGCGGCCGCCTCCACCCTGGCGCAGGGCGCGGCCGTCACCGAGGCCGCCCCGCCGGGCGCCGACGGGCCGCGCCCGCTGGCGGACGTGGCCCCGCCCGCTCCGGCGCTTCCCTCCACCGCCGCGACGGCGACCGTGGCGCCCGCCGGCCCCCGCCCCAGCGCCGACAGCCTGCGCCGACCGACCGCGCTGCAGACGCCGATCCTCTGCTTCGTCGGTCCCCCGGGGGTGGGCAAGACCTCCCTCGGCCGGAGCATCGCGCGGGCGCTCGGACGCAAGCTGGTGCGCGTCTCCTTGGGCGGCATCCGCGACGAGGCCGAGATCCGCGGTCATCGCCGCACCTACGTGGGCGCCCTCCCCGGCCGCGTCATCCAGGCGATGAAGCAGGCGGGGCAGCGCAATCCGGTCATGATGCTGGACGAGATCGACAAGGTCGGGCTGGACTTCCGCGGCGATCCCGCGGCGGCGCTGCTCGAGGTGCTCGATCCCGAGCAGAACCGCGAGTTCTCCGACCACTACCTGGAGGTCGCCTACGACCTCTCCCAGGTCCTCTTCATCACCACCGCCAACGTGGTGGAGACGATCTCCCCTGCCCTCCGTGACCGGATGGAGATCATCCGCATCACCGGCTACACCCAGGAGGAGAAGTACGAGATCGCGCGCCAGCACCTCATCCCGCGGCAGCTGGAGCAGCATGCCCTGGAGGCGGGCGAGTGCACGATCACGGAGGCGGCGCTGCGGGCCGTCATCGGCGGCTACACGCGGGAGGCCGGGGTGCGCGGGCTGGAGCGCCAGATCGCCCAGGTGATGCGCAAGGTGCCGCGCCAGCTGGCGGCGACGCAGGGAGGGACGTCCGTCACCGTCGACGCCGCCGACCTCGTCACCTTCCTCGGTCCGGCGCGCTTCGACGACGGCGAGACCGAGTCCGAGGACCGGATCGGGGTGGTGACCGGGGTGGTCGTGTCCGAGGCCGGCGGCGACGTGGTCACGGTGGAGGCGCTGGCGACGCCCGGGAAGGGCGAGCTCCAGCTGACCGGGCAGATCGGCGACGTCATGCAGGAGTCGGCGCGGGCAGCCTTGTCGTGGGTCCGCGTCCACGGCCGCGACCTCGGGATCGAACCGGGGTTCTTCGACAGCCACGACGTCCACATCCACGTCCCCGCCGGGGCGATCCCCAAGGACGGCCCGTCGGCCGGCATCACCCTCACCACCGCGCTGGTGTCGGTGGCGGCGGAGCGCGCGGTGCGGCACGACGTGGCGATGACGGGCGAGGTGACCCTGCGCGGGCGGGTGCTCCCGATCGGAGGAGTCAAGGACAAGCTCCTCGCCGCCCGTCGGGCGGGGATCACCGTGTTCCTGCTGCCGGAGCGCAACCGCCGCGACCTCCACGAGATCGACCGCGCGATGCTGGAGGGGATGGAGCTGGTCCTCGTCGACGACGTCGCGACGGTGTTGGACCGCGCCCTCGTGCCGGCGGCGGTGCCGCGCCGGCCCCGCGGGCGCGCCGGCTTCGAGGTGACCCCCCCGCTCCTGCAGGCGTGACCGTCGCCAAAGGGGAGCGGACGCCCGCGCTCACCGACCTGATCGCGTGCGAGGTGGTGGTCGACCCGGTGTTCGACCAGAACTGCTACGTGCTGCACCGTCGTGACACCGACCGGGCACTGGTCGTCGATCCCGGGCTGCAGGGCGAAGCGGTGGTTCGCCTGCTGGAGGACCGCGGGTGGACCTGCGAGCTGATCCTCGCCACCCACGGCCACCCCGACCACGTGCTCGGCGTGCCCGCCCTGCGGCGGCTGGCCCCGGCGGCGCGGCTGCACCTGCACCAGGCCGACTGGGCGCTCCTCGACCCCGCCGCCTGGCACGGGCTCGGCCTCCCCGTCCACGCGCTGGAGACGATCGTCCCCGACGCCGACCTCCCCGGCGGCACCGCGGTCAGCTGGCGCGGTCTCGAGCTCGCCGTCCTGCACACCCCCGGGCACACTCCGGGGTCGGTCTCGCTGGTCGCGGGGAGCGCGTGCTTCAGTGGCGACACCCTCTTCGCCGGCAGCGTCGGCCGCACCGACCTGCCCGGCGGCTCCGGGCCGGCGCTCGTCTTCAGCGTGCGCAGCCAGCTCTTCACCCTGCCCGGCCCGACCGTGGTCCACCCCGGCCACGGGCGGCCCACCACCATCCTGGCGGAGCGCCTCCACAACCCGTTCGTGGGCGACGCGGCCGGCGGCTGAGCGGGGCCCTTCCCCTCAGAGCTCGGCGCGGACCAGCTCCAGCAGGTCGTGGAGGATGCGGGCGGTGCCGCCCCACACGGTGTGGCCGCGCAGCTCGAACCGGGGGGCGAGCGTCCGCTCCCCGTCCGGCCGGGTGCGCATCTCCACCTGCGGGGGACGCTCGAGCAGGGCGGCCAGCGGCAGCCAGAAGCAGCTCACCACCTCGACCCCGTCCGGCCGCGGCGTGAGCTGGCGGCGGAGGACCCCGACCACCGGGGTGACGACGAAGGCGGAGACCCCGATGGGCCGGGGGCTGAGCTGGCCGAGCACGGCGACCTGGCCGGGGTCGATCCCGACCTCCTCCTGGGTCTCGCGCAGGGCGGTGGCGGCCAGGCTGCCGTCGCCGTCGGCGACCGCGCCGCCCGGGAACGCCACCTGGCCCGGATGGTGCGTCAGCGCGGGACCGCGCCGGATGAAGAGGAGCGGCAGGTCCTCGGAGGGGCTCCCCGCGGCTGACCGGGGGTCGAGGAGCAGGAGCACGGCCGCGGCGCGGAGCCCGGCCGCCGGCGGGGTGGGCCGTCCCGATCCCGCCGGGTGGTGGCGCAGCGCGGCCCGCACCCGGGCGAGGAGGGCCGGGGGCCCCCCGTCCTCAGTGGATGACGTGGGTGCCGTGCGAGAGCAGGTAGATGACCGCCGCGGCGGCCGCGATGATCCCCACCACCAGCGCGACCCCGACCCCGAGCCAGGTGGAGCGGCCGCGCCGGTCCGCCTCCGGCTGCGCCTCGACCGGGAGATCGCCCCGGGGATTCGGCGCCGTGACGCCCGGGCGTGCGGGCTCGGCGGTCAAGGCGGGCGGAGGCGCGGGGGCCGGGTCCGGCCGGACGAACGGGACCGAGGCGGCGGCGACCACTGGGCGGGGTTCCGGGGGCGGCATCCGGGGGAGGACCGAGCCGGAGTCGGCCACCGCGACCTCGCGCACCGGCTCCGCGCTGGGCGCGAGCGCCCCCGGCGGGGGCGGGGCGCCGGGCGCGAGCTGGGCCGGGCTGCCGGTGAGCGCGGCGATGAAGAGCGAGGCGGTCGGGAACCGATCCGCCGGGCTCCGGGAGAGCGCCCGCAGGACCACCTCGTCCACCCGCGCCGGCACCCCGCTCCGCCAGCGGCTGGGCGGGACGAGCTCGCCGCCGTCGGTCGGGCTGTGGCCGCAGAGCAGGTAGAAGACGAGGGCGGCGAGGCCGTAGCGGTCGGCGGCGGGGTCGGCCTCGCTGTCGACGGGCCGCTCCGGCGGCCGGAATGCCGCCGCCGACGGCATCCAGTCGGCATCGGGGGTGACCCGCGCCACCACGGTCCGGATCGCCAGCCCGACCAGCGCGGGCCGGCCGGAGGCGTCGAGGACCACCGTGCTCGGCTGCACGTCGCCGTGGACGAGGCCCAGGGCATGGGCGGCGTCGAGGGTGGACCCCAGCGCCGCGGCGGTGGCGAAGACTCCGGGGGCGCGGCGGGCCTCCAGGGCCGGCACCAGGAACCCCCCGGGCGCATCGCCCGCGACCACGAAGGCGAGGGGCTCGGCCTCCTGGACCGTCCCCACCTCCTCGACCGTGACCAGCCCGGGCACCGTCCGCGTGCGGGGGTCGCCGGCCAGCTGCTCCAGCGCCTCCACGAAGCCGGCGGCGGTGGCGTAGGGGTTCCGGAATCGCCACAGCAGCAGGGGGCGCTCCTGGCCCTTCCGGACGGCGCGGTGGATGGAGGCGTACGGGAAGCTCTGGAGGGGCGCGCCGAGCCGGAACGGGCCGACGGTCTCCCCGTCGGACCCGGGGTCGGCGATCACCGCGACCCGCCCGTGGCGGCCGGCGACGGGCTCATCAGGCGGTGCGCGCTCGCGGCCGTCGCGGGCACCGACGGCAGGGGTCCTTCACGGTGCCGCCATCTTACGAGGCGACCGGCCGGTGCCAACAGGTTGGGCCGCCCCCGGCCTCGCGCGACGGTCCGGGGATGGACCCCGTCCCGCGCAGGCGCGCCTTGACACGCCCTCGACGCCTCCCTACCGTCATCGGACTGGGGGTGGCACCGGCAGAACGGGGGAGGCGCGCCGGGATGACGCCGCGGAGCCGGGCCGACCAGCCCGCCGGCCGGGGAGCCGATGGCGCTGCCAACTGAGGCCCGCGTGGTCGTCATCGGTGGGGGGATGGCCGGCTGCAGCCTCGCCTACCACCTGGCCCGTCTGGGCTGCACCGATGTGGTCCTGATCGAGCGCGACGCCGTGGCCAGCGGCGCCACCTGGCATGCGGCCGGCCTCTGCACCCAGTTCAACTGGAGCCTCGCGCTCACCGAGGTCCTGCGTCGCAGCCTCGCTGCCTATCGCGAGCTGGAGGCGACGTCCCCGGGCGGCGTCGGCTGGCGCGAGGTGGGCAGCCTGCGGCTCGCCACCACCCCCGCCCAGCTCGAGGAGTACGCGGCGGTGCTGGACCGGGGCCGGGCGGTCGGCCTCGACGGGGTGGTGCTGGACCCGGCCGCCACCCTGCGCCGGTGGCCGCTGCTGGACCCCGCCGGGGTGTTGGGCGCCGCCCACATCCCCAGCGAGGGCTACGTCGATCCCGGCAGCGCGGCCCGCGCCTTCGCCGGCGGCGCTCGGGCGGCCGGGACGACGGTCGCGACCGGCATCCCGGTCCGGGGGATCGACGCCGTCCCCGGAGGCGGGTGGCGGGTCGACACGGAGGCGGGGGCGGTGCGCGCTCCCCAGGTGGTGGTGGCCTGCGGCCAGTGGAGCCAGCAGCTCGCCGCCACCCTGGGGGTCCCGCTCCCGGTGGTCGGGATGGAGCACCAGCACTGCCTGACCGCGGCGGTCGCCAGCCTTCGGGGCGGAGCGGCCGAGCTCCCGGTCCTGCGCGACCCCGAGGCCTCGTTCTACGTCCGCCAGGACCAGCAGGGGCTCCTGTGCGGCCCGTTCGAGCCCGACCCGGTGGTGGTCGGGAAGACCGAGATCCTCGCCCAGGGCCCCTTCCAGCTCCGGAGCCCCGACCCCCTCCGCCTCGCCCGAGGCCTCGTCGCCGCCGCCCGCCGCCTGCCGATCCTCGGCCAGGTGGGGGTCCGGCAGGTGGTGGCCGGCTCGGACGCCTACACCCCCGACGGCCTCCCCCTGGTGGGGGAGTGGCCCGGCCTCGACGGCGTCCTCTGGCTCACCGGGATGAGCCTGTTCGGGATCGCCTTCGGCGGTGGACTGGGAGCCGTCACGGCCGAGGCCCTGCTGCAGGGGACGACGCCGGCCGGCGTCGCCGAGCTGGCCCCGGACCGCTTCCACAAGGGGCCGGCCGACGACGCCGCGGTGGAGGACCGCGCCCGTCACGCCTACGCGACGGAGTACCAGGCCCCGGCGCCCGCCGCGTCGGGACGCACGGCCGCGATCCGCGACGATGCAGCCGGCTGACCTCGCCCGGCTGCCGGAGCCCCGGGTGTGCCCGTGCGGGGGCCCGATCCGCTGGAGCCACATCGCCTACCTCGGCCACGGGGAGAACGTCGGCGTCTACACCTGCCACCGCTGCGCGCTCGCCTATCGCGGCCCCCTGCGCCAGCGCACCGACGCCGGCCGCGGACGTCGCTCGGCCCCGGACGCGTCCCAGGCCAGCGCCGGTCCCCCCGACAACCCGGTGATCGACCGCGCCACCGCCGAGCGGCTGCGCGGCCTCCTCGGGGAGGGCTGAGCCGGCCCCGGGTGGCTCAGGCCGGCGCGCCGGCGGCCGGCGAGCCGGCCCCGCCCGGCCGCGGGGCGGGGCGGGGCGTGTGCCGGTCCAGCCAGGCCACCCCGAGGTCGGCGACCTGCTCCCGGTCGACGTCGACGCTGAGCCCGTGGCCGCTGCGCTCGAACCGGTGCAGGGCGCGGACCGCCGACCCGATCCGGCCCACGATCTCGTCGGCGTTGGCGGGAGCGACCACGCTGTCGCGCCCGCCGTGGAGGACCAGGGTGGGCTGCACCACCTGGGGCAGCTCGCGGCGCACCAGCCGGGCGAGCCGGGCCAGCTCCAGGATGGCGGTGGTCGGGCGACGCCGATAGCTGTGCAGCCGCTGGATCGCCTCCCGCTCGTACAGGTCGACGTCGTCACCGGGCACGTGCCAGCGCACCACCCGGTGCACGGCGGGCAGGAGGCGGACCCGCCGGTCGGTGAGCCAGAGGACCGCCGCCTGGGTCACCACCGCCCGGATCTCGCGGCGGGTGGCGGCGAGGTGGAGCGCCAGCGTCCCGCCGGCGGACTGGCCGGCGACGGCGACGGTGGGACAAAGCCGGAGGAGGGCGTCGAGGGCCGCCGCGGCGGAGGCGATCCAGTCCCGGTAGGTGGTGCGGGCGAGCGCCTCCGGGGTGCTGCCGTGACCGATGAGGAGGGGCGCGTGGACCAGGAATCCCGCGGCCGCGAGCCGCTCGCCGAGGAGGCGGAGCTCCGGCGGCGTCCCCGAGAAGCCGTGGAGGAGAAGGGCCCCACGGTCGCCCCGCCCCAGCCAGTAGGGGGCGACGACGCGGGGATCGAACGGCTCCTCCTGCCTGGCGGTCATGACGCCCGCAGCATAGGCGGGGGCGGACGGCCCTCCGGGCGGCGGCGGCCACGCTATGCTCCGGCGCAGATGGCGGTGGCACAACCCGAGTCTCCCCTGGTCCCCGCCGCCCTGGCCCGCATGGTCCTGGGGGAGGACCTCGACCGGGAGACGTCGCGCCGGGTCGGGGACGCCATGATGGACGGCACCGCCACCGCCGCTCAGGTGGGCGCGCTCCTGGCGCTGTGGCGGGTGCGGGGGGAGACCGTGGAGGAGCTCTGCGGCCTCGCCCTGTCGATGCGCAGCCACGCCCTGCGGGTCGAGCTCCCCAGCGACGCCGTCGACACCTGCGGCACCGGCGGCGATGGTCTCGGGACCTTCAACATCTCCACCGCCGCCGCCCTGGTGGTCGCCGGCGCCGGCTGCCCGGTCGCCAAGCACGGCAACCGGGCCGTCAGCAGCCGGGCGGGGAGCGCCGACGTGCTGGAGGCGCTGGGGGTGCGGGTGGCGCTGTCGCCGGTCGGGGTCGCCGCCTGCGTCACCGCCGCCGGGATCGGCTTCATGTTCGCCCCCGCGTTCCACCCGGCCTGGCGGCACGTGTCCGGGCCCCGCCGCGAGCTGGGCATCCGCAGCGTCTTCAACCTGCTCGGCCCGCTCGCCAACCCGGGCGGCGTGCGCTTCCAGGTGGTGGGGACCGGTGACCCGCGGGCCGCCCGGCGCATGGCCCAGGTCCTCGGCGAGCTGGGCACGGCCCACGGCCTCGTCGTGGCCGGGCCCGACGGGCTCGACGAGCTCGGTCTGGCCGGCCCCTCGGCCGTGTATGAGGTGCGCGGCGGCGAGGTGACGGAGCGCTCCGTCGACCCCGCCCAGCTCGGGCTGGCGCCGGCGCCGACGGCGGCCTTGGCGGGCGCCGGCGCGGAGGCCAACGCGGCGATCATCCGGCGGGTGCTGGACGATGAGCCCGGCCCCGCCCGTGACGTCGTCTGCCTCAACGCCGCCGCCGCCCTTCTCGCCGCCGACCGGGTCCCGACCCTCGTCGAGGGGCTGGTCGCCGCTCGCGCCAGCCTCGCCGGGGGCCGCGCTCGGGCCGCCCTCGCCAAGCTCGTCGCCACCTCGACGGCGTGCGGGTGACGCCGGTCCCCACCACGACGCCGCGTCCGCGGCTGCGGCCACGGCTGCGCGCGTGCCTGGACCTCACCCCCCGGGGGGGGCCGGTGGTCGATGTCGGCAGCGCCCACGGGCGCCTGGCCCGCGCGATCCTGGCCCGCGAGCCGGGCTGCGCGGTCATCGCCACCGAGGCCAAGCCCGGGCCCGCCGGCGAGCTCCGGCGGGTGCTCGGCCCCCTCCCGGGGATCTGCATCGTCCACGGACCCGGACTGGCGCCGGTGCGCGGCCGGTCCCTGGAGGGCGCGGTGATCGCGGGCATGGGCGGACGCACCATCATCGCCATCCTGGCCGACGGCGACGACGTGGTCCGCCAGCTCAGCTGGCTCTGCCTGCAGGCGATGCAGAGCACCGAGCTCCTCCACGCCTGGCTCCGCCGCCAGGGCTTCCGCCTGCGGGCGGCGGCCCGGCCGGTCGAGGCCGGGCGCGTCTACCGGGCCGTGCTGGTGGCGCCGCCGTGCGGGTGATCGAGCAGCTCGCCGAGCTCAGCGACCTGGAGGCCGAGCTGGCGGCGGCGGACCTGGAGCTGGCGCAGATCGCGGCCCGGGCACAGGGCGACCCCGAGCTGGCCCGGCTCCGGGGCCGCCGCACCGAGCTGGAGGCCGAGGCGCAGCGGGCGGCCGCCGCCCGGCGCTCCGAGGAGCTGGAGCTGGGGGCGCTGGCCGAGCGTCTGCAGCACCAGGAGCGGGCACTGTACGACGGCAGCGTGCGCCACCCCGGCGACCTCCAGCGGCGCGAGCACGAGCTGGCCGGGATGCGCGGGCGCCGCAGCGACCACGAGGAGCGGGTGCTGGCGGCGATGGAGGCCGAGGAGGCGGCCCAGGCGGAGCTGGAGGCGGCCTCGAGCGCTGTCACGGCGGCCGAGGCGCACGCGGCCGAGCGGGGGGTCGCGGACGCGGTCCGCCTGCCGTCGCTGGAGCGGGCCCGCCGGGCGGCGGCGGATCGTCGCGAGCAGTGTCTGGCCGCGGTCCCCGAGGCCGGGCTGCGGGTGTACCGGCGGACGGCGGCGCACCGCACGCCGGCGGTGGCTCGGGTGCGGCACGGGACCTGTTCGGGCTGCCGGCTGCCGGTGCCGCCGCGGCTCCTCGACCAGGCCCGCCGCGACCAGCTCGCCGTCTGCGAGACGTGCGAGCGGCTCCTCCTCCTGTGACCGGCGAGGCCGGGACACCAGCTGCCCGGCGCTGGGTCGACGGCTACGCCGACGGGGCCTGCAGCGGCAATCCCGGGCCGGGCGGGTGGGCCTACCGGATCGAATGGCCGGGCGGGGTCGAGGAGGGGAGCGGGGGCGCGGCTCGCACCACCAACAACCGGATGGAGCTGACCGCGGTGGGCGAGGCCCTGGGCGCGTTCGCGGCGAGCCGCGCGCCCGGCGACGGGCTGCGCCTCCACGTCGACTCCCTGAACGTGATCGGCTGGCTCGCGCGGGGCTGGAAGCGGCGGGCCAACCTCGACCTCTTCCCGCCTCTCGACCGCCGCCTCGACGCGCTCGACGGCACGGTCCAGTTCGTGCACGTGCGGGGCCACGGCAGCTGTGCCGGCAACAACCGGGTCGACGGCCTGGCGGTGGCGGCGGCGCGGGTGGCGCGGGAGCGGGGGGCCGGGTAGGGGGGCGGCGATCCGGGCCGCCCCGCCTCCGCTGGGGGCCGCGTCCTGGACCGGGGCCCGCTTGACGGGCGGCTCCGGCGGCAACGTATCATACACAGTATACGAGAGAGTCCAGGCGAGCTGGGCCGGAGTGGGGGTCGATGCTCATGCGCGTAACGCACCGTGGCCTGGCGGGAATGGCGGCCCTGGCGACCGTGGCCGCGGGGGGGCTGGCGAACCCCCTGGTCGCTCCGGCGGCGGCGAGGTCGCACTCCAGCTCCACCGTGACCGCGGCGATCAGCAGCGATCCGACGTCCCTCGACCCTGCTCGCGGCTTCGACTCCATCTCCTGGTCGTTCATCCACGCGACCTTCGTCAGCCTGCTCACCTTCAACGCGGCGAGGCAGATCGTCCCGTGGGGCGCCACGACCCTGCCCGCCGTGACCGCTGGCGATCGCGTCTACACCTTCCACCTGCGCCCCGGGCTCAGGTTCAGCGACGGCGAGCCGGTCACGGCCCGGGCCTACGCGGATGCCATCCAGCGCATCCTCAACCCGGCGACCAAGTCCCAGCTGATGGCGTTCTACCAGATCATCGCCGGCGCCACCGCCTACTCCGGCGGCAGGGCCAGGCGGGTGAGCGGCATCCAGGTCCTGGGTGCCGACACGATCCGGTTCACGCTCACCCGCGCCGACCGAACCTTCAGCGACATCATGGCCATCCCCAACGCCAGCGCGGTCCCGCCCAAGGTGATCGCCAAGAACTCCGCCACGTTCGGCCTCCGCCCAGTGGGCGATGGCCCCTACCGGGTGCAGAGCTACATCCCCGGCCGCGAGATCACGCTGGTCAAGAACCCCACCTACTTCGAGGCCGGCCAGGTGGCGACGCGGCGGATCGAGATCACGATCGGCCTCGCCCCCGAGACCGAGGCGCTGCGGGTCGAGAACGGCCAGACCGACGTGATGATGGACAACATCCCCACCGCGGTCTACCTCGGGGTCCATCACAACCGGCACTTCACCACCTATCTGCACCACTTCATCTCGATCGAGGACAACTACGTCGCCTTCAACATGGCCAAGCCGCCGTTCACCAACAAGCTGGTGCGCGAGGCCGCCGCGTACGCCGTCAACGGCCAGCAGGTGCTGCGATCGATCTCGGGAATGGGCACCCCGCTGACCCAGGTGCTGGCGCCCGGAATGCCGGGCTTCGATCCGAGCGTGAAGCCGCTCGGGTACCATCCGGATCGGTCGCGCCGGCTGCTCGCACAGGCCGGTCACCCCCACGGCAAAGGACTAGCGGTGCTGACCTTCGCCGTCGCCACCGGAGGCTTCACCGCAGGAGCCAATGTTGCCCAGGTGGTCCAGCAGGATCTCGAGCAGGTCGGCTTCAAGGTGCAGCTCCGGGTGACCGCGCCGGGGGCGTTCCTGTCCAGTCTCGGCCGCTATCCCCTGACCATGGGCATCTACGGGATCGACTATCCTGATCCGTACGATCTGATCGCAAGCCAGTTCACCTGCAGTGAGATCGCGGCCGGCAACAACTGGCAGTACTACTGCAACCGCGCGGTGGACCGGACCCTCGAGCGTTCGTTGGCGCTGCCGCTGGCGACCGCCATCCCGGTGTACCGCAGGCTGCAGGCCCAGATCTTCGCCGCCTACCCCTGGATCCCCCTCTACTATCAGGAGCTGTGGTACCTGGTCAACCCCAGGCTCAAGGGGTTCGGGGCCAACCCGCTCTGGCCGATGGTCTTCGCCAACTGGAGGACGTAGGCGCCGGAGAGGGTCGCCGGCACGAGGCGCAATGCGATCGAGGCGCCGCCCGCCGCGGTCAGCTCGGGCCGGCGCGTGATCGCGGTCCCTGGGGCCGGCGGGCGCGACGAGGGCGTCCACCCGGGCCGGCCGCAGGCTCGCGTGGCCGCCGCATGGCGCACGCTCGTCGGCCGGCCGGCCGGCCTGATCGGGCTGGTCCTGACGGTCACGCTGGTGGGGGTCGCCCTGCTGGCGCCGGTGCTCGCGCCCCACTCGCCCTACTTCCAGTTCTCCAGCGGGCTCAGGAACGACGGCTCGCCGGTTGGGCCCAGCGGCCACTTCCTGCTCGGCACCGACGCGCTGGGGCGGGACCTGCTCAGCCGCCTCATCTTTGGACTGCGCAACACTCTGGCGGTGGCGGTCGCCGCCAATGTCATCGCCGCCGTGATCGGGGTGATCTTCGGCAGCCTGGCCGGCTACTTCGGTGGATGGCTCGACATCGTGCTGATGCGGCTCACCGAGGTCCTCCTCGCCGTGCCCGCCATCCTCCTCGCCGGCTTCCTGGCGCTGGTCACCTCACCCTCGCAACTGAGCCTGATCCTCATCATCGGTGGGGTGAACTGGTTCTACCTGGCCCGCATCGTGCGCGGCGAGGTGCTGTCGGTGCGGGTGCGCGAGTTCGTCGAGGCCGCGGTGGTCGCCGGAGCTGGTGATGGGCGGATCCTCGTCCGGCACGTGCTGCGGCAGGTGTGGTCGCTGGTGTTCGTCTACATGACCCTGCAGTTCTCGACCACCACCATGTTCGTCGCGTCGATGTCGTTCGTGGGGATCGGCCTGCAGCCGCCGACGCCCTCGCTGGGCAACCTGATCGCCGACGGCAGCCAGTACCTCACCAGCGTCCCGCGCCTGGCCCTGGTCCCGGGGGTGGTCCTGGGACTGGCGGTGCTGGGATTCAACCTCCTCGGCGACGGCCTGCGCGACGCCCTCGCCGTGGGCGCCTAGCGGCGCGGCCGCCGCCGAGATGGCACGGTGCTGAGGTTCATCGCCCGGCGCGCGGCGGGAGGGGTCGGGGTCCTCTGGGGGATCATCACCCTGGTGTTCGTGATCGGCTATGCGCTGCCGATCAACCCAGCGCGGATCATCGCCGGGCGCAACGCTCCGAGGGCCGTGGTCGAGAGCATCTACCGAGAGCTGGGGCTGAACCACCCGCTGTGGGTGCAGTACGGCGGCTACCTCGTCCGCCTCGCCCACGCCAATCTGGGGCAGTCCTACGCCACCAACCAGCCGGTGACCCAGGCGCTCGCCCAGCGCCTGCCATACACCATCGAGCTGGTGTCCTTGGGGGTGTTCGGCGAGTTGATCATCGGCCTCGGACTGGCGATCCTGGCCGCCGCCCGGCGGGGCTCAAGGTGGGACGGGTTCGCCAGCGTCCTGGCCATGCTGGGGCTGACGCTCCCCACCTTCTGGCTCGGTCTGCTCCTCCTCTACGTGCTCGCCTTCAGGCTGCCGATCTTCCCCCTCGGCGGGGTCAGCACCGCCAGCTGGGTGGTGCTGCCGGCCTTCAGCATCGCCTTCACCGGCGCCGGCTACTACACCCGTATGGGCCGGGCCAGCCTGCTCGAGGAACTGTCACAGGAGTACGTGAGGACGGCCCGCGCCAAGGGCGCCAGCGAGGCCCGCGTCCTCTTTCGGCACACCTTGCGCAACGCCCTCCGTCCCGTCGTCACCATGGCCGGGCTCGACCTCGCCACCCTGATGGGGGGGGTGCTGGTGACCGAGCAGGTCTTCGGCATTCCCGGGCTCGGCACCTTGGCCTGGAACGCGATCCTGCAGAACGACCTGCCCATGCTGGAGGGCGTGGTCCTGGTCATCGGGGTGGTGATCGTGGTGATGACGATCCTCATCGACATCGTCTACGCCTGGCTCGATCCCCGGGTGACGCTCGCCAGCACGGGGTAGCGGGCCCGGGCCTGAGGACTCCCATCGGCCGTCATCGCCCCGGCGCCCGGCCCCGCCCGCCGTCGGGGCGCGCTACGATGGCGCGGGCGGCGGGCAGATGACCGCGGCCGGCACGCCGCCGGTCGAGGAAAGTCCGAGCTCCGCAGAGCAGGACGCCGGGCAACACCCGGCGGGGGAAACCCCAGGGAGAGTGCCACAGAAATGACACAGCCGCGGGCGGGCTGACCCTCGTCGGCGGCAACGGTGAAATGGTGGGGTAAGAGCCCACCGGCGGCCGGGTGACCGGCCGGCCAGGCAAACCCCGTCCGGAGCAAGACCCGGCAGGGTGCGGGCCCCTGTGGTCCCCGGGCTGCTCGTCCGGTTGCACCCGGGTGGGTCGCACGAGGCGGCGGGCAACCGCCGTCCCAGATGGATGGTCATCCCCTCCCGGGGGGAGCCCGCCCGGCGCCGCGCGCCGGACGTGAGGCCCGGGGGGGACAGAACTCGGCTTATCGCCCGCCTCACCCGCTCCCCGCAGGGGGCTCGGCCCCCTGCGCCACCCGGTGGCCGTGCGGTCCCCACGACCTCCCACCGCCGTTGGCGAAGCGGTTGGCCACGGGCCGGACGGCCGAGGCCGCGGCGGCCGGGCGGTGGCAGACCCTGGCGGCCCGAGCCTGGCTGAACTCGAAACGGCCACCCACGGCGGCGGAATGCCGACCGGCGCGGCTCCCTGGAGACCGGTCCGGTCACCCGGGGGCGAACTGCAGTTCCCCCATTGTGCGTGGGGAATCCGTCACGTACACTGCGCTCGGCTGGCAGATCGTGGTGAATGGTGGGGACATTGGTCAATGGACGTCGATGGACGGCGCCGAAGCCGAAGGGACACTGAGCCGTGTTCTTCGGCAGCGTCCGGCACGCCGTCGACGACAAGGGCCGCGTCGCCATCCCACCGCGATTCCGGTACCAGCTGGAGGAGGGGGGGGCGATGATCAGCCGCGGGGCTGACCACTGCCTGGTGATCTATCCCGGCGAGGAGTGGCGGCGGCTCACCGAGGGGATCCGGTACGCAGCCGATGCGCCGCCGGAGCTCCGCGAGTTCCTGCGAGCGGTCTTCCCCAGCTCCCAACCGCTGGTGGCGGACGCGCAGGGCCGGGTCCGGCTCACCCCCGACCAGCGGGCGTGGACCGGGATCGAGCGCACCGCCGTGATCAACGGCATGAACAATGTCGTCGAGGTCTTCGCGGAGGACCGGTGGGACGAGCGCCAGGCGGCGCTCGACCCGGGCCAGCTCGGCGCCATGGCGGCCCGGGCGCGCGCCGCCCAGTCGCCGCCGGCGGGACTCGGCGCGGAGGCGGGGGCGTGAGCCAGCTGGCCCTGGCCCCCACCATGGGCGGGATGGCCGCCCCCCGCGCCCGCCGCCGGCCGGCCCCGCCGGCGCTCCCACTGGCCGCGGCGCCGGCCGCGGGTCACACTCCGGTGCTCCTCCCCGAGCTCATCGAGCTGCTCCGGCCCCGGCCGGGGGAGACCGCTGTCGACGGCACCCTGGGAGCCGGCGGCATCACCCGCGCGCTCCTCGACCACGTCCTCCCTGGCGGTCGGGTCCTGGCCCTAGATCGGGATCCGGCCGCCATCTCCCTCGCCTCCCATCGCTTCGCCGAGTCGGAGGGCGCGCTCCTCCTCGAGACCGGCTCGTTCGCGGACGCCGCCGCCGTGTCCGCCCGCCACGGCCTGCGTGTCGACATCGTGGTCCTCGACCTCGGCGTCTCCTCGCTCCAGCTCGACGATCCCCAGCGCGGCTTCAGCCTCCGTCAGGACGGACCGTTGGACATGCGTCTGGACCCCGGAGCGGGCGGCGTCAGCGCCTCCGACCTGGTCAACACCGTCCCCGAGGACGAGCTGCGCGGCCTCCTCCGCGACAACGGCGGCGAGCGGTTCGCCGGCCGGATCGCCCACGCGATCGTGCGCGAGCGGGGCCGCCGTCGGATCACCCGCACCGCCGAGCTCGCCGCGCTCTGCGCGCAGGCGGTGCCGCGCCGTCTGTGGCCTCGCCACATCCATCCCGCCACCCGCAGCTTCCTCGCCCTGCGCATCGCCGTCAACGATGAGCTGGGCGAGCTGGAGCGGGGGCTTCCGAACCTGATTCGTCTTCTCCGGCCCGGTGGGCGTGTGGGGGTCGTCTCCTTCCACTCCCTCGAGGACATCCGCGTCAAGCGTCTTCTCTCACGTCTCAGCACCGCATGCACCTGTCCGCCCTCGCAACCGGTCTGCACCTGCGCCCACCGGGCCACTCTCTCCCTGCTCAACCGTCGCGCCGTGATGCCGGGCGCGGCGGAGTGCCTCCGCAATCCCAGGGCTCGCTCCGCCCGGCTCCGAGCCGCCGTCCGCCTGCCGGACCGGGACCCCGTCCCGGCCTGACGGGCTCCCGGCCCGCTGGCGGGTCCGAGGGCGGGGAGGCCGGGGCGGCGGATGCTCGCCCCGGGCCGCCCCCGCGCCGATCCGCCGTCCCCCCACCCATTGCGAACCCAGCTCTCCGCCCCGCCCACCCGGCCGGACCTTCCGGCGCTCGACGGCGGTGAGCCGAGCCCGCGGCCGGCCCGACCGGCCCGACCGGGGCACCGCGGGCGGCGACGGCAGCGCTCCACCGGTCGAGCCGCCCTGGCCCTCCTCCCCGCGGTGGCGGTGCTGGGCGTGGTCGGCACCCTGCTGGTCGGCGAGTCAGCCACCACCGCCGCCGTCGGGGAGCAGATCGCCTCCCTGCAGACCTCCGGCTCGGCCCTCCACGCGCAGGCCCAGCTGCTCCAGACCACCCTCGCCCAGGTCCGGTCCGCCGGAACCGTCGAGGTCGGCGCGGCGGCGGCCGGCCTCGCCCCGCCCGCGGGCTGGACCACGGTCCCGGCGGCGCCGACCGGCCCCAGGGACCCGCTGGCCCCGGTTCTCCACCTTCTCGGGTGGGGGCCGGCCACGCCGACGGCGGTGGCCGGCCCCCCCGGGCGCGGCCCCACCCGGGTCAGTCGGACCGCTCGCACCCGCCGCCTCGCCCGGGGCGGCTGAGGCGTGTCCAGCCGCGCGGGGCGGTGGACGCCGCCCACGGGACCCGGCGGCCCGGGGGGGCCGACCGGGCGGCGGCGGGGGGGCGAGCGGCCGGTCCACGTGCCCCGGACCCGCGTCCTCGCCGCGCTCACCGTCATCGGCGCGCTGGCGCTGGCGGCGCGATCGGCTGAGATCCAGGTCGGGATGGGCCCCCGACTCGCGTCGGCCGCGCTGGCCCAGCGCCTGGTCCGGATCCAGGTCCCCGCCACCCGCGGGCTGATCCTCGACGCCTCGGGGCAGGTCCTCGCCGGCAACGTCCCCACCTACGACATCGTCGCCGACCCCGCGGTGATCCCGGCGGCCCAGGTGGCGAGCGAAGCGGCCCAGCTGGGCCCCGTGCTCGGCCAGAGCCGGGCCGCTGTGGAGCAGGCGCTCCGTCGCCCGGTCCAGTTCGAGTACCTGGCGAAGTCCGAGCCGCCGCCGGTCGCCGCCCGCATCGGCGCCGCCAACCTCGCCGGGGTCACCGCCTCCCTCGTCATGGAGCGCGTGTACGGCCCGGGGGCGGTGCCCGGGACCACCCTCGCCGCCAACCTCCTCGGATTCGTCAACACCTCGGGCCAGGGCGCCTACGGGCTGGAGGGCTACTACAACCGGGTCCTCGCCGGCCGTCCCGGCTACCAGACGGCGCTCCAGGACGCCCTCGGCAACGACCAGGTCCTGCGCCGCGCGGCGCATCGCGCCGCCGTCCCCGGGCGCGACCTCCAGACCGCCATCGACGGCCCGGTGCAGTACGCGGTGGAGAAGGACCTCGCCCAGCGGGTCCAGGCCGTGCACGGCAGCTCCGGCACCATGATCGTGATGAACGTACGCACCGGGGCGATCGTGGCCTGGGCCGACGTCCCCGCCTACGACGCCAACCGGTACGCCACCACCGACCCGGCGCGCTTCCGCGACGCCGGCATCGCGGACCTCTACGAGCCGGGCTCGGTGATGAAGGTGGTCACCTTCGCGGGGGCGCTCGACGACGGCGCCATCACCCCCACCCTGCATTTCGACGAGACCGGGGTCGCGGTGGTCGGCGGCTACACCATCCGCGACTGGGACCTGCGCGCGCACGGGTGGATCTCGATGAACTACGTCCTCCAGGACTCCCTCAACGTGGGCGCCATCCACGTCGAGAACCTGGAGGGGGCGCCCCGCTTCTACGCCAACATGCAGCGCTTCGGGATCGGTCACCCGACCGGGATCGACCTCGCCGGCGAGGACTGGTCGTCGCTGCCGAGCCTCCCCGCGATGTCGAGGGTGCAGCTGGCCACCTCCAGCTTCGGGCAGGGGGTGGTGGTCACCCCGATCGAGATGCTGGCGGCGATCAACACGGTCGCCAACGGCGGGGTGTGGGTGCAACCCCACGTGGTCACCGCCGTCACCGGCGGCGGACGTCCGCCCACCATCGCCCACGGGGCGACCCATCGGGTGATCAGCGCCGCCGCCGCCCGGACCCTCACCCAGATGATGGTGGGGGTGGTCGACGCCCCGATCGGGTCCGGCTTCATGGCGCGGATGTGGCCGACCTGGCGGGGCGAGATCGCCGGCAAGACCGGGACCGCGTCGGTGGCGCTGCCCACCGGGGGCTACGGCAGCCAGACCATCGACTCGTTCACCGGCTTCTTCCCAGCGTCCGATCCGCAGTACTCGATGCTCTGCATCATTCGCACGCCCCAGGTCAGCGCGCCCCTCCGCGAGGGCGCCTTCGACGCCGCCCCCACCTTCAAGCAGGTGGCCCAGGTGATCATCGATGAGCATCACCTCCTCCCCTAGGGTCGTGACCGTGACCGCGCTGGCGGCCGCCGCGGGCGCGCTCGTCGTGGGTCTGGTGGCCTACCCGCCCGCCATCGCGGGCCTGCGCCGGCTGGGGCTGGCGCAGCGGGTCCGCGCCGAGGGACCGGCGGCCCACCTCGGGAAGGCGGGGACCCCGACCGCCGGGGGCCTGGTCTTCCTGGGGTTCGCGGTCGTGGCCTGGCTGGCCCTGGGCCGCGACCCCGCCGGCGGCCTGGTCTGCCTGGCCGCCATCGGCGGGGCGGCGATCGGCCTTTTCGACGACTGGCTCAACGCCAAGGGTGACCGGCTCGGCCTCGGCGTCCGCCCGAAGCTCGCCGCCCAGGGGGTGGTCGCCGTGGGCCTGGCGGTCGGCCTCGTCCTCCACGGCCACGACCTCCAGTTCATCCCCGGCCTCGGTCCCATCCAGCTCGGCGCCGGAGCGATCGCCCTGGTCGCCCTCGCCGGCGTCGCCACCAGCAACGCCGTCAACCTCGCCGACGGGGTGGACGGGCTCGCGGCCGGGCTCGCGGTCCCGCCTCTGGCCGTCTGCGCCTGGCTGGCGGCGGCCCAGGGACAAAGGGGGGTGGCCGTGGTCTGCGCCGCCGCCGCCGCCGGCCTGCTCGCCTTCCTCGTCGTGAACCGGCCGCCGGCCCGCCTGTTCATGGGCGACACCGGCGCGCTCGGGCTCGGGTTCCTGCTCGCCGCCGCCGCCACCACCGTCGGGCTGCTGGTGCTGCTCCCGCTCCTGGGCCTGGTGTTCGTGGCGGAGGCGGGATCGGTCGTCCTCCAGGTCGCGTACTTCAAGCGCACCGGTGGCCGCCGTCTCCTGCGCATGAGCCCGCTCCACCACCACCTGGAGCTGGGCGGCCTGGGCGAGTGGAGCATCGACCGCCGGCTGTGGGGGCTGGCCGCCGCGGCCGCCCTGGGAACCGCCCTGCTCGCGCTCCACGGCGGCCTCGCCGCCCCCGGCCGGTGATCCGCCCGGTCGACCGCTGGCTGGCGGTGATGCCGCGGGCCCGCGTCCCCGACACGGCGCGGTTGCAGGCGCTCGCCGCCGAGGTCGCGGTGGACCCCTGGCTGGTGCTGCTGACGGCCACCCTGTGCGCGTTCGGGCTGGTCATGGTCTACGCCGCCAGCGCCCCCCTGGCCGCCGCCGCCTACGGCAATGCCGGCCTCTTCTTCCGCCAGCAGCTGCTCTGGATGGGGCTCGGCACGGTGGCCCTGGTGGTGTGCGCCCGCATCGACTACCACCGCTGGGCCCGGCACGCGGGGCTGGTGGCGGCGGTGATGCTGCTGCTCCTGCTGGCGGTGCTGGTGCCCCACATCGGGGTGTCGGTGCTGGGCGCCCGGCGCTGGATCCACCTCGGTCCGGTCAACCTCCAACCCAGCGTCGTCGCCCAGTTCGGCGTCCTGATCGCGGGCGCGGCCTGGCTGGAGGAGCGGCGCCGACGGCTCGCCACCCTGAGGGACGGGGTCTGGCCGTTCATGGCCCGGCTGGTGCCGGTGGCGATGCTGGTCTACCTGGAGAAGGACCTCGGCTCGACGATGCTGGTGGTGATGATCGGGCTGGTCCTCCTGATCGCCGCCGAGGTCCGCTGGCGCCACCTCGCCCTCCTCCTCGGGTGCGGCCTCGCCGTCGGCGTCGTCATGATCCGCGCGGAGCCGTACCGGGTCCAGCGCTACCTCGCCTACCTGCACCCCTTCGCCCATCCGCTGGGGTCCGGCTACCAGGCGGTCCAGGCCCTGTATGCGCTGGGCTCGGGGGGGGTGGTCGGGCTCGGCTTCGGCCAGAGCCTGCAGCGCACCCAGTGGCTTCCGGAGGCGCACACCGACTTCATCTTTGCCATCATCGGGGAGCAGCTCGGGCTGATCGGCTCGCTGCTGGTGATCGTCCTCTTCGTCGCCTTCGCGGTCCGCGGCCTCCAGGCGGCGCGGAACGCCCCCGACCACCTCGGCCTGGTGCTCGGGAGCGGGGTGACGGTCTGGCTCGTCGGCCAGGCCCTCCTCAACATCGGCGGGGTCACCGACAGCATCCCCAGCACCGGCGTCCCGCTACCGTTCATCAGCTACGGGGGCTCGGCGCTGGCGGTCTCGATGGCCGCCACCGGGATCCTCCTCAACATCTCGGCGCAGGCGCGCCGGAGGCAGGAGACGGCTCGTGCGCGTCGTGATCGCGGCTGGCGGGACCGGTGGCCACACCACCCCGGCGCTGGCGGTGGCGGAGGCCCTCTCCGCGGCTGATCCCGGCGCGGTGGCCGCGGTCGTCGGCCGCGCCGGCGGCTCGGAGGCGCAGCTGGTGACGACGGCGGGGCTCCCCTTCGTCGGGCTCCCGCTGCGCCGACCGGGGGACCGGGGCCGGGTGGCGACCGCGCGGCTGCTCGGCCGCCTCCCCCTCGCCTACCGGGTGTCGGCTCGGCTCCTGCGTGCCAGCCGGCCGGACGCGGTGGTGGCGGCGGGCGGGTACGCATGCCTGCCGGTGGCGCTGGCGGCGCTCCGGATGGGGCTCCCGGTGGTGCTCCTGGAACAGAACGCCCGCCCCGGCCGCACCGTCGGACGGCTGGCCCGGCGCGCGCGCGCGGTCGCCTCCGCCTACCGGGACACCCAGCGCCTCCTCCCCGGGGCCCGGGTGGTGTGGACCGGCAACCCGATCCGCCAGGAGGTGACCCAGCGGCTGCCGGCCCCGCTGGGGGGGACGCCCCGCCGGCTCCTCGTCATGGGCGGCTCGCAGGGGGCCCATCGGCTGAACACCGCCTGCTGGGATGCGCTGGAGGCGCTGCTGGGCGGACGCCCCACCCTCACCGTCGTCCATCTGACGGGTCGCGCCGACGCCGACCTCGCGGAGCGGCGCCGCGCCGCCCTCCCCGAGCCGCTGCGGGCCCGCTACCAGCCCCAGGCCGCCACCGAGACCATCGGCGCCGCCATCGTCGCCAGCGACTGCGTCGTGATGCGAGCCGGCGGCACCTCGATCGCGGAGGTCGCGGCCTGCGGCCGGCCGATGCTGCTCGTCCCCTACCCGCATGCGGGCGCCCACCAGGTCGCCAACGCGGTCCCCCTGGTCGCGGCCGGGGCGGCGACCCTGCTGGCGGACGCGGCCTGCAACGGCGCCACCCTCGCCGCCGGGGTGGCCGCCATCGTGGACGACCCCCACGGCTGGGCCCGGATGGGCGCCGCCAGCCGCGACTGGGGCCGGCCCGATGCGGCCGCGGCGGTGGCGGAGCTCCTGCGGGCCGTGGTCCACGGGTGACGGGGTCCCCCCGGCCACCCTTCCGGACCCGGCCGCTGCCGGCGGCGGCCCTCCGCCGGGGGGGGCACTGGCATCTGCTCGGGATCTGCGGCTACGCCGTCTCCGGCCTGGCCCTCTTGGCCCGGGCCGCGGGCCACCGGGTGAGCGGCTCCGACCAGGACGCCTATCCCCCCACGACCGACCTCCTGGAGCGGGAGGGCATTCCGGTCGACCCGCGCCACGATCCGGCCAACCTGCTCCGCCACGGCCCCGTCGACCTCCTCGTGGTGGGCAACCAGGTCCGCCGCGGCAACAGGGAGTGGGCCGCCGCCCGCCGCCTCTGCCTGCCCGAGGTGAGCGAGGCGGCCGCCTACCTCGGCCTGACCCAGGGCCGTCTTCGGCTGGTGGTCGCGGGCACCCACGGCAAGACCACCACCGCGAGCCTGCTCGCCCACGTCCTCCTCCGGGCCGGCCTGGACCCCGGCTTCCGCCTCGGCGCCACCCTCCGCCAGCTGGGGGCCAGCTGCCGGCTGGGGGGAGCGGACGCCCCCTTCGTGTTCGAGGGCGACGAGTACACCACCACCGCCCGCGACCGGCGCGCCAAGTTCCTCTGGTGGGATCCCCGCGTCGTGGGTCTGCTCAACCTGGAACTGGACCATCCCGATGTCTATCCCGACCTCGCCCACTACCGCCGGCCGTTCCAGCGGCTGGTGCGCGGCCTCCCGGAGACGGGTCGGCTGGTCGTCAGCGGCGACGACCCCGAAGCGGCTGCCGTCGCCCGGCTCGCCCCCTGCGAGGTGGTGACGGTCGGGCTGTCGGCCGGGGACTGGCGACTCAGCCGCCCGGCCCGGGTCGCGGACGGGTTGACCCACCTGCTCGTGCAGCCCCCGTCCGGGCCGGCGGTGGCGGCGCCGGTGCCGCTCTTCGGGGACCACGGGGCGATCGACACCCTGGTCGCGCTGGCCATGGCCGCCGCCCTCGGGGTGACGCCGCCGGTGGCGGCGGCGGCGGTGGCGACCTACCCGGGCCTGGCCCGGCGGCTGGAGTGGATCGGCACCGCCGGCGGGGTGGCGGTGGTGGACGACTACGCCCACCATCCCACCGAGGTCGCGGCCAGCCTGGCCGCCTGCCGGAGCCGGTTCGGGCCCCGGGGCCGGCTCCTCTGCGTCTACGTCCCCCACACCTACTCGCGCACCCTGGCCTTGCTGGACCGCTACCGCGACGCCTTCCGCCTCGCCGGCCACGTGTGGCTGGCGCCGATCGAGCCGGCCCGCGAGCGCAACCTCGCTGGCACCGTCAGCAGCCACGACATCGCCGAGCGGGTGGTGGGGCCGTCCGTCACCCTGGTCGAGGACCCCGCCCACGCGATCCGGGCGGTCCTCGCCGAGGCGCGGCCGGGCGACACCGTCTGCTGCGCCTCGGTGCGGGGCTTCGACGACTGCGCGGCTCGGCTGCTGGCGGCCCTCGCCAGGGGGCGGGACGGGGCGGCGCCGGTCTGAGGAGGCGGCAGTGGCGCGGGGGGTGCGCCCGCTGACCCTCCCGTGCCCGACCGGGTCGCCGTCGCGGTCCGGCTCTCGGCCGCCCCTCCCCGGCGGCGCCCGCTGCGGAGGGCGACGCCCGCGGCCGCGCGCGCATCGCCGCCGATGCCGAGGATCGCGGCGGACCGGCGAGGCCACGTGCGATCAGTCCGACGCCGATCGCAGGCAGCGCCGATCCCGCTCCTCGGCGAGCTCCCGAACAAGGTGGTGGCGACGCCGGCCAGGGCCGGGGCAGACAGCCGGGGGCGGATCAGCCCCCGGCGTGCTCGGCCCGCCTCCCCGCCACGAGGAGCACCACCCACTGGGGGTGGTCAGCCCCCGCCCCCGCCTGCGGCCCCGTCGGCGAGGCGGCCGATGACGAGCGCGGCGGCGGTGCCGGCGCAGCGCCGATCCGATCAGGCGCCGGCCCGACCGTCGGTGGCGTGCGCCGCCGCCGCGTCGGCGGTGCCCGGCGCCGGGCCGGCGAGCGGCGCCGACGCAGCGGCGAGAACCCGAACCGCCACCTCCACCGGCGTCAGGGCCCCGGTGTCGATCGACAGCACCCGAGCGAGCGACCGACCGTGCCGGGCGAAGCCCTCGCGACTCCGGGTCAGCTCGGCAATCGTGCTGGACGGGTCGCGGGCGATCAGCACCGCGACGGGGGCGTCCAGGATGGCAAGGAGCCGATAGCGGCGCAGCTGGGCGGCGAACGCGCGCGCGGCGATCGAGCCCGGCCGGGGATCGAACTTGACCAGGCCGTCGAGGGGCGTTCGGTCGGTCACGACCAGCGCCGGCGCCCGCTGGGGGCCGGCCCGACCCCGGGCACCGGGCGCGTGGGCCCGCGCGCTGCGGGTGGCAACGCTGACGCGCAGACGGAGCTCCAGGGCGTCCACGACGGCATGGGCTCCGGCCAGCCGATCGCCCAGCCACAGGCGGGCCACCGGTCGTCCCGGGGATGCCCGCCTCCCACCGGTGGCGGCGTGGCCGCCCGTCCGGCGGCACACGACGCAGCCATAGGCGTGGATGGCGGCCGCCCACCCGCCCTGCTGGCGGACCAGGGCCACCAGCGCCCGGCTGGCGGCGGTCTTGCCGGCTCCATCCGGCCCGGCCAGCCCGATCACGGTGGCGGCGCAGCCCCTCCTCACCGCCGCCGCCGCTTGGCGAGCACCAGCGGCCCTCGGAGGGCCAGTTCGCGGGCCGCCGACGGCCAGCGTCGACGGCGCGCGAGGTGGACCGCGTGCTCCCAGCCGGCCGCGGCCGCCAGCCCACTGGGCAGCGGCACCGGGAGCCGGACCGGTCGCCCCGCTCGCAGCTCGGCCAGTGCCACCAGGCCCACGTCGAGCACCCCCTGGAAGCTGCGACCCCAGCCTCCACCGGCAGCCAACCGGCCGGCGGCACCGTCGGCGCCGCTCTCGACCAGCCGCTGGAGCGTGAGGAGCTGCGAGGCGGTGAGCGTCAGGGTCTGGAAGAGGGCCTCGGCGAGCAGGATCGCCCCCGCACAGGCCGATCCGGGACGGTCGCAGGCGAGCTCGCGGTCGGCGACGGCGGTGGCGCGGACGTCGGCGGTGGCAAGGATCGTCACCCCGAGCCAGCCCACCCGTCGGTGGAGGTGGGCAGCGGGACCCTCCAGAGGGTGGAGGAGGAGCTTGCCCGGCTCCAGCCGAGCCCGTTCCTCGACGACGGCCCACCGGCGCAGCCCGGCCACCGCCGAGGACCACTCGGCGGGATCGACGAGCAGGTCGAAGTCACCGTACTCACCGGCGCCGTCCGGCTCCTCCTTGATGAGGATGGGGCGGACCCCCGCCGCGGCGAGGCACCCGACCGCCACCCGGACGTTGCGGCGGTACCGGCGCCGCCGCCAGCGGGCGGCCTCGGCCTCGTCGCCGAGCCGGTCGCGGTACACGGCGGCGAGGCGGCCGGCCACGCCATTGCGTCGGGCCAGCGTGAGCGCGGCGGAGAGGGTGGCGTCGTCGACGCCGGCTGCGGCCTCGCCGTGCCACACCGCCAGAACCAGCACGGCGGCGGCGCCCCGGGCCCGAGGCCCGCGCGCCCCCGCCGCCCCTGCGATCACGGGGCCGCCGCCGGACGGGCGCTCCGGGGGCGGGGTGCCGGGGGCGCAGTCCGCACCAAACGCAGCTCGATGGTCTGGAAGGTGGGCTCGGTCCGCCGCCAGACGAGGCGGCTCGCGCGCACCAGCGCGCGATAGGCCGGGACCCCGATCTCCCCACCGGCCACGTCCTTGGTCGAGAACACCACCCAGCGGATGCCGTCGCGGCGGAGGACCGGGGGCGCGGTCGCGTCGATCAGCCGATAGCGGCCATGGGGATAGGCGAAGTGGAGGAGCTCCAGCTCCGATACCGGCAGGCCGATGGCGGCGCCGCGGGGCACGGTGCGATCGATCACCCGCACCAGGCTGACGATCCCGTCGTCCCGCCCGGTGCCGTAGAGGCGGCCCCAGGTGGCGAGCCCGGCGACACCGAGGACGGCGACGCCGGCCATGATCGCCAGGCCGGCCCAGCGGCGCTGCCGGGACCGAAGCGTGGACACCAGCCCGGGGGCCCGTGGCCACCCTGCGGTGGCGGCGGCGAGCCCGATGCTGGCGAGGCTCGCGAGCATCAGATAGGTGACGAACTGGTCATGGAGCGACCCGAACTTGAAGAGCGCCGCGAAGAACACCAGTGACACCGCCGCCCAGGTGGAGACGAAGCGGCTGGCACGGTCGGGGCGCCGCCAGAGCCACACCGTCGCCGGCACCGACAGCGCCAGGCAGAGGTAGCTGGGCCAATCGTCGCCCGCATTGGCGACGACCGCGTGGCCGAGGTGCTGCCCGATGGCGAGGCTGGTGGAGTGGACCGCTCCGACCAGACGACCCGCCTGACCGAGCTTGGTGCGGACGAAGGCCGGCCACAGGCCGCCGGCGGCGGCCCACAGCGGATAGGCGCCGTACGCGCAGCAGGCGGTGAGCCCGATCGCGACCGGCTCCGTCCAGCGGACCTCTCGGCGCACCCAGAGAAGCACCAGGACGGCGAAGACGTAGCCGGTGAGCTCCTTGGCGAGGAGCGCCGACCCCAGCAGCAGCCCGGTGGCCAGCCGCCGCCGCCAGGACCACCGCCCGAGGCTCCGGTAGCAGGCCCACAGGGTGACGAGGATGAGCAGGGCGGCGAGCGGATCGACCAGCAGCCGGCGGGCGACCGTCGCGGTGTAGGGGGTGGTGAGGAACAGGAGGGCGGCGATCCACCCCGCCCGCAGTCCGCCCAGCTGGCTGACGAACCCGAACAGGCACACGGCCGTCGCCGCCGCCACCGCGGCGTTGAGGGGCCGAAGGTCGAGTGCGAGCTGCATCGCGGGCTGGCCGGCGAGGTGGAAGGCCCAGATCAGCGGCACCTCCACGGTGAGGAAGAGTGGCGCCTGCCAGAAGAAGGGCTGGCCTTGAACCGTGAGCCCGTGGCCGGTCGCGATGGCGCGCGCGGCGCTGCTGTAGACGAGCTCGTCCGCGTACACATCGGGGGCGACCCCGTGCCGCGCCGCCGTCAGCCCGAAGCCCAGCGCCGCCAGCAGCAGGGCGGAGCCGACCATGACCGCGGCCCGCGCCAGGGTGAGCGGCCGCGGCCCGCGCCTCAATCGGCTGGGGCGGCTCCGACACCGGTCCCCTCGCGGACACGCGCGCCGTTCCCCCCCGGCGAACCGTCGAGCACGTGCCGGTAGACGCGGCGGTAGGCGGACACCATGGCGGTGGCGTCGAAGCGTCGCTCGGCCAGCTGGCGGGCGGCCCGCCGGGCGCGCTGGGCGTAGGGTGGGTCCTCCAGCAGCCGAGCCAGGTGCTGGAGGGTGGCGGCCGAGGTCGCCTCTCCCACCACCACCGCGGGGGTGCCGTCCGCCAACTCCGGCAGGGGGGGAATCGGACTCACCACCACCGGTCGCCCGCACGCGAGGGCCTCCAGCAGGGTGAGGGGCAGCTCCATCTTGAGGCCGAGCTCGGCCGGCTGGAAGAGGACCGCCTCCGACGCCCCCACCGCGGCGCGCATGTTCGCCATCGACCCCAGCTCGCGGATGGCGCCGTGGATGCCGAGCGCGTGCGCGCGGGCCGCGAGCCGACGGGCGATCGCCGCGGGGCGGTCGTCGGGGCGCCGCCGCAGGGCGAGGAGCAGGCGGGCCTCCGGGTGGAGGCGATGGAGGCGCGCGAAGAGTCCCATGGCCGCCTCCAGGCCGCCGCCCGGGTCGTGGTGGCCAGCGAAGAGCACGTGGGGGCGGTCCTCGAGATCGAGCATCCGTCGCTGCTCCGCAGCGGGCGCCGGGCGCAGCCGCTCCAGGTCGACGCCGGGATCGATGTGGCATGAGTCGACGACGCCCGAGGCGCGCACCTGACCCAGGGTGCGGGCCGACAGCGTGACCACGGTGTTGGCGCGGGGGAGCAGGGCGGATGGCAGGCTGGCGGCGGTGGGGCAGGTCATCAGCCAGGGCCGGCGGCGCATCCACCGGGCCAGCAGGAGCGCGCGCGGCGCCAGCGATTCGGGGCGGAAGCTGACCAGCACGTGGACGAGGTCGACGTCCGGGGAATGGCGCAGGAGCCAGGCGAAGCAGCGCAGCTTGTCGGCGGACGTGGGGATGTCGGAGCGGACCGCCAGCCGCGCTCGGTCGTGGCGCGCGGGCCATGGGGTGGGGTCCCGGCGGTCGCCGAGAAACGTGTAGGTGACGCTGTCGTCGCCGAGGAGCAGGGCCCGGGCGAGATTGCGGTCGGCGCTGTTCCAGGGTGGCGCGATCGGATGCGACGTGACGAGGAGCACGTTCATCCGAGCGCCTCGTCATAGACGGCCTGGGTGGCGGCGGCCACCCGCTCCCAGCCGCCGAGAGCGGCCGCGCGCCGAGGTCCGGCGGTCGCCGCGCGGCGACGCCAGCTGTCGTCGGCGAGGCAGGCGCGCAGCGCCTCGGCCCAGGCTCCGGCGTCGCCGGCCGCGACGAAACGGCAGCTGCCGGCGCCGCTGGCACGCAGAGGCTGAATGTCGCTCGCCAGCACCGGCGCGCCGGCCGCCAGCGCCTCCAGCAGGGGCAGGCCGAAGCCCTCGACCAGGCTGGGCACCGCCACCAGGGTCGCCCCGCGGTAGAGGGCGAGGAGATCGTCGTCGGTCACGCCGCTCGCACGCAGCAGCGCCACCCCGAGCCGCCCGGCCTCCGCCTCGTGGCCGTCGCGGAGATGGGGATCGGGCGTGCCCACCGACACCAGCAGCGGGCGCTGGCCGGCGGGGAGCGCTCCCAGGGCCCGCACCAGCGTCCGGTAGCCCTTGTGGGGTCGGGGCCGGCCCACCACCAGCAGGTAGTCGGCGTCGCCGATCCCGAGTCGCCGACGGTAGCTGCGATCGGGCAGGGACGGGGGCGGCGGAAGCGTCACCGCCATCGGCACCACGCGCACCCGCGCCCCCGGCAGCCGGTAGAAGCGCGCACAATCGGCGGCCACGCTCGCCGAGGGCACGATCACCAGCCGGGCGCGCCGGAGCGCGGATCGCACGCCGGTGCGGTAGATCCATCGGCGGCTGCGGCCGAAGTAGGCGGGCATCCGCTCAGGGATGCAGTCGTGGTGGGTCACGACCATCGGCGTGCCCAGCCCGAGCGGCACCAACGGGAACGGGGCATGCCAGAGGTCGCAGCCTGCGCCCCGTACCAGCCCCGGCAGCTCCCACTGCGACCACAGGCTCTCCGGTCGACCGGCGTGCCCGGGGTCGAGCACCAGATGGTCGGAGGCGGGCAGCGGGAGCGGATGCCGGAGAGCCTCGCCCCGACCCGGTCGCAGCGCCACGTAGCGATGGCGTGCGGGCGCTCGCAGCAGCACTCCGGCCAGAGCGCCGACATAGCGACCGACACCGTCGTACCGTGCGCAGGCGAAACGGGCGTCGATGCCCACGCACCGTTGTCTGCTCATAGGAAACGGGCCCATGTGGGATCGGCCGGCTGTTGAAGGGCGGGGCGGCTCGACCCCGTCGATGACGACTCGAGTATAGGCCGGGCCCGCGCATGGCGCTGGCCCCGCCGGGGACGAGGCGCGCCGCTACCATGGTCGGGAGGCTGGCGCCGGGGGGTGCCCGCGGCGGCCGCGCCGATCGGCGCAGGCCCGCCCGATCGCCTCGTCGGGTTGGGCCGGACGGCTGGGAGGGGCGCTTGGCGGCTGATCCGGGGGCGAGCGGACAGGTCGCGCGCGGCACCGCCGTGCTGTCCGCCGCGTTCGTCGTGGTGGGCGGGGCCAACTACGCGTTCACGATCGCGATGGCGCATCTGCTGAGCCCGGCAGGCTTCGGGGTCCTGGCCGTGGTGCAGACGTTCCTCCTCTTCGCCGCCTGGTTCACCAGCGCCGGCCTCCCCTGGGCGGCGGCCCGACGACTGGCTCGGGAGGGTTCCACCATGGAGGCGACGGCCGCGCTGCGGGGAGCACTGGTCGGCAATGTGGTGCTGGCCTCGATGCTTGCCGCCGTGCTGGTGCTCCTCCTCGCCCTCGGCCGCCTCCAGCTCGACCGCCAGAGCGCGACGCCGGTGTTGCTGGCGGCGGTGGCCTGCAGCCTGACCGGGTTCAACGCTGCCGCCAAGGGGGGCCTGCAGGGCCTGCTCCGGCTGCGGTGGCTGGGGACGGCGGCGCTGGCGGAGGTGGGTGTGAAGCTGGGACTCGGAACCGCCCTCGCCGCCATCGGTCTCGGCGCGACCGGTGCCGCGCTCGGCATCCTGGCCGGCATGCTGGCCGGCGCGTGCGTGTGCCTGGCGGGCCTGGCTGGGCTGCCGCGGGCGCGGGGGGCCGGGCTCGGCGGCTTCCGACTCCTCCGCGAGGGACTGCCCCTGTTCGTCGCCACCGCCGCCACCGCCGCGCTGGCCTCGATCGACATCTTCGCGGTGAAGCTGCTCTTCCCGGCCGCGACCTCGAACACGGCCGCCGGCGTGTACCAGGCCAGCGCGACCCTGGCGCGGATCCCCTACTTCCTTTCCAGTGCCCTCACCCTGGCGGTCTTCCCGCTGATCGTGCGGGCGGCGGGTGATCGGGGGTTGGCCCGCAGCTACGTGCGCAAGGGCGTCCTGTGGCTGGTGGCCCTGGTGGCGCCGGTGAGCGTCGTGCTCCTCAGCAATCCCAGTGCCGCCCTCGCGCTCTTCTACCCCGCCGGCTACACCCGCGGGGTGGTCGCGCTGCGCCTGCTCGCCGCGGGCACCCCGTTCCTGGCCCTCTCGGGCCTCCTGGTGGGCGTGCTGCAGGCGATGGGGCGCGTCCGGCTGCCGGCGGCGATGGCGTCGGCGGCGGTGGTGCTGGAGGTGGTGGGCCTGGGGCTGGGGGTCCCGGCGGCGGCGGCACGCAGCCCGCAGGCCGGGATCGCCGCGGCTGCCGCCGCCTTCACCGCCTCCAACGTCCTGCTCGCCGTGGTCCTCGGGGTGCAGGTGGCACGTGCGTCGGGCTGGCACCCGCGCCTGCGCGGGACCGCGGCGTTCGCGGCTGCCTGCCTTGCCATGGCGGCCGTGGTGGCGCTTCCCGACGTCCGAGGGATCGCCTTCGTGGCGGTGGTCGCGGTCGGGGGGCTGGTGTACGCGGGGCTGATCCGCGCTCTGGGGGTGATCACCGCCGCCGACCTCGACACCATCCGACGCACCCTGCCGGCGGCGGGGTTCGGCCGCCTCGGATGGCGGCGGCGCTGAGGCCGGCCCGCGTCCGCAGCCGTCGAGATCGGACCGTGCCACACGCGGGCGCTTCCGCTAGGGTGGGTCTGGGGAGAGGCGGCGGACGCGGTCGCCTGAGCGGTGTCGGCGCACTGCCGGCTGCGGTGGTGCATGCACCCGGGCCAGGGAGGCGCGGCGAGCATTCGACTCGCCGCGGAGCGGCGTGCCCGGGAGCGGACGGGCGGCCGAACTCAAAGGGCACCGGAGCAGGGAGAAGAGGGACGATGCGCATCCTGACCGCGGTCACAGAGGCTCCGCCGCTGCGCAGCGGAGTGGCGGAGGTGGCGTCGCAGCTGCGCGACCGCCTGCCCCAGCTGGGCCACACCGTCGACCTCTACACCGTGGGCGACGCGGGCCGGGTGCAGTTCGGCGAGGTCCGCCTCACCGGAGCCGTCCGGCAGTGGCGCGGGCTCCGCCGCCGGCTGGCGGACTACGAGCTCCTCCACCTGCACGGGCCGGCGCCCACCTTTTCCGAGGTCGTGCTCGCGATCTGGCGGAGCCTGCCGAGGGCGGCGCGCCCGGCCCTGGTCTACACCCACCATTGTCCGATCGATCTGGGCCGGGCGCGCCCGCTGTGTGCGGTCTACAATGGCGCTCACCGCTCGCTGATCCGGGGAGCCG
This sequence comes from Candidatus Micrarchaeia archaeon, assembly GCA_035533215.1. GTDB lineage: Bacteria > Chloroflexota > Dormibacteria > Aeolococcales > Bog-877 > DAHUZL01. The sequence goes on along the minus strand of DATLUG010000037.1, from coordinate 41,146 downwards.
ACCATGTGGTGGTTTCGACCGAGTCCTATCGCGCGATCATGAGCCGAGGCGGCGTCGCCCCGATCTCGGTGATCCCCTTCGGCGGGGCGGCCCTGGCGGCGCCGGAGCCACGTGACCGGGCCGAGCGGTTCACGGTGGCGTTCGTCGGCCAGCTGCGACCGTACAAGGGAGTGCACGTGCTGCTGGAGGCGGCCAATCTCCTGCCCGACGTGGTGTTCGAGATCGCCGGCGCCGGTCCCTCCGAGCGCGGCCTGCGCGCGCAAGCGCACCGGCTCCGGCTCCGAAACGTTCGCTGGATGGGGGCTGTGAGCAACCACGAGCGGGAGGCGATGCTCCGACGTGCCCATGTGATCGCGCTGCCCAGCACCACCCGGGCCGAGGCCTTCGGCATCGTTCTGGTGGAGGGGATGCGCCTCGGCGCCGTCCCGGTGGCGTCATCACTGCCCGGAGTCAGCGACGTGGTGGGCGATCGCGGTCTGCTCTGCCGACCCCGCGACCCGCTCTCGCTGGTGCAGGCGATCTGCTACCTGCGGGATGATCCGCGCACCTGGTCAGGCCTCAGCGAGCGTGCCCAGCAGGGCGCCGCCGCCTTCACCTGGCACGAGTCGGCGTTCGCCTACAACCGTGTCTATCACGATGCGCTGCTCGGCCGCCAACTCAGCCGCGGCGCGCGGCCGGACCGTCTGCTCGACCAGGTCCGTCAGGGGATGCTGGCCGATCGCGCCAGCGTCCTCATCCCCGACCGGGGCGGCCGCCACCTGCGGTTGGCCCTCTCGGTCGGCGCGGAGCTGCCGCCAGCGGCACGCGGCTCCCGGGTCGTGTCGCGGGGGGGATGGGCGGGGCGAACCCTCGCTGACGGGCGCCCCGCGATCGTGAGCGGTCCGGCCAGCCCCCATCCGGACGGCGAGCCGATCCACAGCGGGATGTGCGTGCCGGTGGCGTTGGGTGAGGGCCCCCCGGTCGGTGTGATGACCTTCTCACGATTGCGACGGCGTCGCAGCTTCGACCAGCAGGAGCTGGCCTGGGCCAGCAACGAGGGCCGACGGCTGGCGGTGACCCTCGCGGCCAGCGTGGCGGGGCCGTGAGCGGTCCGAGTTCGCCCCGGCGGTGGCGAGGGATGGCCTGGTACCTGCCCGCGGCGGCGATCTGCCTGCTGGCGGCCTCCGGCAGCCGTGCCGCCGGCCCCGCGCGGGGGCTCGGACCGCCGATCCGCCACGTCTTCGTGATCACCTTGGAGAACACCTCGTTCGCATCCAGCTTCGGCGACCCCGCGAGCGATCCGTACCTGGCCACAACCCTGCCCGCGCGGGGCGCCCTGCTGACGCAGTACTACGCCACCGGCCATTACAGCCTGGACAACTACATTGCCGAGGTCAGCGGCCAGGCGCCCAACCCCGCCACCAGCGCTGACTGCGGGACCTACACCGGGTTCGACCTCGCGCCCGCCCATGCGCGCCGACCCACGATCACCCGGGACGGACAGGTGCTCGGCAGCGGGTGCGTCTACCCGAAGTTCGTCGATACCATCGGAAACCAGCTGACCAAAGCCCATCTCGGATGGAAGGCCTACGAAGAGGACATGGGCCGGATGCCGAGGCGGGACGGGATCGTCCGCGGCCCCCAGGGGCCTGCCTGCGGCCATCCCCACAGCCTGGGCGATGCCGACGCCACCACCACGCCCGACGCCACCGACGGCTACGCGACCCGCCATGATCCCTTCGTCTATTTCCAGGCGGTGATCGCCAGCCGCGCGTACTGCGCCGCCCACGTGGTGTCGCTGGCGCCGCTCGGCCGCGATCTGCGCTCCGCCCGCACCACCCCCGCCTACTCGTTCATCACCCCGAACACCTGCCACGACGGCCACGACAACCCCTGCGCCAATGGGCAGCCGGGCGGCCTCAGCCAGATCGATGCCTTCCTCTCCCACTGGGTGCCCACGATCATGGCGTCACCGGCCTACCGCCAGGGCGGCCTGATCGCGATCACCTTCGACGAGGCCGCCTCCCAGCAGACCCAGGCCTGCTGCGGAGAGCGGACCGCCGCCCGGGTCGCCGACCCCACCCATCCCGACATGGCCAAGCCTGGCATCAGCGGGCCGGGCGGAGGGCGGGTCGGCGCGGTCCTCCTCTCGCCCTTCATCCGCGGCGGCACCCGGAGCCCGGTCCCCTACAACCACTATTCGCTGCTGCGCAGCATCGAGCAGGTCTTCGGGCTGCGATACCTCGGCGACGCCGCGGCTCCGGGGGTGAGGGCCTTCGGCCGCGATGTCTACACGAACTGGCGTGGCCACAGCTGAGCGGTGCGAGGATGGCCCGATGACCAGCTCGGGTGGGCGCCCCCGCTGGCGGCCGCCGGGGAGCCGGCGGGGACGGCCCCGCCCCAGCGCTGTGATCGCCGCGGCCGCGGCGATCGCGGCGCTGGGGGCCGGACCCATCGCCAGCGCTGCTGCCCCTCACCTGCCCGGAGGGTCGGGGGGTGCGCACCGTGGTGCCGCCGCGGGCCCGGCGGGGCTGCCCCCGATCCGGCACGTCTTCGTGATCATGCTGGAGGACGCCGGCTTCGGCCCGGCCTTCGGCAGCCCAGCTCCGACCGACAGCTATCTTGGTCGGGCTCTCCCATCTCAGGGGGCCCTCCTGACCCAGTTCTACTCCATCGGTCACGGTGGCCCGCTCGCCTACATCGCGGCGGTCAGCGGCCAGGCCCCCAACCCCGCCACCACCGGCAGCTGCGGCACCTTCCGACCGTTCGTGGTGCCGGCTCGATTCGCACGCGCCCCCCTCACCGGCGACGGCCAGCTCCGCGGCAGCGGGTGCGTCTTCCCTCCCCGGATCGAGACGGTGGGCGGCCAGCTTGCCGCCCGCCATCTCAGCTGGCGTGCCTACCAGCAGGACATGGGCAATGATCCTCGCCGCGACGGCACCACCTCCACCAGCAGCGGACCCGCGTGCGGCCACCCCCGGGTCGGTGGCCCGATCCTCGCCAACCGGCCGGAGCGGGGTGACAGCTACGATCTCCTTCACGACCCCTTCGTGTTCTTCGACTCCGTGATCGGCAACCCCGGGCTGTGCGCCCACGACGTCGTCTCCCTGCGGCCGCTGGGCCAGGACCTGCGGTCGGTCGCGACCACCCCGAACTACGTCTTCATCTCCCCCAACAGCTGCGCCGATGGTCACGACTATCCTCGCTGTGCCAACGGCGGCGCGGGTGGCCTCGGGCAGGCCAACCGGTTCCTGAGCGCGTGGGTGCCGCGCATCCAGGCGTCCCCGGCCTACCGCCAGGGTGGACTCATCATCATCACCTTCGACGAGGCCGATGGCGCCTATGGAGCGTGCTGCGGCGAGACCGTCAGTCCGCAGCTGGGCTCCCCCTCTCACCCCAACGTGAAGCGACCGGGATACCTGGGCCCGGGCGGCGGTCGGGTGGGGGCGGTCCTCCTCTCCCCCTACATCGCTCCCGGGACCAGGAGCGCCGTCCCCTACAACCACTACGCCATCCTGCGCACGGTGGAGGAGCTGTTCCACCTCCCCCTGCTCGGCGATGCGCGCCAGACCCTGGTGCACCGCTTCGGTCAGGACGTGTTCACCAAGTGGCCGCAGGCCCGCGCGACCCGGGCCCCGGCAGCCGGCACGCCCGGGCTCGCTCTCGCCGCCAGCCAGCCATGGCAGGGGAGGCAGACATGGGCCCGGTGACCCCGCTCAGCGGCTCGATCGGGGTGGTGGTGCCCACCCGCAACTCGGCGCGAACCCTGGCCCGCTGCCTCGCCTCGCTGCGCGGCCAGACCCGACCCTGCCCGGTGGTGGTGGTCGACAACTACTCCGGCGACGAGACCCAGGCGATCGCGCGCAGGCTGGCCGACCGCCTGGTCGTCGCCGGGCCCGAGCGCTCCCGCCAGCGGAACCTGGGCGCCGCCGCCCTGCCGACGACGATCGTCGGCTTCATCGACTCCGACATGGTGGTGCCGCCGACGATGATCGAGGAAGTGGGGATCGCGATGGCGGGTGGCGCCGGCGCCGCGATCATCCCGGAGCGCTCGGTGGGGGAGGGGTACTGGGCGCGGGTGCGCGCCCTCGAGCGGTCCGCCTGCGTCGGCCACCGGGGCGTGGAGGCAGCCCGATTCTTCCGTCGCGAGGTGCTGGACGCGGTGGGCGGTTGGGATGAGGACCTCAGCATCGGCGAGGACCGCGACCTCACCCTGCGAGCCGGTCGGGTCACCGCCTTCGTGCGCACCCAGAGCCTGATCGACCACGACGAGGGGCGGCTGCGCTTCCTCGACGACGTGCGCAAACGGTCCGGCTACGCCCTCGGTGTCGAGCCGTTCGTGCGCAAGCACGGGTGGCGGGCTCTGGCCGAGGCGATCGATCGGCCCTACCTGCGTCGCCCCTGGCGGGTGGCGGCGTCCCATCCTGGGCTGGCGGTCGGGCTGGTGGCGCTGAAGGCGGGCGAGGCCGCGGCGGTCGCCTGGGGTGTCGCGCGCGGCCGGGGACCGGGGTGGCGGCCACGGGCGGGCGAGCGGCGCTGACCGGCCGAGGGAACACCCTCGTCGCCGAGCCGGGGCTCGCCGGGCACCGCCCGAAGGGGGTTGGGCGCGAGGCCGGGAGCGAAGCGAGGCCGTGGTCGAGGCGACGGATGCGTCGGACGGCCCTCGTGCTGGTGGCCGTGGGCGCAGCCCTGCCGGCCATGGTCGTCCCTTCGGGCGGCCGCCCTGCCGGCCGCCCGTGGTTCGGTGTGCTGGAGCCGAACGGCCGCCACTTCCAGGCCGAGCGCCGCGCCGGCCTCACCGTCACCGACCTCGAGCTGGCGTGGGCCGCCGCCGAGCCGCGGCCGCATCGGTTCGACCTCCGGTATCTCGCTGCCGCCCGCGTCCGCCTGCGCGCGATGCGCGCGCAGGGGATGCAGGTCGCGCTCGACCTCGGCCTGCAGTACCCACCGGCGTGGGTGTTCCACCTCAACCGGGGCACCCGGTTCGTGGACCAGTACGGCGACGTCTGGCGGTCCGCCCGGCTCGGCTCCGACGTCCCTGACGCCGTCCACGACCCGGCCGTGCGCCGCGCCCAGGCCGCCTATGTCGACGAAGTGGCGTCCCAGTTGGGGTCGTCGATCTTCGCGGTCCGGGTCGGTGGCCTGCTCGACAACGAGCTTCGCTATCCGCCCGCCCACGGATTCGGCCATGCCAACTGCTACTGGGCCTTCGGTCGGATGGCCCTGGCACGGTCCCCGGCCCCCGGCTGGCGGCCGGGGGATCCGGGCCCGGCGAAGGCGCGGGTGTTCCTCTCCGCCTACCTCGGCGCCCTGGTCGGATACGAGCGCTGGCAGCTCCGGCTCTACCGCCGCGCCTTCCGGGGGTGGCTCGAACTCCTCCTCCCTTCGTGGGGACTGCGCCCGGGCGACATCCGCCGGGCGGTGGCGACCGACCTGGACGGGTCGACCCGCGCCGCCCTCTGGGGGACCCTCGCCATGGGCCTCGACTGGCAGCGGCAGCTGGCCGCCATCGGCGTCCCGCGCGTGATCGCCTACACCACCTGGCTCGACCGGCCCGGCGCCGGGAGCGCCCCCGACACCATCAGCCCCGCCGCCTACCTCAGCCGGCTGGCCCGGCCCCGCGGGATCCCGGTCGCCGGCGAGAATGCCGCCGGCGCCGGGGCCGCCGGGATGCGGGTCGCCGTCAGCCAGGTGCGGCGATTGGGCCTCATGGGGATGATGTGGATGGACGAGGCCAGCCTGCTGGCGCACCGTCCCTCCCTCGGGACCTACGCGGCGCTTGCATCACGGCCTCCGATGCGCCACCGTACGGGTGTCGGGTTGCGGCCGCGCGCCGTCCGGGCCTCCGGCGCTCCTCATCCTCTCCACGCTCCCGCCGAGGACCACCAATGACCGACAGGGGCTCACGGCGTCGTCCCCCCTCCCGCACGCGCCGGGGCGACGGTCGGCCGCGCCCGGACCTGCTCCGCTCCAGCCGTCTCTGGGCGTTCGTGCCCGACGAGCCCGGCCCCCGCACCCGAGGGACGCGGGCCCGCCGCCCCCTGGGCGGCCGCGCCCGCGGCGCCCGGGCGCGGCTGGGCGCTCCCCGGCGCCGGCGCCTGACCGCGCCTCCCTGGTGGGAGCGGCTGGGCGCCGACGCGGCTGCCGAGCTGGAGCGTCGGCGCGCGGGCCGCCGCCAGGCTCGCCGCGGCTCGGGTCGCGGGCTGGGACGGATGCGGGCGTCCGCCCCGCGCCCGGTGGGGATCCTGCTGTGGTGGGAGGAGCAGGCGGTGCTCGCGCGCCGCGCCGCCGCCCTGGCGCTCGGCGCCCTGGTGGTGGCGGGAGTGGTCCTGGCGCTCCCCGCGTTCCACCTCCAGCGGGTGAGCGTGACCGGCGCTGGCCCCATCACCCGGACTGCCGTGCTGGATGCCAGCGGCCTCACCCGCGGCGAGAGCATGGTGTTCGTCCGGGCGGGGGCGGCGGAGCGTCGCCTCCTCCGGCTCCCCGGGGTGCGCACGGCCCAGGTGCGGATCGGGTGGCCGAACCGCGCATCGATCACGCTGGTGCGGTGGGTGCCGGTGCTGGTCGACGTCCGCGCCGGCCTCGCCGCGCCGGTGGCGCCCAACGGGGAGGCCCTCAGCGCTGGCCGTCCGGCCCCGGCCCTGGCGCCGCCGGCCGCCACGCTGCCCCGGGTCGTCGAGCTCGGCCGGGCCACCCCGATCCGAGCCGGCGAGACCGTCCTCGGCGCCCGCTACACCCAGGCGCTCGCGGCCCTGGTCCAGGTCTTCCCCCGCGCCTTCGGCGTCACCGTCCGCGAGTTCGCGCTGACCCCGGCCGGCAGCCTGCTGATCTACTCCAGCGCCGGCTGGGTCGCCGACTGCGGCCCGGTGCTGACCCCGAGCGAGCTGCGCGGGCTCGGGCCCCGGCTGGAGGCGCTGCGCACCCTCGCCACCCGGGTCGACCTGGCCCGGCCCGGGATCGCCGCCATCGATCTCCAGGACCCCACCCAGGTGGACGTCACCGACGGCCGGCCGGCCCCGCTGCCCGCGGGCGGCCCGCCGGTCCTCCAGGCGAGCCCGCCCGCGGCCGGATGACCGTGGTCGCGCCGCCCCCGGGGGGACGCTCCCCCCGGCCGACCCCAAGGGGAGGGGCTGCGGCAGCCGGATGCCCACAACATCCTGTGGCCGGACCGGTCCGCGGGCTTGTGGGACGGGTGACGACGGGGTACACTGGCCGCGGTCGCCGGGAGGGGCCGATCCGCTCCCGACGGCCCGGGCGCGAGGGGGTTCTGCGCGCCCGCTGCCATCCCGTCCTGGCCGTGCCGCAGTCTCACGTCGTCCCCACCGTCCTCCAGAGGATGCCCCCCTGATCGACCGCGAGCCCATCCGCCACGGCCTGGTCTCACCCGGTGCGGCGGCGGGGTCCCCGGCGCCATGAGTCCCCGCCACGTGGTCGGGCTCGACCTGGGTTCCCAGACCGTCCGCTGCGCCGTCGCCGAGGCCGCTCCCGGCCGGATCCGCGTGCTCGGGGTGGGGGAGGCGCCGTCCGCCGGCGTGGCCCGGGGGATGGTGGTCGACCCCGCCTCCGCCAGCGAGGCGATCGCCGCCGCGGTGGCGGCCGCCGAGCGCGTCTCCGGGGTGGAGATCGACCAGGTGGTGGTGGGGCTGGGCGGTGCCCACCTCCGGAGCGAGGCCCGCCGGGCCACCGTCCGGGTCCTCGCCCGGGACGGCCGGGTCGGCCCCGGTGACGTTCGCCGGGCCCTCGACCAGGCGCGCACCGGCGCCGCCGGCGACGGCCGCGAGTCGCTCCATCTGATCCCCCACGCCTACACCCTCGACGGCGGCGCACCGCTCCCGGATCCGGTGGGCCAGGCCGGCGAGCGGCTGGACCTCGCCGCCACCCTGGTGACCGCCGCCGTCCCCGCCACCACCGCGCTGGTGGATGCGGTCCACGCGGCGGGGTTGGCGGTGGAGGACGTGGTGGCGGGCGGCCTGGCGGCGGCCGAGGGCGTGCTCCGCGACGTCGAGCTGGAGCGGGGCGTCGCGGTGGTGGACTGTGGGGCGGCCACCACCACCGTGGTGGTCCTCGCCGGCGGCGCCGTCGTGCACCTCGCGGTGCTGCCGGTGGGCGGCCAGCACGTCTCCCAGGACCTCGCGGTCGGACTCCGGTGCGACCGGGACCAGGCCGAGTCGCTCAAGTGCCGTCACGGCACCGCGGACACCCTGGCGGCCGCGGGGAACGAGCTGGTCACCCTCACCGGACCGGGCGTGCTCGGTCCCCACGAGGTGCCGCGGCGGCAGCTGAGCGAGATCATCGAGCCGAGGGTGCGCGAGATCGCTCGCCTGGTCGGCGCCGAGCTGGAGCGGTCGGCGTCGGGCGCGGTGGCCCGTCTGGTCCTGAGCGGCGGCGGTTCCTGCCTGAGCGGGCTCCCCATGGTCGTCCACCGGCTGCTCGAGGCCCCGGTCCGGGTGGCCGTCCCCGAGGGGCTCGCCGGGCTGGAGGCGCAGCTGGGCCATCCCGGCCACGCGGCCCTGGCCGGGCTGCTGCACTGGGGATCGCGCCAGGACCAGCGCCGCGAGCGCCAGAACCGCCGGAGCACCGGCAGCGCCGGGCGGCTCAACCGCTGGCTCCATGACCTGTTCTGACCGTCGGCCGACCGCCCGCTCGACCGTGCCCACCTTCCCGCCGAGGAGACGTTGATGCCGCAGGACGAGCTCGATCGCACCATCGCCGGCAACGCCCGGATCAAGGTCGTCGGCGTGGGTGGCGGGGGCAGCAACGCCGTCAACCGCATGATCAAGGCCAAGCTGCGGGGGGTGGACTTCATCGCCGTCAACACCGACAAGCAGGCCCTCGACGCTGCCGAGGCGACCACCAAGGTGCACATCGGACGCAAGGTCACACGCGGCCTCGGCTGCGGCGGTGACCCCGACGTCGGCGAGGCCGCCGCCGAGGAGTCGCGCGACGACCTCGCCCGGCTGGTGCACGACACCGACATGGTCTTCGTCACGGCCGGGATGGGCGGCGGCACCGGCACCGGGGCGGCCCCGGTGATCGCCGAGATCGCCCGCTCCAGCGGCGCCCTCACCATCGGGGTGGTCACCAAGCCGTTCCCCTTCGAGGGGCGCAAGCGGATGGCGGCGGCCGACCGCGGCCTGGACGCGATGGCGGGGCGGGTCGACACCCTCATCACCATCCCCAACGAGCGGCTGATCGCCGTCACCGACCGCAAGACCACCATGGTGGATGCCTTCCGCAAGGCCGACGACGTCCTCCGCCAGGGGGTGCAGGGGATCAGCGACCTGATCGTCTTCCCGGGGCTGATCAACCTCGACTTCGCCGACGTCAAGGCGATCATGCAGGGGCAGGGCGCGGCGCTGATGGGGATCGGCTACGGCAGCGGCGACAACCGCGCCGTCGACGCCGCCCGCGACGCGGTCGCCTCCACCCTCTTGGAGACCACCATCGCCGGGGCCCAGGGGATCCTGGTCAACATCACCGCCGGCACCGACCTCACCCTGCACGAGGTGAACGAGGCCTGCGAGCTGGTGCGCTCCAGCGCCGATGTCAACGCCAACATCATCTGGGGCACGGTCATCGACGACCACATGGGTGGCGACGTCAAGATCACGGTGGTCGCCACCGGCTTCACCGGTGGCGCCGGCACCGCCCACGCCGAGCGGTTCCGCCAGACCCGGCCGCAGGAGCTGATCGAGCCCCCCGGCGGCGGCCGCCGCGATTCCGCCCCGGACGAGGCGAGCCCCTTCGACGAGCTCGACATCCCGGCCTTCCTGCGCGAACGGCGCTGACCGCCGCCGGCGCCGACCTCTCCCCAGCCACGGACGCCGCCGCCGGGGATGGATTCGGGGTCGGTCATGCTACGCTCGCCGGGACGGGTCGCAGGTCGCGCCCCGACCCGTCGCCGCTGGGGGAGGGCCGGTCCGCATCGCAGCGGACGCCCGCCGACAGCGGCCGGTGCGGTGTGGTCCCGAGCGCCGGCCGTGCGGATGCGACCGTGGCGCGCGCCGGACCCTGGGACCGAGTCAGGAGTTGATGAGCGTCTTCGCCCCCGTCACCCCGCTGTTCGACATCCCCAGCCTGGAGGCCGAGGTGCTCGCCTTCTGGCGGGACGAGGCGATCTTCGAGGCGGGGCAGCGGATGCGCGCGGCGGCGGTGCCGTTCACCTTCTACGAGGGGCCGCCCACCGCCAACGGCCTGCCCGGGGTCCACCACGTGCTCGCCCGCGCCTTCAAGGACTGCGTGCTCCGCTACCAGCAGATGCGGGGGCACCGGGTCGACCGGCGGGCGGGCTGGGACTGTCACGGCCTGCCGGTGGAGCTGGAGGTGGAGCGCCAACTCGGCTTCACCCGCAAGTCCGACATCGAGGCCTACGGGGTGGAGCGCTTCAACCAGCTCTGCCGGGAGTCGGTGACCGGCTACATCGCGGAGTGGGAGGAGCTCACCCGCCGGATCGGCTTCTGGCTCGACCTCAGCCGCCCCTACCGGACCGACGCGCCCGCCTACATCGAGTCGGTCTGGTGGAGCCTCCGGCAGATCTTCGACCGGGGCTGGCTGACCCAGGGCTACCGGGTCACCCCCTACTGCCCCCGCTGTCAGACGTCGCTGTCGACCCATGAGCTGAACCAGGGCTATCAGGAGAACGTCAGCGATCCCGCGGTCACCGTCCGGTTCCGGCTCCGGGACCAGCCGGGGGTGAGCCTTCTGGCCTGGACCACCACCCCCTGGACCCTGCCCGGCAACGTCGCGCTGGCGGTGGGTCCGACGATCGACTATGTGCGGGTGCGCGAGGGGGCAGAGGAGCTGATCCTCGCGCGGGACCGACTGGAGACGCTGACCGGCCCGTACCAGGTCGTCGCCGAGGTGGCCGCCGCGGAGCTGGTCGGCCTGCGCTACCAGCCGCTCTATCCGGAGGTGGCCCCCGAGGGCGATGCCTTCCGGGTGGTGGCGGCGAGCTTCGTCACCACCGGCGAGGGCACCGGGATCGTGCACACCGCCGGCGCCTATGGCGAGGACGACCTCGTGCTGTGCCAGCGGGAGGGGATCCCGGTGCGCCACACCGTCGGGCTCGACGGTCGCTTCCTGGCCGAGGTGCACCCCTTCGCCGGCCTGTTCGTGAAGGACGCCGACCCCAAGATCATCGCCGACCTCAGCGAGCGGGGGCTCTGCTACCGGGCGGAGACGATCCGCCACACCTACCCGTTCTGCTGGCGGTGCGAGACCCCGCTGCTCTACTACGCGCTCACCTCCTGGTTCATCCGCACCACCCAGCTGCGGGAGCGGCTGGTCGCCCACAACGCCACCGTGGCGTGGGTCCCCAGCCACCTTCGCGATGGGCGGATGGGCAACTGGCTGGAGTCGCTGCAGGACTGGAACCTCTCCCGCACCCGCTACTGGGGCACCCCCCTGCCGATCTGGGTCTGCCAGGCCTGCGCCGCCCAGCGCTGCGTCGGCAGCCGGGCCGAGCTCGGTCTGCCCGAGGGGCAGGACCTCCACAAGCCCTTCATCGACACGGTCACCCTGGACTGCGCCTGCGGCGGCACCATGCGCCGGGTGGCGGAGGTGATCGACGGCTGGTACGACAGCGGGGCGATGCCGTATGCGCAGTGGCACCACCCCTTCGAGAACGAGGAGGAGTTCGCCCGGTCCCATCCCGCCGATTTCATCTGCGAGGGGGTCGACCAGACACGGGGATGGTTCTACACCCTGCTCGCCGAGTCGGTGATGCTCTTCGACGAGCCCGCCTACCGCAACGTGATCAGCCCCAGCCACGTGGTCGACCGCACCGGTCGCAAGATGTCCAAGTCCTGGGGCAACGTCGTCGACCCGGTCGCGATCCTCGACCGCTCCGGCGCCGACGCCCTGCGCTGGTGGTTCTACACCACGGTCTCGGTGGGCCAGGAGTACCGCATCTCCCCCGACCGGGTCCACGAGGTGGTGAGCCGGTTCCTGCTCATCCTCTGGAACCTGCACGTCTTCCTCGTCACCTATTCGGGGATGTGCGGCTTCGACCCCAGCCGGGCCGACCCGGGGCCGGGAGCGCGCACCATCATGGACCGCTGGCTGCTGGCCCGGGTGGCGGAGGCGGCCGCCACCGTGCGCCGGCGGATGGACGCCTACGACGCCAACGGCGCCTGCCGGCAGCTGGCCGCGCTCCTCGACGATGTCAGCACCTGGTACGTCCGGCGCTCGCGGACCCGCTTCCGCGACGACCAGAACCCGACGGCGGCCCGGGTCGCCTGCGCCACCCTCTACCGGGCGCTGCTCCAGCTGGTGCAGATGCTGGCGCCCTTCGTGCCCTTCATGACCGAGACCATCTGGCGCAACCTCACCCAGGGACACCCGCAGCTGCCGCGGTCGGTCCACCTCGCCGACTTCCCCGCCCCCGACCCGTCCGTCGAGGACCCCGCCCTGCTGGCCGGCATGGCCCAGCTGCGCCGGCTGGTCGAGTCGGCGCGGCCCCAGCGGCAGACCGCCAAGATCGCGATCCGCCAGCCGCTGGCGTCGGCCACGGTCGCCGGCGACCCCCTGCCACCGGAGCTGGAGGCGATCCTCGCCGACGAGCTGAACGTCCGTGCCATCGAGCATGCCCCCCTCCCCGAGGACGGGCGGCCGACGGTGGTGCTCGACCTCGTCCTGACCGACGAGCTCCGCGCCGAGGGCTGGGTCCGCACCATCGCCCGCCGGGTGCAGGATCTGCGCCGGATGGCCAAGCTCCAGCCGCGCGAGCCGATCGACGTCACGTACGCCGCCGGCGACCTCCTGGCGGCGGCGGTCGAGGCGGCCCACCCCGAGATCGCGCGCCAGGTCTATGCCCGCGACATCCAGCGGACCGGACTGGAGGTGCGACCGGCCGAGGGTCAGGTCAGCGAGGGGGTGCTCGACGACCAGCCCTACTGGGTCACGCTGCGGGCGGTCGGCACCACCCCGGCCGGGGCGACGGCCCCGCCGACGCCGGGCCCCGGCCGGGACCCCGCCCCGCCGCCGCCGGCCGGCAAGCGTCCATAATCGGAGCCCACCCACCGCGGCCGGGCTCCCCCGTCGGCGGCGGCCCCTCCCTCTCAGGACCACACCCCCCATGGCACACGACGGCCGGGCGACCCGCGGGGACGAGCTGGCGGGGATCCGCGCCCAGCTGGAGGCGGAGCGGGCGCGGCTGGAAGCGGAGCTCGTCTCCCTCACCGGTCCCGGTTCGAACGGCCGCCACGACGCCCCCTTCCCCGAGCACCCCACCGAGCACGCCGGAGACATGGAGGAGCACGAGCGCAGCCTCGCCCTCCAGAAGAACCTCCGCCACATGCAGGAGCAGGTGGGGGAGGCGCTCGGGCGCATGGCCCGCGGTGAGTACGGGCGCTGCCGCAGCTGCGGGGCCGAGATCGCGATCGAGCGTCTCCAGGCGCTGCCCCACGCGACCCGGTGCGTCCCCTGCCAGGAGGCGGGCCGCGGCTGATCCGGGGCCGCCCGCGGACGGGCGGCCGGCGGCCCCGGCCGGGCCGTGCGCGGCCCCGCGGGCCGGGGTGGCGAGCGGGTCGGACCGCCCGGCCGCTGGGCCCGGACCGGCGGCCGCCACCGACGCGGCCGCCGCGCCCGACTGGCCCCCCTGGCTCGTCGGCGCCGCGGCGGCGGTCCTGATCGTCGACCGCCTCACCAAGCTCCTCGTCGTCCACGATCTCCCGCTCGGGGTCGCCGTCTGGCCGGGGTCGCCGATCAGCCTGCGCCGGATCGACAACCGCGGCGCCGCCTTCGGCCTGCTGCCGGAGGCGCAGTGGCTCTTCGTCGCGGTGGCCCTGTTCGTGATCGTCTACATCGCCACCCACTGGCGGCCCCTGGCCGGAGAGAGCGCCCTCCTCCAGGCGGCGCTGGGCATGCTGCTGGGGGGGGCGGTCGCCAACGCGTTCGACCGGGTGGTGCACGGGTACGTCGTCGACTTCGTCTCGGTGCGCGATTTCGCCACCTTCAACCTCGCCGACAGCGGCATCACCATCGGGGTGGTGATCGTGATCGCCCGGCTGGTCCTCGGGGTCGGCCAGGGGGGACCGCCGCGATGACCGAGGGCGGCGGGGCCCCGCCGGCCGCCGCCGCGGTGCCGCCCGACGCCGACGGCTGGCGGCTCGACCGCTGGATCGCCCACGCCATCCCCACCGGCCGGCACACCGCCCAGGAGCTGGTCCGGCGGGGGGCCGTCGCCGTCAACGGGCGGCCCCAGCTGCGGCCGGCGGTCGCGGTGCGCGCCGGCGACCGGGTGGCGTGGACGCCGTGCCGACCCGCCGAGGGCCCCGCGGTGGCGGGGGCACTGCCGCCGCCCGAGCTCCGGCTCGTCCACGTGGACGCCTGGATCGCGATCGTGGACAAGCCCAGTGGGCTCACCGTCCACCCCGGCGCCGGGCGTCCCGACGGCACCCTGGCCGATGGCATTCGCGCACTCGGGGGCGGATGGTCGACGCTCGCGGGCGCGCCGCGCATGGGGATCGTCCATCGCCTCGACCGCACCGTGAGCGGGCTGCTGGCGGTGGCCCGCACCGAGGCGGCCCACCGCCATCTCGCGGCCCAGCTCCGGGACCGCTCGATGGGTCGCGACTACTGGGCCCTCGTCCACGGCTCGGTGCGCGAGGACAAAGGGCGGGTGGTGGCGCCCGTCGGTCGCGACCCCCGCCGGCCGCGGCGGATGGCGGTGGTGGCGGGCGGCCGCGACGCGGTGACCGACTTCGAGGTCCTGGACCGCCTCCCCGCCCACACCGTCCTGCGGGTCAGCCTTGGCACCGGCCGGACCCACCAGATCCGGCTCCACCTCGCGTACATCGGCCGGCCCCTGGTGGGGGACCCCCTCTACGGGCCCCAGGCCGAGCGCGGCCAGGACCGGCCCATGCTGCACGCGGCGGAGCTGCGCCTCGTCCACCCCCGTGGCGACCGCCTCCGCTTCCGCAGCCCGCTCCCGGCCGAGCTGGCCCAGGGCCTCGCCGACCGAGGGGGCGACCCTCGCCGCGGCTGGCCCGGGCCAGCTGCGGCGGGGGCGGTGCCCGCGGAGCCGCCTCCGTGAGCGGGGGCGGCGGACCGGCGCCGGGTCGGCTGATCGTCATCTCCGGCCCCAGCGGGGTGGGCAAGGACACCGTCATCCGGGCGCTCCGGGCGCGCGCGCCGTGGCTGCACAAGTCGGTGTCGGTGACGACCCGCGCGCCCCGGCCGGGCGAGCGCCAGGACCTCGACTACACCTTCGTGGACCGGGACACCTTCGCCGCCATGCGACGGCAAGGGGTCTTCCTGGAGTGCGCCCAGGTGCACGGCGACGACTGGTACGGGACGGTCCGCCAGCGGGTGGAGGCGATGCGGGCCCGCGGCGAGGACGTCCTGTGCAAGATCGATGTCCAGGGGGCGGCCCAGCTCCAGGCCACCCTGCCCGACGCCCAGCTGATCTTCCTGCTGCCGCCGTCGCGCGCCGCCTTGACCGAGCGCCTCGCCGGCCGCGGCACCGAGGACGACGCCCAGATCAGGACCCGGGAGCGGGACGCCGATCGCGAGCTCGCCGAGGCCGGCCGGTACCAGTTCCAGGTGGTCAACGACCAGGTCGACCGCGCCGTCTCCGCCATCCTCGCCATCCTCGACCAGCCGACCGCGGCGCCGCCCGCTGTCCCCTCCCCCGTGCAACCATGCGGGACGTGACCGCACCGGCCGGGCTCCGCGGACGTCGCGTCCTGGTCCACGTCTGCGGCGGGATCGCGGTCGTCAAGGTGCCGGAGCTGCTGACCGCGCTGCGCCGCGCCGGCGCCGAGGTCCGGGTCACGATGAGCCCGGGGGCCCTCGCCTTCCTTTCGCCCCTGACCCTGCAGGCGCTGGCCGGGCACCAGGTGGCGGTGGCCCTGCTGGCAGCGCCCCCAGCGGGCGGGGCGGACGGCGCCGGCCACGGGATGACCCACCTCACGCTCGCCGCCTGGGCCGAGTGCCAGCTGGTGGTGCCGGCCACCGCCGACATGTGCGCCCGGCTCGCGCTCGGGCTCGCCGACGAGATCGTGGGCGCCACCGCCCTCGCCTGCCCGGCACCGCTGGTGGTGGCGCCGGCGATGGAGGCGGCGATGTGGCGCCACCCCGCGACCCGGGCCCATGTCGCCCAGCTGGCCGCGCGGGGCGCCGTGATCGTGGAGCCGGTGGCGGGACGGCTGGCGTCGGGACGGGAGGACGTGGGTCGCCTGGCGCCGGTCGACGCGCTGCTGGCGCAGGTGGCGCGGACGCTGGCCGCTGCGCCGGCGGCCGCCGCCTCCGAGTCCGAGCCCGGGGCCGCGACGCCGACGCTGGCCGGGACCTGTGTCGTCGTGACCAGCGGGGGCACCCGCGAGCCGGTCGACCCCGTCCGCTTCCTCGGCAACCGCAGCAGCGGGCGGATGGGGGTGGCGCTGGCCCAGGCGGCGCTCCGCCGCGGCGCCGCGGTGGTGCTGGTGACGGCCGCCCCTCCGCCCCCCTCGGCCCCTGGGCTGCGGGTGGTGGAGGTGGCGACGGCGGAGGAGATGCTGGCGGCGGTGCGTCGCGACCTTCCCGCGGCCGGGCTGGTGCTGATGGCGGCGGCGGTCGCCGACTGGAGGGTCGCCGAGCCGGCCGCGGACAAGCTCCGGCGCCGGGGGCGCCGCCGGCTCCGCCTCGAGCTGGTCCCCACCGCCGACGTCCTCCAGCAGGTGATGCGGGAGCGGCCGCCCGGCTGCGTCGTGGTCGGCTTCGCCGCCGAGACCGGCGACCTGGAGCCGGCCGCGCGCGCCAAGCGACGGGCGAAGGGGGTGGACCTGCTCGTCGCCAACCGGGTGGTGGGGCCGCAGTCGGCGATGGGGGGCGAGCAGGCGTCCGCCCTGATCGTCGACGCCAGGGGGGTGCGCCGCGAGGTCGCCTTCGGGCCGAAGGCGGAGGTGGCGGAGGCGGTCCTGGACGAAGCGGTCCGGCTCGTGGCCCGCGCCGCGGGCGCCTGAGCCGGCCCCGCCCGGCCGGCCGTGGTCGATCCGTCCGCCGGCCCCGCGGTCGCGACCGTCCTCCCGGAGGCCTCCGCCGGACCCCACCAGGGCGGCTTCGACTACGCGGTGCCGGAGGAGCTGCGCTCTCGAATTCGGCTCGGCCACCGGGTCGTGGTGCCGCTCGGCCGCCGCCGGCTGCTCGGCTACGTGATCGCGCTCGCCGCCGACTCCGCGCGGCCGGACCTCCGCCCGGTCGAGGCGCTCTACGACGAGGAGCCGCTCCTCCCCGACCACCTGGTCGCCTGCGCCCCGGAGATCGCCGACGCCTGCGCCAGCCCGCTCCTGGCGGTGATCCGGGCGATGCTGCCGCCGGCGCTGCGCTCGCCCCGGCCGCTGCGTCGGGTCGCGCCCCGGGGGCCGCGCCGCCGGAGCCTCGGCACCCCGGCCCCGGCGGGGGTCCGGTCGGACTCCGGCGTCGGCGGCGGTCGGCCGGCCCCCGAGCTGGAACCGGCCCAGGCCGATGCGGTGCGGCGCATCGTGGCCGCGCTGGACGGGGGCCGCGGCCGGGACTTCCTCCTCCACGGCGTCACCGGGTCCGGCAAGACCGAGGTCTACCTGGCCGCGATCGCGGCCGCGCTCGGACGCGGGCGGGCGGCGGTGGTGCTGGTGCCCGAGATCTCGCTCACCCCCCAGACCGTGCGCCGCTTCGAAGCCCGCTTCCCGGGCCGGGTCGCGCTCCTGCACTCCGCCCTCACCGACGCCGAGCGGGCGGCCGAGTGGCGCCGGATCCGCCAGGGGGACGCCCCGGTGGTGGTCGGCTCCCGCAGCGCGGTCTTCGCCCCCCTCACCAACCTCGGACTCCTGGTCGTCGACGAGGAGGACTCGTCCGCCTACCAGCAGGACCGTGTCCCCCGATACCACGCGGTGGACGTCGCCCGCCGGATCGGACGCCATCTGCGCATCCCGGTCGTGCTCGGCAGCGCGACGCCCAGGATCGAGACCCATCACGCGGCCGCGACCGGCGCCGTCACCCGCCTGCGCCTGGAGGGTCGCATCGGGGGCCGACCGCTGCCCCCGATCGAGGTCGTCGACCTGCGCCTGGAGCTGGCCCGGGGCAACCGCTCGCCGTTCGCCCCCCCCCTGGTAGCGGCGGTTGACCAGGCCCTGCAGCGGGGGGGGCAGGGGATCCTCTTCCTCAATCGCCGGGGCACGGCGACGGTGGTCCTGTGCCGCAGCTGCGGGGAGCCGCTCCGCTGTCCCCACTGCTCGGTGGCGCTGGTCCACCACGCCGACAAGATGGGGTGTGTCTGCCACTACTGCGGGCACACCGCCCCGCTCCCCCGGACCTGCCCGGGGTGCGGCTCGGTCAAGATCAAGCAGCTGGGGATGGGGACCGAGCGACTGGAGGCGGAGGTGCGCCAACGGTGGCCGGCCGCGCGGCTCCTGCGGATGGACCGCGACACCGTGACCGAGCGGGACGCCCACGTCCGCCTCTACGAGGCGTTCCGGGCGCGGGAGGCCGACCTCATGATCGGCACCCAGATGGTCGCCAAGGGCTGGGACCTCCCCGGGGTGCAGGTGGTGGGGATCGTCAACGCCGACACCCAGCTCCACCTGCCCGACTTCCGGGCCGCCGCCACCACCTTCGCGCTCCTCACCCAGGTCGCCGGCCGGGCCGGCCGGGGCGACGAGCCCGCCCGGGTGATCCTCCAGACCTACAGCCCCGACCACCCCGCGGTCCGCCACGCCGTGACCCACGACACCCTGGGCTTCGCCGCGGTCGAGCTGGCCGCCCGCCGGGCGCTCGGCTTCCCGCCGTTCCGCCGCTTCTGCGTCGTCACCCGCAGCGATGCGGTGGACGCCGACGCGGCGGCGGCCGCCGCCGGGCTGGCCGAGCGTCTCCACCAGGTGGCCGCGGCCGAGCGGCTGGAGGTCCTGGGCCCCAGCCCGGCCTTCGTCCACCGCCTGCGCGGCCGCTACCGGTGGCAGCTGACGCTCCGGGGCGCCACCCTGGACCCGTTCCGCCCGCTCCTGCCCGAGGGGCCGGGCTGGTCGATCGACGTGGACCCCGAGCTGTGAGGGCGCCCGGCCATAATGCAGCCTTGCCACCGCGGTCGCCAGGGTCGTGACTGACGATCCCCATCGCTCCGATCCCGCCCCTCAGCCGCCACCGGGACCACGGCCCCCGACCCGGCTGGGTGGGCGTCTCGAACGCACGGTGGAGCGGCCGGGGGGGCGGCCCGGGGACCGGTACCTCCGATACGAGCGGACCCACCACGGCCGCTTCGTGCTCACCGGGCACGGGCAGATGGAGGCCACCTCGGAGGCCGACCTTCCCCAGGCCGGAGCCGGCCGCACCCTGGCGCGGCTGCGCCGCAGCCTGCTCGGTCGGCCGCTGCCCACCCAGGCCCTGGAGACCGAGCGGCTCTCGTCGGTGCGGGCGCTCCCGATCCTCTCCTCCGACGCCCTCTCCTCGATGGCGTACGGTCCGGAGGCGGGCCTGGCGATCCTGGCCACCGCCGGGGCCGGCGCCCTCGCCATCAACGTCCCGATCGGGATCGCGATCGCGGCCCTGATGGCGCTGGTGGTGACCTCCTACCGGCAGGTGGTGGCCGGGTACCCCCACGGCGGCGGCTCCTATGCGGCCGCTCGACAGCACCTCGGGGTGACCTTCGGGCTCGTCGCCGCCGGGGCGCTCCTTGTCGACTATGTCCTGACCGTGTCGGTGAGCGTGTCCTCCGGGGTCGACGCGCTGGTGTCGGCCTTCGGCGGCCTGGCCGCGCTCAAGGTCGGTCTCGGGCTGGTCTTCATCGCCCTCATCGTGCTCGGAAACCTGCGCGGGGTCCGGGAGGCGGGGGCGATCTTCGCCTTCCCCACCTATGCCTTCGTGCTGAGCTTCGTCTGCCTGATCGGGGTCGGTCTGGTCCGCGCCCTGCTCTTCGGGGCGGCGCACCACCCGGTCGGCCACTTCCCCCCCATCGCCGGCGCCCGCGCGGCGGTGACGCCGCTGCTCATCCTCACCGCCTTCGCCTCCGGGTCCTCCTCGATGACCGGGATCGAGGCGGTGTCCAACAGCGTTCCCAGCTTCCAGCCCCCCGAGGTGCGCAACGCGCAGCGCACCCTGGTCCGCCTCGGCGTGATCCTCGTCGTGCTCTTCCTCGGGGTGGACCTCCTCGACCTCCTGTACGGGGCGGAGCCGCACCTCAGCGGGAGCCCGACGGTGGTCGCGGAGCTGGCCCGCAGCATCTTCGTGGGGGCGGGCGGGTGGTTCTTCTACGTGGTCCAGTTCTCCACCACCCTGGTCCTGATCCTGGCCGCCAACACCAGCTTCAACGGCTTCCCCCGGCTGGCCGCGATCCTGGCCCGCGACGACCACCTGCCCCACCGCTTCGCCCACCTCGGCAGCCGGCTGGTCTACTCCACCGCGATCGTGTTTCTCGCCGCCAGCGCGGCCGTGCTGCTGGTGGTCTTCGGGGGCAGCACCGACGCCCTCATCAACCTCTACGCCCTCGGGGTGTTCACCGCGTTCACCCTCGCCCAGGCCGCGATGGTGCGCCACTGGGTGCGCGATCGTGGTCGCAACTGGCGCCGCAACGTCGTCATCAACGGGGTGGGGGCGCTCACCACCCTGCTCGTCGACGGCATCATCATCGTCACCAAGACCCCGCGCGGAGCATGGGTGGTGCTGATCCTCATCCCCCTGCTGGTGGCGGTCTTCACCGCCATCCATCGCCACTACCGCTCGATCGCCCAGCGCCTGCGGGCGGTCGAGACGGTGCCGGTGCCGCCGCTCCCACTCGGTCCGGTGGTGGTGGTGAGCGGGCTGACCCGCGCCCACGGCGCCGCCACCCAGCGGGCGATGGCCTACGCCGGGGTCCTCGGCCCGAGGGTCGTCGTCTGCGACCTGGAGCGGCGCGGGCTCGGCGCCAGGGCGCGGCTGGCGACATTGTGGCGCACCCTGGACCGCCTCCAGCTGGAGGAGCCCGGACGGGTCCTCACCGTGGTCCTGCCCGAGGCGACCCTGCGCCGCGGCTGGGTCGACCTGGCCCGGCGTCCCCTTCTCCTCATCGTCAAGCTCCGGCTCCTGCGCCGGCCCGGGGTGGTGGCGGCGAGCGTGCCCGCCCCCTCAGACGCCGCCCCGGCGGACCCGGGAGAGGAGCGCGCGAGAGGACTGGCGGGGCTGACCGCGGGGGTGCCGACCCACCACGTGGCCATGGTCCCGATCGCGCGGCTCGATCCGATGGCCGCCCGCGCCCTCCAGTACGCGTCCCAGATCGCCCGGGAGGTCATCCCCATCCACGTCTCGGCGGGGGAGGAGGAGGAGGCGGTAGACGCCGCCGGGCTGGAGTCGGCCCGCTTCCGCGCCGCCTGGGGCACGTTCCTGGCTCGCATCCCCGCAGAGGAGCTGCCCCAGGGCTTGGAGCCGATCATCATCGCCTCCCCCTTCCGCAGCGTGACCGACCCCCTGCTCGCCTACATCGATGCCTGGCGGCAGATCCACCCCGGACCGCTCTGCACGGTGGTGCTGCCGGAGCTGGTGGTGCCGAGGTGGTGGCGGCAGCCGCTGCACAACCACCGCGCCTTCGCGGTCAAGCGGACCCTGCTGCGGCGAGCCGACATCGCCGTCGCCGACGTCCCCTACCTGCTCGCGGCGGCGCCCGTCCCGGCCGCCGGGCCTGGCGGAGCGCCGCGGCCGGGGCCGGGGTGAGGATGCGGTGCGCCTGATCGTCGCCGGCTCCGACGACTTCGCCGTCCCCAGCCTGGAGGCGGTGCTGGCGGCCGGGCACCCGGTGCTGGCGGCGGTGACCGCCCCCGACCGGCCCGGCGACCGGGGGCGGCCGGCGCCGCGCCCCCTTGGGGACGCGGCCCGGGCGCGCGGGATCCCAGTCCTCCAGCCACCACGGGTCCGCGACCCCCTGGCGATCGAGCGGCTGGCAAAGTTGGGGGCGGAGGCGCTGGTCGTCGCCGCCTACGGGCAGCTGCTGCCGATGCGGCTCCTCGACCGGCTCGTCCACGGGGGGCTCGGGGTCCACCCGTCGCTCCTGCCGCGCCATCGGGGGGCGGCCCCGATCCAGGCCGCGATCCTGGCCGGGGACCGCGAGACCGGGGTCAGCCTGATGCGGATGGAGGCCGGGCTGGACACCGGGCCGGTGCTGGGCCAGGTGCGGGTCGCCTTGGCGGAGACGGCGACCGCTCCCGAGCTGCGGCGCGCCCTGGCCCGGGAGGGTGCGCTCCTTCTGGTTGCGGTCCTGGAGGCGCTGGGGCGCGGCCGGGCAGTGGCGACGGTGCAAGATGCGGCGATGGCCACCTATGCGGCGCCGCTCCGGCGGGCCGACGGCGCGCTCGACTGGGGCCGCAGCGCGGTTGAGATCGACCGCCGCCTGCGAGCCCTGCAGCCCTGGCCCCAGGTGACGATCCCCCTCGGCGGCCGGCGGGTCCGCCTGCTCGCCGGCCGGCCCGAGCCGGAGGCCGCCCCGGCCCCGAAGGGGCCGCCGGGGACGGTCCTGGCGACGCGGGGGGAGGGGGTCCTGGTCCGGTGCGGGGTGGGGGGGTTCTGGTGCGAGCGGGTCCAGCCGCCGTCGGGCCGGCCGATGGGGGCCGCCAGCTACCTCCGGGGGCGTCGCCGACCGGGGCCGGACTCGCCATGACCCGGCCCGCTCCCGACGGGGTGGTGGCGCGCAACCGGCGCGCCTTCCACGACTACTTCGTGCTGGAGCGGGTGGAGGCGGGGGTGGCGCTCACCGGCAGCGAGGTCCGCTCGATCCGCCAGGGCGGCAGCCAGATCGCGGAGGCCTACGTGCGGATCGAGGGCGGCGAGGCCTGGCTGCTGGGGGCCCACATCCGCCCCTACGAGCAGGCCAGCCGCCAGAACCACGAGCCCGGCCGCCGCCGCCGGCTGCTCCTCCACCGCCGTGAGATCGACCACCTCGTGGGGATCGCCCGCCAGCCCGGCCACACCCTGGTGCCGCTCGACCTCCACCTCGCCCGCAACCGGGTGAAGTGCGAGGTGGGGGTGTGCCGGGGCAAGCGCCAGACCGACAAGCGGCAGGCGATCGCGGAGCGGGAGGCGAAGCGGCAGATCGACCGGGCGATGCGCCGCCACGTCGTCGGCCCCGTCTGAGCCGGCTCCGCCGGCGGCCCCGGTGGCTGGCGGGCGCCGCCGCGGGGTACAATCGGAGGGCGGCTCTCCCGTGGGGGCGTGTGGCTTCGACGGGGTCGTGGGTCGCGAGATGGCGTGTCGAGCCCCGGGCTCGTACAAACCGGGAAAAGGCATCAACTGCCAACAACTCGAGCCGCACTCCGGCTCTGGCCCTCGCCGCCTGATCGCGGTAAGGCCTAAGGCTCAGGCTTCGGCCTGACGTCGCCCGACCGAAGGCCCGCGGCGGGCGGAGGCGACGTTAATGCAGCGGGCTCGCCCCGGGGTGGGGTTGCGGCGCCCCGGGGGACACACACCGTGACTGGCCGCGGGACAGCCCGTCCGGGGGCGGCTCCGCGGTGAGATCCGTACCCGGGCTACACACGTAGAGGTCTCGCGGGACGCGGCTTCGGACCCGGGTTCGATTCCCGGCGCCTCCACCGGGGTTGTTGAACGGCCAGTTGCACGGTTCCGCCGGCGGGCCGTTTTGAGAGGGAAAACGGGCTCCGCCGCCGCCGCTGGGAGCTCACCGCCAGTCGCTGAAGCCCTCCTCCATCCCGTCGGGCACTCTCAGCCGGCCCTCACGGTCCCCGCCGGGCACAGGTCGACCGCCGGAGGTCCGGCGGTTCCAAGAGAGGCGGCGCCCGGCGCCGCGATCAGGGCCCGGCGGGGACCGGGGGCGCGAGACCCTGGGCGACGCCCGACGCCGACCGGCGCGCCGCGCGGAGGAGGCGGAGGCGATCGACCATCACCGTGCCGTTGGTGACGCGCGGCGTGCTCGCCGCCGACGCCGAGCCATTCCACCCTCCGCGTTGGAGCACGCGCAGCCACTCGACCAGGAGGGCCGCGGAGGAGCGCAGCTGCTGCCACGCCCGCCCCGGGCGCTTGGGTCGCACCGCCAGGCAGTCCGGCGCCAGACCGTACTGGATGCGCAGGTCGCGGTGCTTGTGTTCGTATGTCTGGTGCGAGACCCGCATCGCTGCGTAGGCACCGTCGGTGCGCCAGACGGGCAGGAGCGCGCGGTAGTCCTCACGACAGAACGTGGTCTGGATCGCCTGACACCGTGGCGTCTGCGGCAGGAGGCACCGGAACCACAGGCGCCCCTTGCCGCGGTCGAGGGCGAAGCGATGAAAGCGGGTCTCGCCCCCGCATCCGCGGCAGAGGGGGATGCCGTGCTCATCAGACCGGCTGGTCGCCGCGCGGCACTTCGGCGCACTGCCGTTGGCGCGGCGATAGGGGAACACGGAGCCCACGCCCCGGTTCGTGTTGAACTCGAAGACCTTCTTCACGCTGTAGCCGCGATCGCCGCCGACCAGCAGCGGCGCGGCCCCGCCGAGGTTCTGGACGGCCCGCGCGTACACGTCGGGGTAGGCGTCCGACTCCTGGTGGTCGGCGGGAATGAGGACGCTGGCCAGCGGTGCGTGGGTGTAGTGGTCGACCACCTCCACCTGCAGGTAACCGAGCCACGCACGCATGACATTGGACCCTCGCATGTAGGCCCGCACCCCAGCGTCCAGGTCGCGCGTGGACCACCAATGCCCTCCAGACCGGAAGCGCCTGACTCCTCGGGCGTGGTCGATGACGCTGTTCTCGACGGGGGTTGTGGTGAGACCGTCACGTGTGCACCCCGCGCCCGTCGTGTCTTCCGGCTCGTCGGCGATGCCCTGCCGGATCGCACGCACCGTGGCCGTTCCGGGGCGCTGCGCCCGTGGGTTGCGACCACCGGCGGCGGTGGGGCACGGGTCGGATGCGGTGCAGTCGTGCTGTGGTGCGGCGTGCGTCTCCGCCTCGCTGGCATCGATGTGCCACCATGCCCCAACGCGCGGCTCGCGCGCCCGGGCCATCTGGATGAGCTGAGCCGCGGCCGCCTCGAAGGCGGGCGCAATCGCTTCGAGCTCCGTGAAGCGCCGGTGGACGAGACGGTACGACGGGACAGTCGAGAAGCCGCACGCCGACCAGAGCCGCTGGTCGTCGCAGACCCGCTGGTACCACGGTTCGATGTCCGGGATGCGGGAGATGACGAAGGTGAGGTAGAGGAGGGGCCATTCGCCCGGGAGGCGATCGGGACCCGCCAGTCGGGTTCGCCGACAGGCGTCGCGCAGGGCTCTGCGCACGGGGGCGATCCCCTTCACCATCCCGACCAGGGCCGTCGGCGACGCGAGCACCGGATCGTCCGAGAACCGCGTCGTCCCGGTGATGTCCTCCGGCACATGGTGGCGGGTCAGCGTGGTCATCCGATGCCCGCCTCGCGGCAGAGGGTTTGGAAGCCGCCGTGCCGCTGGAGGACGCTCGCAGCCAGTAGGAGGGGATCACGCTGCGCCGCGGCCAGGTAGTCACGGCGTCGGGGCGGGCGCCCGTCCCGGAGGTTCTGCGCCGCGTACTGGCGCAGCGACTCCAGGACGTCCTGGCGCGTGTGGCGAAAGGTGCATCGTCGCCTTCGTCGGACAGGAGCCGGCAAGGGCGGGCAGTCTCGTGCCGCGGTCGGAGCGTCGGGTGTGGCGACACCACGTGCGGACCGCTGGGCCCGCACCGCCTTGACGACCGAAGCCCAGCTCGTGGCGCGGCGACCGACCGGAATGTCGACGCAGGCGGCCCATGCCAGCACGTATTGGCTGACGGGGAGCACGCCGGTGGCGTCGATGCACCGGTCAAGGGTGTCGACGAGGGAGGGAACGGGTTTGACCCGGCTCGGCATGGAGCGAGGCGACGCCACGAGACCCGCGATGGCCAGCGCGGACTCCCAGGTGTCAAACCGCTGGAGTACCAGGGTGCTCCGAGGTAGGCGCAGCGGCGCCGCCCGCCGCCAGCGGAGACTCTCAGCCTCCAGGCGCCGCACGAGGGCGTCGTAGGCGACGGCGGTGGGGGGATGGCCGAGCTCCGCCGCGGCGGATCGGAGAACTCGGAGCGCGACCTGATCCCCCAGCTCGCCCCACCGCCCGCGAACGGAGCCGTCCCGCTGCCCGACGAAGGTGGGTCGGGACTCTACCGGCCGTAGCGCCAGGGCGAGCGTCTCGCTCCAGGTCAGTCCGACCCGCTGCCGCACGGTCTCGGCACCCGGCAGGGTGCCCATCGGTACCATCCCGCGAGCCCGGGTCCACGCGTGCTTCGTGAGCCGCCGAGCCTGGGTCGGATCGCCGCCCGAGGCAGCCAGGGCGACGGCGGCGACGCCATCGAGCACTGATCCGAGCGGCGCGGCTGCCTGAAAGCGCCCGGCGGCTCGAGATGGGGTGGCGCCCTCGGAGGGAGCGCTAAGTGATTGGCGACTCAGCTGGCCCCGATCCCGAGGCCAGTGTAGGGCGCTTGGCCGTCCATGGCACGGAGTCTAGCAGATCCTGGCCACCATGGTGCGGATATTGGCTCCGCCATCGGCCAGTAGCCAGAGGATAGTGACAATCATGGCCCCTATAAGCGCTATACTGGCCCCACATGCCCCAGGATCGCCGGCGATCGAGCTTGGTCGCCCCGTTGGAGGCGCACCTCGCCCGCCTCCAGAGCCGAGCCGCCCTCCTAGAGCGGCGCCAGGACGCGATCGGGCGCGAGCGGGACGCCCTCGTCGACCAGATCGGCCAACTCGAGCAGGCGGTCCGCCATGCCCGAGCCGCGATGGGACTTCCGATCGACCCGGGTTCAGCCCCACCGCCCCCTGGGCCCGAGCGGCGCCGGCTTGCTCGGGGCCGCCCCAGCATCGCCGACGCCGCCGCCGAAGCCATGATGGCCAAGGGGGAGGCGATGCCGATGTTGGAGCTCCTTGGCCGGCTCCAGGCGGATGGCAGGGTGCCCCGAACCCGTGGGGCGTACGCCACCGTGTTTCGGAGCCTCAGCAAGGAGCCGGAGCGCTTCTACCGACCCGAACGAGGAGTTTGGGCTCTGTCTGAGAGCCCGGCCGTGCAAAGGGACCTGGATCGGTCAGTGATCGGCCGGGAGATAGCGACGCTCGGTCGACAACGTGGGAAGGCTTGGCCGCCTGCTCACATGGGCCCAAGTGGCCCTGACAGCTCAGATCGCACCGGATGAACGAGAGGGGCTCAGCGCGTCGGAACGGCTCCACGCGGTCGGGCTCTCATAGACGCCAGGCATCCGACGGGGCAATCCCGGGTCGGGGCTGTGGACCCGAACAGGATCGGA
The DNA here is from genome assembly GCA_035533215.1 of Candidatus Micrarchaeia archaeon. Taxonomy (GTDB): domain Bacteria; phylum Chloroflexota; class Dormibacteria; order Aeolococcales; family Bog-877; genus DAHUZL01. The sequence goes on along the minus strand of DATLUG010000037.1, from coordinate 13,981 downwards.
CGGGATCCGCCAAGCCCCAGGGGCCACACGAGCCAGTGATCGCCAGCGGGCCTCTCGGCCAACCGAGCCACGAGCTGGACCGCCTGCATCAGGCCTCCCCAGAACGATACGAACGAGATCGTGGGGACGATCTCGACAGCTCCCGGCCCAATGTCGTTGCGCGGGTGCGTGCACCCGGCACATGGAGTCATCGACTCGTGGGTCGACACCATGGCCATGAAATGACTTGTCGCGCCAACACATAGCCACGCTGGATCTGCGCGCTGCACTCTCCATCGCACCGGGATCTCGTCGGCACCGACGACGACGAGGGGACTCAACTCGCCAAGTTGACGTTGCCACTTCTCATCGAACCGCGCGTTGACGCCCGAAATCTCCAGTCCATCCGCCGATGCGCCGCGCAGGATGTCCACCTTGACTCGCCCGGAGTCCGATCGCCTCATGAGTGGGTACCGGTTCAAGTTGGTCAGCTCGAAGATCGCGTCATCAACGATGCGCAACCGCCCGCCAAGATGTGGTACCCGCAGCAAGCAGTACAGTGCCGCAGTGGTGATTGCTCCGGCGCTAACGAAGTCTACACGCCCCAGATCGAGCGACTGTCGATCTGTGCCGCTTAGACCTGGGAGTTGAAGGGTGGAGTGCCTGGAGAGCTCGTACGTGTGTTCACACGTCAACGGCACGCCAGCTATCACCGAGACTCTCTCAGCCATGATGCGCAACGCTTCCGCGGCTGCCGTGGCAGCCGCCATGAGCGCGCCAAACGGCTGGTCGCCAGCCCATTGTCGAGCAGGGGCGTGCGAGCCGACTGTACACGTCGCCTCCCCTCCTGAGACGCGTACGACGGGCGTTTGACTCGAGGGCGTGTCCCCGATCGCAAAGGTTATGTCCGGCCGTCGCAGGCGAGTCGTGATCCCGACTCCGGGAATGAGATCCGCCCCCAGGTCCTGAAGTCCAGTCAAGAGCTCGTTCCCACGGAGCGGTGGCTGGGACCCTACCAGCGGTGTTGACTCGATGTCGAGCTCGATGGATGTCCCCATCATGGCGAGGAGGATCGCCAACGTCACGGTCACGGTTTGCCCATTTCGAGAGGCGAGATTCCGATCGTCGGCGCTGAGACGTACACGGGTCCCCGTGATGCCGTCGACGAGTACCCGGGTCGGAATGTCCTCGGTGAAGATGTCCTGCCGCATGAGGCGCAGGCTCCGATCGAGTGCGTCCTCAGTCGTCACCGGACCAGACCAGCTCGGTCGATGGATCGACTTCCTTCCAGTGACCGGAGGCCGCGACGACGGTGAAGTAGGCACCGCTGAGGCTCCCGAGGCCCATCCCGCCGTCGGGAATCACGAGGGAGTAGAAGCCCTGGCTTGAGACAAGAGCGTAAGTGTCATCTGTCTGCGAGTGGAACGCAGTACCGGGGTGGGTATGCACCTGGGCCAGCGCCGTCCGCTTGGCGTGCCGGAGATCGAGGAAGAACTGCGTCACCCAGCGCGAGTCAACCTCGTACCCTGCCGGCCCAGCTGAATGCGTCGGATGGACCAGATCGTCCACGACCAGCGACGATTGCCGTGCCGTCCAGTAAACGACGCACTCCTCAACGCCGCGCCCGCACGCGCGAAGGCAGTCGAACGTGTCGACAAGGATTCGGGGTCGAATCCAGAGCGTCATGTCGACTAGCGGGGCGACCCGCCGCGAACTGTGCTCTGGCGCAAGATCAGGAGCTGCCCTGGGCGGACACCCGCCTTCTCCATCGACTCCCCGTCTGGAAGCTCCACGTTGGCCTCAGTGAACAGTCCGTAGAGGTGGCGGTTCGCCTGGATGTTGAAGAGATCCAGGGCGCGCTTCAGAACCGCATCGACCCGCTCGTGCGGCTCGTAGCGGATGGACTGATCCGCCCCGTTGTAGGTGACGACCACGTGGTCGTGCTGAGTGGCGTCGGCCATGTCTGGTCCTCCGGCTTCAATCTGCACGCCCTGACGATAGAACTCGGACGTCTGAATGTCAAGGTCGGTCGACGGCCTTGGGCAGACCGCCAGCGACCCTGACGTTTGGCCAGTGTCCTTGACGGATGGATGCACAATGCGCCATGATCGGCTCGCGCTCGTGGACTCCCTTGACCGACGACTCGGACGGAAACTTCGAGAGATGCGAAGGGCAGCAGAGCTGTCCCAAGAGCAGGTAGCTGGCCGGGTCGGGCTGACGCGGACCTCAATCAGCAATATCGAGCGAGGGATTCAACCCGTGTCCGTTCGACTCCTATACCAGCTGGCGGCAGCGCTCGGAGCCGAGCCGAGTAACCTCTTGCCGCCGGACGCCCCAGCGTCCCAAGGCGTGGGCCGGTCAGCGGATCTGATCGACCGACTTCCGTCCACGGCACGAGCAGAGGCGGAAGGGATTCTCTCGTCGCTCACCGATGCTGATCGAGAGTGGATTCTGAAAGTTGTCCAAGCACAGGCCCACCTGGCCAAAAGGGAGGCAGATGCCACAGATTGACGTCGAGGAGGACGCCCTACGCCTGCTTGGGCGCTTCAACGTGAAGTCAGAACCCGTCCCGGTCGATGAGATCGCGAAGGGTCTAGGAGCGCGGTTGGCGTATGAGCGATTCGACGAAAACATGTCTGGAATCCTGGTCCGCTTCAAGGATGGGAATGTGATCGGGATCAACTCGTCTCAGGCGGCCGTCCGGCAGCGCTTCTCCATTGCCCATGAGATAGGACATCTGCAACTACATCAGGGACGACCGATGCATGTCGATCACTTGGTCCATGTGAATCTGCGCCGCACTCAGCCGCCAGGCTACGATCCGGAGGAGCGAGACGCCAACCAGTATGCGGCCAGCCTTCTCATGCCCATCCCATTCGTTTCCGCCGCTCTCGGCCGTCTCCGAAGGGCTGAGTTGACAGCCGAATCGTTGCCCGGCGAGTTGGCTCCTAGGTTTGGCGTAAGCCGCCAGGCCATGGAGTACCGCCTGACCAACCTCGGACTAGTGCAGCCGGGATAGACATGTGGCGGGGATCCCGGCGGAGAGCGGCTGGCACGGGCCGCCGGGTGCGTAAAGGGATCCGCACATCCCACTGAGAACGGAGCCGCAGGCACCACCTCCCGGGGGTACAGCGAGGCAGCTGGAGCGTCGTAGCAAGGTCTCTGGAGCTCAGGCTCGGCGTCCCACGGATGCCAACTTGGGTTCAGCGACATCAGTCGAAGGCGGTGCGCGACGGTGGCCGCCGGGCGCTGGATAGACCTGGCCGCGCTGGGCCGGGAGCGTCACGAAGGCGAATGCGACCATAGGCGCCACCCAGGCGGGGAGCCGCGTTGGTTGTTCCACCTTGGCTACAATCGCGGGACGAGCTTGACCTGAGCCGGCCCCCGCTGGCTGATCTCCACGCGACCAATCATGTTGCCCTCCGCATCGTTGAACTCGCACCAAATGGGTGCGGGTGCCGACCATAGCGCCTGGGCCGCCACGAGCGGAGCGCGGGCGGCGCTGAAGAGGACTTCTGGCGGCACAGGGTCTGCCGAGGGCACAAACTGAGGTGGTGGTGGCCACAGTTGACTGAACCCGGGTAGAGAGGATGTTCCCGAGTGGCCGATGCCAGCAAAGTGGACCACCAAAGCCAAGAGTTTGTGGAGGATAACCATCACGACGAGTGCATTCGCCCGCGCACCGACAGCTGGAGGTGGGGCCTCGACAACTGCCGGAATGTGATGCAGCTGTGGTGGGTAAACAGGGGCAATCGATCCTATGTGTACAGCCGTGCTGGGATGAGGCGTCTGGCAACGTGCAAGGAAGCTCCGTGTTGGCGGGGCAAATACCGAGACGGCATCAGATCGGAGATACTCGCTTACTACAGCAATCTTCGCAAACCAGGCAGATAGATCGCTGCGTTCTTCGGAAGCGCCTTCGGAAAACCCAACAGCGGACGGGTTGAGCGCGAGCTGATGGAGCGTTGGCGCGATGCGCCGATCCAGGTCTTGCATCCAGCCGCTGTTGCACCTGCCGCAGGCGCAGGAAGCACGAATCTCTCGTTTCGACTGCGGTGGGACGAGCACACTTCCGCTTGGCCCCGACATTGCCGTTCGTAGGGGGCTCCACTGAACAAGCGCAAGGTCGTCCATTGAGCCCGCGACGTCAAACGTTACTGCATCGCGGACGGGCTTGGAGAAGAGATGCTCAGTAGTGAGTTGGCGGGCCCCACAAAACGCGCACCGCCCAACCGCGCGTCGGGTCTTGCGTTCGATGCGTCGCTGTCGCGCCTTCGGGACGGACCTTCTCGATCCAGTTGCCTTCGTGGAAGCAGGCTCGAACGACGAGTGATCCTGGACAAGTGGGCTGGCACCCATCTCCCCAACAGTCGGCATCAGTAGTGCTCCCTGATGTACGCGTAGGCCCGATCGAATATCGCGCCCTGTGCAGGGAGCTGTTGGCGGCTCAAGACCTCCCGCAGCTGGCGCCTCACCTCGCGGTCGCCGGGGTGGCTGGTCTGCCAGCCGGTCCCGCGGATGGGCCGGACGATGGCGTCGATCTGCTCGACGACGTTCTCGACGATGACCGGGGTATCCGCGGGCGCGTACTCCTCAAGGATCTGGGTGAGCGCGCCGCGGTCAGGATCGACCACCCGGAGGTCGTCGAGGTGGCCTGCCTCGTCGGCTCGCTCGGCGGCGACCAGATCCCGCGCCACCTCAAGGAGCTGCTTGAGGAAGTCGACGCTGGCCGTAGCGGTGTCGATCGTGACGCGGCGGAGCGCCTCCAGGCGCGCGGAGATTGACTGCCACACCACGTGGCTGCCGGCGGGGCCCGCGAGCTTGGCCCGGAGTCGGGCTTCCAGGCGGTCGATCACCTCCTCGATCGTAGGCGGCTCCGGGGGCTCGGGGTCGTCGGGAGGCCAGAGGCGAAGCTGGCGGAGCTTCTCGAACACACCGGCATCGATGGCGATCGTTTCCAATCCCGCCGAGTCGAGGGTGACGTCGGTTAGGTGCTCGTGAATGAGCGCCGCCGTCTTGGCGCCGAGGCGGTGCCAGAGCAGGAGGTTGGCGGAGTCCGTGGGGGTGACGGAGCGATAGATGCGGGCCAGCCAGCGGTAGTCGACTTCGAACGGGCGGAGCCCAGGATCGGGCGAGAGGAACTCGAACAGCCCCTGAGCCCGCAGGAACTCCTCGGCGAAGGCGTCGCGGCTGGTCCGGTCGGGCAGGCGCTCCTGGGCCGCATACAGCTGCTCGAAGCCGCTGGCCGTCCGGTCGATACCGGCGAACCGCGCCATGGCGGTGGCAACGGACTGGGCGAGGGTGTCGATCAGCTCCCCGATCTCGACGGGGCGCTGCGTGCGCTGGCCAGAGTCGGCCACGGCCACCGCCTTGGCGAGCTCCTGCCCGAGCCCCACGTAGTCCACGACCAGCCCATACAGCTTCTCCTGGCCGGTCCGAGGGTCGGTCCATCGTCGGTTCGTCCGGCAGACGGCTTGGAAGAGCATGTGGGCGCGCAGCGGCTTGTCCAGGTAGAGCGCGCCCTCGATCGGGGCGTTGAAGCCCGTCAGCAGCTTGGCCGTGACGATCAGGAGGCGCAGGGGATCCGCCGGGTCCCGGAAGCGGTCCTTGATCCGGTTCTCCGCCTCGCGCTCCCGATCCCAGGCCGACCACTCCTTGGGGTCCGCTTTCTCCGCGGTCATCACGACGGTCGCCTCCTCTCTCTCGTGGAGGAGAGCGGAGATGGCATCGTGGTAGAGCACGCAGCACTCACGATCGAAGGTGACGATCTGAGCTTTGAGTCCCAGCGGGGCGAGCTTGGCACGGTAGTGCGCCACGATGTCCTCGCAGACCGCCTTCACCCGAGCCGGTGCCTTCATCAGCTGGTCCACTCGACTGACGCGCTTGGACAGGTACCCCGCCTCACCCTCGTCCAGCCCCTCCGCAGCAGCGAGCTCGGCGAACGCCTCGTCAAGTGCCGCGTGATCGACATGGAAGTCCACCAGCCGCGTCTCCACGTGGATCGGCAGGGTCGTCCCATCGGCGATCGAACGATCCACAGAGTAGTGGTTCAGCACCCCGCCCGGGTCGTCGGGATCCCCGAATGTCGCCCAGGTGTTTCGGTCTCGGGTGGAGATAGGACTGCCGGTGAGCCCGATGAACTTGGCGTTCGGCAAGGCTTCCCGCATCTCCATGCCGAGGCGGCCTTCCTGGGTCCGGTGGGCCTCGTCGACCAGGACCACGATGTTCGCGCGGTCGTTGAGCAGACCGGCCCCCTCGAACCGGAAGATCGTCGTCACGATCACGCCCCGGGCATCGTCGGCGCGGAGCAGCTGCCGCAGCTCGTCCTTGGTCTCGGCCACCTTCATCGATGGCAGTCCCACCGACAGGAACTCGGAGCGGGTCTGCTCGATGATGTCCAGCCGGTCCAGCACCACCAGGATGGTCGGGGCGTCCAAGTCCGCCTGCTGACGGATCTTGGCCGCCGCAAACGCCATCAGCAGGGTCTTGCCCGACCCCTGGTGGTGCCACACGAGACCCCGCCGCCGGCGCGGATCCCGAACCCGGGCCACGATGGCTTCGACTGCCTCGACCTGGGGGTACCGCGGGATGATCTTGAACTCGGCCCCGCCACTCGCCGATGACTCGCGAGAGAACAGGGTGTACGTCCGCAGGATGTCGAGAAGCATGGACGGGGCCAGCAGGAGCTCCGCCGACCGGAGGGCGGAGGCGAGTCCGGGCAGCAGCGGCGTCTCCGTCGTGCGCGACCACGGCAGCCACATCTCGGGCGGCTGGCGCACCGCTCCATACCGGAAGTCCTTGCCCTCCGTCGCGAAGCTCAACACGTTCGGGACGAAGAACCCCGGCGTCTTGACCTCATAGGCGGCGTGGATGTCGTGCGCCCCATTGAGCCACGACTTGTTCACGCTATCGGGGGTCTTGGTCTCGCCGACGACCAGCGGGAACCCGTTCGCCCACAGCACGAGGTCGTAGCGTCGCTCCTCAGTCCCGGGCGTGTACGTCACCTCCGTCGAGACGACGAGCGTGTTGCGCTCCGGACGGCCAAGGTCCACCAGCCGGACGGGAACGAAGTCGTCCGTACCGACAAACCGATGCGTTCGGCGCCCGCACAGCCAGGCCACCATCTCCTCATTCGTCGCCACTAATCCATCATTCGTCACGGCCAACAGCACGGCCCGGAGCTTGGCGAGAACTTCTTCTGCGCGCTCCGGCCGCTCGGCGATGACGGGGTTGAGGCGGATGAGGGCCGCCGCCACATCGGATTCGATCAGGGCATCGTCATACTGGCGATCGAGGTCCTCTCCGCGGATGAAGCGCCAGCCAAGAGTGGACAGTTTGGCGACGAGGGCATCCTGCACCGCGGACTCGTTGATGTCCTCAGCGGGTGTCATGGCTCAGGCGCTCACCAGTTCGTCGTAGGAGGCGGGCATCTTATGGCGGCCCGAGAGGAGGTCCGCAAGGAGCGCAGAGCGAAGCGCCTGTATCGCGCCATGCCGCAAAAGAGCCGTCTCCATATAAGTGTCAACGGAGGCAAGGACGTCGACCATCCGGCGCTGTTCGTCAAGCGGTGGCAGTGGCACGGGAATATTCCCGACGATGCCCTGGCTCACCGACGGCACGGCTCCCTGTTGCACGACATCCTTGAAGCGCACCGTCTGCATGAAGCAAAGCAGCCAGCGCGGAAGAACGGCATCGCCCGCGACTAGCCCCATCACATTGTTGTCGAAGGCACTTTGCTCACTGAGGATCCGCCGCTTCTCCGTCAGCAGAGCGGCACCAACCTTTGGGAAGACGACAGTGCCAGGAGGCCACGAGCGAGCACGCATCGCGCTGAGAGCCGATGGCGTGACATAGTTTGCGGACACCGACATTGCGATAGCATTCTCAGGCCGGTTCATATCGCTGACCTTGTAGAAAGGGATCCCTTCACGCCTGCCCTGAAAGCGATCGGAAAAGGCGAATCCACTGGCGAATGTGACTAAACGGCCAAGGGTTGTCAGTTGCCAGCCGTCCGGAACAGAGTCTACTGGGACTAGTGCCGAGCTTGCCAGAACGTGTGTCGGTTCGAGTCGCGCTCGCGCAGTCTCGACCTCGACGTTCGTCAACCGCCGCCGCCCGGAGAACAGGTCGCTGAGGAGTGCCGCCCGCGCGGCTCGGGCGGTCTCCCTGGTCGCGCCCGTCGCCTCGACCGCCGCGTCGACCGACGCGATCAGGTCGACGATCCGGCGCTGGTCGGCGAGCGGGGGGAGCACAACGGGCACGCGGAGCATCTTTGAGTGCGACACTTCCGGGAAGATGGTTCCGCTGGCAAGGCGCTGCAGATCCCCCTTGTGTGCCTGAGCCCAGTAGAGAAGGTACCAAGGAAGGACGCTGGGTCCAGGGACAAGAGACTGGAACCCTTGATTTGTGGCAACGGGACGTCCGGCCATCGCCACGGCACCGACTGTGGCCCGGGAGGTTACGAGGACGGAGCCAACCGGAAGAAGCGTGGCGGCACTCCGGCTCAGCCCGGCTTCCGTAATCGTTCGCTTGCTATTGTGAATGACCTCGCCGTCAGCTGCGACCACCTCGGTCGGGGTCAGCCACGCAATAGATCCGCCCCAGTACTCGGCGATCTTGGTTGGCGGAGTTCCGCCTCCCACCACCTCGGCAATCGCCCCGAGGGTAGTCTCGTGCCACCCGTCACGCATATCCAGCCGCCTTCAACCGCTCCTCCATCGCAGTCTCTGCCGTGTGGAGCTTCGCCTGCGCCTCACGGAGCGCGGCCAGGGCGTCCGCCACGCTGGCGGTCTCCCCCGCCTCGGTCTTGAGATACCGGCCGATGTTGAGATCCCAGCCGTTCGCCTCGATCTCTGTGTGGGGAACGAGGACAGTTGGGACCGAGGCATCGCCGCTGCCGTTTCCATCGCTCTGGTAGGCGGTGACGATGGCGCCGATGTCCTCCTCGGTCATCGCGTTCTGGTTCCGGCCCTTCTGAAAGCGCTTGGAGCCATCCACGATGAGGACGTGCCCCTGGTGGGCCGAGGGCTTGGCGACTCGGAAGATGAGGAGGCAGGCGGGGATGGTCGTCGAGTAGAAGAGATTGGGGGCCAGCCCAACGACCGCCTCCAGCTGGTCCGCCTTGATCAGGCACTCGCGAATGCGCCCCTCGGCTCCGCCCCGGAACAGGACGCCATGGGGCATCACGACCCCAAGTCGTCCCCGCTTCTGGTCCATGGAGGCCACCATGTGCTGGACCCACGCCATGTCCCCGTTCGTCTTCGGGGGCACCCCGCACGCCGCCCGGCCCCACGGGTCAGCTGCCCACCGGTCGGCGCCCCAGTTCTTCAGCGAGAACGGGGGATTCGCGATGACGACGTTGAACCGCTCCAGGCGTCCGCGGGCGTCTCGGAACTTTGGCTCACGGAGGGTGTCGCCTCGGAGAACCTCGGCATCCTCGATGTCGTGCAGGTACAGGTTCATCCGCGCAATCGCCGCGGTCGTGAGGCTGACCTCCTGGCCGTAGAAGCGCATCTGGCGAAGTGAGCCGCCAGCTTCGTGGACTTCGTTGGCGGCCTCGATCAACATCCCGCCGGATCCACAGGCGGGGTCGTACACGGTGTCGGTCGGCTGGGGGTCGAGGAGCCGCGTCAGGAGCCGCACCACCGCCCGCGGCGTGAAGAACTCTCCGGCCTTGGCGCCGGACGAGTCCGCGAACTGCTTCAGCAGATATTCGTAGGCGGCCCCCAGCACGTCGTTGCCCACCCGTGCGGGTGCGAGGTTGAGCGAGCCGAAGGTGTCGATGAGGTTGAGCAGCGCGACTTCGGGGAGCTTGTCCTTATTGCCCCACTGCACGTCCCCGAAGATCCCGGCCAGCGTCTCCGGGTTGGCCGCTTCGATCCGCTGGAGGATGCGCTGGAGGCCCACCCCGACGTTCTCTGGGATGCGCCGCAGGTCGGGCCATCGGCAGCCCTTCGGCACCACAAACCGGTGGTAGTCCGCCTCAATCTCCCCGGAGAGACGCGGCCCGTACTTGACGACGGCTTCGTCGTGCTCTTCCGCCCAGGCGTCGCTGATCCGCTTGAAGAACAGGAGCGGGAAGATATAGGCTTTGAAGTCGGCGGGGTCGACGGGCCCACGGAGGGAGTTGGCCGCGGCCCAGAGCCGGGATTCCAGCTCCTGCTGCGTCACGCCGGGGGACTGCACCTCAGCGGCACCTGGAACGTCGAATCATGACCGCAACCGTACCAACCGGGCAGCGCCTCGGCAAGTGGGCGGCACGGAGCGGGGTCCGAGGAGCAGGAGGGATCGGGCCGTCAGCGGCGGACCGCAGCGTGGAAGCCCACACGGGAATCGGGCGCAGCCGGGATCCAGCCCCGCACGCGCGCGGCGTCCACGAGCGTCACCTCGCCGGTCGCGAGGTGGCGCCGAAGGGCACGACCGACGAGCACCATCAGGCGCTGCTCCAGCTGGCGTAAGCCGCCTATCGCTGGGTAGTCTGCCACGAGGACGGCGAGAGCCTCGTCCGTAAAGTTCACCGCGGTGGTGGCATCGAGGCGAGCCAAGACGGTGGGGAGGACGTGGCTCCGCCCGATCGCGAGCTGGGCCGTGGGGGAGTACCGGGGCACGTGGATGAGGTGCAGGCGGTCCCGGAGGGGAGCAGGGATCGCGGCCGCATCGTTGGCCGTGGCGAGGAAGACCGACCCGGAGAGGTCGAGTGGGATGTCGTCGAGGAAATGGTCGCGCCAGGCGACGTTCTGTGCCGGATCCAAGAGCGCCAGAAGAACGGGAAGCGGTGGATGGCTGGTTTGGGTCGGGATCTTGTCGATCTCGTCCAGCAGGAAGACCAGTTCTTGGGGGTGGGCTTTGGCTGACCGGAGGCGCCGGACGATCTCGCCAGGCCGCGCCCGGTTGTAGGCGCGGTCCGCCCCCACCAGGAAGATGTCGTCGACGCCGCCCAAGGCGATCCGTTCACAGCGCCGCCCCATCGCCGCCGCCACCGCCTCGGCGATCGTGGTCTTCCCGGTCCCGGGCGGCCCGATCAGGCAGAGGTTCACGCCCGACGGCCCGGCCACGGGCTGCCCGCGGCGCCGCCGCCACTCGAGCACGGCCAGGTGGTCGAGGACCGCCTCCTTGACTGTCTCCATCCCGGCGTGGCTGGCGTCGAGCCGGCTCCGCGCCGCGTCCAGGTCGATGGGAAGAACGGGCGGTGGAGTCCAGCGGAGATCGAGCACGCACCGCACCACCTCCTCGTGGACCGTGCGTTCTAGGCCGTGAGCGTTCTTGAGTGCCCGTTCGGCCACGCGTCTCACCTCGGTGGGGAGGTCGGCGCGCCGCACTCGTGACGCCAGGTCGGTGGGATCCCCTCGGGGGCTCCGGCGTTCCGATCGGTGGCTGCGGGCCCACCACCGGGACAGCAGGGCAACCCGATCGGCCCAGGCGACTGCCTCAATCAGAGCGGCTCGGTCGTGGCCGCCGGGATGGAGGAGGACGGCCAGCGCATCCGTGAGCGGATCCGGCCGCATCGCCCGCAGCTCGCCTGAGCGATCGGCGGCCCGTGGCACACCGGTGGGGCCGCTCATCCGGGCGCGAAGCCGGTCCAGGCGGCGGTGGTCCGCATCGGTCGGGTCTGATGCGGGTCGGGCCGTCTCGATCTCCACCCGAACGTGGGGGGTTGTCTGGAGGCAGCGGGCGACCCGAACGCGGCGCTGCCCGATCAGGCGGGCGGTCGCGATCCCACCGTGGTCGTCACGTTGGACGCCATCGACGACCGTCAGCACGCCGACGCGCCCGACGGGATCGATCGCGGGCAGGGTCAGCCGCGGCAGAACGACCACTTCCCCCGGCGGGGCCGGGAGGGTGGCCAGCGCGATCTCCTCGTCGTCCCAGTGCGCCGAGACTTCGAGCGCCTCCCCGGGGAGCGGAACGCCCTCCGTGGGGAGAAGGAGATAGCCCGGCGGAGGGGACGGAGGGGTGGGCTCGTAGGGCCACGCCAGCATCTCCTCCCAGGTCGGGCCAAGCCGTCTCGAGGGAGGCGTCGCATCATCGTTCATCGAACACATGTTCGTAGGCTATCAGTAGCCAGCCTACGAACGCAAGGTCGCGGGCCGGCCTGCGAGGCTCAGCCCCGCCCGACCTCGGCCCCGTATCCGCGCAGAACGCCGACCACCACCCCGAGGATCTCGACGGAAGCTACCGGCCGCGGCTCCTCGCCCGGCAGGCCTGCCAGGAGCTCCGCCCGGTCCGCCGAGCAGGAGATCCGCCTAATCACGAGGTGTACCGGGTCTCCAGCCGCGCCCTTCTGCCGAGCGACCACCAGCGCCCCGTCCCCCGGCTCTGGGTCGGGCCGGACGAAAAGGAGGTCCCCATCGAGAAGCGCCGCCTGGACCAGGGCATCCCCGACGACCCGGAGCGCAAAGCACCCAGGGTCGCCGCGGAGATCGCCCACGGGCGCGGGGACGTACTCCTGGATGTGATCCCAGGATGGCGGGACGGCACCGGAGGGGACGGTCCCGAGAAGGGGGACGAGAGCCACCGGCCGTTCCGGAAGGGCTGGGCGCAGGATCTGGATTGCCGGGGGCGGATCGCGGCGGCGGTGAATATACCCCTTGGACTCGAGCTCGTCGAGGTGGTGCTGGGCGGTTGCCGGCGAGCGAAGTCCGACCGACTCGGCGACCGCGCGGACCGTCGGACTAGCCCCGTAGCGGAGTTGGTAGTCGCGGAGGAAGGTGAGAACCTGGCGCTGACGGAGGGTCAGAGTACTCGTCGAACGCGGCCTCACTCCAAACCCCCATCTAGACCAGCGTCAAACATCAAGTCGTGTGATTGGTCTGAGTCGTCGGGCAACATGAGTAGTCCTTGTCAACGACCCAGGCTGGGATGAATCGTACGCTTGCGGATCGAGGGCCACCACGGGTCAATACCGGCCCCTCGGCGTGAGTGAACGGAGTAACACTGCGCATCCTCACTCCTGCGAGGGAACGTCAGCCTTCAAGCGGATGCCCCGGCTATATGTGCAGGAGGCCTTGAGATCTCGCTCGGATAATCACATCAGCGATATAGGTCACGTAGTTAGTCGCGTCGATCAGATAATCGAGGACCTGGCGCCGGGCAAAGTGGATGCCAAGAGGGCCATAGGATTGCAACTCCTGCAACTTGCGGCGATCGTTGTGGAAGTAGACGCCATTGATCCATAAATCTAGTGCATGTTCCGGCGCGACGTCGTGTCCATCTATGGTCAGTCGAACCCCACCGACAGCGCGAGCTCCGAGCCACCCTTCCCGTGCCGATCTCAGCAAGCGCCGTAGCTCCGCGCTATCCAGAGCCGGGTAGAGGAGATTGACGATTCTGTTGACATAAACGTCCTCTTTGGGGCTGATGAACTGCCGGAACGTGAGTAGGAAAGCCCTGAGGGTTTCTTCGTCCGGATTGTAGGTGGATACCTCTAATCGATTCGAGCTGAATCCGAGTGAGAGCTGCGACTGCAGGGACCCGCTGCTTATTAGCCGCGAATCGAGACACTGTCGGACCCGAGCAATGTACAGATCAAGCCGCTCAGTGTCGGATCGCTCGTCGCGAGGCATGACTAGGCGACAATCACGCTTCCGGGCAACGCGCCTTCCCGTTAGGCGGCAAGTACAATGTGAGGCAAGGGTTCCTCTTCAGATTTCGGACCGGCGCAATGCGGCCGATAGCAACTGCGGTCGCGATGCTGCTCCCCATGGTCAGAAGCATAACATCGCACCAACGATGTCCGCGACGACTGCCCTACGTGGAGTCTCCGCTGGTCCTCTCCGCGGCGCCTAGGACCTCCTTCAGAGCATAGTCGGCCAGCGAGTCCCAGGTCTCGGCCGGCATGTGCTGGTTCTGATGCCCACGGGACCTAGTGTAGTGTTCGCGATTTGACTTGACTATCGGGGGATGATGCGGTAGGGTGCGCGTGTGTGGCAGCGAGCGCCGCCGCTGACGGTCGGACCGGACCAGCTCCGCGTGTTGGAGGCGTGGGTCCGCGCCCCCACCACCA